>SFIY01000032.1 GCA_004555205.1 Clostridiales bacterium
GAGAAGGAAGGCGCACAGAAGCTGATTGACGGCGGCTGCAAGCTGATCAGCCAGCACGCTGACTCCCTGGGCGCTCCCACCGCTTGCGAGAACGCCAAGATTCCCAACGTGTCCTACAACGGCTCCACCAAGTCTGCTGCCCCCAACACCTACATCATCTCCTCCCGTATCGACTGGGCTCCCTACTATGAGTATGCCATCAAGGCTGTCATGGATGGCACCGCCATTGATACCGACTGGACCGGCACTCTGGCCACCGGCTCTGTGGTGCTGACCGAGCTGAACGAGGATGTTGCCGCCGAGGGCACCGCTGACGCCATCAAGGCTGCTCAGGAAAAGCTGGAGAAGGGCGAGATCCATGTTTATGACTGCAACAACTTCACCGTGAAGGGTGCTCCTCTGTCCGTTGATCACATGGCTGACGTCGACACTGACGAGGCTTATACCCCCGACACCAAGGTTGTCAAGGATGGTTACTTCGCAGAGTCCGAGTTCCGTTCCGCTCCTTACTTTGATCTGGAGATCGACGGACTGCTTCGGCAGTCCATTCTTTTTCCGCTGTATAGGCCGTTTATTTGCACTTTCCCCATTCATTTTTCTGCTCTTTGACAATTCTCACAAAGGAACTATATCATTCTTGTGTAACCTCACATTTTTTGTTCTTACCTAACAATTTTTTTGCAATTTTTGATTTACAATCCTCGACATATATGGTAAAATGAATTGTATTGAACCGGCGTTCCACGAGGTGTTGCAGCCAACTGCGCCGAAAGAAAGGATGACAGCCTTGGAAAAAAAATGCGCAATCAGAATGGAGAACATTACCAAGCGTTTCGGCAGCAAGGTTATCGCTAACAAAAATGTGAACCTTAATCTGTACGAGGGTGAGATTCTGTCCCTGCTGGGTGAAAACGGCAGCGGCAAAACCACGCTGATGAATATGCTCTCCGGCATCTACTTCCCCGATGAGGGACATATCTACATTCACGAAAAACCAGTAACTATTTCCTCTCCCAAGGACGCTTTCGACCTTGGCATCGGTATGATCCATCAGCACTTCAAGCTGGTCGATCTGTTCACCGCCACCGAAAATATCATTCTCGGTCTGGAAGGAAAGCTGGATTTGAACCACGCCCGTCAGAAGGTCAAAGACATTTGCGAAAAATATGGCTTTGACATTGACCCTGACATGAAGATCTACGATATGTCTGTTTCTCAGAAGCAGACCGTGGAAATCGTAAAGGTGCTGTACCGCGGCGCCGACATCCTGATCCTGGATGAACCCACCGCCGTACTGACTCCTCAGGAGACCGACAAGCTGTTTGCCGTCATGCGCAACATGAAGGCTGACGGCAAGTCCCTTATCATCATTACGCACAAGCTCCATGAGGTGCTGGAGGTCTCTGACCGCGTGGCCGTTCTGCGTAAGGGTGAGTACATAGGCGATGTGATGACCAAGGACGCCGATCAGCAGTCTCTGACTGACATGATGGTGGGCCACAGCGTCACATTGAACATCGACCGTCCCGACCCCGTTAATGTCACGCCCCGTCTGAAGGTGGAGGGCCTGACTGTATTTGATGACCTGGGTGTGAAGCGGTTGGATAATGTCAGCTTCACCGTCAATGCCGGTGAGGTACTGGGCATTGCCGGTATCGCAGGCTCCGGTCAGCGTGAGTTGCTGGAGTCCATTGCCGGTCTTTATCCCATTTCCTCCGGTACGGTCACCTATATTGACCCTCAAAGCGGTGAGAATAAGAACCTGGTGGGTCTGGACCCCATGGACATCCGCAAAAACGGTATCGCCATGAGCTTTGTCCCCGAGGATCGTCTGGGCATGGGTCTGGTTGGCTCCATGGGCATGACCGGCAACATGATGCTGCGTTCCTGGCGCAAGGGTAAGGGCGTGTTCCTCAATCGCAAGGATCCCGAGTCCCTGGCGCAGCACATCTGGAAGGAGCTGGAGGTCGTCACCCCCAGCACCAGTTTCCCCGTCCGGCGTATGTCCGGCGGCAATGTGCAGAAGGTCCTGGTGGGTCGTGAGATTGCCCAGCAGCCTTCCGTGCTGATGACTGCTTATGCTGTCCGTGGTCTGGACATTAATACATCTTATACGATTTACAATCTGCTCACCGAGCAGAAGATGAAGGGCGTCGCCGTTGTGTATGTAGGCGAGGATTTGGATGTACTGCTGGAGCTGTGCGACCGAATTGTTGTGCTCTGCGGCGGACAGGTTTCCGGCGTAGTAGATGCCCGCTCTACCGACAAGCGTGAAGTGGGTGCTCTGATGACCCGTGTGGAAGGAGGCAAGGTAGATGCATAAGCAATCTCTATTTCAAATTTCTAAGCGTGATGCCCTGCCTCTGCCTAAGGCATTGGCTATTCGCGGCGGCATCCTGCTGCTGGCTCTGATTTTTTGTGGCCTGATCACCACGCTGTTGACCGGAAAAAATCCTATCAGCGTTTACGGCACCATTCTTTCCGGTGCTTTCGGCACTTCTCGCCGCATCGGCGTTACCGCCCGTAATGTGGCCATTCTGCTGGGTATCTCCCTGGCTGTGACCCCCGCTTTCAAGATGCGCTTCTGGAACATCGGTGCGGAAGGTCAGACCCTTATCGGCTGCCTGGCCACCACCACCTGCATGATCTTGTTGGGCGACAAGCTCTCTACTCCCCTGCTGATCCTGGTTTCTCTGGTCGCTTCCCTCCTGGCCGGTGCCCTGTGGGGCTTCCTGCCTGCATTCTTCAAGGCCAAGTGGAACACCAATGAAACGTTGTTTACCCTGATGATGAACTACATCGCCATGCAGTTGGCCTCCTACTTTATCATCGTTTGGGAGGTGCCTAAGGGCGCCGGTAAGATCGGCATCATTAACCAGCCTACTCAGGCCGGTTGGCTGCCCACTGTGGGCAACGAGTATCTTCTGCCCATTCTGATCGTAGCTCTGATGACAGGCTTTATGTACATCTATCTGCAGTACAGCAAGCATGGCTATGAGATCGCTGTTGTAGGCGAGAGCCAGCGCACCGCCAGTTATGCCGGCATCAAAGTGGACCGTGTAATTATCCGCACCATGGTGCTCTCCGGCGCCCTGTGCGCACTGATGGGTTTCATCCTGACCTCCGGCGTAGATCACACCCTGACTACCACCATTGTGGACAGCCGTGGCTTTACCGCCGTTATGGTCTCCTGGATGTCCAAGTTTAATCCTTTTATCATGATCGCTGCCTCTCTGCTGCTGGTGACCATGGATCGCGGCGCCAGCGAAGTGTCCAGCTCTCTGGGGCTGAACCACTCCTTCGCTGACATTCTGACCGGTATCATTCTGTTCTTTATCATTGCTACCGAGTTCTTTATCACCTACAAGGTCACCCTGCGCAAGAGCGGCAAGAAGGAGGCGTAACGGATGTTTAGTTTTATTTCTTTCTTTCCTCGCGCTGTGATGCAGGGCATCCCTCTGCTGTTCGGCAGCACCGGCGAGATCCTCACCGAAAAATCCGGTAACCTGAACCTGGGCATTCCCGGTATCATGTATGTAGGCGGTATCAGTGGCGTCATCGGAGCGTTCTTCTATGAACAATCTGTCGCTGCAGCGGAAATGAACGCCTTCCTGGCCGTTATCATCCCCATTCTGAGCTCCTTGCTGGGTTCTCTTCTGATGGGCCTGCTGTACTGCTTCCTGACCGTCACTTTACGCGCCAATCAGAATGTTACCGGTCTGGCCATGACCACCTTCGGCGTGGGCGTTGGTAACTTTTTCGGCGGCTCCCTTATCAAACTGACCAGCAGTGAAGTGCCCTCCATTGCTCTGTCCAACACCAGCATTTTCTTTAAGACCAGCCTGCCCGGCGCTACCACCACCGGTTGGTTTGGTGAGTTATTCCTGTCTTATGGCTTTTTGGCCTATGTGGCTGTCATTCTTGCTCTGGGTACATCCTACTTCCTGAATCACACCCGCGCAGGTCTGCATCTGCGCGCCGTGGGTGAGAGTGCTTCCACCGCTGACGCCGCCGGTATCAATGTGACCAAACATAAGTATCTGGCTACCTGCATCGGCTCTATGATTGCCGGTCTGGGCGGACTGTACTATGTGATGGACTACGCCAACGGCGTGTGGTCCAACAACGCCTTTGGTGACCGTGGCTGGCTGGCCATCGCTCTGGTCATCTTCACCATCTGGCGTCCCAATGTCAGCATCCTGGCTTCCATCCTGTTCGGCGGTCTGTACATCCTGAACATCTATCTGCCCACCCCCGGTGGTCAGATGGCAATCAAGGAGCTTTACAAAATGTTGCCTTATGTCATCACCTTGATTGTGCTGATCGTTGTTTCCCTGCGCAAAAAGCGTGAGGATCAGCCGCCTGCCTCTTTGGGCTTGAGCTATTTCCGCGAAGAGCGCTGACAATTTCATCCTTCGTGTTCCTCGGTCTCCCCTACTTCCGCGAGGAACCTGAGTGCCTGACAAAAAGAGTAGGCCCGTTTGGGCCTGCTCTTTTTCAATATCTTATGGAAAAGGAGCAACACTATGGCTACTCTGCTGATTAAAAATATTTCACAGCTTGTTACCTGCGACGATAACGATCGCCTGCTGACCAATGCCGACATCTACTGCGAAGACGGGTTTATTAAAGAAATCGGCCAGAATCTGGATGTTGCCGCTGACGAAACCATTGATGCCAGCCATATGCTGTGCTATCCCGGTCTGGTGAATACCCACCACCACCTGTACCAGGTCTTTTCACGCAACCTGCCGCAGGTGCAGAACATGGAGCTGTTTGACTGGCTGAGAACGCTGTATGAGATCTGGAAGAATCTTGACCACGATGTGATCCGCCTGAGCAGTCTGACCGGCATGGGTGAGCTGATGAAGAACGGCTGCACCACCTGCTTTGACCATCACTATGTCTTCCCTGCCAACGCAGGCGATCTGATCGGCACGCAGTTTGCCGCCGCCGACGAGCTGGGCATCCGTATGTATGCCAGCCGCGGCAGTATGGATCTGAGCAAAAAGGACGGCGGTCTGCCTCCTGACAGCGTCGTGCAGACCGTTGACGAGATTATGGCCGACAGCGCCCGTCTGGTCGAGAAGTATCACGATACTTCCTACGGCGCCATGCATCGCATTGCGCTGGCCCCCTGCTCCCCCTTCTCTGTGTCCGCCGAGCTGCTGCGCCAAAGCGCGATCCTGGCCCGTCAGTACGGCGTCCGTCTGCACACCCACCTGTGCGAAACCAAGGATGAGGAGAATTTCATGCTCCAGCGCGAGGGCGTCCGTCCTCTGGAGTACATGGCGCGTCTGGGCTGGATCGGTGAGGATGTATGGTATGCCCACGGCATCCACTTCAACGACGAGGAACTGCGCCTGCTGGCCAAGACCGGCACCGGCGTGGCACACTGCCCCATCTCCAACATGAAGCTGTCCTCCGGTATCGCCCGCATTCCCGAAATGCTGGAACTGGGCGTTCCCGTTGGCCTGGCCGTGGACGGCAGCGCCAGCAACGACGGCTCCAGCCTGCTGGAGGAACTGCGCGTGGCTTTCCTGCTGCACCGTCTCAACTCCAGCCGTCTGGCTCCCACCGGTTACGACATCCTGAAGATGGCAACGCGCGGCAGCGCCCGCCTGCTGGGTCGTGACGACATCGGCTCTCTGGCGGTCGGTAAATGCGCTGACCTGTTCATGGTCGATGAGCGTCGTCTGGAGCTTGTGGGCGCCTGCATGGATGCCAAGTCCGTACTGGGTACGGTGGGTCTGCGCGGTGCGGTGGATTACACCGTGGTTCACGGCCGTGTGACCGTGAAGAACGGCCGTCTGACCACCATCGACGAGGACAAGATCGCTTTCGAGGCCAACAAAAAGTGCATGGACTATCTGAATAAGTAAACCTTTACAAAAAATCATCCACTCGCCAAAAGCGGGTGGATGATTTTTCTGTCAATGCAATTAAATCCTCACCAGTTCGTATTCTCTTGTACCGATCCCCAGCTTTTCTGCATGCTCTAAGCAGCTCATCCAGTTGGTTTCCGGATGGACACGGTGGAAATGGTCGTGATCGTGGGCATCGCCCTCGGCCAATGCGCTGTTGGCGATCACCGGCTGCGCATTCACCGCGTCGGCGCAGGCCATATCCAATGCCACCGGGTCAAAGGAGGCAAACATACCCACATTGGGTACGATCGCCGCGTCATTCTCCGCATGGCAGTCGCAGTTGGGCGAGACATCGATGACCAGTGAAATATGGAAATGCGGCCGGCCGGCCAAAACCGCCTTGGCATACTCAGCCATCTTGCAATTCAGATCATCAAAGCTGCCGTCATAGGGCGGCACCACCGCGTCACGGGGGCAGATCGCGATGCAGCGTCCGCAGCCCACACACTTATCGTGGTCAATATGGGTCTTGCCCTCGACCATGACAGGGGCATCATGGGCGCAGATCTTGGCACACAAACCGCAGCCCACGCAGGCTTTCTCGCGCACCAGCGGCTTACCTGCGTTGTGCTGCTCCATCTTACCGGCCCGGCTGCCGCAGCCCATACCGATATTTTTCAGCGCACCGCCAAAGCCGGCCTCCTCATGGCCCTTAAAGTGGTTCAGCGAAATAAAGACATCCGCGTCCATAATGGCACGGCCGATCTTGGCCTCCTTCACCAATTCGCCGCCTTCCACCGGCACATATACCTCATCATTTCCCTTCAAGCCGTCGGCAATGATGATCTGGCAGCCGGTAGAGAGTGGGGAAAACCCATTGAGCATCGCCGTGTCCAGATGGTCCAGCGCGTTCTTGCGGCCGCCTACATACAGCGTGTTGCAGTCTGTCAAGAAGGGTTTGCCGCCGCAGTCCTTTACAAAATCTGCCACCGTTTTTGCCCAGTTGGGCCGCAAAAATGCCAGATTGCCCGGCTCGCCGAAATGCAGCTTGATGGCTGCATATTTTCTGTCAAAATCAATGGTGCCCATACCGGCCGTTTTCATCAATCGGGTCAACTTCTGCTGCAGGTTCTCGTGGTAATCCGCGCGCAGATCCGCAAAATAAACCTTTGATGCCATGATACGTCCCTTCTTTCCGCTTATTTGCAATTAGTTTACCACAACCGCTTAAAATATGCTACAATATTCTTCAGAGAAATGGGGGATTTCATGCGAATTTTAAAGCTGAATATTACCGCCGAGGAGGAGGGCAAAAAGGTCAAGCAGCTCATGCGGGGCACATGGCAAATCTCCTCCGGCCTGCTCAAGTCGCTGAAATGGCGGGAAAATGCCATTCTGCTCAACGGTCTGCCGGTGACAGTGGCCGCCATTGTGCATGCCGGTGACGAATTGACCGTCAATATCGCCGATGACGGCGAGCTAAGTCCCCACATCATTCCGGTGGATTATCCGCTGGACATCCTTTTCGAGGACGATGATCTGCTGATTTTGAATAAACCCGCCGGTATCGCGGTCCACTCTGCCGCCCTGACACAGGAAACCGTCACCGTGGCAGGCGCCGTGGCCCACTATTTGGGTGATACGCCCTTCCATCCTGTCAACCGCCTGGACCGCGGCGTAACCGGCGTGATGGTGGTGGCGAAAAACGGCTATATGCACCGGCGCTGCATGGCCCTTTTGCACAGCGACGATTTCCGCCGTGAATATCGCGGTATCTGCGAAGGGATTCCTGTCCCTGCGCTCGGTACGGTGGATTTGCCTATCGGCCGTGATCCCGATTCCGTGCTGAAACGCTGTATTGACCCCAACGGTCTGGATTCCCATACGGTGTATGAAGTGCTGCAAGCAAGCACTTCCCGTTCTCTGCTGCGTCTGCGTCCTTTGACCGGCCGCACGCACCAGCTGCGCCTGCATATGGCCGCCATCGGGCATCCGCTGGTGGGCGACTGGCTCTACGGCACGGAAGATCGCGATTTGATTGCGCGGCCTGCGCTGCACTCCTATGAATTATGGCTGCGCCATCCCCTGTCCGGTGAATGGCTCCATATCACCGCGCCGATTCCGGAAGATATGCGGAAACTGCTGTAAAAGAATGGCCTGCGGACTCCGCCGCAGGCCATTTTCTTACAGATCTACTTTTTCATATCGCCCGGCAGCACAGCGGTAGGTCAGCAGCAGTCCTACCACATACACCGTCAAGCCCAGCAGCAAAATCGGCAGCTGCTTCATTTGACCGGCTGCATCCACGGCGTCCAACCACGCCATGCCGGGAAAATGCACCAGCGCCTCGCAGACCATCATGCCTATTGCCATGGGAATCACCGCTTTAAGATAGGACATACCCACCTTATAGGCTGTTCTGTAGAACTCACACAGGAAGATGGCGTTGAAAATCGCATACAGCAGCAAAGCTGCGCCAAACAAGGTCACATTGGGGTCCATGCCCACTATATTACCGCCGTTGGGGTTGATATGAACGGACAGCACCGCAAACGGCACGGCAATGACCAGCGAGGCCAGCTCGATCATCGCAATAAACAGCACGGAGGCCTTTACCGTGTCACGCTTACGGATCGGCAGAACGGCGGCATAATACATATCCCGCTGTTCGCGGAGGTTCATAAAGGTGAAGAAAATGCCCAGCGTTACATAGAAAAATGCCACCGTATAGGGGTAGTTGGGGATGAGCAGCATGGCGCCGAACAGGCAGAATACCAGCGTCATCGGATGGCACACCAGACGAAATTGCTTATATAATAGAGCCTGCATCCAAAGACCTCCTTTCTGCCGCAACGATGATCTCCTCCAGCGTTGTGCCAAGATGGGCATACTCTGTCAGGAAATCAGCCTTAGCGCCTGTATAGAAAATTTCGCCGTCTTTAATAAAGGTAATATGATCGGCGCACTTCTCCAGATCCGAAGTGATATGTGTGGAAAAGAGAATACTGCGGCTGCCGTCGGCAACGATGGCACGAAACAGCTCCGTCAGTTCATCACGGGAAACGGGATCCAAGCCACTGGTCGGTTCGTCCAGAATCAACAGCTTCGCCTGATGGCTCAGCGCCAGGGCGATGAGATACTTGACACGCATACCGTCGGAAAGCTCCCGCACTCGCTTGGTTTCATCAAGGCCGAACAGCGACAAATAGTGGCGATACTTCTCTTCCTCCCAGTTGGGGTAGAAGCGGCGGGTCACATCGGTGATCGTTTTGATCTTCTTCTGCGCATAAAAATCAATGCCGCCTAATACAACGCCGATGTTTTCTTTCATATATTGTTCATTTTGCGCAACATCTTGTTCCATAAAAGTCACCTGGCCCTTATCGGGATGCACCAGGCCCAAAATGGATTTCAGCGTGGTGGATTTCCCCGCGCCGTTGCGCCCGATAAACCCCATCACGGTGCCTTGGGGCAGTGCAAAGCTGACCTCCTTCAGCGTAAAGGACGGGTATGATTTGCAAAGCCCCTTCACGGTCAATACATTCATGCCTCATCCTCCTCCCCGTCGCCTTCCTCATCATTCACGATGCTGCGGAAGGTCTTACGCAGCATGGGGTTCAATTTATCCACCGTCTGCAGCGCCACGCCTTTTTTCCGATCTGCCAGCAGCACCATCGTATCCCCCGGTGCCACGCCGAACATCTCGCGCACTTCCTTGGGAATCACGATTTGCCCCTTGGGACCAAGCTTCACAGAAGCCATAAAATAGCGGTCTTCTTTCTTGTCGATCATCAGTACACCTCGTTCTTAATAGTATAACTTTTCTTACTTTTCTGTATTTTAGCACCTTGTAGGGCAGTTGTCAAGTCCCGCACTTTATGGTATAATTTATGATATACTTTATGGTATACTTTTCCCATTCCACCAAAGGAGGTCACGGAAATGAATCTATGTGACCGCAACGATATTCAAAATTTGCTGGCTCGCCACGGATTTCGCTTTGCCAAGTCGCTGGGCCAGAATTTTCTCATTGAGGACTGGGTGCCCCGGGATATTGCCGAGGCATGCATCGTCGATAAGCAGACCGGCGTACTGGAGATCGGGCCGGGGATCGGGCCGCTGACACAGCAGCTTGCCAGGCGCGCCGCCAAAGTGGTTTCCGTGGAATTGGATCGGCGTCTGTACCCGATTCTGGCGGAAACCATGGCGGATTTTGACAACTTCACCCTTGTGCCCGGCGATATTATGAAGTGCGATCTGAAGGCGCTGGTGGCCGAGCATTTTGACGGTCTGCGGCCGATTTTGTGCGCCAATCTGCCCTATCAGATCACAACGCCGGTGCTGACCGCCTGCGTGGAAAGCGGCTGCTTTGACAGCTTGACGGTGCTGATTCAAAAGGAGGTCGCCCAGCGGATCTGCGCCAAGCCGGGCACGGCAGATTACGGCGCCTTTACCCTTTTGATGCAGTATTACACGGAACCGGAGCTGCTTTTCACCGTGCCCAACACCTGTTTCCTGCCATCTCCCAAGGTCACCTCTGCCGTGATCCACTGCCCCGTGCGGAAAGCGCCGCCGGTAGAGGTCGTCTCCGAAGCGGCGCTGTGGCGCACGGTGCGCGCCGGTTTCGCCCTGCGGCGCAAGACGCTGGTCAACTCCCTGCAGACCGGCTGGCCGCTGCCCAAGGAGCAGCTCACGCAGATCCTCACGGATTGCGGTCTGCGCCCCGATATTCGCGGCGAGCGGCTCAGTTTGGAAGACTATGCCCGCTTAGCCAACGCGTTATCTGCAATAAATCCATAAAAAACGGCTGCAAGTACCGCCTTGCAGCCGTTTTTTCTTATCGAACGATTTTCCAGTTCTTATCGCGCAGCGACCCTGCCACGATCGGACAATCCAGAATCTCCGCCAACTGCCGGACCTGCTCCCATTCCTTCTCGGTATCCGTCTGGTTGACAAATATCCGGTCATGGAAGCCCTCACGCTTGACCACCTTGGCCGCCACGGCAGGCGATATGGAGCGGTTTTCCGGCACGCCGGCGAGCTTTGCATATATGGCAGGACGATGTGCCGCCTTGCTGATGGGTTTGCCGAAACCGTCGGCGCCCAGCACCAGAACGGTATTGCCGCACCGCTCCGGGATCACCGGTTCCCATGCTTCATGGGCCTTAAAGGGCCGGCCGGCAGAGCCGTCCGCCTCCACCAGCACATAATCGGCACGATCCTCCCAGCGGAAATGGGGCGTTGTCAATTTCCCCTGTGCAGTAGGTGTACCGGCGCAAGCCACACCATAGTGGGACAAAGCCTCGATCAGCTTATCCACTTCCCCTACCACCGGCAGATGCTCCGGCGGCCAAATCTTCGTTGTGGTACACACCAATACCGTACCGCGATCACGCAATTCCTCAGCCAGATGGTATAACAGCGAGGTCTTGCCGCCGCCGCCGATCAGCGCCGTGACGCCCGGCTTGACCTGCAGCAAATCGCACAGTTTTTCCATATCATGTCTCCTCGTTTCCCGGTTTCTTATCCACAGTATACCACACTTATTGTAAAATGGCGATAAAAAGTGCGGATCCTTCGCAAAAGAAGTACAAAATACGGCCCTTTCATAAACAGCCCTCTATATCTTGTGGCTCAAACCGGAGGATCACGCCCTATATATTGTATTATTTGTGAAGATTTGCCAAAATTTATCCATAAATTTTGTTGCTTCTCTCCCCTATATTTTGTTAATGTGCTCTTGCAAAAACGCAAGATATAGGTTATTATAAAGGCAAGCGCTTTTAGATTTACAAAAGATTGCCGTGGGCAGTACGGGAGGGAACTTGTATGAAAATTATCAAGCGAAATGGCTCTGAGGTCATATTTGATATTACCAAAATTATCATCGCTGTCACCAAGGCGAACGACTCCGTGGAAGATGTGGATCGCATGACCCCTGTTCAGATCCAGCGGATCGCCGAGTCTGTTGAGCTGCAGTGCCAGAGGATGAACCGTGCCCCCACCGTGGAGGAAATCCAGGATATGGTGGAGCACCAAATCATGGCGCACGGCGCCTTCGAAGTGGCCAAGCACTATATCACCTATCGCTACACCCGCAGCCTGGTGCGCAAATCCAACACCACCGATGACAAGATTTTGTCTCTGATCGAGTGCAACAACGAAGAGGCCAAGCAGGAGAACTCCAACAAGAACCCTGTGGTCAACTCCACCCAGCGCGACTATATGGCCGGTGAGGTCAGCCGCGATCTGAGTGAGCGTATTTTGCTGCCCCGGGATGTGGTGGAGGCACACCGTGAGGGTATTATCCATTTCCACGACAGCGATTACTATGCCCAGCATATGCACAACTGCGATCTGGTGAATCTGGAGGACATGCTGCAAAACGGCACCGTTATCACCGGCACCATGATCGAGAAGCCCCATTCCTTTGCCACCGCCTGCAATATCGCCACCCAGATCGTGGCGCAGGTGGCCAGCAATCAGTACGGCGGTCAGTCCATCAGCCTGACCCATCTGGCGCCCTTTGTGGAGGTCAGCCGTCAAAAGCTGCGTGCCAGCATCCGGGATGAGTTCGACGCCTCCGGCATCGTGGTGGACAGCGAAAAGATCAACGCCATTGCTGAAAAGCGCCTGCGCGAGGAGATCCGCCGCGGCGTACAGACCATCCAGTATCAGGTGGTCACCCTGCTGACCACCAACGGTCAGGCCCCCTTCATCACCGTGTTCATGTATTTGAACGAAGCCCGTTCCCAGCAGGAGAAGGACGACCTGGCGGTCATCATTGAGGAAATGCTGGAGCAGCGCTATCAGGGCGTCAAGAACGAAAAGGGCGTGTGGGTCACCCCCGCCTTCCCCAAGCTGATCTATGTGCTGGAGGAGGACAACATTACCGAGGACAGCAAGTATTGGTATCTGACCAAGCTGGCTGCCAAGTGCACCGCTAAGCGCATGGTGCCCGACTATATCAGCGAAAAGAAAATGCTGGAGCTCAAGGGCGATGTGTATGTGTGTATGGGCTGCCGCAGCTTCCTGACACCCGACCGCTTTACCGACGCCGGTATCGGCAATATCGCCAACGCCGGCAACTACGAGCCGGGCAAGCATAAGTATTACGGCCGTTTCAACCAGGGCGTTGTGACCATCAACCTGCCCGATGTGGCACTGTCCTCCGGCGGCAATATCGAAAAGTTCTGGAGCATCTTTGATGAGCGTCTGGAGCTGTGCCACAAGGCCCTGCTGTGCCGCCACGAGCGCCTGAAGGGCACCCTGTCCGATGCCGCTCCCATTCTGTGGCAATACGGCGCACTGGCCCGCCTGCAGAAGGGTGAGCCCATCGACAAGCTGCTCTACGGCGGTTATTCCACCATTTCCCTGGGCTATGCCGGCCTTTATGAGTGCGTAAAGTACATGACCGGAAAGTCCCATACCGATCCCTCTGCCACGCCCTTTGCGCTGGATATCATGAAGCGCATGAACGATGCCTGCGCCAAGTGGAAGAAAGAGAGCAATATCGACTTCTCCCTCTACGGCACACCGCTGGAGTCCACCACCTATAAGTTTGCCAAGGGTCTGCAGAAGCGCTTTGGCATCATTGAGGGGATCACCGATAAGGGCTACATCACCAATAGCTATCACGTCCATGTGACCGAGCCTATCGACGCGTTCAAGAAACTGGAGTTCGAGGCACAGTTCCAGCACCTGTCCCCCGGCGGCGCCATCAGCTATGTGGAGGTGCCGGATATGCAGAACAATCTGGACGCCGTGCTGGAGGTCATGAAGTTTATCTACGATCATATCATCTACGCAGAGCTGAACACCAAGAGCGACTACTGCCAGGTCTGCGGCTGGGACGGCGAGATCGAGATCAAGGAAGAAGACGGCAAGCTGATTTGGAAATGCCCCAACTGCGGCAACACCGATCAGGACAAGATGAATGTGGCACGCCGCACCTGCGGTTATATCGGTACACAGTTCTGGAATCAGGGCCGCACGCAGGAAATCAAGGACCGCGTGCTGCATCTGTAAGCCAAATGACAACCAAAAAAGGCGGGCAGATGTCCGCCTTTTTCTTTCCCAAAGGAGCCTATCATGTATTACGGTGAATTGAAGAAATGTGATATTGCCAACGGCATCGGTGTGCGTGTGACGCTGTTTGTGTCCGGCTGTACCAACCGCTGCCCCGACTGCTTCCAGCCCCAGACATGGGATTTCTGCTTCGGTCAGCCGTTTACCGATGACACTGCCGCCGAGATTTATGCCGAGCTGGATAAATCCTATGTGGCCGGTCTGACCGTTCTGGGCGGAGAGCCCTTTGAGCCGGAAAACCAGCGCGAGCTGGTCAAGCTGCTGAAAAAGGTGAAGGCGGATTATCCCACCAAGACCGTTTGGGTCTTTACCGGCTTCCGTCTGGAGGATGAGCTGTTAAAGGATGGGTCCCATCCCCGCTGCGAAGTCACGGACGAAATGTTGTCCTATATCGATGTGCTGGTGGACGGCCGCTTTATGAAGGAGCTGAAGGACATCTCCCTGCAGTTCCGCGGCAGCCGCAATCAGCGGGTAATCGACATGAACAAGACCCGCAAAACAGGCGTCATCACCATATGGGAACAGTTACGCAGATAAGCAAAAAGCCGGCAGTTTGACCTGCCGGCTTTGTCATTTAGATATACTTCATTTCTTTAGATATACTTCATTTCCTCCGTGGCACGCTGTATGCTTGTCAGCTTGCCGATGCAGAAATATTTAGGGTTCACCGCCACAAACTCGCCGGTGGCCGAAATCAAGTCGCCCCGCTTCAGCGCAGGAAGCAAGCCCTCCTCATCCTGCCAGCCGTCCTTGCAAATCACCAAGCCGAAGCCGGTTTTGAAATCGCCATCTTCGTCCAATTTATCATAAGGGAAACACACCGTCACCTTGCGGCCGTGATATTTTCCGCCCTGTCCGTGCATATACTCCGCTTTGACCTGTTCAAAGGTAAAGGGCACCATCTGCCCGTCTTCCGTGTGGAAATACAGGGTGCCGTATTTGCGGCTCAGCCGTTTTGTGCGGCTTGCGCTCAGCGACATCATCATCAGCAGTATCAACAGCAGAAATACCACTGCATAAAGCGGTTCACCCATGACAAGACATACCGCCGCTACGACGATACCCGCTATCGCGAAAATCTGCTCCATCAGATACATACTGCGCCATTTTTTCTTTAATCCATCCATTGTTTCTTCCTCTTATCCGTGTTTTCCCTATCATATCACAGGATCGTCCATCCTGCAAGAAAAACAAACCTTGTAATTGTTCGCAAATATGATATAATTTATTTAGATATTCCATGACTTTTTTATAATTTTCACTTATGAGGTGTTATTATGTCCGTGAAATTGGAGCTTTACAAAGTCTTTAAGGAAGTTGCCGAAGCGGGCAATATTACCGCCGCGGCACAGGCCTTATATATCTCCCAATCCGCCGTCAGCCAGTCCATCAAGCAATTGGAGGCCGAGCTGCAGACGCGGCTGTTTGCCCGTAATTCCCGCGGTGTTTCTTTGACCGCGGACGGCAAAATGCTCTACGAATATGTGCGCAGTGCCATGGGCTTGCTGGAAACCGGCGAAGAAAAGCTCTCCCAAACCCGCGAACTGCAAATGGGACAGTTGGTTATCGGCGCCAGCGACACGGTTACCAGCCAGTTTTTGCTCCCTTATCTGGATGCTTTCCATCGGCAGCATCCCGCGATCCATATCCAGATCATTTCCGGCCGCAGCCATAAGGTTTTGGGCCTGCTGCAGTCCGGCAAGGTGGATGTGGCCTTTGCCAGCACGCCCAATGACACCGGGTCTTTGGATGTGTTTCCCTGCTTTGCCACCCATTCCGTCTTTGTCGCCGGTGCTGATTACCCCTGCGACTTTGACCACACCTATTCTCTGAAAGAGATCGCCGCTTTCCCGCTGATCCTGCTGGAGCGCAAAGCCTCTTCCCGCTTGTATCTGGAAAAATACTTCCTGCAGAACGGGCTGCGCCTGCATCCGGAAATCGAGTTGGGCGCCCGCAGTCTGCTGGTGGATCTGGCGACCATCGGCTTCGGTGTGGCAGGTGTTACAGAGGAATTTGTCAGCCGGGAGCTGGCAAGCGGTAAGCTGCGCAAATTGAAGACGACCTTTGAGATCCCGCCGCGCAGTGTGGATATGTGCACGCTGCATACCGTGCCGCTGACCGCCGCTGCACAGCGTTTTACCGACTATGTAAAGAACAGCTTATCAAAGTGATAAGCGCCTGTTTTCACCTTGGAATAACTGTCAAAATAATGGGAGAAAATGTGCCTTTTTTCGCCGTTTTCTCCCTTGTTTTTTTCTGAAAAATGAGTATTATATGATTTAATACACTTTCGAGAGGAGCGGACGCCTATGCAGCAGTTAAAGGAGCGCATTTTGCGGGAAGGGCGCGTTTTGCCCGGTAATATTGTCAAGGTGGACGGTTTTTTAAACCACCGCGTGGACACGGCCCTGATGGGCGATATTGCGGACGAATTTGCCCGCTATTTTGACACGAACAACATCACAATGGTACTCACTGCGGAAGCAAGCGGCATCGCTCTGGCGACGGTTTGCGCCCAAAAATACGGTGTGCCCATGGTTTTTGCCAAGAAAGCCAAGAGCGACAACATTGAGGGCGGACTGTACCAGAGCGATATTTTTTCCTATACCTACAAGAAGAAGGTCACCTTGATCGTTGCCCAGGAATGGCTGGGGCCTGATGACAAGGTGTTGATTATCGATGATTTTATGGCCAAGGGCTACGCCATGCGCGGATTGATCGACATCGTGCAAAAGGCAGGCGCACAGTTAATGGGCATCGGTATTGCCGTGGAAAAAGGCTTCCAGGACGGAGGCGATTCCCTGCGCCGGGAAGGCTACGACGTGCACTCTCTGGCGATCATTGATGCGGTGGACGGCGGCAAAATCGTATTTCGGGAGGATTGCTGAATGAAACGCGTTCTGATTCTGGATTTTGGCGGTCAGTATAATCTGCTGATTGCCCGCCGCGTTCGTGAATGCGGTGTTTACTGCGAAATTAAGTCGTTCCGCATCTCGCCGGAGGAAATCCGCGCCTTTGCGCCGGATGCGCTGATTTTTACCGGCGGTCCCGCCACGGTATTCGACGAGGGCGCTCCCATGGTCGATCCCGCGCTGTTCTCGATGGGCATCCCCGTGCTGGGTATTTGCTACGGTATGCAGCTCATGACCCATCTCTTAGGCGGTCAGTGCCGCAGGGCCGTCACCCGTGAGTACGGCAAGACAGAGCTGCACCACACCGGCACCTCCCGCCTGTTTGCCGGCGTGCCCGAAACCGCCGTCTACTGGATGAGCCACGGCGTGGAGGTGGAAAAGCTGGCGCCTGATTTCTGTATTACCGCCTCCTCACAGGGCTGCCGCCATGCCGCCATCGAGTGTGAAGGGCGCCGTCTCTACGGCGTGCAGTTCCACCCCGAGGTCATGCACACCGAATACGGCACGCAGATTTTAGAGAACTTCCTTTACGGTATCTGCGGTTTCTCCCGCGAGTGGACCATGTCCTCCTATGTGGACACGGCCATTGCCGAGTGCCGCGAGAAAATCGGCGACAAGCGGGTACTGCTGGCGCTCAGCGGCGGCGTAGACAGCGCCGTGGCGGCCGCTCTGCTGCAAAAAGCGGTGGGCAGCCAGTTGACCTGTATCTTTGTCGATCACGGCCTGCTGCGTCTGAACGAGGGCGACGATGTGGAGCGGGTGATGAAAGACGAGTTCCATGTAGACATTCGCCGCATCAACGCACAAGACCGTTTCCTGGATAAGTTGGCGGGTGTCACGGAGCCGGAGAGCAAACGCAAGATCATCGGCGAGGAATTTATTCGCGTGTTTGAAACCGAGGCCAAGAAGATCGGCAAGGTGCACTTTCTGGCACAGGGCACGATCTATCCCGATGTGGTGGAATCCGGTCTGGGCGGCGAATCCACCGTCATCAAGAGCCATCACAATGTGGGCGGTCTGCCGGAGCATGTGGACTTTGAGGAGATCATTGAGCCGCTTCGCCGCCTGTTTAAGGATGAAGTCCGTCAGTTGGGTCTGGAGTTGGGCCTGCCTGAGAGTCTGGTGTGGCGCCAGCCCTTCCCCGGTCCCGGTCTGGCCATTCGCATCATCGGCGAAGTAACGCGAAGTAAGCTGGATATCCTGCGCCAAGCCGATGCCATCTTCCGCGAGGAAATGGCGCTGGCCGGTTTGGACCGCACGGCCAACCAGTATTTTGCCGCGCTGACCAATATGCGCTCGGTAGGGGTCATGGGCGATGAGCGTACCTACGACTATGCCGTGGCGCTGCGCAGCGTACAGACCCAGGATTTCATGACCGCCACCTGGTCGCGCCTGCCCTGGGAGCTGCTGGATAAGGTGTCCGGCCGTATCGTAGGCGAAGTTCCCCATGTCAACCGGGTGCTGTATGATGTCACCAGCAAGCCCCCCGCTACGGTGGAATGGGAGTGAGTTTTTGAAACTCCGAACCCGTTGCGGCACAACGATTTTGCGGTTTTATATCTCTCTTTTGATAACGATTTGATAACGCTC
>SFIY01000056.1 GCA_004555205.1 Clostridiales bacterium
GACTACATGATCGAGCGCATGATTCAGGAGAATCTGCTGCAGAAGATCAACTGGGAGAACATCCCGAACGTCGAGAACATCGACCCGCGCTTCACGCACGAGAGCTACGATCCGGACTTCGAGTATTCCGTGCCGTACACCTGGGGCACGATGGGCATTCTCTACAACACGGAGAACGTGGACGAGACGCCGGCCAGCTGGCAGACGCTGATGGACCCGGCCTACACGATGGACATGCTGATGCTCAACTCCCCGCGCGACACGCTGGCGATTGCGCTGGTGATGTGCGGCCACGACCTCAACTCCGTCGATCCGGCCGACCTGGCGGACGCGAAGGCGCTGCTCATCGAGCAGAAGCCCATGGTGCTGGCCTACGTCGTCGACGAGGTGAAGGACAAGATGATCGGCGGCGAGGCGAGCGTCGCGCTGGTCTGGAGCGGCGACGCTGCATGAGCGAGAACGAGGCGCTTGACTACGTGGTGCCGCAGGAGGGCAGCAACATCTTCTACGACTCCATCTGCATCCCGGCGAACGCGAAGAACGTCCCCGGCGCGGAGAAGTTCATCGACTTCCTCTGCCGCGCGGACATCGCCGCGATGAACTACGAGTACGTCGGCTACGCGATCCCCAACACCGCGGCCATCGAGCTGCTCGGCGCGGACGAATACAACGCCTCTCCGGTCAACAACCCGCCGCAGGAGGTGCTCGACAAGTGCGAGGTGTTCAAATACCTGGGCGACGACACGAAGCTCTACGACCAGATCTGGACGGAGATCATCTCCGAGTTCTGATCGGGGGATCAAGCAAAAAAATAAAGGGAGCTCTGCGGAAGGGCTCCTTTTTTGAGCTTATGGGAAATTGCGCCCAAACATCGTGCGGCGAGAACAGAGAGACATCACATGATGAAGCAGTTCGGAGGTGGGATCGGGCACGGCCCGCTTTTTTTGATGGACGCGGGGACCTCACCCGCCCCCCTGGGGGCACCCTCCCCGAAGGGGAGAGAAATCGGAGATTCAGCGCCTTGCGCGCTCCTCAATGCGCGCCATGATGCTCGAGCCCCTCAGCCCTCCTGCGCGGCGAGCCAGGCGAGCGGCTGCGCGAGGTTCGCCTCGCTGACGCGGTCCCCGCCGTGCTCAAGCAGGTCGAGCAGATCCTCGTCCGCGGGCGTGCGTTCGGGCTTTCCGGCGATCTGCCGGATGAGGACGCCGCGCATCAGGCGCATCATGAGTCGGTAGCCGCCGCGCAGCTTTTCCGAATGGTAGCCGCCCTGGAGGGTGAACAGCGCCGTATCCTCCGGGATGGAGGAGGCCTTGCGCACCTCGGTGAGCTGCGAGCCCGTGGCGGCCATGCCCACGGCGCAGACCATGCGCACGCGGTAGCGTTTGGCGGCATCGGCGTAGCCCTTCACGCTGCTGGCCATGATCCAGCCGAGGTAGAGGATCTCTGCGCCGTCCGCGAGCGCGCTGCGCGCGTCCCTGAGCGAGTAAACGGGCAGATGGGTCTGCCCGGCGAGCAGCTGCGCATACTGCGCCGTAGCGCCGGTGGCGGAGGTATAGACGATGGCTGAAATCATGGGGTTTCCTTCCTTTCTGATGTCCCGGTGCGCTCCTGCGCCGGGGCAGCAAACGTTCTGTGGAACAGGCGCACATGCGCCTCGAGCTGAAGGGTCAGCTCCGCCTCGCGCTCGGGATGGCGGTCGCACTCGCCCAGCGCGACGAGCACCGGCGCGTCGTAGAGCATGGCCAGCACGGCGGGATCCCCGCGGCGCAGAAAGCCGGCATCCATCAGGCGGGCAAAGAGCGCCGTATGATAGTCGCACAGCTGGGTGACGCAGCGCTGCGAGCAGAGCGCGGAGAGCTCCGGCGAGCGGAACTGCTCGAGGGTCAGCATCCGCCTGAGCTGGCTGACAAATTCGTCGTGCAGCGAGTAGGCGACTAGCGCGCGCATCTTCTCCACCAGCACATCGGCGGTGAGCCGGGCAAAGGTCTGGCTGTCCTCCTGCGGGGTGCCCGTGTGGACGGAGATCCCATCGGTGAAGGCGGCATAGCGCTGCGCCGTCTCCGCGAGAATGGCGTCGAAGATGGCCTGCTTGCTTTGAAAGTGCTTGTACAGCGAGGGCGCCTTGATGCCGACGGCCTGCGCGATCTGCTCGACGCTGACCGCGTCATAGCCGCGCCGGGAAAACAGGCGAAGCGCGGCGAGCAGGATTTTTTCCCGGGTGTTCATGGAAGCCGGCCTCCTGGCTAATATGTGTTAGCTGTATGATACGCTAACGATCATTAGCTGTCAAGACGAAAAAACGCCCGGCCGAATCGGGGGTGTTCGTAAAACAGTTGACAGCCACCGTAGTTTGAACTGCGGTGGCTGTTCTTGTATTTTATCCCGTTATGTGATAGCATGAAACCGAATAGACCTACAAATCGGAATTTTTATAAAGAGCTGATCCAAAAAGCAGGCGCTGAAACGGAACTTGTCTATATGAAAGCCAGTAAGGAGCTTTTGCAAAAAAGACTATATAAAAGGAATCAGGTCTTAAATGCCAATTCACCGTTTGTGATAACAGATGAACTATTGGAACATCATTATCACGCATTTCAGGAGCCATGCGGCGAAGGAGAAAAAGTAATTTTGCAGAAAGAGGATATTATGCAATATTCAAATTTCAACTGAATAATCCCAGCACAAACCGCTGCTACATGGAAGCTAACAAACCATGCAACAGCGGTTTTTCTTTACCGTTTTTTCCTCTGGCTGATAGGCGTTCCCATTTTCTTTGATTTTTTGAGAATCCGAATGAGCCAGCGAAATTCTTCGTCTGACAGATTTTTATAGTTGATACCAAGCTGCTTGCAGTAAAGAACAACCAGCTTTTCATCCCGACTGCCTTTGAAATTTTCGACAGCTTCCAGATTTTCTTTCAGTTCATCGGCAACGGTGATCTGGGGCGCACTCTCACTGTCCTTTTTGTGGGCTTCCCGAATATCCCGGATAATAAGGTTGAGGTCATCCAGAACCATATGGCTGAAATATTCATCATCACTGATATGGGCGGCTTGCAACACTTTCAAATGGGGGTCGTCTTCGCCGGGGCGATACCGTTCAATGATTTCATGCCGGACGGTATCGACAAGGGCGTTGAGGTTCTGAATCTGCATGGTGGCAATCCCATCCACATAAATCTCAATGTCCGCAAGAAACTTGATAAAGTCCTTATGGGTGGCAAGTTCGCAGAGCAGACGGTTGTTAATCCGACCGCTTTTCAGAAGTGCTACCATCTCATCACTCAAATGCAGCTCACTTAATGGCGTGTTGATCTCCGCCCGGTTCTCTGTCCGGCAAAAGAGATAATCGAGGGACACCCCATAAAAATCTGCCAGCAGGATAAGGTTGCCATGATTGATTTCCTTATAGTCATCTTTTTCATAACTGCCAAGAGCCGATTTTGAAATACCCGTTTGCTCAGCCAGTTCTTCCAGTTTTAATCCTTTGTTTAATCGTAAATCTTTTAGCCGTTCCTGTATTGTAGTAGCTCCGTTCATTGAAGCAGTTCCCCCTTTCTAACGACATTTATAACCGTTGAATTGATTATACCATATCAATTCCGCAATCGTGGAAATTTCTGATTTTTACCCCTAATTCCTACTTTGTGGACATACGGCACAGGGCACAAAAATGTTCTATGATACAGGTAGTTCATCGATGGATTATTCCAATCGAATGACCAGCCTGTGT
>SFIY01000057.1 GCA_004555205.1 Clostridiales bacterium
ATAGGTGTAAGAGCGATAGTCGGTATCGGTTATACCGAAACCCATACCCCAATACACTGTGTTATACAAGTTGCCTCCAAAATTTATCGAATATTCATCGATGTGCCCCTCCTCTACGGTCTCAAAGGTGCCATAACCCGATGTGCCTCTGCCAAACAAGCCGTTGAAGCCGTCTTGATTGTTGGGTGAAATCATAAAGGCGTCGTATGCGAGGATGCTTATCCACGGAGCCCTCCCTGCGTATGGATTATAGCTGTCGGTGTACATCAAATCCGCCTCGGTGTAGTTTCCGTTTGTTGTGTATGACGCTATGAGGTTTGAAACCGAGGTGCCAAGCGCGAAACTGCCTGTGGTGTGGCGGTTGAACGACTTGGAACGGTTGTAGGTGAATCCTAAGTTGAAATAGGGCAACACATCGCTTCCGGTTTTGAATGCTCCGACATATCCCACGTTGTTCACATCAAATTTTGTCTGGCTCAACGAACCGCTACCCGGGGCTTTTGAGCTTTGAAAATCGATGTCGAGCGTGAGTGCGATATCCGAACTGCGGTAAATGCCTATACCGCCGGGATTCTGGTTTAGCACCGAGATATCGCCGCCCAGAGCGCCAAATGCTCCACCCATTCCGAGGAAGCGCGCCGTTCCTCTCATGTCGGGCTCCGAGATAGTCAATGCGTCGGGTGCTGCCTGACTTGTCGTAGGCAGAACGTCACTCTCTACAAGGCGTTCGTAAAAGCGCTTTTTGTCTATGGTCACCCCATCGATGAATTCCTCATCGCCAAACCGGACCGTCAACGGGACAATGAGAAACTGATCTTTCCGTTCATCCGGCATGTCTACCGTTGAGTCAACAATGATTCGTACACTCATGTATGGATTCCTCCGTTAGGCAATCCTAGCATTAACTCAAAAACAGTTTTAACGGATTATAACAGCAAAAATGTCCGTTTGTCAACTTTTACGGCCTTTTTTATTGCGTAATGGCAGGATACCGCGCCGTTCTGCTCCGGTCCCGCAACGTCGCCGACCGGCGGGCCGCATCCGTGAGGATCCCCCGGTCATCCTTGACACGGGAAAAAATGTTTGCTACACTCCGTAAAAATCGGGGAGCCGACACCCCGGGGCTTCCATGCGTTTTTCGACGATTTGAAAAAAATTTTCTTTTCGATGCAATAAAACGCGCTTCCTGCGCATTAATTCAATGAAAGGGGTCAAGAGATGCTGCTGTTTACGCTGACAACTGACGCAAAAGCCATAGTGAGCGGAGAAGAGCTGGACAGCCTGCTCTATGCTGTCGCGACGGAAAACCGGGACGCGCTCGAGCGCCTTTACCGGCGGACCCGCGCGTCGGTGTACAGCTTTGCCCTTTCGGTTCTGAAGGACCCTCACGACGCGGAGGACGTGCTACAGGAGGCGTATCTTGCGATCTGGCGCGGCGCGGCGGGCTATGCCTCCCGCGGCAAGCCCATGGCGTGGATGATGACGATCACCCGCAACCTGTGCCTGCAGCGCCTGCGGGAGCGGGAGAAAACGGTGGTCCTTCCGCAGGAGGGATGGGAAAGCCGGATTCCCGATCCCGACACGCTTTCGCCGGAGGACAAGACGATCCTCCGCACCTGCATGGAGCAGTTCTCCGACGAGGAGCGGCAGATTGTTGCCTTGCACGCCGTGGCCGGTCTCAGGCACCGGCAGATCGCGGCGCTTCTGGAGCTTCCGCTGTCCACGGTCCTTTCAAAATACGCCAGAGCCATCAAAAAACTAAAACAGTACTTGCAATAGGAGGAGACAGCCGTGACGGATCGGAAACTGAACGATAAGATTCGGCGGGCGTTTGAAAAAGCGACGCCGGATGTGCTGGATGCTGTTCTTTCCGAGTGCAACAAGAAAGGACAAGGGATCACGATGACAACAACACGGACAAAAGAGAAGGATCGGTGGATCGGAAAGCTGGCGGGGCTGGCCGCCTGCCTGTGCCTGTTTGTTGGCGCGGGCTTTGGAGCTGCGGCTTACCGGGTCAATCACACCGTAGATGCAACGGTTTCGCTGGATGTTAACCCCAGCATAGAAATTCAGGTCAACCAGAAGGAGCGCGTTCTGGACGTCATCCCGCTGAACGAGGACGGCAAGGTCATCGTCGGGACGATGGACTTTTCCGGCAGCGACCTGAATGTGACGGTCAATGCACTGATCGGCTCCATGCTGCAAAACGGCTATCTGAACGACCGGGCAAACTCCATCCTCATCAGCGTGGATGGCAGCAGCCAGACGCGCGGCGCGGCGTTGCAGGGGCGTTTGACGGCAGAGGTAAACAAGCTGCTCCAAACGGACGGCTTCAACGGCGCGGTGCTGAGCCAGACCGTCGTGCAGAGCGAGGAGCTGGAAACCCTTGCGGCAGAGTACGGCATCACCCGGGGCAGAGCGCAACTTATCCAGGAGATCCTGCGGGAGCGTCCGCTGCACACCTTTGAGGATCTGGCGCCGCTGTCGATCAACGAGCTCAATCTGCTGCTGAGCGATACCGCGGGCGCGGCACAGCTGGAGATCGTGGGCACGGCCAGCGACAAGGGGTATATCGGCGAAGAGAAGGCGCTGACCGCGGCGCTGGAGCGCGCCGGGGTGAGCGCCGACGCGGTGGCGTACTATGAGATCGGGCTGGACACGGAGCGCGGCGTCATGGTCTATGACGTGGAATTCACCGCCGGCGATTACGAATACGACTGCGACGTCAACGCGACCAGCGGCGAGATCGTGAAATTCGAGAAAGAGCGCGCCGACCGTCCGGCGGGCGTAACGTCTCCCTCAGCCGGCGGCGCGCCGACCGGCGGCTCTGTCTCCGAGACGGATGCCAAGGCGCTGGCGCTGGCACGGGTCTCCGGCGCGACCGGCGCCGACATCGTGGAATTCAAACAGGACTACGACGACGGCCGGCTGATCTACGAGGGGAAGATCATCTATAACGACCGGGAGTATGAGTTTGAGATCGACGCCGCCACCGGCGCTGTTCTGGATTGGGATTCGGAGTCCGTCTACGATTAAGCGTGAGCTTATCGCCGCGGCGACGGAGATACTTCTTTCCTCCGCGCCGGAAAAAGAGCGGAGAGAAAATGCTCCGTAATATCAATAGCCGCCCCTTGGTCATCCAAAGGGGCGGCCATTGTTTTTCGGAAGAGAAACGGGCGGGCGGAGCTGCAATTCCACGCCCTGTGAGCGCCTGCGTCTTCCGTATCATAAGGTGCGGCAGATGCCGATTGCAAAAACGGCCGGCTTGCCGTTGCGCCTGCCGGCGCTTGAAGAGCGCACGCGCGGAGGATCATTCTTCGGTATAAATGCGCGGCACGCGCAGCGATA
>SFIY01000011.1 GCA_004555205.1 Clostridiales bacterium
CTATCGGTCAGCACATGCTATCAAATTTGACTCGCGGTATTGTACCGGTGTCAGATAGTTCAGCGAGTACGCCGGGCGCTGTTCGTTGAAGAAATTGATATACTCATCAATTTCGGTTTCCACCGATTTCTCACCCGTGACATGAAAATCCATAAACAGCTCTGCCTTGATCCAACCATTAATTGCTTCCATAGCAGCATTGTCGGTGGGTGTGCCTGCTCGGGACATGGAATGCGTAATGCTGTACATGGGCAGCAGATCATTAAACGCTTTAGACGCATAAACGGAGCCTTGATCCGAGTGAAGAATCATCTCATATTGCGGATACTGCTGTTTCAGCGCAATGAGGTCTTGCAAGCCGCTGATGTAGGTCATCCTGTCGCCACGCTTGGAAGAAAGAGAATGGCTGACAATCTCGTTGTTCCAGAGATCCATATACAGTGTCAGTTCGTAGTAAACGCCCTTCACATAGAAGGCTGTCATGTCACTCACGATGCACTGCAGCGGCCCGTTGATCTGTATCTCCGACAAAAGCAGATTGGGAAATACTCTGCCAGGGGCTCCAGGCTTTTTGTACTGATAATGCTTGGCCTTGCTCTTGATTCCGGCAATTTTGCAGCACTTATGTGCGTATGGATCCGAAAGCACCAACCCTGTGTCCAGACGCAGCTTTGCATTCAGCCACCTATAGCCGTGGGAAGGAAATCTGAGATGGTACTCCTGAAATAGCTGAATATTTGAAACCAGATTCTTTGTGCGTTCAGAAGGCCTTGAGAGTTTCTTCTTCCATGCGTAAAAGCTGCTGCGCCGGATATTCATCATCTCACAGAGCAGCTTGACCGGGAACTCTCCGGACAGTTCCATGATTACTTGGTATTCTCTTTGCCGTACAGAATTACCGAACCATCCCCCTTCACCTCGTAACCTTTTTTTAGCCGAGCTTCTGCAATTCGGGCTTTCATGAGCTCCATGATAAGTTCTTCCTTCGTCATGGACTCGAATTCCTCCATGCCGGCAGGCTCCGCAAGAGGTTTGGAAACAGATAATCCCCGCTTGCTGCTGCGCTTTGCGGGCAATCCGTTGAGGTCTCGATACAGCCTCATATAATTGCGAGCTGTCTGCTCACCGATGTCATATTCTTTGGCTGCCTGATAGCGGCTGAGCGCTTACCACTTCAGAGTGGTGTATGTTTTGCTTATCAAAGACCCCTGTTTTTATTAGGCAAAAGCGGGGGTTAGGTTGCGTTTTAGGGTAAAAATGAGCAGGTTTTGGGCAAAACAGGAGTTCTTCCAACTCCAATTTGGGATGGTCTCCAAGCAACATTGAAATTGCGCTCTTTCATCAATGGCTCCCCTTTTCTATGATGACTAATGACTTTTAATCTTACTGGCTTCTATTGTTTTTTACTGATTAGCCAGGCAAGCGGCAGCGCAGTCTGTGGCATCATGTTGTTTGACATATGTATATCGCACGGTGGATTTGGCTCTTTCTTTGGATTTTCGTGGAAGGTGTTATCTTTGCGCTCCCCCTCAGTGCGGTATGCACCGAGAGGGGGGAGAGCACACGAAAGAAATCGCCTCGCATGGACAGAATCATTTTTTCTGACACGTTCTATTTCTCTGCACGATGTTCATTACTCCTATCTGCGATTTACCGTATGTCGGGTTTTTCCTTGTTCTGCTTTTTCTTGCGGATACTTATGATGAGGTTCACTACAGTACAAATCATCACAGAGATAAGACCTATCTGCCAATAGACTGGATTTTCCACTATGCCATGTAGATACAACCCAGACGCAAGGAGTCCATAGGCGCCCACAAGGATACACACAATAGAGAAAATGCGTTCTTTTTTCACTTTCATTGACACTTACCCCCATAAAAATGACTTTTATCTTGAGCTTTCCAATGATTTCTTGAAATATTAGTATCTTACACTGTAGCAAACGCCCCGTTTATTCTGGCCAAAGCTCACTTCAAAAAATTTGACGCCCTTATATTTTGCGCCTGCAACTACGCCTCGCGCCATATTGATGATTTGTGCGCAAACAGATGTTACCGCTGCTCCAATCAAAACACCGGGTAAGTTATTATTGCTTTGATGCTTTGCGAGCATATTGGCGCTTTATAAAATCAATGATTCCATAGATAGCCAATGGCAAACATAGAAGAATGAAATAAGTTTTAGGTATAGGTATTTGATTTCCCAGAGCAGGTATAAATAGTTTCCTGACAATGTACCAAAAAGTAAGAATCACAAGGCAGATACTTATTTTTAACCACCCCGAATTCCTGCGAATATATGACTACCACTTTTTATTTCTTTGTATAACAATATCGATCAGCAAAGATGTGAGTAGAATAATTATATCAAAGTATGTAGTATACTCCACCAACGCATACGGCTTACCCGTCTTGATAAAGAACGCTCTGACCATGAGCGTCACAAATACAAACGCAAACGCCATAAGAGGCGTTATATAAAAATGAGGATTATTCGGATTCTTTTTTGCCATTTTTCCCAACCATACCACCTGACCTTCCCGTCAAGAGAACCATCGCATCTGTCCGCATGATAAGCAATCAAGCAGCCAAAGGCTATATATTACCACTTACAGTAGCTTACATATTCGGCGCTAATTTTTGCCTAAAATCAGCAAAACGGATAAGAGTGCGACAATTCCGAAAAGAACTCCGACTATGCTTAATCCCTTCGGCACAACTCTATCTCTTTTCTGTAAAAATGTTTTTGCCAATAAAGATAACAAGAACATTACTTGCGATACAAACCATACAATATGTAACTTGCTGTCCATAGCATTACTCCTCAACCGTTATACTTTCCGCAGCCACAGAGCAGTTTGTTTTTGGATGAACGATAGCCAACATATGCTCCGCCACGCTTTGCAGCTTCAGTAAAGAACCGCGCGCTTAGTCCACACGCTGTTGCTAAAGCGCCAAAGAATCCCGCACCTGCTACAGCCGTCTGCAGACCCGGAATCAACGCAAGGCCTTTACTACCTCCTTTTCCTGGTTCTCATATGAAAGAGCCTTGCTCCTATTCGAGTTCTATATAGACATATTCCGTCTGCAGCAGCAAATACAACACATACAAGCAAAAAGGACCATATAGGCATTGCTGTTGTTTTATCAGGAATCAAATTTGTAACTGTGAAGTACGGAACGCATATAAAACAGGCACCTGTTATGCGCCTCATAACGCCGAGCTTCATTCGAAGTATCTTTTGAAATTTTACATTTATTATAATATCGGCAATACAGCATATACAAATGGAACCCCAAAGCTGTAGCGAAGATGGCATTATCAGGAAATTGGTCCCTTCTGTAATATGGTACAAGAAAAGGCTGAAGAGGATCACCATGATTGCCAGAACCGAAAAAGGACCGGTAAAAAATAAAATGAATGTTTTATCCTTCATACTACCTCCCATAGGTCGATTAGTATTTTGACCATCCATACCATTCAACATAGCCATCACAACCACCACGATCACTGCAATCCGCGATATATGCAATCCCATACCCCGGATTCCACTTGCCTCTTGATGCCTTATCAATCATATTATTAGTTACAACAACGCGAATTCCAATTTTCTGAAGAGTAGAAAGTACCTTTTCTCCCATGATTTTTATTCCGTATTTTTGAAGAGCAGTAGCAAAACTCACACCTGCGGAGAATACAAGAAACACCTCGGCAATCGCACCGACAAGCTCAACAGATGCGCCCACATCACTTCTTGTTCGCTTGTGCCATCCGAGCCATTCATCGCACAGGAAAGTGTAGCCACCGTCTACATAAGTCATTTCCTCCTCGGTCAGAGGCACATAGTTGCTGGGCATCTTCAATGCTGTAGCGTCTGTTGCGTAACTCGTAAGATGCCTTCCTTAATACAAAATGTTTCAGATACTCTATTGTCATACAATCCGTAGCACAGTCTGTGGCATCATGTTGTTTGACATATGTATCTCGCACGGTGGATTGGTCTCTTTCTTTTTTCTGACACGTTCTATTTCTCTGCACGATGTTTTTTGGGGAAAAATGTCCGACAGGCCCAATAGTTATTTGCACTTCGGATCGTGTAACCAAGCAGCAAAATTGCGACAAGAATGCGGAACTCCACAACCTTTTCTGCCGGGTTATCGGAAATTACACAGAACATAAGGAGAAAATATGCGAGGCCACACAGTATACTGCTCCATTTCCGAACAGAATTCCACTTCTGCCTCACGGAATCTTCGGTTATCCTCTCCGCTTCATACTCTCTGAAAAAATCTTTCCAATAATGGATTCCTACTAAAAATAAAAAACCGTCTATTAAATAGTACCTAATCAGATCAGGCAATGTTCCAATATAAGTCAAAAGTGCTTCGTCAATAGGAATACCACGCAACAATACCATCGTACCCTCCTCTGTCATTTGCGTCCATCGCGTGGGCTAACAAGCTGCCGATTGTCCAGGCCCCCGCAGCTTCTACACCCTTCCGAATCATCGCAGCCACAGTGCTCTCTTTATCCATGGCTTGCCCCATCGTCTTTCTTAAAGCGGCGTATGGCCGCAATACCAAACAGCAAAGAGAGCAGCATGGCAGCCACATAAATGCCGCCGTAATGAATAATAAATTCACCCCATTGCTGATAGCGTTCACTCATAATCTCGCTGTTAGAATCAATGACAGCGTGGGATATAGTTATAGACAAGAAGGCGAAAATATTGACGATTAAAATCATCCATATATCTGCTTTTATGCCGCGACTAATAGAGATGCCCTTTTTTCGATTTGAGTTGTACAACAGTATAATACTTTGGGCAAGCGGCATTGTGGCACAAAACATAAATGTCGCTGTGTATTTTGCATAGAAATCTTCCAAAGATATGGATAGCAGCCAATTTTTACATAGCATAGGAAGTAGCCAAGTAAGTATGCCCAAAATATTCGCAGTAATAATACCCACTATCCATCCCTTGACAGAGAAAGATTTATTTTTAGAACGGTTTTCTTTCATATAGATACCTCCTAACGATGATAGGCCAGCGACCCGACCTCGATAAGGTTTTATTCAGATGAAAAAGGAAAGAAGCAATGGTATCACAAAGAGCGAAATAATTGTTACACGCAGATAATGGTCGATTACACCTATTATCCTGATAGTTTTATTAAGAGATTGATTGTTTTCACCTTTTGGGCCCATCTGCAAAACAATTGCCAGCGAGACAATGATGGCAAGAACATGCAGCAAAACAATTGCTGACCACACAATAGCAGGAATACTCATGTCATATGGCAGGTTTTCCCTTCGGCATATATACAGCAAAGCAAAGAATAGGAGCAGTAAAAGGGAAAATAATATGATATATAATATCAGCGGTTTTTTCCTGCAATCACTGCTCAATTTGTATTCAGGAATAAGATCCGAGCCCGCTTCAGCTTCTTTTGAAAATATCTGAATTCTTTTGAAACGGCCAATATATTCCCATCCGCTGCTCTCCATCTCCGATAATACCGCTTGGCCGGGGTCTACGCCTCCGTCACCGCGATCTCTAAGAAAATACTGTGATGATTGAGTCTGCGAGCGCTGCAAAGAGACCCATCCAAGTCCGGCCCCCTTGACGGACCAATGTTTTTCAGCTAATTCAGATATCCATTTGTATAATAGCGGAATATTGGAAATCGCAAATGGAACCAAAACAAGCCGTTCATTCTTTTCTTTATGGCGCATACTTCCTCCTTCTTTCACTCATTTTTAGAGCTTTTCCTGTTTCTTGAAATCTGTTCGCTGCTATCACAAGCCATAATACTCGATCCAACCATCTTCTCCGCCGCGATCAAATTTATCAGCAAATTTGGCTACCCAATATCCTACAGTAACTTGTTCGAGTTTTGAAATGGCCGCTGCGGTAGCCCTGGCGGGCCTCATTTCGTTCGCAGCGGGCGGCTTGCGTCAGTTTCTCTGCTTCCTGCTCCGGCAGCTCGTTCAGCGTTTCTTCTACGCTGCCTCGGACCAATTCCTTGATCTGCCCCTTGATTACTTCTTCGTTTAGCTGTACAAGCTTCTCGGACATGGTTTACAGACTCCTTTCAGAATGGTGTGTGGTAACTTCATTCTACCAGAGTTCTGCAAACCATGTCTATCTTTATCTCTTTTTCAATTTGCGCAACTTATTGTACCTTACGCCTGCTGCCTGTCAGCAAGGGGCCGTATTTGCGCTCCGGCAGCCGCCACAGCAAGACGATCAGTATAGCGGCCGCACAATGAAGGTCATAGAGAAATACGGCTGTCCCAAGATGCAGGGAAAGAAACCGGGCGAGAATGGAAAAGACGCTGACCAAATCCGCGGAAACAAGAAGCAGCAGGTATACGGCAATACGGTGGGTGATTTGTGTCCGATAGGTTTGCGGTACCTGGCGCAATGGGTATGTGGCAAGGATTATGTCGATGGCCATGACCATCAGGCACAACAGGATGCCGATGGGGTGCTGCCAGGCAGTGAAAAGGTCGGCATCGCCGGCACAGATGAGAAGATTGATGAGCGTTAATGTCAGCGCCACAAGAAAAGCGATGTCCAGCTTTATCCGTGAGCGGAGCGTGTAGTAGTCCCAGCGCTCCGGCGTATCATGTGGGGCCACATCTCTTTTTAACCGCTGCCCGGCCAGAATATCGTCCACCGAAACCCCGTACAGCTCGGCAAGCGCCGGCAGGACGGACACATCCGGCAAACCTGCGCCGGATTCCCATTTGCTGATGGTTTTGTTGGATAAATTGAGCTGCTCGGCCACCTCCTGCTGGGTGAAACCTTTGCTTTTTCTGAGCGAGGCAAGAAAATCGCCGATTTTTTCAGGTTGCATCGTTTTTGCCCCTCCTTTCAAGATCACATTACAGGAATCCGCGCCGAAGAGACACCCCTTCAGCCGAGAATTTTGTCTGCGGAAAGTGGATTTTTTAAGGTGCGCCGTACCCCTTGACCGTGCAGGGCGGGAGGCAGCGGCTTTACATAGAAATACCCGTATACATTTTACCTGATGCCTGCCTTTTTTGCAAGGAGGGCAGTTCTGCGAAAGACAGGGAGGCAGTCCTTGCCGCCAGACGGTGCATGCATGGGAGGAGGGACGAGTCGGGGGCTTTTTCGGCAAAAAATTCACAAATCGGTCAAATCCGTTTGTTCCTTTCGCCTTGACGATAGGACACCTTTGTAATATAATAAATTGATTTAATATGCGGAGGTACACCCTTTATGTGGATAGCAGATGGTTGGCAGGATTATGAGCTGCTGGATTGCGGCAGCGGCGAGAAGCTGGAGCGCTGGGGTGAGCAGATATTGGTGCGTCCCGATCCGCAGGCCATCTGGGAGAGTGAGCGCCGCCACCGCGGCTGGCGCACGGCCAACGCCCGCTACAGCCGCTCTTCTACCGGCGGCGGCCACTGGGATAAGAAGAAGCTGCCTGAGAGCTGGCCCATCCGCTATAAGGAGCTGACCTTCCAGGTCAAGCCCATGAACTTCAAGCACACGGGGCTGTTCCCCGAACAGGCCGCCAACTGGGACTTCGCCATGGAGAAGATCCGCCATGCCGGCCGTCCCATCCGCGTGCTGAATCTGTTCGCCTATACCGGCGGTGCCACCGTGGCCTGCGCCAAGGCAGGTGCGGCCGTGTGCCATGTGGATGCCGCCAAGGGTATGGTGGCCTGGGCCAGGGAGAACGCCAGGTGCTCCGGCCTGCAGGAGGCCCCCATCCGCTGGATCGTGGATGACTGCGCCAAATTCGTCGAGCGCGAGATTCGGCGGGGCAAGACCTACGATGCCATCATCATGGACCCGCCCTCCTACGGTCGGGGACCCGGCGGCGAGGTGTGGAAGCTGGAGGAGAATCTCTTTCCCTTTGTGAAGCTGTGCGCCCGGGTGCTCAGCGATAAGCCGCTGTTTGTGATCATCAACAGCTATACCACCGGTTTGGCGCCCGGCGTACTGGGGTATATTTTGCAGATGCTGGTGGGCAATCAGTACGGCGGCAGGGTCACATGGGACGAGCTGGGCCTGCCGTGTACCGATTCCGGCATGGCACTGCCCTGCGGCGCGACGGGCCGCTGGATGAGCGAGTGAGTTTTTTAAAGAGGGGACAGGTCCCCCCTTTAGATTCCCCCTTGCAGTCCGCTGCAGCGCACTCATTTCATTCGCACGTTTGCGGACTGAGAGGTATTTTTTGTCACGCACATGTCGCGACAAAAAATAAAATAATAACAGGCGATACAGACGGTGGGATGATGCGGCACGACGGGCCGCTGGATGAGCGAATGAGTTTTTAAAGAGGGGACAGGTCCCCCCTTTAGATTCCCCCTTGCAGTCCGCTGCAGCGCAGGCATTTCATTCGCACGTTTGCGGACTGAGAGGTATTTTTTGTCACGCACATGTCGCGACAAAAAATAAAGTAATAACAGGCGATACAGACGGTGCGATGATGCGGCGCGACGGGCCGCTGGAGGAGCGAATGAGCTTTTAAAGAGGGGACAGGTCCCCGAAAAAGACAGAAAGAAATCAGGGCGTAGGAAATATGTCAACGATGATTGAAACGAAAAATCTTACCTTTCAGTATCCGGTGGAGGAAGGACGGCTCAGCCGTTCTGCCTTGAAGGATGTGAATGTTGCCATCGAAAAGGGCAGCTTTACGGTGGTGCTGGGACATAACGGTTCCGGCAAATCCACCCTTGCCAAGCACATGAACGCCGTGCTCCTGCCTTGCGGCGGCAACGTGTATGTGGAGGGGAGGGACACCCGGGACGAATCACTTTTGCTGGAGATCCGCCGCCGTGTAGGCATGGTGTTTCAAAACCCCGATAACCAGATCGTGGCCAATGTGGTGGAGGAGGATGTGGCTTTTGCCCCGGAAAATCTGGGCGTGCCCTCCGGGGAGATCCGCGCGCGGGTGGATGATGCGCTCTCTGCCGTGGGCATGAGCGAGTTTACCCGCCATGCGCCGCATCTGCTCTCCGGCGGACAGAAGCAGCGCGTGGCCATTGCCGGCGTCATCGCCATGGCGCCGGAGTGCATCGTGCTGGACGAGGCCACGGCGATGCTGGACCCTGTGGGCCGGCGCGAGGTGCTCTCCACGATCCGCAGGCTCAATGCCGAGCGGGGGATGACGGTGGTGCTCATCACCCACCATATGGACGAGGCGGAGCACGCCGACCGGGTCATCGTTATGAACGACGGCTGTCTGGCCATGGACGGCACACCCCGGGAGGTATTCGCCCGGGTGGAGGAGCTGCGTGCGCTGGGTCTGGCCGCACCGAGTACGGTGGAGCTGCTGTACGAGCTGAATCAGCGAGGCTGTCATTTGCCGCTTGACGCCATTACGGTGGACGAGTGTGCCGATGCGATCATGAAAGAACTGGGGTAAACAGAAATTGGAACCGATTTTACGAGTGGAAGATTTAACCCACACCTACAGCGCCGGTACGCCGTTTGAGCGCAATGCGGTGGAGCATATGAACCTGACGGTGATGCCCGGAGAATTTGTGGGCATCATCGGACATACCGGCTCCGGCAAGTCCACGCTGATCCAGCATCTCAACGGCCTGCTGAAGCCCACCTCCGGCCATGTCTATCTGGACGGGAAGGACATCTGGGCCGAGCCGAAGAAGATCCGTCAGGTGCGTTTTCAGGTGGGACTGGTGTTCCAGTATCCGGAATACCAGCTTTTTGAAGAAACCGTCTATAAGGATATTGCCTACGGCCCGACCAACATGGGCCTTGACAAAGAAGAGATCGACCGCCGCGTGCGTGAAGCGGCGCATTTCGTCGGCCTTGACGATTCCCTGCTGGAGCAGTCGCCCTTTGAACTCTCCGGCGGACAGAAGCGCCGCGTGGCCATTGCCGGCGTGCTGGCCATGGAGCCGAAGGTGCTGGTGCTGGATGAGCCCACGGCAGGGCTGGATCCCCGTGGCCGCGAGTCCATTCTGGCGCAGCTTCGTGCGTATCATAAAAGCCGCGGCACCACCGTTTTGCTGGTCAGCCACAGCATGGAAGAGGTGGCCAGCAATGCCGACCGCATTGTAGTGCTGCGGGGCAGCCATAACTATATGGACGGTACGCCCCGTGAGATCTTTGCCCGTGCCCAGGAGCTGACGGAGGCGGGGCTGGATGTGCCCCGCGTCACAAAAGTCGCGCTGGCGCTGCGTCAGCGCGGCCTGCCGGTGTCCACGGCGGTCTACACCGTGGAGGAGCTGACGCAGGAGCTGCTGCGGCTGAAAGGGGGCGCTGCGTCATGCTGAAGGATATTACACTTGGCCAATTTTTCCCCGGCAATACCATTGTCCACCGCTTAGACCCCCGCACCAAGCTGCTGGCGGTGGTGCTGTATATCATTGCCCTGTTCAATGCCAAGGGTCCGCTGACCTACGGCATCATCATTGCCGTGCTTGCCGTGTGCATCATCGCCTCCCGGGTGAAGCTGCGCGCGCTGACAAAGGGCTTGAAGCCCATCTATATCATTGTGGCGTTTACCGCCATTATGAACCTGTTTTTCACCGGCGGTACGCCGGTGGCGGATGTGTGGCTGCTGCGCCATGTGACCTATGAGGGCATTGTGGCCGCTGTCTATATGATCCTGCGGATTTTGCTGCTCATCATGGGCACCTTCCTGCTCACCTATACCACCAGCCCCATCGCGCTGACAGACGCCTTGGAGCATCTGCTGGCGCCTTTGAAGAAGCTCCGCGTGCCGGTGCATGAGCTGGCCATGATGATGTCCATTGCACTGCGCTTCATCCCCACCTTGATCGAGGAAACGGATAAGATCATGTCCGCCCAGAAGGCCCGCGGCGGCGACTTTGAATCGGGCAATATTTTCCAGAAGGCCAAAGCGCTGGTGCCCATTCTGGTGCCCCTGTTTGTCAGCGCCTTCCGCCGCGCCGACGAACTGGCCACGGCCATGGAGTGCCGCTGCTACCACGGCGGCGAGGGCCGCACGGCGCTGCATGTGCTGCGCTTTAAAAGCGCGGATTGGCTGGTGCTGATCGGCTTTGCGGTATTGGCATCCGGCATTATCGTGCTCAAGCACTTCGGCCTGTAAGCATTTTTACGGAAAGGCGGTGAAACGCCATGCGGAATATCGCGCTGGTCTTAATGTATAACGGTACGGCCTATCACGGCTGGCAGGTGCAGAAAACGGAGGTCACCGTGGCCCAGACGCTGGAACGCGGTCTTGGCATGGTCTGCGGCGAGCCTGTGAAGGTCACAGGCTGCGGACGCACGGACGCAGGCGTTCACGCCGAGTATTATGTGGCCAATTTCCACACCGCTTCCCGCATCCCGGTGGACCGTTTGCCCTTTGCCGTCAATACCCATATTCCCGAGGACATTGTGGTCAAGGCGGCCTATGAGGTGGCGGAGGATTTCAACGCCATCGGCTCCTGCATCAAGAAGGAATACACCTATCGCATCTACAATTCCCGCATCAAAAACCCTTTTTATGTCAACCGCGCCTATTTCTATCCCAAGCATCTGGACGAGGAAGTGATGGACCGGGCGGCCCGTATGTTTGAAGGCACCCACGACTTTGCCGCTGTGCGCAGTGTGGGCACCCATGTGAAAAGCACCGTGCGCACCGTCTATTACTGCTATGTGACGCGCAGCGGTGATTTGCTGGAATTGAAGGTATGCGCCGACGGATTTTTGTATAATATGGTACGGGCCATTACCGGTACGGTACTCTATGCGGCGGAGGGCAAGCTGCGGCCGGAGGACATCCCTGGGATCCTGGATTCCGGCAACCGCACGCTGGCCGGCCCCACGGCGCCGCCGGGCGGACTGTATCTGACACGGGTTTGGTATGAGGATGAACGGCTGAATGGATAAGATGAAATTCGATCCGGGGAACCCCCAGGAGGAAGCGCCTAAGCGCATCCAACCGAAAAACAAGAAGAAAAAATGGCTGCGCCTTGCCGTCGTAACGGCCATCGTGCTGGCGGTCGTGGCTTTGGCCGTGCTGTGGGACTCCACCACATTTGACGGCCTGCGCCGCAGCTTTGTCTATGCCCGTGCCGACAAAGACGAAAACGGCTGTGCCCGGCTCTACAGCTACGACAGCGACCGCTCCGGCTGCTTTGCCACGCTGGACGGCAGCCTGATCCGCTCCTCCCTCAGTCAGGTGTCGGTGATGGGAGAGGACGGCAATATGCGCTTTCACGAGAGCGTGAAATTCCGCTGCGCCGCCATTGACAGCAACGGCAAGCGGGCGGTGGCCTACGACATCGGCGGCACGGAGCTGTATGTGCTGGACAGCAAGGGCCTTGTGCACCATATCACCTGCGACAGCGAGGTGCAGTCGGCGCAGTTGGGCGAGGATAACAAGCTGGCGGTGGTGGTCAATAAAAGCGGCTATAAAGCAGCCGCCTATGTGTACGATGCTGCGGGCCAGTTGACCTTTGAGTTTGACTCGGCCGATAAATTTATCATGACCGCCGCCGTGTCCGGCGACGGCAAGCATCTTGCCGCCGTGACCATGGGACAGAGTGACGGCGTTTTCACCAGCTATGTGGTGATCTATCGCATGAACCGCAAAGAGCCCACCGCCACCTGCGAGCTGCCCGGTGAGGCGGTGTATGACCTCCGCACGGTGGATAACACCTTCTGCGTGGTGGCGGAAAACGCGCTCTATTTCGTGGCCAATAACGGCACGATCAACGCAAGCTATCCCTTTGAGGAGAGCTATCTGCGCCGCTGCAGCCTGCAGGGCGACGGCTTTGCCGCGCTGCTGTTAGGCCGCTATAAATCCGGCGCGCAGGGCACCCTGCTCACGGTGGATGAGCGCGGTAAGGTGATCGGCCAGGTGGAGGCGGACGGCGAGGTGCTGGACCTGTCGGCCTCCGGGAACTATGTGGCGGCGCTCTACAGCGATCATCTGACGATTTACGACAAACGCATGAGGGAATGTGCCACGCTCAGCAATGTCAGCGCCGCCCGCGAGATTTTGATGCGCGGTGACGGCAGCGCCGTTCTGGCGGGCAATGGCAGCGCCGCGCTGTACTTGCCGTAACGGTATTGCCTGCGGCAATCGGCGCCATAGCGGCCCTTGCCGAAGGGCGCGTGATTATCTGAAAAAAGGAGAATGTTATGCCGATTATTGCGGATATTATCATCATAGCCGTGCTGATTCTGGCACTTGTCATCGGTGTTAAGCGGGGCCTTCTGGGCGCCGTTGCAGGCATCGTGTCGGTGGTGGCGGCGTTTTTCGGCGCCGCGCTGTCGGCCTCGTTCCTGACCCCTACGGTGGAGCAATGGCTGCAGCCGATCCTGATGCAGAAGCTGGAAAAGAGAATGCAGGGCGCCCAGACCGCCGACGGCGAGGCCATGCTGGGCCTGCTGGGCTTTGACGGCCGGAGTTTGACCGATATGCTCCAAAATGTGACCGACCGCATCCGCGAAACCGGTGAAGCGATGCTCTCTGCCGTGGCAGGCAGTGTGGCGCACTCCATCGCCTATGCGCTGGTGTACCTGGCGTCGTTTATTGTGCTCCTGATCGTGTTCCGCTTGCTATGTAAGCTGATAGACAAGCTGGAATTGCCCGTCGTCTCCCAGCTTGACAGCGTGGGCGGCGGTATTCTGGGCCTGATCGAGGGTGCGCTGCTTGTTTTCGTGGCGGTATGGGCCATGCAGAAGTTCAACTGGCTTTTGACACCGGAAATGATCGCCGATTCCACCATTTTGAAATTCTTTGCCGAGCATACACCGCTTGACCTCATTACATCCCTATCAACCCAAGCAAATTTTTAACGGAGGGAAACCATGCAACCTACACTGTGCAGTAAATGTAAGAAAAATGTGGCAGTCGTGTTCATCTCGCGTATGAACGAGAAAAACGAGATGGTCAACGAGGGCCTTTGCCTGAAATGCGCGGCGGAACTGGGCCTGCCCCAGGTGCAGGATATGATGAAGCGCATGGGCATTACGCCGGAGGATCTGGAGGGCATCAACAACGAGATGATGCAGGCCTTCGGCGGCGCCGAGGAGATGGAGGACCTGCCCGAGCTGCCGGAGGAGGACGATGATGAGGAGAGCGGCAAGACGGCTACCTTCCCGTTCCTCAACCGTCTCTTCGGCGGTGCGCCGTCTGCCCAGAACAACGGCGGAGAGAAGAAAAACAACGCCCGTGACGGCAAGGACCGCAAGGGCGAGAAGAAGCATAAATATCTGGACAACTACTGTATCAACCTCAGCCGCCGCGCTGCCGAGGGCAAGCTGGATGCCGTCATCGGCCGTGAGCAGGAGATCGAGCGGGTGGTGCAGATCCTCAACCGCCGCCAGAAGAATAACCCCTGTCTGATCGGCGAGCCGGGCGTGGGCAAGACCGCCATCGCCGAGGGGTTGGCGCAGCGTATCGTCAAGGGCGATGTGCCGTTCAAGCTGCGCGATAAGGTGGTGTATCTGCTGGACCTGACGGCGCTGGTGGCCGGTACCCAGTTCCGCGGCCAGTTTGAAAGCCGCATGAAGGGTCTCATTGAGGAGATCCGCAAGCTGGGCAATGTGATCCTTGTGATCGACGAGGTGCATAACATTGTGGGCGCAGGCGATGCCGAGGGCAGCATGAATGCCGCCAATATTCTGAAGCCCGCGCTGAGCCGCGGCGAAATTCAGGTCATCGGTGCCACCACCTTCAATGAGTATCGCAAGCATATTGAGAAGGACAGCGCCCTGGAGCGCCGCTTCCAGCCGGTGACGGTAAACGAACCGAATATGGAGGACACCTTCAAGATTTTGAAGGGCATTGCCCATTATTACGAGAATTACCACGGCGTCGCCATTCCCGAGGGCGTGCTGCGTCAGGCGGTGATGCTCAGCGAGCGCTATATCACCGACCGTTTTCTGCCCGATAAGGCCATTGACCTGATCGACGAAGCCTGCTCGGACATGAATTTGCACGATGCCTCCATCAACCGCCGTCTGGAGGTCAAGCGCGATCTGGAGAATGTGACCTTTGAGCGCGAAACGCTGATGTCCGCCGAGCCTGAAGAGGGCAAGGAGTATACCGAGGAGGAGCTGGATGCCCGCTATGCCCGTATTGCCGAGCTTCGCTCTCAGGAGATGCGCTTGCAGGCGGAGCTGGAGGAGTTGAACGCCAAGGGGATGCCGGAGCTGACCATGGAGAATATCGCCCGCGTCATCGAGATGTGGACGAAGATCCCGGCCAGCAAGATCAAGGAGGAGGAGTTCAAGCGTCTGGCCGAGCTGGAGCAGCGCTTGAAGAGCCATATTGTGGGCCAGGACGAGGCCATTGCCGCCGTGGCGGCCGCCATCCGCCGCAACCGGGTGGGAATCTCGCCCAAGCACAAGCCGGTCAGCTTCATCTTTGTGGGCTCTACCGGCGTGGGTAAGACGGAGCTGGTCAAGCAATTGGCAGACGATCTGTTCAATGCGCCGGAGTCGCTGATCCGTCTGGATATGTCCGAGTTTATGGAGAAGCACTCGGTGTCCCGTATTGTGGGCTCGCCTCCCGGCTATGTGGGGTATGACGAGGCCGGTCAGCTCACCGAGAAGATCCGCCGCAAGCCCTACAGCGTGGTGCTGTTTGACGAGATCGAAAAGGCCCACCCCGATGTGCTGAATGTGCTGCTGCAGATTTTGGACGACGGGCAGATTACCGATGCCCACGGCCGCAAGGTGAATTTCGAGAACACCGTCATTGTCATGACCTCCAATGCCGGCTCCGGCAAGGCCGCCGGTGCCATGGGCTTCGGCAAGAGCGCCGATGAGCAGGGCAAGGAGCGGGTGATGAAGGCGCTGCAGGACTTCCTGCGTCCGGAGTTTATCAACCGCGTGGATGAGATCGTCTACTTCAACCAACTGACGGAGGAACACTTCGCCGGCATCGCCCATATTATGCTGGATGAGCTGCAAAAGTCGCTGGCGGATAAGGGCTACCGCTTTACCTACGACGAGGCGCTGGTTTCCTATCTGGTGAAAAAGTCCTACAGCGCCACCTATGGCGCCCGCAATCTGCGCCGTACCATCCAGAAAGAGCTGGAGGACACCATGGCCGCGCGCATTATCGACGCCTTTGAACATCCCATTACCCAGATCAAGGCCACCGTCGAGGACGATCAGGTCAAGCTGTATACCTTATGATAAAGGAGAAGCGTCATGTTGTTTCGTAAGAAAATCGAGCCGCGCTGCGCCTACTGCACCAAGGGCTCGCCGCTGAACGAAAATGAGGTGGCCTGCGTCAAGCGCGGCATTGTGGATGCGGCGTTCCATTGCGGCGGATTCTGCTATGACCCGCTCAAGCGCGTGCCGCCCCGTCCCGTCAAGCTGGAAACCAACAAGCTGTCGGCGGAGGATTTCTCTATCTGAGGAGGGAAAGCGATGAAACCGAGAAAGGTTTGGGCCGTCTATTTCAGCGGCACGGGTACCACCGAAAAGACCGTTTGCCGCATTGCCGAGGGAATCGCCAAGGCTTTGCGCACCGATTTCGGCACCTTTTCCTATACGCTGCCGGAAAGCCGACAGGAGGTGCTGCGCTTTAGCATCGACGATCTGGTGGTGTTCGGCGCCCCGGTCTATGCCGGCCGCGTACCCAATGTGCTGCTGCCGTATCTGAAGGAGAAGGTGCGCGGCTGCGGCGCCATGGCGGTACCGGTGGTGCTGTTCGGCAACCGCAACTATGACGATGCGCTCATCGAGCTGCGCAATATCCTGCGGGATGATGGCTTCATCCCCGTGGCGGCGGCTGCGTTCGTGGGGGAACATTCCTTCTCCACCACCTTGGGCGGCGGCCGTCCCGATGCGGAGGATCTGGCCTTGATGGATGAGTTTGCCCTGCAGGTGGCGCAGAAGGTGGGTTCGATCAGGGCGCCGGAGGAGGAGATGACCGTGGATGTCCGCGGGCATGACCCCGTCCGTCCCTACTACACGCCGCGCGACCGGGCCGGTAATCCCATCAACATCCTCAAGGTGAAGCCCAAGACGGACGCGGCCAAATGCAGCGGCTGCGGCTGGTGCGCCGACCATTGCCCCATGGGCAGTATCAGCCGCGAGAACCCTGCCGAGGTGAGGGGCATCTGCATCAAGTGCTGCGCCTGCGTGAAGGGCTGTCCTACCGGCGCAAAATACTATGACGACGAGGGGTACATCTATCATCAGCATGAGCTGGAGGAGGGCTATGCCCGCCGCGCAGAGGCGGAGCTGTTTTTATAAAAGTACATGGTAAAGAGGTCGTCCCAAAAGGGCCGACCTCTTTTATATCAGGCGTGTATCAGGCAAAAAAACACCGAGGGCGAGCCTCGGTGTTTTTTATGACAGGTTCAATTAAAACTTGGAGATGATGTCCACGATCTCAGCGCCGATGCGCTTCTGTGCCTCCTGGGTGGCGGCGCCGATATGCGGCGTGCAGGACACCATGGGATGGCTGTACAGCGCCTTATTGGTGGCGGGCTCGTCGGCATAGACGTCCAGACCGGCAGCGCGGACCTTGCCGGACTCCAGAGCGGCCAGCAGCGCAGCCTCGTCCACGTTGGTGCCGCGGGAGGTGTTGATGATGACCACGCCGTCCTTCATCTTGGCAATGTTCTCAGCGCTGATCAGTGCGCCGCCGTCCACTGCGGGAGCGTGCACGGAGATAAAGTCGGACTTGGCCAGCAGCTCATCCATTTCCACATAGGGGATGCCCAACTGCTCTTCGATGCCGGGGATGTGGAAGATATCGAAAGCGATTACATCCATGCCGATGGCCTTAGCCATCACGCCCAGGTGCTGGCCGATACGGCCGAAGCCAACGATACCCAGCGTCTTGCCCTGCAGCTCGATGCCCTTGCCGTAAGCCTTCTTCTCCCACTTGTCCTCACGCATGGTGTGGCCGGCGATGGAGAGGTAGCGGGCGCAGGCGAACATATGACCCATGGCCAGCTCAGCAACGGACTGAGAGGAGGCACGGGGGGTGTTCTTCACGGTGATGCCGCATTCCTCGGCATACTTGACGTCGATGTTGTCAACGCCCACGCCGCCGCGGATGATCAGCTTCAGCTTGCCGGTCTTGGCCTCGTCAATGTGATTGGCACGGACCTTGGTCTTGGAACGGACGACGGCAACGTCGAACTCCTTCAGTGCGGCGCCCAACTGATCGGGCTCATAGAACTGCTCAACGACTTCATGACCCTGCTCGCGGAGCTGAGCCATTGCGGTCTTATCCATACCGTCAGTAACCAGAATACGCATAATAGTAATCTCCTTATCATATTTTTAGCGCGAGGAAAAAGCCTCGCAGAGTTCGCACCGTAAAGGGTGCGAATAAAATGGGATCATTTTTGCCGCGACATGTGCATGGCAAAAATTCTTTGACCCAGCCGCCTTGGGCGGCGACACCGGTGACCGATGTCAACCGGTGAGGGGGATATACAAGGGGGATAAAATCCCTCTTGTAATGATCTTACTTGTGCTCAGCCTCGAACTTCTTCAGGAACTCCACCAGAGCCTGTGCGCCCTCGATGGGCATGGCATTGTACACGGAGGCGCGCAGACCGCCCACGGACTTGTGGCCCTTCAGGTTGTCGTAACCGGCAGCCTTGGTAGCGGCGACGACTTCGGCGTCCAGCTCGGCGCTCTCGGTGACGAAGGGAATGTTCATCAGGGAGCGGAACTCAGGCTCGACGGTGCCGTTGAACATCTTGGAGGAATCCAGGAAGTCATAGATGACCTTGGCCTTGGCGATGTTGCGCTTGTGCATCTCCTCCAGACCGCCGATGCTCTTGAGGTACTTAAAGACCTTGCCGCAGCAGTAGATGGCCCAGCAGTTGGGGGTGTTATACATGGAACCGGCATCGGCATGGGTCTTGTAGCTCATGTAGACGGGCATCTTGGGATCAATGTCCTCGCGGATCAGATCCTCGCGGATGATGACCACCACCATACCGGCGGGGCCTACGTTCTTCTGCACGCCGGCATAGATCATGCCGTAGTCGGACACGTTGCAGGGCTTGGACAGGAACATGGAGGACTGGTCGGAAACCAGAACATGACCCTTGGTGTTGGGCAGCTTGTTCCAGGTCACGCCGTGGATCGTCTCATTCTCGCAGATGTAGACATAGTCGGTGTCCTCGGGGATGTCCAGATCGGAGCAATCGGGAATGTAGCTGTAATTCTTATCCTTGGAGGAAGCGGCAACGATGACTTCGCCGTACTTCTTGGCCTCGGCAATGGCCTTCTTGGACCAGGCGCCGGTCTCGATATAAACAGCCTTGCCGTTCTTCATCAGGTTCCATGCCACGGCGGCAAACTGCAGGGTAGCGCCGCCCTGAATGAACAGAACCTTGTAGTTATCGGGAATGCCCATCAACTCGCGCAGGTCAGCCTCGGCCTCGTCGACGATCTGCTGGAACACCTTGCTGCGGTGGCTCATCTCCATGACGCACATGCCGCTGCCGCGGTAGTTCATCATCTCATCACGGATTTCCTCCAGAACGGGTTCCGGCATCATAGCAGGACCGGCGGAGAAGTTAAATGTACGGTTGTACTTCATTTTTCATTCCTCCTGTTTTCATAAAAGTGATTTATAGTGTCACATTTGCTTTTACAATTTATAGTATACGGCAAAAACACAAGAGAATCAACAGGTAAAATGACAAAATTTTAGATAAACTAAAAAATTTTTAGTTTTTCATAAAAACATTCTGGCGGATTGGGCAAAGTGCCGAGATAAAAGGGGGAAAATGGCCCGGCGGATGCACCGGATGATCGCCGCCGGCGGCAGGAAAGGGAGTCGGCCGCTTTTTCATTTGACAGGGACTGTCCGTGCGTGGTATAACATCGAAGTGAGGAAACCCCTCGGAGGTGAACGGCGTGGAACGGATCAAAAAGAGAGCGGCACACATACTGACCTATGCCGCGGCGCTGGTCAAGTGGATGACGGTGGGTGCGCTGGTAGGCGGTGTCGGCGGTTTGGTGGGCTCGCTGTTCCATTTGGGCGTCAACTACGCCACCGGTGTCCGCGAGGCCCATCCGTGGGTGCTGTATTTGCTGCCGGTGGGCGGTTTGGTGATCGTGTGTCTCTACCGCATCACGAAGATGGAGGGCAAGGGCACCAACGCCGTGATCGAGTCGGTGCATTTCGGCAGGGAAGTGCCCATTTGGCTGGTGCCGCTGATCTTTATCGGCACGGTCATCACCCATTTGTGCGGCGGCAGCGCCGGTCGTGAGGGTGCGGCCCTGCAGATCGGCGGCGGTATCGGCTACGGCACGGGACGCTTGCTGCATTTGGGGGAAAAGGACCTGCCGCTGGCGACCCTGTGCGGCATGAGCGGCGTGTTTGCCGCCCTGTTCGGCACGCCGCTGACAGCCACCGTCTTTGCCCTGGAGGTCATCAGCGTGGGCGTGCTGTACTACGCAGGCTTGATCCCCTGTATCACCGCCTCCATGATGGGTTATCTGGTGAGCAGCTTAATGGGCATTGCCCCTACGCGCTTTACCGTGACCACGCCGGCTTTGAACGGCTGGACCATGCTGCTGGTGGTGATTCTGGCACTGCTGTGCGCACTGGTGAGTATTCTCTTCTGCCGTGGCCTGCACCTGGCAGAGCATTTGGCGGAGAAGTACTTCAAAAATGCCTATGTGCGCATTTTGGCAGGCGCCGCAGTGATCGTGGGCATCACGCTGCTGCTGGGCACCACCGATTACAACGGCGCCGGCATGCACATCATTGAACAGGCCGTGGCGGGGCAGGCAAGCCCCCGGGCATGGCTGTGGAAGCTGCTGCTGACCGTGTTGACCATCGCCTGCGGCTTCAAGGGCGGTGAAGTGGTGCCGTCTTTCTTCATCGGCGCCACCTTCGGCTGTGTGGTGGGGGCGTTTCTGGGGCTTGACCCCGGTTTTGCCGCCGCCGTGGGGCTGGTGGCGGTGTTCTGCGGCGCGGTGAACTGCCCGCTGGCATCGGTGATCCTCAGCGTGGAGCTGTTCGGCTCGGGCGACTTGCTCTACTTCGCCATGGCCTGCGCCATCAGCTATCTGGCTTCCGGCTACTGCGGACTTTACAGCAGCCAGACCATCCTCTACTCCAAGCTGCGGGCCGAATTTATCAATGTGCATACCAAATAAAACAGCGCCTTCCCGGGCATACTGTCAGTAGTACGACCGGGGAGGTTTTTCTATGTCGGATGTAATTCAGGTCATTTTGACGGCGCTTTTGTCGCTGCTGGTGCTGTTCCTGCTGACCAAGCTCATGGGCAACAAGCAGGTGTCACAGTTGAATATGTTTGACTATATCGTGGGCATTTCCATCGGCTCCATTGCCGCGGAAATGGCCACCGAACTGGAGGAACTCCAGCGTCCGGCCATCGCTATGGTGGTCTATGGGCTGGTGGCGGTGGGCATCTCCATATGGGGTAACCACTCGCTGAAGGTGCGGCAGTTTGTCACCGGCAAGCCGCTGATCCTTATGGACAGCGGCGTGATCTACCGGAAGAACCTGAAGCGGGCCAAGATGGATCTGAACGAATTTCTGATGTTCTGCCGTATCGGGGGGTTTTTCGATCTGAACCAGATCCAGACGGCGGTGCTGGAGCACAACGGCACGGTGACGTTTCTGCCCAATGCCCTGCAGCGCCCTGCCACGCCGGCTGATTTCTCTATCCAACCCACCCAGGAGATGCTGCAGACGCCGCTGATCCTGGACGGCTGCGTGCTGGCGGAAAACCTGAAAAAGTCGGGGCGTGACCGCACATGGCTGGAGCGGCAATTGCACGACAAGGGCTACCACGCGCCCGGTGAGGTGCTGCTGGCACTGTGGGACGGCAGCAGTCAGCTATCGCTGTACCCCATGAAGACGAAAAAGGAAGCGCGGGATTTGCAGGACAAATAAAAACAGGCGGCGCAGGCCGCCTGTTTTTATGATGCATAAGGAGGTGCGTCAAAACGCGCCGTCTTTCATCTGCGCGCACGGCGCCGTGTTTTGCCGCAATTCGCCTGCCAGCAGGCCGCTGGACCATGCCCACTGGAGATTATAGCCGCCGCAGTCACCGTCGATGTCCAGCACCTCACCGCAGGCGTAGAAGCCGGGGACAAGGCGGCTTTCCATGGTGGTGGGGTCAAACTCGTCGGTGCGCAGTCCGCCTGCGGTGACCTGCGCCTGATCGAAGCCGCAGGTGCCTGTAATGGGCAGCGTGAAGCAGGTGGCCTGATGCGCCACGCAGCGCAGGTCGTCATCGGTGAGGGAGGAAACACGCTGGTGGGTGAAGCCGGCCGCTTTACACACCGTCTGTCCCAGACGGGTATGGATGGCGCCGGTCAGCAGAGCCGACGCCTCACGGGACGCCATGGTATCCCGCCGCTGCTGCAGCCAATGCAGCACGGAGCGCTCGTCCCAATCGGGGAAGAAGTTCAGCTCACAGACCAGACCGTCGCCGCCTGTGGACACCCTGCGGGAGATGTCAAAGACGGCAGGGCCGCTGACACCGTACTCGGTAAAGAGGATCTCGCCCCGGTTTTCCGCAATGGCCTCTCCGCCGCGCAGAATACGGATGCGCGCATCGGCCTTCACGCCCTTGAGGGAGCGGGGATAGGTGGGGTCGGTTTTAAGCTGCACCAGAGAGGGGTACAGCGCCGTGCGGTGGTGCCCCAGACTTTTCGCCAGACGGTAGCCGTCCATGACGCCGCCCACCTTGCTGCCGGCTGCGCCGCCTGCTGCCAGGATCACGCGCCGGGCAGTAAAGGTTTCGCCGCCCTCGGTTTCCGCGGTAAACAGCTCGCCTTTTTTGCGCAGGCGTGTCACCGTGACGCCGGTGTGCAGGTCAATGTGGGGCTGCTCCAGCGCAAAGCGCAGCACATCCAGTACGCTGCCGGCCATGTTGCTGTAAGGGTAGACGCGGCCGCTGTCCTCGGTGACGGTGAGCAGTCCCAAATCAGCGAAACGGCGCAGGGTGCTCGCCACATCCGCATACTGCAGGGCGTAATCGGCAAAGGACGGCGCCTCACCGTGGTAATGGGCGGGAGATACGTTTAAATTGGTAAGGTTGCAGCGGCCGTTGCCGGTGGAGAGCAGCTTGCGTCCCACCCGGGCCTGACGCTCTAAAAGCGTGACGCAATGGCCGTTTTGCGCGGCATTCAACGCGGCCATCATGCCGCTTGCACCGCCGCCGATGATGAGAACATTCATAAAAACCTCCGGTTTTTATCGTGAATTGTGAAGTGTAAAAAGCGGAACAGCCTGCCTTTACGGGATTGTCACGGCTCCTTTTTCGCTTTTATGCGGGTCAGATAGCCCTCCAGCATCAGACTGGCGGCCACGGCGTCCACCACTTTCTTGCGCTGCCTGCCGTTTTTGCCGTTCTGAAACAGAATCGCGTGGGCCTCCACGGTGCTGCGGCGCTCATCCCACAGCGTAACGGGGAGGGAGGTGACCTCACGCAGCACGTCAGCCAGAGCGGCGCATTTTTCGGCCCGGGGGCCCAGCGTGCCGTCCATGTTCTTGGGATAGCCCAGCACCAGCTCAGTGACGCCGTGTTCGGCAATCAGCCCTTCGACGGCTGCCACCACCTGCTCCTGCCGGCGTGCGTTGATGACCGTGGAGAAACCGGCCAGCGTGCAGGTGAGATCGGAGATGGCAATGCCGGTATGGGCATCGCCGTAGTCAATGGCCATGATTTTCATACATACTACCTCGGTAAATGATGTGTCAAATAAACATTTTCCCCATCATACACGATTTTTTTCGTTCCCGCAACCAAAACGGAAAATAAAATGGAAAATTGCCTGTTTTTTACCGAAAAAGTGGTTGACCGGGGATGAAAACTGTGCTATTATAATCATTACCTGTGAATGGGTGCTTTCTTTTTGCGCGCTTTTTTCGCTTCGGGCGCGGAAAACGGACGACCATGGAGCAGGGAGGCAGTCGGTAGACCCGGCCTTACCGGGAAATACCAATCTAATAAGGAGGTGCCGTTAGAATGCGCGTGAAAATCACTCTCCGCTGCAACGAGTGCAAGCAGAGAAACTACAACACGATGAAAAACAAGAAGAATACGCCTGACAAGCTTGAGATGAACAAGTATTGCCCCTTCTGCAAGAAGCATACGGTCCATACCGAAACCAAGTAATTTTGGAAGGAGAATGCAGTAATGGCAGAGGAAAAGAAGGTAAAGAAGGACCGCGCTAAGTGGTTCCGCGAAATGAGAAGCGAATTGAAGAAAGTCGTTTGGCCCGACGGTAAGACGACCGCCAAGAACACCGGCACCGTGCTGCTGTGCTCTGTGGTGGTGGGCGCCTGCATCTGGATCTTTGACGGCGTGGCTGTTTTGGCAGTCAAGACGCTCATCGGCCTGTTCGCCGGTTAAGAGGTCACAGCATGGCTGAAAACGCAAAATGGTATGTGGTACACACCTATTCCGGTTATGAGAATGCGGTGAAGGCCGCCATTGAAAAGTTCGTTGCCAACCGCGGTCTGGAGGACATGATCCTCAAGATCGAGATCCCCATGGAAACCGTGACGGAAGTGACCGAGAGCGGCGTCATGAAGGAAGTGGAACGCAAGGTGTTCCCCGGCTACGTGCTTTTGAAGATGGTGCTGACAGATGACACCTGGCATCTGATCCGTAATATCCGCGGCGTGACCGGTTTCGTTGGCTCCGCCAACAAGGCCATTCCTCTGACCGAGGAGGAAGTCGCTGCACTGGGTGTGGAGAAGCACGAGATCGTGGTGATGTACAACGTGGGCGACACCGTCAGAATTACCGACGGGCCCCTGTCCAGCTTCACCGGTACGGTCGAGGAAATCGAGCCGGACAGAAACAAGGTCCGCGTGGTGGTTTCCATGTTCGGCAGAGAAACACCCGTCGAGCTGGAGCTCGATCAGGTGGAAGTGCTGCCCTGATTTGCGGCAGATTCCGCAAAAAAAGGATGTCCGAAGAATACCACTTCGGCGCAAGTGGGAGAGATGCACCGCATCTCGCCAAAAGTGGAGATCCATCGGGGATTTCCTACTACCACATTTTATTGAAGGAGGTGCCTATTCATGGCACAGAAAGTTGTCGGTTACGTAAAACTGCAGATTCCCGCGGGTAAAGCAACGCCCGCTCCCCCCGTTGGCCCCGCTCTGGGTCAGCACGGCGTCAATATCGCCGCTTTCACCAAGGAATTTAATGAACGCACCAAGAACGACATGGGCCTGATTATCCCCGTGGTGATCACCGTCTATGCTGACCGTTCCTTTAGCTTTATTACAAAGACTCCCCCCGCAGCGGTCCTGATTAAGAAGGAGTGCAACATTGAGTCCGGTTCCGGCGTTCCCAACAAGGAAAAGGTCGCTACCATCTCCAAGGCCTCCATCCAGAAGATCGCTGAGCTGAAGATGCGCGATCTGAACGCCGCTTCCCTGGAAGCCGCTATGAGCATGATCGCCGGTACCGCACGCTCCATGGGCGTTGTCGTTGGCGAATAAGGAGGGTGTAAAGATGTTTAGAGGTAAGAAGTATAAAGAGAGTGCCAAGCAGATCGATAAGGCAATGCTGTACGATCCCCAGGAGGGTCTGGATCTGATCTGCAAGACCGCTTCGGCCAAGTTCGACGAGACCGTCGAGCTGCACGTCAAGCTGGGTGTTGACTCCCGTCACGCTGACCAGCAGGTGCGCGGCGCTATCGTGCTGCCCCACGGCACCGGTAAGACCGCCCGCGTTCTGGTTTTCGCCAAGGGCGACAAGGCTGACGCTGCCCGTGAGGCCGGCGCTGACTATGTGGGCGATATGGACATGGTCGAGAAGATCCAGAAGGAAAACTGGTTCGATTTCGATGTGGTCGTCGCTTCTCCCGACATGATGGGCGTTGTCGGCCGCCTCGGTAAGCTGCTGGGCCCCAAGGGCCTGATGCCCTCCCCCAAGGCCGGTACCGTGACGCCCGACGTGGCGAAGGCTGTCAAGGAAGTCAAGGCCGGTAAGGTCGAGTACCGTCTGGACAAGACCAACATCATCCACTGCCCCATCGGTAAGGTTTCCTTCGGCGCTGAGAAGCTGTATGAGAACTATGCAGCTCTGCTGGGTGCCATCATCAAGGCCAAGCCCGCCGCTGCCAAGGGTCAGTATATCAAGTCCTGCGTGGCTGCTTCCACCATGGGCCCCGGCGTGAAGATGAACGCCGCCAAGCAGCTGTAAAAAGTAAAAAACTTCTCATTTGTATATCTGAGGGGTTGACAAGTGTTGACCGCTTCGGTATAATATCAGATGCGTTCCAAAGACAGCAGGTGGCGTAAGCCGTAAGTCCTGCCGAGGATGGCGAATCATTTTGATTGCTTTTACCGTCCTCTTGTCTTGCGATAAGAGGACGGTTTTCCTTTTTTGAACGCACCTACAATTCTCATGGAGGTGAAATCAAAGAATGCCCAACGCAAAAGTTCTGTCTGAAAAGCAGGCAATCGTGGCCGCTCTGACCGAGAAGGTGCAGAACGCTGCCGCCGGTGTCATCGTTGATTACAAGGGCATCACCGTGGCAGAGGATACCGCTCTGCGCGCTGACTGCCGCGAGAACAACGTGGACTATTCTGTCATCAAGAATACCCTGCTGCGCTTTGCTTTCAACAACTGCGGTCTGAACGAACTGGACGAGCAGCTCAACGGTACCACTTCTCTGGCTATCTGCGCTGACGATCCCGTCGCTCCCGCCCGCGTGATTGCTGATTACGCAAAGAAGCTCAACGGCAAGTTCGAGATCAAGGGTGGCTTCATGGACGGCAAAGTCGTTTCCCTGGAAACCATCAATGCTCTTGCTGCAATCCCCGCTCTGCCCGTGCTGCGCGCTCAGGTGCTGGGTACCATGCTGGCACCCATTTCCGCTCTGGCTTGCGTGCTCAAGCAGATCGCCGAGAAGGACGGCGCTCCCGCAGAGGAGGCCGAATAATCGGTTCTTTTCCCCCTTGGACAACCGTTGTCCGCACATTTTTTAAAAAATTATCTTACAATTAGGAGGATATCAAAATGTCTGAGAAGATTACTGCTATGATCGAAGAGATCAAAGGTTTGACCGTTCTGGAACTGTCCGAGCTGGTTCACGCTCTGGAAGAGGAGTTCGGTGTTTCCGCCGCTGCTATGGCTGCTCCCGCTGCCGGCGCTGCTGCTCCCGCTGCTGAAGAGAAGACCGAGTTCGACGTGGTTCTGACCGGTTTCGATGCCGCTACCAAGATCAAGGTCATCAAGGCTGTCCGCGAGGTCATGGGTCTGGGTCTGGCCGAGGCTAAGGCTGCTGTTGAAGGCTGCCCCACCACGCTGAAGGAAGCGCTGTCCAAGGACGATGCAGAGGCTCTGAAGAAGCAGTTCGAGGAAGTCGGCGGCAAGGTCGAGCTGAAGTAAGCGATCTTACATTTGCGATGAAAAGAAGCTGTGACGAAAGTCACGGCTTCTTTTTTTCGGGTTTGCGCGGAAAAAGCGGCACGGTTCTCCGCCGTGCCGCTTCGTTTTTTCAGTTCGTTTTTTCAGTTCGTTTTTTTTAGTTCGTTTTTTTTAGTTCGTTTTTTCAGTTCCTGCCGGCCTTCTCGCGCACAGGCAGCATACGCTTGGTGATGGCGGGGTCGGATTCATAGTAGACATATTCATTGCCCACGCACTGGGTGTCCTCCGGGCCCTTGCCGCCCAGCACCACCACAGAGCCTTCGGGGGCTTCCAGAATGGCGCGCTCCACGGCGATGGTGCGGTCCGGCTCCACGGTGATCTCGGCCTTGCCGTCTGCTGCCGCGTGAGCCAGACGGTTGCCCAGATCACGGGGATCTTCAAAGCCGGGGTCGTCGGCGGTGAAGAAAATGCGGTCGGCATATTTGCCGCAGGCTTCACCGATACCCTGCAGGCGCTGGGGAGAACGGTGGCCGGCAATGCCCTGCACCACGGTGATATAGGCGCCGGGATAGTCGTGCATAATGCCCTTGAGGGTGGCCTCGCAGCTAATGCCGTTGTGCATATAGTTGATGAGCACCGTAATGCCGCCGCCCTCGTACACATCGGCGCGGCCCGCCACTTTCAGCTCGGACAGGGCCCGGGCAATCACCGCCGGATCGCCCTGCATCCGGCGGCCGATGGCAATGGCGACCAAGGCGTTGGAGATGTTGAACAGGCCGTCCATGGCCACACTGTAAGGATAGGCGGCGCCGGTGTCGCGCTCGGTGACGGTGAAGGTGTAGCCGCCGGTGGGACGGCGCTTGATGTCGCTGGCGATATAGTCGCAGTCGTCCTGCTCGATGCCCACCAGCAGCACGCGCTTGGCTTTTGCCTTGGCGGCTGCGTAAACGGTGTCAAAATAGGCGGTGTCGCGGCAGATAATGGCCGTCTCGCTGTTTTCCAGCAGCGCGATCTTGCAGGCAAGATAGTCCTCCATGGTGGGATGCTCCCGCTCACTGATATGGTCGGGGCCGATGTTCAAAAAGACGCCGAAATCAAAATGCTCGCCGTAGACGCGGCTGACCTGATAGGCCTGACTGGAGATCTCCGTGGTGGCAATGCCCAGTCCGTTGTCGCGGATCAGGGACAGCATACGCTGGAAATCCAGCGATTCCGGCGTGGTCAGGTGGGGCAGCTCTGCATCACTGCCCACATAGTGCTCCACACCGCTGAGCAGCCCCGTGCGGCGGCCGGCCACGGCATTCATCACCTCATGGGTCATGCAGGTGGTGGTGGATTTGCCCTTGGTGCCGGTGATGCCGATGAGGGTCAGGGAAGCGGAGGGATGATCGTAGAACCACTGCGCCGTCAGGCTCTGGGCCTTGCGCACATCGGTAACCGTCAGGCAGGGGAGAGCAGAGTCTTCGATAGGCTGGGGCGCCATGTAGCAAACGGCACCGCGCTCGGCGGCCATCTGCAGATATTCCGGCTTGAAGCCGTAGCCCTTGCAGATGAACAGATCGCCGGGCTTGACCTGGCGGGAGTCGTTGGAAATGCCGGTAAAGGTTACGGCGGGAATGGCGGAATCGTTGAGAAGATCGTGCCGGCGCAGCTCCTGCGCCAGGGATTGTGCATCTTTCATGTGCGGTTTCTCCTTATTCTTGGGATGGGTTGTCAGCAGTGGGGGATCACGGCCCACATGGTCAGCGGCTCGGTGCCGTTATTGATGATGCCGTGGCTGTGGCCCTTGGGGCAATAGTGGCACATACCCGGTGTGATCGGCAGCTGTGCGCCGTCGTCGATCATGATGCCGGTGCCGGAGAGGAAGCGAATCACCTCGCAGCTATCCTCATGGGTATGGACGCCGATCGTGGCGCCGACAGGCAGTGTCAGCAGGGCGATCTTGCCCATGTCATCTATGTGCATTTTGCCCTGTGCCGTGCCCTCGCCGCCCTTAAAATGGGGCAGCTCCAGCAGGGGCATATGTTCCAGGTCCAATGTCATGTTCGTTACCTCAATTCAAAAATCTTTATGGGTTTTACTGCGGGGGCCCCGGACAGAGGCGCAAGCTGCGCCGGGAGGGTCCGGAAGCGGAAACGGCAGTGCGTTAGTTCAAAAAGTCCTTCAGTTTTTTGGAACGGGAAGGATGGCGCGTCGTCGGAACAAACTGCGCTATATGCCAAACGCCCAGCGGGAGAGGGCATTTGGCAAACCGCTGCGTTGTTCCTCCTCTCCCCACAGCGATCACTGGCGTTGGATCGCTGCGGGGGCCCCGGACAGAGGCGCAAGCTACGCCGGGAGGGTCCGGAAGCAGAAACGGCAGTGCGTTAGTTCAAAAAGTCCTTCAGTTTTTTGGAGCGAGAAGGATGGCGCAGCTTGCGCAGGGCCTTGGCCTCGATCTGGCGGATGCGTTCGCGGGTGACATTGAACTCCTTGCCCACTTCCTCCAGCGTGCGGGTGCGGCCGTCCTCGATACCGAAGCGCAGCTTCAGCACCTTTTCCTCCCGGGGCGTCAGCGTGCTGAGCACATCCACCAACTGCTCCTTGAGCAGGGTGAAGCTGGCAGCCTCGGAGGGCTCGGAGGCGCCTTCATCGGGGATGAAGTCGCCCAGATGGGAGTCCTCCTCCTCGCCGATGGGGGTCTCCAGAGAAACAGGCTCCTGTGCGATCTTCAAAATCTCGCGTACCTTATCCACGGGCATGCCCATTTCCTCGGAGATTTCCTCGGCAGAGGGGTCATGACCCAGCTCCTGCAGCAGTTGACGGCTGACGCGGATGACCTTGTTGATGGTTTCCACCATATGCACGGGGATACGGATGGTACGGGCCTGATCGGCAATGGCGCGGGTGATCGCCTGACGAATCCACCAGGTAGCGTAGGTGGAGAACTTGTAGCCCTTGGTATAGTCGAACTTTTCCACCGCCTTAATCAGGCCCAGATTGCCCTCCTGGATCAGATCAAGGAACAGCATGCCGCGACCTACATAGCGCTTGGCAATGGACACCACCAGACGCAAATTGGCCTCCGCCAGCTTTTGCTTGCTGTTTTCGCCCTGCTTGACCAGCGTTTCCAGCTCTGCCTGCTCCTCGGCGGAAATGTGTTCGTTGTTTTCCTCAATTTCGGCCAGACGCTCCTTGGCCAGATTGCCCTCGGACATGGAGGTGGCCAAGGTGACCTCCTCGTCGGCGGTCAGCAGGGGCACCTTGCCGATCTCCTTCAGGTACATGCGCACGGGATCGTCGATGTTGAAGCTGTCGACCAGCGTGTTGGGGTCAACCAGCTCCTCCTCTTCGATCTCGGCGATCTCCTCCATGGGAGGCTCGATGTCGTCGGGCAGATCGTTGACAAACTCCTCCTCACTGCCCACCTCGATACCCAGCGCTTCCAGAGAATCATAGATGTGGTCCATCTGCTCGCTGTCCAGGTCCATGGTGTCCAGCACATCGCTCAACTCATTGGTATCCAGCTTGCCCTTTTTCTTGCCCTTGATGAACAGCTCCTTCAGCTTCTCGCTGCTCATCAGCAGGGAAGCGGCAGGCAAGGAAGCAATGGTCTTGTCATCCAGCTTGCTCTTTTTCTTGGCACCGTCTTTGCCGTTTTCCTTGTCGTCCTCGGCCAAGAGCTGATCGGCCATTTCCTCTAACTGCTTAGCGGTCATTTCTTCACTCATGTTGCTTTCCTCCATAACCCTTTTTTTCTTTGTATGTATCCCGTGCCAGCGCCAGCAGGTCTTGCCCTGTGCCTTCGCGCCGCTGTTTTTCTTCACGGATGATGCGTATGTAATCTGCCAGCGCCTGAGGGGCGTTGGGCATAGATTCCGGTTTTTGCAAAATGGCGGTGAGGTGGTTCATTTCCTCGCCTGTCAATTCGCCGCCCAGTACCGCCAGCGCCCGTGACTGTTCACAGGGCCGCATCTGCCAGAGCCGGGCAAATACCCTGCCCAGCAGCGGCGAGGAGAAATCGCTCTCCTGCAGCGGCGGCACAGAGGAGAACAGACTGTCGTCCAGCAGCAGCAGACGCAGCACGCCTTCCTCCGCCATGGCGCTGCGCAGGTTATCGTAGCGCATACCGCGCGTGTCGGGCTGCTGCGTGATGGCGGGATTCAGCTCGCGCCGTTCCCGGGCCTTGCGTTCCTTGGCTATGCGGCGCTTGAAGGCACGCTGCGTTTCCAAACGCAGCGCCTCCGCCGTTAAACCGGCAGCTTCGGCGGCCCGGACGGTATATACCTCACGCTCCACCGCGTTGCTCAGCCCGGAAAGCTCCTCGCTGACCTCGGCGGCGTAGGCGATGCGGGATTGATCGTCCTTCAGGTCGTACTTGGCGGCGATCTGCGCCATGCGGAAGTCCATGCCGTTTTCGCTGCCGCTGAGCAGCGCTTCAAAGGCGGCAGGGCCTTTATTTTTGATGAAATCGTCGGCATCCTGCTTTTTACTCTCACCGTTTACGATCAGATTGGGCAGACGCAGCACCTTGACGGTAAACTCCGAATTATGCAGCAGCTCCAGCGCGCGCTTGGTGGCCATCTGTCCGGCACTGTCGTTATCGTAGCAGAGCACCAGCTCCTTGGTATAGCGGCTCAAAAGCCGCGTTTGCTCCACCGTCAGCGCCGTGCCCATGGAGGCCACGGCGTTATCAAAGCCGGCCTGATGCAGCGTGACCACATCCAGATTGCCCTCACACAAAATAATGTTGGGCCGCTTGGTTTTCTTGGCCAGATTCAGCCCGTACAGTACCCGACGCTTGCTGTAGACAAGGGTTTCGGGCGTGTTGACATATTTGGCGCCGTCGCCGCCGATGATACGGCTGCCAAAGCCCACCACCTCACCGCGCACATCAATGACGGGCAGGATCAACCGGTTGCGGAAACGGTCATAAAAGCCGCCTTTCTTGTTCTGTACGATCAGTCCCGCGTCCAGCAGCTCCTTTTTCGTGTAGCCCTTTTGTGTCATGGCATTGAGCAGGGCGTCCCAACTGTCCGGCGCGGCGCCCATGCCGAATTTCATGGCAATGGGACGGCGGATCTGACGCTTGTCCAGATACGCCTGCACGGCGGCGCCCTCAGGACCTTGCAGCACGCCGTAGTAATACCGGGCGGCGTCGCGGTTCAGCGCCAGTATGCGCTGACGCAGCTTCTCCGTGCCGCTGCGGTCGTCCTCCGGTACGGGGATGTTGGCGCGCTTGGCCAAAAAGCGGACGGCATCGCCGTAGGAGAGATTCTCCATCTCCATGACGAAGTTGATCACGCCGCCGCCCTTGTGACAGCCGAAGCAGTAGTAAAACTGCTTGTCCGGCGCAACAGAGAAGGAAGGCGTCTTTTCGTTATGGAACGGGCAGCAAGCCCAGTAGTTTCCGCCCTTGGCCTGCAGCGTGACATAGCTGCCTACCACATCCACAATGTCGCTGCGGGCGATCAGCTCGTCCAGAAAACTCTGGGGAAACGGCATAAAGACGACCTCCTTTCCGAAGTTTCACCTTAATAGGCAAAATCTATACAAACGCCTACTATACTTATACTGAAAAAACGCGCAATTCCCTCTTTTTAGGGGACATTTTTCGTAAAAAATTTTCCCTGCGCCCGAAAGACACAGGGAAAAGTATCATAAATCAACAATAGTGACCTCATGGCCGGTGTGGCGCAGGAAAATATCGCGCACATCGGAGGTTCTCAAGCGCAGGGACGAGGTGCTGCGGCAGGGATGGCAGCCGAAATACGCGCCCTCCGCCACCGCGCGGTCCCAGGCCAGCGTGACGCGGTGGTCGGGGTCGTTCATCAGGGCCAGCACCGAGGCACTGCCCACCGGCACACCCAGCAGTTCCTCTAAATCCTCCGCCGTGGCAAAGCTCAGGCGCGACGAGCCGATCTGCCGGGAGAAATCCCTGGTGATAAAGGGCTTGTCGGCGGGCATACAGAGCAGATAGAACGCGCTGCGATTGCGGGGCGTCAGCAGCAGATTTTTACAGATCGGCACGCCCAGCACTTTCGAAACAACGGCGCAGTCGTCCATGGTGGCGGCTGTGTCATGGTCTACGCGGTCAAAGGGAATTTGCAGCCGCTCCAGCAGCGCATAGGTGCGCTGCTCCACCTCCGTACGCGCATCGGCAGGCGCGCCGTGGTATACAGGAGAGATGGTCATGCGCCGCTCCGTTCCAACAGCTTTTCGCCGGCGCGGTAGATGTCACCGGCGCCGACGGTCAAAATGAGATCGCCCGGCTGTGCCAGAGAGGCCAGCGTGTTTGTCACTTCCTCCAGCGTGGCGCAATAGATGGCGCCGTCGATCTTCTCCGCCAAGTCCCGGGAGGAGATGCCGATATCGTTGCTCTCACGGGCGGCGTAAATCTCCGCCAGAATGGCGATGTCCGCGTTTTTCAGCTCGGCAACAAACTCATCAAACAGGGCCGCCGTGCGGGTATAGGTGTGGGGCTGGAAGGCGCAGATCACGCGCTGATAGGGCAGATTGCGGACGGTGGAGAGCAGAGCGTGCAGTTCACCGGGATGGTGGGCATAGTCGTCATAGACCTGGGCGCCGTGATAGGTGCCCTTATGCTCAAAGCGGCGGCCGGCGCCTAAGAAGGTCTTCAAGCCCTCCTGCACGGCGCTGCCATCGATGCCCAGCAGGTACGCGGCAGAGGCGGCGGCCAAGGCGTTGGAAATATTGTGATTGCCGGGGACGTGGAGATCCACATGGGCGTACAGCGCGCCGTCCACCACCACATCGAAGGAGGGGAAACCGTCATAAAAGGCCACATTGTCCGCATGGCAGCGGGCGGTCTTATCGTTCACGCTGAAGGTGAACAGGTTATGCGTATAGCCCTCCAGCGTTTCGCGCACGCCCTGATCGTCCCAGTTGGCCACGGTATAGCCGCGGTCGGGAATCAGGTCGGCAAAGGCGCGGAAGGAGTGCTCCACATCCTTGAGATCCTTGAAAAAGTCCAGATGGTCGGCTTCCACATTCAAAATCACCGCAATGGTGGGGAAGAAATTTAAAAAGGAATTGCAGTATTCGCAGGATTCCAGGATGATCGTATCGCCTGTGCCCACGCGATAGCCGGAGTGCAGCAGGGGCAGTGTGCCGCCGATCATCACGGTGGGGTCGGCCTGCGACGCCATGAAGATGTGGGTGGTCATGGAGGTGGTGGTGGTCTTTCCGTGGGTGCCGGAGATGCACACGGCGTTTTGATACTGCCGCATGATGGCGCCCCAGGCCTGCGCGCGCTCATACACGGGGATGCCGCGGGAGACGGCGCCGGCGATCTCGGGGTTGTCATCGTGGATGGCGGCGGTACGGATCACCAGATCGCAGTTTTTCAGATTCTCTGCATTGTGACCGATGGCCACCGGAATGCCGGCTTCGCGCAGGTGCTGCACGGCGGCGCTCTCGTTCATGTCCGAGCCCTGTACTAAAAGGCCCATGCCGGACAGCACCTCCGCCAGCGGACACATGGACACGCCGCCGATACCCGCCAGATGCACGCGCTTGCCCGGCTTCATATATTGCATAATATCCACAGTGGGATGCATCATCATACGATTCCTCCTCAATGGTGAAAAATGCACAGCATTGCATTTTAGCATACCCTATATTATAATACGAACAGAGAAGAAGTGCAACGGCAAGTTGTACGAATTATTTCGCGAAAAAGGAGGGATTGCCGTGTTTCCTGCCGCCGTAGACAAGGTGCTGGGCCGACTGGAGGAGGCCGGATACGAGGCGTATGCGGTGGGTGGCTGCGTGCGCGATCTGCTGCGGGGCAAATCGCCCGACGACTGGGACATGACCACCTCCGCCCGCCCCGAGGAAGTGACGGCGCTGTTTGCGCCTCATGCCGTCCCCACCGGCTTACAGCACGGCACGGTCACCGTGCGTCTGGAGGGACAGTCCTTTGAGGTGACTACCTTCCGCAAAGACGGGGCATATACCGACGCTCGTCATCCCAGTACGGTGACTTTTTCCGATAGCCTGCGCGAGGACTTATGCCGCCGCGATTTCACCGTCAACGCCATGGCCATGGACCGGCGGGGCTGTCTGACCGACCCCTTCGGCGGTCAGGAGGACCTGCGGCAGGGGATCCTTCGCTGTGTGGGCGAGGGTGAGCGGCGGTTTAGTGAGGATGCCCTGCGCATCATGCGGGGGCTGCGCTTTGCCGCGGTGATGAATTTCACCATAGAGGCGGACACGGCGCGCAGTATCCGCGAGAACCGGGAGAGACTGAAAAACATTGCCGTCGAGCGGATTCTGACCGAGATGGATAAGCTGCTGTGCGGCGAGGGTGCGGGGCGGGTATTGCTGGCATACCCGGAGGTGTTCGGCGTCTTTCTGCCGGAGCTCCTGCCCTGCGTAGGATTCGACCAGCGCAGTCAATACCACTGCTATACTGTGTGGGAGCATATCGTCCATTCGGTGGAGGCCATCGCACCGGAGCCGGTTTTGCGCTGGGCCATGCTGCTGCACGATGTGGGTAAGCCTGCGTGCTTTACCGTGGATGAGCAGGGGGCTGGCCATTTTTACGGACACGATCAGGTGGGCGGCGATATGGCGGCGGACATCTGCCGCCGCATGCGGATGGATAAGCAGCGCAGCGCCCGCATTGAGCTGCTGGTGCGCCGCCACGGGTCAGCGCTGCCCGACACCAAGCGCGGTATGCTGCGGCTTTTGAACGCCATCGGTGAGGAGGCTCTGCGGCAGCTCATCGCCGTCAAGCGGGCCGACAACCGGGCACAGGCAGCGCAGTTCCGCACACGGCAGCGTGATTTGGACCGAAGCGAGCAATTGCTGGAGGAGGTGCTGGCCGGACAGCCGTGCTTTGATCTGCACCAACTGGCGGTGAACGGTCGGGACCTGATGGCGCTGGGCTACGAAGGCCGCGCCATTGGCGAAATGCTGCAGATGCTGCTGCAAAAGGTATGGGAAAATGAGCTGCCCAACGAGCGCGAAGCGCTGCTGCGATGGGTGGAGGAACAGACATAAAGCGCAAATGCACGAAGAGGAAAAACGCTGGCAGGCGCAAAAGAAGAACGGTACAGATTAGCTCTGTACCGTTTTTTGTTGGGGAAAATCACTCTTTTCGCTTACGGGGCAAGTCCGCTTCCATCAGCACAAGGCTGAAAAGCATCAGCGCCATGCCCGCATAGCCCCGCGCCTGCAGGCGTTCACCTGCCAGAAAATACGCCACAATGGCGGCAAAGACCGGCTCCAGCGTGAAGATCAGCCCCACATGGCTGGCGGTGGTATACTGCTGCTGCACCGCCTGTATCACGAAGGCCACACCGCTGCACAGCAATCCCAAAAACAGCGCGGCGGCCCATGTGACGGGCGTGGTGGGCAGATGGGGCTGCTCCATCAGCAGCGAAAGCGCCATGGTGATGACGCCTACCACACCTAACTGGCATACGCCCAGACCCAAGGCGTCTACTTCGGGATGTTTGACGGCCTTTTCCGTCAGCAGCAGGTCAATGGAATAGCAGATGGGTACACCGAGGCACAAAATATCGCCCAGCGCCGGACGGAATTGGTCGTTGAGCGTCAACAGCGCCAAACCCACTGCGCACATCATCAGGCAGACCAGCAGCTTCCTGCCGGGCCTGGTGCGGTGGATGAGGAAATCAAAAATCGGCGTGAACACCACCGGCAGCGCGCAGATAAATCCGGCATTGGTAATGGAGGTGTTGGCAATGCCGTAGCCGTAGAAAACATAGGTGCCTAACAGTGATAAACCGATGAGCAGGCTGTATCGCAGTGTGATCCGGTTCAATTGGCGCAGGTTTTTGAAGAAGATGACGCCCAGCACCAGAAAGGCCGACAGAAAGCGGAAAGCCGTAAGGTTCAAGGGCGGCAGGTCTGTCAGGCACAGGTCGGTGAGATAATAAGAGGCGCCCCAAAAGGCCGTGACCATGACCAAAAGCAGGTCGGCCTTGCGCTGTCTGTTCATGGGGTTCACCTCCGTTGCAAAAATCCACCATATTCTAGCATAAATGGACAATAATGACAAGATTTATTTCCAAAGTCGGAGATAATCGTTGTCGTGCAATTGCTTGATGAACAGCAGCGCTATGGGAAAAAGGATCATACCCGGTACCCGGAAGGTGCAAAAGCCGATATACATAGCCAGCAGCGCCATCAGCGGCGGCAGGCCTACCTGCGCCGCCATGACATGGGGCTCGGTGATACTGCGTACCAGCGTGATGACGGCATAAAGCGCCGCCAGGGCGATACCGCGGGGAATATTGCCGGATAAAAAACACAACAGTGCCCACGGGATCAGCACCGTGCCGGTGCCGAAAACCGGCAGGGCATCGATCAGCGCAATCAGCACCGCCAGAAGCAGCGCGTAATTCTGGCGCAGGAGCAGAAAGCCGATGAGCAGCTCGGAGAAGGTGATGGTCAGCAGTATGCACTGTGCCTTGCACCATTTGCCCAAGGTGGAAAAGAGGTTGGCCTTGACGCCGCGGGCCTTATCCAGTCCCGACGGACGCAATTGGCGGCGCAAAAAGTCCATAATGGCGGGATAGGCCGAGGTGGTGAAAAACACGGCAAGCACCGTGGTGGCGCAGAACAGAAAGACCTGGGGCAGGTTGGTAATGGCAGAGGTGAGGGCACGCAGACAAGCGGCGGAAAAGTCATTGACCAACTGCACCACTTGGGTGGATAGATTGGTCAAAAAGCCATCCACCCATGTGCGAAGCGATTGGGGACAGGCGGCGCAGAAATCGTCCATACGGCGCTGCAGGTCGGCGGTGGCATCCGGCAGACGCGAAAGCAGCGTGGGGAGCTGCTCCAAAAGTGAGGATGCCTGGGCAAACAACCGGCCGACCAGCAGTGTCAGCAGCGCGATCAGTCCGCCCAGCAGCACCAATGTCAGTGCCGCGGCAGTAAAGCTGCGCTTGAAGTGCAAACGGCGCTGTGCGCCGTCGATCAGCGGCTCCATCAGCGAGGCAATGCCCATGGCCAGCAAAAACGGCAGCAGCCAGAGAAAGAAATAGCGCAGGCTCAGCCAGACCAGTGCGATGATGGCGCCAATGTACGCCAAACGCACGAGAAAATCCAACTGCTTCCGATTCATAAAAAACCTCCCTTTTTGACAAATTAGGGGTTGCAATTAACACGCTATAGTGATAAAATGTCGCTCGTACAATTGTTTTTCTGCTGTGGACGATGCAGGAAAATGTGAATAGGAGTGATACCATGAACAAGCAAAAATATTACATTGTATCGGCCGAAGCGCTGCCGGAGGTGTTCATCAAGGTGGCCGAGGCCAAGCGCATGCTGCAGGTGGGCGAGGCGCACACAGTGGGGCAGGCCACCAAAATGGTGGGCATCAGCCGCAGCGCGTTTTATAAGTATAAGGACGAGGTGCGCCCGTTTCAGGATATGAAGGCAGGCCATATCATCACCTTTTACGCTCTGCTGAAGGATAACCCCGGCGTGCTGAGCAACTACCTGTCTATTTTTGCCAATTCCGGCGCGAATATACTGACCATTAACCAGACCATCCCCACCAACGGCTGCGCGGGCGTGACCATCTCCGCCGAAACCAGCGAGATGACCGAGGGGATCGAGGCCATGATGGCCCGTGTGTCCGGCGCGTACGGCGTACTGAAATTTGAGATCATGGCGGCATAATGCCAGTATAGGTGCATTTTCCGCAGTATATACCGGCAGAAGCTATCCTTTGCAGGATAGCTTCTACTTTTTTGCCCGAGCGCATAGAGTGATGCATGAGGTGAGATGATGAGGACAAAAACATATGTGGGCGGATTTCTCGCCAGCGTGGTATTGGGGCTGCTCCTGCTGTGGCTGCGCAGCCGGTTCGCGGCAAATCCGTTGGTGATGGTATTGGCGCCCATGAACAACAGCGCCTGGGAGATGAGCAAGCTGGTGTTCTGGCCGTACCTGGGCGGGGCACTGGTGATCTGGCGCGGCACGGCGGCAGGGGCCAGCCGCGGCGGACACTGCATGCTGCTGCTCCTGATGCCGCTGGTGACGGTGCTGGCGGGATGGCTGTGCCATCTTGGCGGCAGCTATCTGTGGGCGGCGGTACTGGCGGCCGGTATTGCCCTGTATGCCGCGGTGCTGCGCAAAAAGGTCTGGGGCGGAGAGCTGCTGTGGTATACACTGGCCATTCTGCTGGGCATTGCGTATATCCTCTTTTCCGTGCTGCCGCCCATAGGCGGGCCGTTTACCGATCCGGCCGATGTGGCCGCCATGGCGACCATACCGTATTAAAAAATCGGCTGAAAGAGGGGTTCTCTTTCAGCCGATCCTTATGGTTTACGACAAACCGGGATGGATCTTTATGATGCCCATATTGCCATTGCAAGCGTACCGCACAGCATCAGCACCAAGCCGAACGCTGCTTTCTTGCTGAGTTTTTCGTGGAATATCGCCGCCGAAAACAGAATGGACACAAGAATGCTCATTTTGTCTATGGGCACAACTACACTGACCACACCGTTTTGAATCGCGTAATAGTAGCAAAGCCAAGAGCCGCCGGTTGCAAGTCCCGACAAACCAATAAAACAGAGCTCCTTTTTATCAATTGTTTTGAGTTGTGTTTGCTTACCTTTAAGGAATACGATAATCCATGCCATGACAAGCACAACCCCTGTGCGGATTGCCGTTCCCACATTAGACTCGACGCCGGATATACCGATTTTTGCCAGCACGGATGTCAGCGCTGCGAACACGGCCGACCCGATTGCATACGGCAGCCATGCACGCTTGATTTCTTTCTCTTCTGCGTTTTTCTTTTCAATCATAAGGAAAGTGCCGGCGGAGAGAAGTGCTGTTCCGATTAGCTTCACCGCAAGGTGGTTGGTTTCTCCGAAAAGAATGATGGCAAGTATGACCGTTAAAATTGTGCTTGATTTGTCAATTGGAACAACCTTGTTGACATCGCCTATGGAGAGCGCCTTGAAGTAGCAGATCCAGGATGCGCCGGTGGCCAGCCCCGACAAAATCAGGAAAACAAGGGATTTTGTTTCAATCTGCGTGATGGTTCCGACAGAGCCGGCAATAAGAACCATCATCCATGAAAACAGTAAAACTACGATCGTTCGCAGTGCCGTTGCTATATCGGAGTCGGTTTTTTTGATACCGCACTTTGCCAGTATAGACGTCAGACCTGCGAAGAGGGCGGATAATACCGCCATTACAAGCCATAACATTATAAACATTCTCCTGTGTAAATTTCGGTTTATCTCTGTCCAGTACTGTAACAAACGGGGACTTTGCAGGCCAAAAGTCCCCGTAAAAACATCCTTGTCAGGATTTTACCTGATATGCTTGAGCGGCTGGCGCATATCCTTTTGGAGCTTATTTTGATAGCGGTCCTCCTCGCTGAACACGCAGCCGCAGTATTTCTGCATATAGAGGCCCAATTCCCGTGCCTTGGCCTGCCCGTCACGAAAACCGGGGCGAAAATCCCGGTAGAGGAAGGCGACGCCGTAGCGCTGCGCCATCCGCTCGGCGGTTTCGGCCAGCAGCGCGTGGTTTTGATAGGGACTGACCAGCAGCGTGGTGGTGAAGAAGGCAAAGCCGTTTTCGGCGGCGAATTTCGCCGTCTGCTCCAGGCGTATCTCATAGCAATAACCGCAGCGGCGGTCAATGTCCTCCGCCACGGCACGGACAAATCCGCGCAGGCCGTAATCCTCCTGCACGATCAGCTCCATGCCGATAGAGGGGGCATAGGCCATCAGCGTATCGCGGCGGGCTTTATATTCCTGATAGGGGTGGATATTGGGGTTGAACCAGTACGACACCGGCTCGATGCCCTGAGAGCGCAGCAGCTCCACACAGGATACGGAGCAGGGTGCGCAGCAGGTATGCAGCAGTGTTTTTTCCATCGTTCTCACCTGCGGTTTTTCAAAAACTTTTTGATATTCTCGCTGCCCTTTTTCATAAACCGGAACGGACGGGCGGCGAAGAAGCGCGTACGCACCTGCTGGAACGGCTGGTGGGCAAACGCATCAAAGAAGGCGGCGCGCTCGGCGCTGTAAGCCGAGGGGGTGTGCAGCGCTTCGTTGCCGGCCACCGCTTCGCTGAGTGAACGGCGATAGCGGGTAAGCGGCAATGTGTCGAACACATGGGCGCCTTTGGCGGTGTTGATGAGCAGCAGCGAAATGCCGCGCTTTTGCTCATCGGGACAGAAGTCCCTGGGCAGCCCCTTATACATGCCCAATGACAGGTCGCCGGGACGGTCCGTGGAGGCATAGGGGCAGGTATGACAGGCCGGCCGCAGCGTCAATCCGCGGTGGAAGCCGCGGCCGAACTCGGACTTGGCAAAGGGCGCATCGTAGCTGGCGCCGCCTTCAAATTTCACGCGGAACCGCCGCTCACCGCTGTCAATGCTCTTATGCACAAACTGCACGGAAAGGGGCTGTTTTTGCTTGATATACGCCATGGAACGCACCATGTGATCCCACACGCCGGGAGAGGATACGCCGTGACACAGCACATCCGCCGTCAGCAGCTTTTCCGGATGCTCTCCCAGATAGCGGTACAGCCCGTCCACCTGACAGGGCGTACCGGTGAACAGCACCGGACGGCGCTGGTCCAGATAGTAGCGCACCTGCTGATAGGTGCGGCCGATTTCGCTTTGCACAGGCTTGGCGCCCTGTAAACGGGCAAGCTCCGAGCGCTCCTTGACGGCAATGTGGCGCACATGGAAATCATCGTCCAGCGCCGCGCCGAACACCACGCCGCCCTGCTCAAGCATATACTCGGCCAGCACCGTGAACACGCCGCCTGCCGTGGCATCGGCCCGCGCAGTTTCCTCCGTGCTCCATGCGGCAAAGACCGCAGGCTCCGGTCGGGGCTCACGCTGCTTGAGCACCGGACAGATGTGGGTGCAGTGACCGCAGACGATGCAGGCGTCCGTCACCGTGGGGTAGAGAAACCCCTCCCGGTCCGGCAGCATATGAATGGCGCCCTTGCCGCAGCCGTTGGCGCACGCACCGCAGCCGGTACAGTGGGTTTTATCGGCTAATTGAGGATGTACCGTTTCCAACATGGCAAACGACCTCCTGTTACACTCGAATTTTGTCTATATTGTAGCACGACTCCTCCAAAAAGACAAGAGCACCCATGACGGGTGCTCTATTGGCGTGGGTTATTCCTTGACAATACGCGGGAAGGTCAGTGTGGCTTTGAACAGATCGCCGTCTACCGCCAGCGCAAACCCGCCCTTTTGCAGGGCCGTCAGGCTGTTGGCGATACTCAGCCCCAGTCCGCTGCCCTCGGTGGAACGGGACGCATCGCCGCGCACAAAGCGCTCGGTCAACTCGTCGGCGGACACATTCAGCGCATAGCGGGAGATGTTTTTCACGGTGATGGTCACCTGATCGCCCTCGGCGGCGGTGGCAAGATAGACCCGCGTGCCGGGCATGGCGTATTTGCACACATTGCTCATCAGATTGTCCAGCACCCGCCACAGCAGCCGCCCGTCGGCGCGGATGAGAGGCGTTTCCTCGCTGAGGGTGAGGATCGGCTCCAACTGACAGGCCGCAAGGCGCTCGGTATACTCGCCGGCCACCTGACCCAGCAGTACATTCACATCCGTGTCCTCCCAGTTGACGGGCACATTGCCCGTGGCGGCCTTGCTGGCCTCCACCAGGTCCTCCGTCAGCTTGCGAAGCCGCTGGGACTGGCGGTCGATGACGGCAATATACTCGGCGGCGGTGGGATTGCCGATCTCCTCCTTTTTCAGCAGGTCCACATAGTTGACAATGGAGGTCAGGGGCGTTTTGATGTCGTGGGACACATTGGTAATCAGCTCCGTTTTCAGCCGCTCGGACTTGGTGCGCTCCTCCACCGCCTTTTGCACGCCCATTTGCGCATCGTTGAGATGCTCGCCGTGGCGGCGGAAGTCACCGTACATACCGCGGGTATCCACGCGGCTGTCCATATCACCGTTGGCCAGCGCCTCGCCGCCCTTTTGCAGCGTGCGCAGACAGGTCGCCAGATACAGCAGGAACAGGCCGAGAAGAAGATTGACCACGATCAGCAGGATGCAGAACTCCGGCTCGTAGGCGTTGCCGATACAAAGAATGTTCAGCAGCAGCCAGACGGCAATGCCCAAGGCGGTTTTCCACACCAGAGGGAGCTTGCCCAGCAGACGGACAAGCCACTTGACCCGGCGCACCAGACGGCGCAGCAGGCGATAGATCACGGTGCTTTTCCCTACCGTGCCTGCCTTGCACTGGGCGGCAAAAACAGGCAGCAGCAACAAGGCAAGAAGCAGGAAAATGATGCCGCGGATGAGCTGGCCTACATCGTACACATCATAGGTCAGGGAAAAGAGTCCCACCAGCGCCAGCAGGCACACATCCAGCGGGGTCTTATCAAACCAGGTCAGATGGATGCCCTCGTGACCCTGCCAGTGTCCGGCGGAGGCCAGTTGGAAAATCAGACAGAACAGTGCCAGCGCCAACGACAGCGCGGCAACGACGATCAGGCCGTAGCGCCAAGAGATGAGCAACTGCAGCAGCACATATTGATAGTCTACATTGACGGGATCGGCCGGCAGGTAGGCCGTGACGGTCACATCCCGTTGGGTGACAATGTCGGGGAAGGCGTCGGCCGGTCGGGAGAGCTGATACACCGCGCCCTCCGTGCTGCCGCTGCGGGCCAGCTCCTCGCCGGTCCGGGTGTCGGTAATGACCAGCGCGCAGGGGGAGCTGCTGATATTGCCGTTAAAATCACTCAGATCCACGGCGCCGTTTTCGCTGTCACGATAATATACGGCCGCCTCCCACAGGTAGGGGATACACAGGTTGTCATTCAGACTGTCCTGCATCCGCTTACCGTCGTCCAGATAGACCTGCTCATCCACCAGATAGACAATGCCCGCCGTGGCGGCAGCGCAGATCGCCGCGAACAGGATAAACAGGAAAAAGGCCGTGATCTTTGCCCATGTTTTATCCAAAAACCGCTTCACTTGGCATCGACCTCCATTTTATAACCCTTGCCCCACGCCACCTTCAGATAGCGGGGCTCGGCGGGGTTGATTTCGATTTTTTCGCGGATATGGCGGATATGGACCGGCACCGGACTTTCCGCCGCCGGTGCTTCGTGCCATACCCGGCGGTAGATCTCCTGAGGGGAGAACACCTTGCCGGCATTCTGCATGAGAAAGCGGAGAATATCATATTCAATGGGCGTGAGACTGACGCTCTCACCGTCCACCGTGACGGACTTGCTCTCGTCGTCCAGACTGACCGCGCCGACGGTGATCGCCGTGGGACGCACCGACCCGCCGCCGAGCCGGAGATACCGGCGCAGCTGGGATTTTACCCGCGCCAGCAGCTCCACCGGATTGAACGGCTTGGTCACATAGTCGTCCGCGCCCACATTCAACCCCAGCACCTTGTCCGTGTCCTCGGATTTGGCGGTGAGCAGGATGACAGGCAGGTTATAGGAATCCCGAAGCCGGGTGACGGCGGTAATGCCGTCCATGCCGGGCATCATGATGTCAAGCAGCACCAGATGAATGTCCTCACGGGATACGATGTCCAGACACTCCTGCCCGCTATGGGCCGTGTAGACCCGATAGCCCTCGGCACTGAGATAGATGGTCAGCGCCGAGACGATGTCCTTTTCGTCGTCACAGACTAAGATGTTATACATAAAGGCCTCCGTTACATGGGAATAAGCTCCTGCACCCGGCGCTTGCGCAGCTGCGCGGCGGATACGCGGTGTTCAATGGGCTTCCACTCGGGCTTGGTGAACATGGCGCAGATGGCAATGGGCAGATAGGTGAACATGAAAAGCGGAAATGTCAGCGTATAAAGCAGCTTTTTCGCCGTGGAAGTATGGATATGCTGCCACTCGGTGGCGGTGGTGATGGCGCCGAGGACAAAGAGCGTCAGGTACATATTGCCCAGCATGACGCCGATGGACAGCAGGGCAAACAGCGGATTGTCGCCGGTGACGGCGCCCCAGATACTCAGCGCCACATTGCACACCACGCCCAGCGCCGAGAGAATAAAGGCCGGCATGATGGCCATGGACATATCAAAGCACGACCAACTGCCCCGGCAGATCCCGCGGATGAGCTGCTTGCCGTAGCCGCGGAAAACCTGCAGATAGCCCTGCGACCAGCGGCTGCGCTGGCGCCACGACTGGCGGAAGGTGGTGGGCTGTTCGTCGTACAGCTCGGCTTCGGGGCAAAAGGCGATTTTGCGGCCCTTGGTGATCTGGTCAACGGAGAACTCAATGTCCTCGGTGAGCAAATGGAACGGCCACGGGCCGACCTCCTCCAGTACGGCATGGCTGAAAAGAAAACCGGTGCCGGATACGGCGCAGCTTGTGCCGAGGAGGAAGCGGGCATGGTTGAGATAGCGGCTTTCACGCAAAAACCACAGGGCATAGCCGGCACTGATCCAGTTATCGCCGTAGTTTTTGCTGTTGCGGTAGCTGGTGATGATGTGGTGTCCGGCGGAAAAGGTCTCGTTCATGCGCTCAACATAATCGGGGGCGAGAATGTTGTCGGCATCAAAGACGAAATAGCCGTCAAAGCCCCGGGGGAAGTCCCGGGCAATATGTACCAGCAGATCCTGCAGGGCATACCCCTTGCCTACACGCACGGTATTGTGCCGCTCATACACGGTGGCGCCGGCCGCCCGGGCAATCGCCGCCGTATGGTCGGTGCAGTTGTCCGCCAGAACGAAAATCCGCAGAAGGGATGCGTCGTAGGTCTGCTGTTGCAGACTGGCAATCAGATCGCCGATCACGGCGGACTCGTTTCTGGCGCAGATCAGCGCCGCATAGCGGTGCGGTACGGCCCGGGGCGGCTGCTTTCCTCCGCGGCGCAGCCACACCACGGGGATATAGAAAAACTGATAGGTATAACACATAAAAAAGAGTGTGGCAATCACAAAGTTAATGATCTTTAGTGTTTCCATAGGAAAGCTGTCCTTTCTCCGCTTACGCGTGTCAATGTTCTAAGTGTACTATATGTGTTAGTACACTTAGATTAGCATGAACAACACATCTTGTCAAGACACAAAATTCCCAAATTCTGCTGCCCGGGCGGTTCCCCGTCGGGATGGTGTCAGTATAGCGGGGAAAAGGTTAAGAAACAAGTGGGGGAATGTTTAAGATTTGCTTAATATGCGCTTTGCTGTCCGTAAAATCGGACAGCAAAGCGCGTAGAATACAGGCAGAAAGAGAAAAAACAAACGGAGGTTGAACAGGATGAACAAGTTTTTCGATTATTTGGCATACGACCTGCCCTTGCATAAAGTCCGTGAACTGCTGGACTACATCCGGCGCTTTGCCGCGGTGTTTGCCGGCGACATGCCGGTGGAGGGCAAAATGGGCGAGTACGCTTTCTGCGCCACACCGCTGGGGGAGGGCGCCGTTCGGGTACACTGGGTGAAAATCGGACGGGAGCTCATAGCGGTGGACGCAGTGGTGTAAAAAGAGGCGCGCTTAGGCGCGCCTCTTTACTTTATTCATATTGCGACAGGACGCCGCGGCAATAGTCGGTAAATTCCGCCTTTACCTCATCGGGCGATAACAGCTTGGCCTGCGTGCCGAACTGGAACAGCCAGCCGAAGAAGGTGGGACCCACTTCCACCGGCGCAGTCAGGGTGAAGTGCGCCTCGTCAATGGCGTGCATGGGCGCTTTGGCGCCGAAACGGTCGATGACGGCGTTAATGAGCGAGCGGTCAAACTGCAGCCGCACCGTGACGGTACGGCCGTTATACATATCGAAGATGGACTTGACATACTGCCCCAGATCGAACGCACGGGGCAGGGGGTCCCGCGCCTGGTCGCTGACGGTGAGGCCCGCAATGCGGTCCACGCGGTAATGGCGATAGTCCCGGGTGGCGGTATCGTAGGCCACCAGATAGTAATGCCGGTCCACACACAGCGCCACGGGGTTGGTGAGATACGCCGCGCCGTCACGGCGGAACGCCTTTTCGCCGCTGACCGTCCAGTCGAAGTAGCGGAAGGTGACCTTGCGGTTTTCGTTGATGGCGGTGTTGATGCCGTCCACGGCGTAGTAGAGCTGTTCATTATTGGTGCGGGGGCGGTTCATCACATAGACCTGACGGCGCAATTGACGGGCGTTGGGCTGACTGGTCAGACCCTCCAGCTTGCCGATCAGCTCCATGCTCTTGCCCGGCGTCAGAAACGGGGAGGCCTGCACCACATCGATGAGCATTTTCAGCTCCGGCAACTGGAAATCCCGCTGGCCTAAAAAGTAGCCGTAGGATTTCGACCTGACGCTCTGTATGTCCATGCCGTAAAGCTGCAGGAGCCCTAAGTCGTCATAGATGCTCTTGCGCTCGGCACTGATGCCGCAGCGCTCCAGATAGGCGATCATGTCCTGCACGGTTTTGGGGTGCTCCTCATCGGTCTGCTCCTGCAAAAAACGGGCCAGATACAGCAGCTTCAGCTTCTTGTTTGCCATGTGTTTGCCTCCTTTGTGCGTTGATTTGCGGCCGGAAGAAGTCCTTTACGCCGTCCGCAGCGCCTTCAGCAGCGCGATCTCGGCGGCATAGCCGGGCAGCTCGTTGGGGGTTTCCAGCAAAAACGGCAGATGGCGCAGGGCGGGATGGTTGATGATGCGGGCAAACGCCTCCGTGCCCAGATAGCCGGTCCCGATTCTGGCGTGGCGGTCCTTATGGGCGCCGGTGGGATGCATGCTGTCGTTGATATGGACGGCTTTGAGCCTGTCAAGGCCCACCACACGGTCAAAGGCCGTCAGCACACCGTCCGGGTCGCCGGCGATGTCGTAGCCGGCATCGCTGACATGGCAGGTGTCCAGACAAACGCCCATGTGGTCGGACAATGTGACCCGGTCCAGAATCTCGCGCAGCTCCTCAAAGCGGCTGCCCACCTCCGTGCCCTTGCCGGACATGGTTTCCAGCAGCACCGTGGTGTGCTGATCGGGACGCAGGATCTCGTTGAGCGTATCGGCGATCTGGGCAATGCCGGCTTCCACCCCCTGGCCGGTATGACTGCCGGGGTGGAAGTTATACAGGTTGCCGGGCAGATACTCCATGCGCTGCAGGTCGTCAGAGAGCGTCATGCGGGCAAATTCCCGGGTGTGCTCGTCCTTGGAGCAGGGATTGACGGTATACGGCGCATGGGCCAGCAGTGTGCCGAAGCCATGGGCCTGCGCCAGCGCCAGAAACGTCGCCACATCCTGCGGGTCAATGGCCTTGGCCTTGCTGCCACGGGGATTGCGTGTGAAAAACTGGAAGGTATTGGCGCCGAGCTGCAGCGCCGTTTGCCCCATGGCGAGAAAGCCGCCGGAGGCGGACAGGTGACAGCCGATGGTAAACATGAAAAAATCCTCCTTATGCCAGCCGGTAGGCGGCGCAGTGACAGGTGCTTTCGTTGACGGTGATGATGCCGTAGGTGGGGGTATGGCGGTCGCCCACGCTGCCGGGATTCATGATCCACAGCCCGCCGTCATGGTCCGCCAGCGCATGATGGGTATGGCCGAACAGCAGAATGTCCGCGCCGTACTCCCGTGCGGCATAGACGGCGTTCAGCAGCGTGTATTTCACACTGCGCGTATGACCGTGCATCATCAATATGCGCTTGCCGCCCAGCTCAATAAGCCGCTCCGGCTCCTCCGTGCTGCTCCAGTCGCAGTTGCCGGGCACGGTGGTCATGGGAAGCTGCGGAAAGGCGGCCTGCAGGGCGTCTGCATCGGGCAGGCAGTCGCCCAGAAACAACATATGCTGCGGTGTACTCAGCTCCACGGCCTGACGCATACGGTCCACTGCGCCGTGGGAATCGGACAAAACTAAAATTCTCATAGGTGCCTCGCTGTTGTGGGATATGGTAAATTATACTATGAAACCCTTGAAAGTGCAACGGATTTCCCGTACAATAGGGGGAGCAAGGAGGCGAAGCCTATGAAGATCGCGCAGATCCAAATGCATGTGTGTGACGACAAGCGCCAAAATATCCGCCGCGCCTGTGAGCTGATACGCAAGGCGGCGGAGGAGCCCATCGACATGGCGATCTTGCCGGAGATGTTCTGCTGCCCCTATGACAACGGGTGTTTTCGCCGCTACGGTGAGGCGGTGGGCGGTGAGGCGCAGCAGGCGCTGTCGGCGCTGGCAAAGGAGCTGGGCATCTATCTGGTGGGCGGCTCCGTGCCGGAGCTGGCGGACGGTAAGGTCTACAACACCGCCTTCGTCTTCGACCCGCAGGGCAGCACCGTGGCCAAGCACCGCAAGGTGCACCTGTTCGACATTGATGTGGCGGGCGGTCAGCGCTTCATGGAGTCGGACACCCTGAGCGCCGGTGACGGCATAACGACTTTTTCCACACCCTGGGGCGTGATGGGGCTTTGCATCTGCTTCGATCTGCGGTTTGAGGAGCTGGCGCGGCTGATGACGCTGCGCGGCGCCAAGGTGCTGATCGTGCCGGCGGCTTTCAACATGACCACCGGCCCTGCCCACTGGGAGCTGCTGTTCCGTCAGCGCGCGGTGGATAACCAGGTGTTCACCGTGGGCACCTCACCGGCGCGGGACACGGCGGCGGGCTATGTGGCCTACGGCAACTCCATTGTGTGCGATCCCTGGGGCGGCGTGGTCAGCCGCTGCGGCGCAGAGGAGTCGGTGGCCGTGACGGAGCTGGCACTGTCGCGTATTGACGAGGTGCGCCGCCAGTTACCGATCCTGTCCGCCAGACGGACGGATCTCTACGAATGTCGGGGGTTGTCAGACGACGAAAAGTATGGTAAAATCCATTGTTAATACGATGCACAAGAGAAAAGAGGGTATTTTTATGAAATATACGGAAATGTCACCGGCGCAGCGTCAGGCGGAGTACGCCGCGGTCAAGGCGGATTACGAAAAGCAGAAGGCACTGGGGTTGAGCCTGAACATGGCCCGCGGTAAGCCGGGCAAGGACCAGTTGGATATGGTAACGGAAATGTGCAATATATTGGTCGAGCCCGCCGATTTTGTCTCCGACGGCATTGAAAGCCGCAACTACGGCGAATGTGCCGGTCTGCCGGCTGCCAAGCGCCTGTTTGCCGACCTGCTCGGCTGCAAGGCGGAGCAGTGCTTTGTCGGCGGCAACGCCAGTCTGCAGTTGATGTACGACGCCATCTCCAAGGCCTATACCCACGGCCTGAAGAACAGCCCCACTCCCTGGAGCAAGCTGGATAAGGTGAAGTGGATCTGCCCCGTGCCCGGCTATGACCGCCATTTCAAGGTCAGCCAGAGCTTCGGCATGGAGATGATCGCCGTGCCCATGACTGCTGACGGTCCCGATATGGACAGGGTGGAGGAGCTGATTAAGGACCCCGCCGTGAAGGGTATGTGGAATGTGCCCAAGTACTCCAACCCCGAGGGCGTGGTATACAGCGATGAAACCGTCGCGCGGCTGGCCGCCATGAAGCCGGCGGCCCCCGACTTCATGCTGATGTGGGACAATGCCTACTGCATCCACGAGTTCGATGCCGAGTTTGTGCCCTTTGCCGATATTCTCAGCCTGTGCGCCATGTCCGGCAATGCCGATATGCCCTATGAGTTTGCCTCCACCTCCAAGGTCACCTTCCCCGGTGCCGGTGTGGGCGTGATGGCGGCCAGCGAGGAGAACATCGCCTACCTGACCAAGCTCATCAACATCCAGACCATCGGTTTTGATAAGGTCAATCAGCTTCGCCACGTGAAGTATCTGCAGGATAAGGAGCACACACTGGCGCTCATGAAGCGGCATGCCGAGATTCTGCGTCCCAAGTTCCACGCCGTGCTCAACGCGCTGGACGAGCAGATTGCACCGCTGGGAATCGCCCGGTGGAAGCGCCCTGTGGGCGGCTACTTCGTGTCGCTGGACGCCATGCCCGGTACGGCCAAGCGCACCCTGGCGCTGTGCAAGGAGGCAGGCGTCACCATGACCGGCGCCGGTGCCACCTTCCCCTACGGCATCGACCCCAACGATTCCAACATCCGCATCGCGCCTACCCTGCCCCCTGTGGCAGAGCTGGAGCAGGCCATCGCCGTCTTTTGCAACTGCCTGAAGCTGTCCGCCCTGGAGAAGCTGGGTATCTGACGGCCGAAAAAAGGAATAAAACGAGGAAATCCGCCTCCATCAGACGATGGAGGCGGATTTTTTGCGGATACCGAAGCGCTCAGCCCTTGAGCAGCTTCCGGCGCTCTCTATAGTCCGGCATGACCCTGGCCACCTCCGCGTAAAAGGCGGGGGAGTGGTTCTTATGCCGGATATGGGCCAGCTCATGCACCACCACATAGTCGACGGCGGTGTCGGGATAGGCCATCAGATAGAGGGAAAAGCACAGGCTGTTTTTCGCCGAGCAACTGCCAAACCGCGTTTTGGCGCCGGTGATTTTGATGCCCGTGGGCGTCACACCCATCCATTCGGCGTAATGCGCCACGCGGCCGGGGAGAATGTCACGGGCCTTTTGGCGCAGGGCGGCGATCTCGTCCTCCGTCAGCGGCGGATGGGCCTGTGCCCGCTGCCGCTGTTTTTCCAGATGGGCGGCGATCCAGTCCGTGTGTGAGGCCACGAAACGGTCGATCACCGCCTGCGGGGCGCGCTGCGGTGCGCGGACAAGAAGCCGGCCGTCCCGGGTGATCTCCAATGCCATGGTGCGCCGGGAGGAGCGGATGAGGGTATAGTCCATGGCCTACTCCCCGATATAGACAAAGCGCGGCCCGCGGTAGTCCTCCCGCTCCACGGTTTCATGCCACATCTCCGCAGGCCGTACCCACAGCTCCTGCGTGCCGTACAGCGCCTGATAGACCACCAGTTCCTCCTGTGTTTCCGAGTGTTTGGCGGTGCCCAGTACCCGATATTCGTTGCCCTTGAAGTGGCGATAGCGCCCGCATTTGACGGTTTCCATGACTGATTCCTCCTTGCTTTACGGGGATATTATAGCATAGACGGTGGCATTTGTGCAAAAAATGTGTTACAATGGCCGAAAAGGAGGGCGAGGATATGCGCCAGACCACATTGTGCTACATCGAAAATCCCCGGGGCGAGTATCTGATGCTCCACCGTGTGAAAAAGAAGAACGACGCCAACCACGACAAGTGGATCGGCATCGGCGGGAAATTTGAGGACGGCGAAAGTCCGGAGGAATGTGTGCTGCGGGAGGTGCGGGAGGAAACCGGACTGACCCTCACCGATTATCGCTACCGGGGTCTTGTGACCTTCGTATCCGATGCGTGGGAGACGGAGTATATGCATCTGTTCACCGCCACGGGCTTTGAAGGCGCCCTGCGCGAGTGCGACGAGGGTGTGCTGGAGTGGATTGACAAGGATGCGCTGGCGGCACTGCCCCAATGGGAGGGCGACAGGCTCTTTTTGCGTTTGCTCCGTGATGACGAACCCTTTTTCTCGCTGAAGCTGCGCTATGAGGGGGAGCATTTGGCCTATGCGGCCCTGAACGGAAAGGAGCTGGCACGATGAAGATACTGGTCAGCGCCTGTTTGCTGGGCGTTCGCTGCCGCTATGACGGAAAAAGCAAGCCCCACCCGGCAGTGGAGCGGTTGATGGAACAGCACACGCTGATTCCCGTGTGCGGTGAGATCCTCGGCGGTCTGCCTACGCCCCGTGTAAGTGCCGAGCGGCAAGGAGCGCGCGTGGTGACCGCCGACGGATGCGATGTGACGGCGGCATACCGGCGCGGTGCGGAGGAAGTGCTGCGTTTGGCCGAGCGCTACGGCTGCAAGGCGGCGATACTGAAAGAGCGCAGTCCCTCCTGCGGCAGCGGCAGGATCTATGACGGCACGTTTACCGGTACGCTTACCGACGGTTGGGGCGTCACGGCGGAGCTGCTGCGGGATCACGGTATCTGCGTGATAGGCGAATCGGAAGCGGAAACATGGAGGGAGGAGCACTGACGATATGGAAGAGGAAAAGAAGGAGTTGACACAGCAGCAGCCGCCCATTGCACCGGACGACGAGGCGCAGCGCCTTGCGGCGGAAAAGGCGGCGGACGAGGAGGCCATGAAAGCGGCGATTTTTATCGGCTTGATAGTGGGCTGCCTGATCGGCGCGGTCATAGGCGATCTGAGCAAGGGGTTGCCGGCAGGCGTTGCGCTGGCGGTGATCGTGGAGCTGATCGCCAAGCGCCGCCGGAAAAAAGCCCGCGAGGAAGAGAACGAAGAAGAAAAAAGCGATCCGACAGCCTAAGCCGGATCACTTTTTTGCTTCCATCGCGGTCCCTTTTCCGCATCATACGGCAGCAGGAAGGTGGGGATACCCTCGCCGGGCGGCGCGATGGCAAAGACCTGATAAAAAAAGAGCAGCCCCTCGTCACTGAGGTAAAAATTCTGCGGATTGAAGCTGCGGCGCATACGCGAGCGCCAATCGGGCAGGTAACGGTACAGACCCAACTGCTCCTCCCGCTCGATTTGCGCGCGCACGGCCGACAGCACCCGCTTGCGCACCAAGGTGTGGGGCGGAAAGAAATCCGCCAGACGCAGCGGCGTGCCGCCGGTCATATCCCATGTGTCGCCCCGGCGCAGGACAATGCGCTGCGCCCCGCCGCTCTCCACCGAGTCGGTATACAGGCTTAAAAGCGCGCCCTCCCGGTAGGTGACGGTGGTGCGCAGCGCTGCGTGCCAGTCCGGTATGGCGCCTGCGTGCTCCAGCGCCTGATGATAGGCCTCCTGCGCCAGCGGAAAAAGTACGGTCTCACAATAGCGCTCATAGGCGCGCTCATAGGCGCGGTAGTAGCGGTTAAAGCGTTCGCCGTGGGCTCCGTCCCATACGGGAAGCCGCGCCGAGGCGGTCAGCAGCGGCACATCGCCGTCAGAAAATGTGCGCCCTTCCAGATACGGCTTGATTTGCAGCGGCTCTGTCAAACATCAACACCCCTTTTTTTCATCCTGCTTCAATCTATGAGTGTTGGGCCGTTTTCGTGCGAAAGATTCACATAAGGGACTTTACTTTCACGGATTAACATGATAGAATATGAACGCGTTAAAGTAAGACTGTCCGTTCAGGACGGATACACTGAGTGACACGGGGATACGTTGAAATAACGGGGAGGAATCATTATGGTACGAGCGGCAAAATCCAAGATCGCAAAGAAAGAAAAGAACGACCGTCTGTATAAGGCGATTTTGATGCTGAAGGACGAGGAGGAGTGCTATAACTTCTTTCAGGATCTTTGCACCGTGTCGGAGCTGCGCTCCATGGAGCAGCGCTTCGAGGTGGCAACGCTCCTGAACGACGGCATGATCTATAACGATATTCTGGAAAAGACCGGCGCCTCCAGCGCCACCATCAGCCGTGTCAACCGCAGTTTGATCTACGGTTACGGCGGTTACGAGGCCATTCTCGACCGCGTGAAGGAGAAGGAAGAGGAAGAGCAGAAATGAGCTGTTACAGCAGCCTGGCGCGTGCCTACGACGATCTGACAGGCGATGTGGCCTACGAAAAGCGGGCGGATTACCTGGAGAAGCTGTTTGGCCGCAGTCATATAACGGTGCATACCGTGCTGGACCTGGCCTGCGGCACAGGCACCATGACATGGCTCCTTACCGGGCGCGGCTATGAGATGATCGCCGTGGACGGCAGTGAGGAGATGCTGGCCGCCGCCATGGAGAAAAGCGGCAGCGTGGAGGGCGTGGCGCCGGTGTTTCTGCACCAGTCCATGCCCAAGCTGGACCTTTACGGCACGGTGGATGCAGCCATCTGCTGTTTGGACAGCCTGAACTATCTGATCGCCCCCGGAGATGTGCAGCGCACTTTTGAGCGGCTGCACCTTTTCATCGCACCGGGCGGTGTGCTGATTTTCGACATCAATACGGTGGCAAAGCTGCAAGCGCTGGACGGTCAGGTGTTTCTGGACGAAACGGAGGATACCTACTGCGTCTGGCGCACGGAATACAGCCGGGGCGTGTGTACCTACTACATGGACCTGTTCTGTGAGCGGCCAGACGGCGCATGGGAGCGCAGTCTGGAGCTCCACCGCCAGCGGGGTTACACCGTGGAGGAGCTGAAGCGCTGGCTGGAGCAGGCAGGCTTCGGCGAAATACGCACCTACGGGGACATGAAAATGCGCGCACCGAAGGAAGAGGAGCAGCGCATCTATTTTACCTGCGTGCGAAAGTAACAAAGCAAGGTTTAAAGAAGGGAATCATTCATGAGCGATCGCATCATACGGGCAATTTCATCCGACGGTCTGGTACAGGCTGCGGCCATTTGCAGCCGCGATTTGACAGAGCGCGCACGGCAGATCCACAAGACCCTGCCGGTGGCCACCGCGGCGCTGGGCCGCACGCTGGCAGGCGCGGCCATGATGGGCAATGCCCTGAAGGGTCAGGGCGCCAGCCTGACGCTGCAGATCAAGGGCGGCGGCCCTCTGGGCACGATCCTTGCCGTGGCAGATACCGACGGCAATGTGCGCGGCTATGTGACCAATCCCCGGGTGGATTTGCCGCTGCGCGCCGACGGCAAGCTGGATGTAGGCACCGCTGTGGGCGCAGGCGGCACCATGACCGTCATCAAGGACCTCAATATGCGCGAGCCGTATGTGGGCACGGTGGACCTGCTGGGCGGCGAGATCGCTGAGGACATCGCCGGCTATTTCGTGGAGTCGGAGCAGATCCCCACGGCCTGCGGTCTGGGTGTGCTGATCGACCGGGACCAGAGCGTGCGTGCCGCCGGCGGCTATCTCATTCAGTTGATGCCCGGCTATACCGAGGACACCGTGGTCATGGTGGAGGGCGGCATTATGGCGGCCGGCAATGTGTCGGCCATTCTGGACAAGGACCCCGACCCCGAGCATATGCTGCGTCAGGTCATGTCCGACTTCGATCTAAAGATCCTGGAATCCAGCGAGGTGGAATACCGCTGCTACTGCAGCCGCGAGCGTGTGGAGCGGGCCTTGCTCTCTCTGGGTGCCGACGAGCTGGCCTCCATTGTGCGCGAGCAGGGCGGCTGTCAGATGAGCTGCCAGTTCTGCGACACGGTGTACGATTTCTCGGCCGAAGAATTGAACGCCATGATCGACGGCCTGCGTGCCGGGCAATAAAAAAATGGAAAATTTCAAAATAAGGTGTTGACATTTTCCGCATCCTTTAGTATACTTATCCTTGCCGTTCACGAAGATCGGCAAGGACGGGAGCATAGCTCAGCTGGTTAGAGCACCTGCCTTACAAGCAGGGGGTCACTGGTTCGAGTCCAGTTGTTCCCACCATATGGCCAAGTAGTTCAGTTGGTTAGAACGCCAGCCTGTCACGCTGGAGGTCGTGGGTTCGAGCCCCATCTTGGTCGCCAATTTGCCTCTGTAGCTCAGTTGGTAGAGCAGCGGACTGAAAATCCGCGTGTCGTTGGTTCGACTCCGACCGGAGGCACCATTTGCGGGCGTAGCTCATCTGGTAGAGCGCGACCTTGCCAAGGTCGAGGTAGCGAGTTCGAGCCTCGTCGCCCGCTCCAATATATAAGAGAAACAGAAGCCCGCTGTTCCTCTCATTCCGGTGACATAGCCAAGTGGTAAGGCAAGGGTCTGCAAAACCCTCATTCCCCGGTTCAAATCCGGGTGTCACCTCCATATTAACTAAACGGTATAGATGC
>SFIY01000058.1 GCA_004555205.1 Clostridiales bacterium
CGGCGGCGCGATCTACTATTTTAACCCGGCCACGGCGACGAGTCAGTGGATATGGTCGCGCCCGCTGATCGTGCAGATCGGCAAGCACCGCTTCTGCGCATAGCCGTGCGCCCCGTTCGGTCGATTTTTCTTGCTTTTTTCGGATCGATCCGTATAATTATTTTTATAGACACGACCTCCAACCGGAATGTTCGCACAGACCTTCATTCTCCCGGGCGTCGTGTCTTTCTTATCAGAGGAGCGGCTGCATAACGGCTCCGAGACGCCGTAAAGTCCGAAAGTGAAAGTTTATTATATTGCAGAAATAACCGATGCAGACGGAACTGTGATCGTAGATCACGAAGCAATATCCGCAGCGCGTGCCGAGGATTCCCGCGAGGGCCTGACGATGCTTTGGGTAATATGTCTGGTCTATTGGGGACTTAGCATAGGAGGCTACTGGATTTTATGCCACGCCCCCGAGCACCCGCGTCTGGCGGGACTGCTGATACGGCGGGAATTCCGCAATTTCTGAGAAAGGGCTGCGCGCATAAAAGAGCTAAACAGATGAGCCGGACGGCAGGGTGAAATAAATGAAGAACAAACAGCATGAACACGTCCTCAAAGCCTTTCTTGCGTCAAAGATTCCGGCGGCTGTGTATGAACACGCTCCGGAGCTTGTGGCGGTGGATTCCGTTATCGGCGGCTATTGTACGCGGCTTTTACAGCGGAATAAAGCGCTGGAATGCTCTCCGGAGGGCCTGATAACCAAAGAGGAGCGGACCGCTTTCGCCGAATTGATAAACCGCGCACCGGATACGGAGAAAGACGAGATAGTGATATATTACCGTCTCACCGTGCTGGCGGAAGCGGTCGTGCTCCGGTACAGCGCGGATACGAAAGAGAAGATATAAACTTCCTCAGCTTTGAGACTGCCTAAAGAAACGAACAGGAAGGAACGCAAACCAAGATGGATGACCAAGCTTTGCCGAACGTTGGCCCCGTGTTTACCCTGACAAAAAAGGACAGTGCGGACTTTGACCGCGATGGCGTATCCCGGCGGTTGGGGATCATCCCGACGAAGACCTGCCCGCCGACGGTGAGCCCCGGAAAGCTGCTTTCCGAAATAGACCCCGCCGAATTTCAGCGGGAGTACTTCGGACTTACTGTTCTTCCGGCCGCCGCTCCTCCGTACGCGATAATCAAGAATGCTTTCTGGTGTCTGGAGCTGCCCCGCATGCACAGCTGGGACGTTGCAGCCCCGCTGCATCGGCTGGAGGAGCTTTTGAAGGGAAGGGGAAAGGAAGTCGCTCTCCTGTGTAAGGAATACGAGCTGACTGCGGAACTCATTTTGCGTGTCTATGCGGAGTCGAACGATTTGCCGGTGATGGCGCTTCCGAGTGAAAGCGTTTCCTTCTGGAGCAAAATGGGCGCAGGCATTCAGCTCGATTTATATCTGGACTGAAGCGGCAGAGAGAATTTTGCCCAAAGGAGCGTTTCTGCGGAAAGAAGGCAAACGGGATGACATTTTGTGAAAGGATCCGGAAAAATGCGCAGAGCTTTATGAGAGCGAATGGCTTTGCATTTAAGAAGGGCATCTTTTGCCGGATAGAGAACGACATGGCTTTCTGCATGAATCTGGAGATGCCCACCGGAACGGTATATTCAAACTGCTTTGTGCTTCCACTGTATGTGCCGACGGAGTTTTGCTATATGACCTATGGTACCCGATTGACCGTCGGGGCGGCGGAGCGGGATGGAGACGCGGAAAACGCGGCGGAACTGGCCGACAAATTGATGTCGATACTATCGAATGACATTTTCCCGTGCTTTCAAACGATTACTTCTCCCGATGCCTTTTTCACTCAGGTGAGTCATCGGGCACTTTTCGCGCCGCACGAATGCCGTATATCCGATGTGTTTGTGCAGCGGCTCCGGCTGGCAACGGCCTTTTACGAAAAGCGGTATTCCGAAATTCCGGAAATCTGCAGCGAGTACATGAAAGTCCTCGCGGACGCTCCGTACCTGACCTCCGGATGCAAAAAGATATATCTTGATGAAGTCCGGCTCTTCCAAAACGCTATGGCGATGAACGATCCGGAAAAAGAAACCTTGATGGCGGAGATTATCCGAAAAACCGGACGGGCGTGCTTTGGCCTGTGACAGCCATGGAAATACGGCGGCTTCCGGTGCAAAAACGGCTTTGTCAACCGGCGGTTGACAGATTTCCAGCCGCCGATTGGTGGCTTGCAACCCGGAAAAACGGTATATTGACTCCAACATCACGGCGCAGCATAAGCGCCACGAAACGGAGGAAACGAATATGATCCTGGCGGACAAGATCATCCGGCTGCGGAGAAAGAACGGCTGGTCGCAGGAAGAGTTGGCGGAGAAGATGAACGTATCGCGGCAGGCGGTGTCCAAATGGGAGAGCGCGCAGACCGTGCCCGATCTTGAAAAAATCCTGATGCTCGGCGCTTTCTTCGGCGTTACGACAGACTATCTTCTCAAGGACGAATTGGAGAGTGAGGAATTCACATCCGGCGAGGATTCCGCCATCCGGCGGCTCACGCTCGCCGAGGCCAACGAATATCTGGCCCTGCGAAAAACTGCCTCCGTGCGTATGGCGGCGGCGACGTTTCTCTGCATCGTCTCGGTCATTCCGCTGCTGATCCTCAGCGCGCTCGCCGAGAGCCCGGCTTACGGCATTTCGGAAAACACCGCTTCGGCCGCAGGGCTTATCGTGCTGTTCCTCTTTATCGCAGCGGCGGTCGCGGCTTTTCTCTCCTGCAGCTTTAAAAACGCTCCCTATGCGTTCCTTGATAAGGAGCCGTTTGACACGGAGTACGGCGTGACGGGCATGGTGAGCGAGCGGCAGCGGCAGTATAAAAGCACGCACGCTCGCTGCAACATGGTCGGCACGATGCTCTGCATCCTCTCTCCGGTGCCGATCTTCATCGGCATGGCGGAGGGGAGCGATCTTGCGATGATCCTCGCGGTGTGCGGAATGCTGTTCCTTGCCGGGGTCGGCGCGGCGGTTTTCGTTGTGACGGGCGTCCGCTGGGCGGGCATGCAGAAAATTTTGCAGTCCGGCGACTACGCTCCGGCGGAGAAAAAGCGCAACCAAAAGGAGAAGGCACTTTCCGCTGCCTACTGGACGCTCGCTGTGGCTGTGTATCTCGGCTGGAACTTCACGACCGAGGACTGGAAGAACACATGGATCGTCTGGCCGGTCGCGGGTGTGCTGTACGCGGCGGTGCTGCATCTTTACCGTCTGTTCACGAAAAGCCGCGAA
>SFIY01000012.1 GCA_004555205.1 Clostridiales bacterium
CTATCGCGTGAAGTTCGGCATTCCCGCTACGAACCTCGCTACGAAGGGCGACTCGATTACCTTCTCCACGCCCACCATCGAAGGCACGATCATGCGCAGAAATAAGGAAGATGCCTTCGGCAAGCATCCTTGGAAGGCGGAAGTCACGGAGGGTGCAGAGGGCGTCGATCAGGAAGTGATCGACGGCTGGTACGAAGAGGTTTATGAGCCTGTTGCCACTCTCAATCTCACTCCGACACCGATCGATCTTCCCGGCGGCAGCGAGATCAGATAACAAGGAGGGATTGAGATGGCTGACGAACGCAGCGCAATGATCAAGATCGGCGGCACCGCCTACGAGCTGGTGCTGACGACCAAGGCAACAAAGGAAATCGCAGGTCGTTACGGCGGCCTCGAAAACCTTGGCGACAAGCTCATGAAGAATGAGAATTTCGAGATGGCCATTGAAGAAATCGTATGGCTCATTACGCTTCTGGCAAACCAGAACATTCTCATCCACAATCTCAAACACAAGGATGATCCGAAGGATCTGCTCACCGCAGACGAAGTCGAGCTGCTGACCGTTCCGTCCGACCTTGCAGAGTACAAATCCGCGATCACGGAAGCTCTGTACAAAGGCACCAAGCGGAACATCGAAAGCGAGGCTGACCCAAAAAACGCGGAAGTCGGGTAACAGACGAAGAACTGTTTACCCGACTGTTATATTACGGCATCGCCCAGCTTCACCTTTCGCAGGATGAGGTCTGGACGATGCCGTTTGGTTTGCTCCTCGATTTATGGGAATGCCATAAGCAGTACAACGGCTTGGCTACCCCGAAGCGGGAGCACTATATCGATGACATCATCCCGGACGGAATCTAATGGAAGGAGGCGATATCCGTGGCAGATAATTTCGGTCTGAAGATCGGTCTTGAGGGCGAAAAAGAGTTCAAGAAGGCCTTGGCGGATATCAACTCTTCCTTCAAGGTGCTGGGATCGGAGATGAAACTCGTCTCCTCCCAGTTCGATAAAAACGATAACTCCGTGCAGGCGCTGACTGCTCGGAACGAAGTCCTGAATAAGGAAATCGACGCACAAAAACAGAAGATCGAAACGCTGCGTGCTGCCTTGCAGAATGCGGCGGAATCCTTCGGCGAGAACGATAAGCGCACTCAGAACTGGCAGATTCAGCTCAACAATGCAGAAGCCGCGCTCAACGGCATGGAGCGAGAGCTCGACGATAACAACAAAGCCCTTGCTGATGCAGAAAGCGGATTCGACGGTGCCGGTAAAGAAGCAGACGACTTCGGAAAGGAAGTTGAGGATGCCGGTAAGCAGAGCGATGATGCCGGAAGCAAGATGTCGAAGCTCGGCGATGTTGCGAAAAAAGTCGGCAAAGCTATGGCAGCGGCGATGGCGGCGATCGGAGCGGCGGCCATTGCTGCTGGCAAGCAGATTTGGGACATGGCAAATCAGACGGCAGAAGCCGGTGATGCCATCGACAAGACTTCCCAGAAGATCGGTATCAGCGCGGAGTCCTATCAGGAATGGGATTACGTGTTCCAGCGTTGCGGTGCTGATGTGAACGGCTTGCAGACCGGCATGAAAAAGCTGTCAGGTGTCATCACCGATGCCGCCAGCGGATCAGCATCGGCGGCGGACAAGCTCGCTGCTGTCGGCCTTTCCATTGAAGACCTCAACGGCAAGAGTCAGGATGAGCAGCTGTCCATCGTGATCGCCGCCCTGCAGAATATGGAGTCAGGCGCAGAACGAACGGCAGCAGCAAATGACCTGCTCGGAAAATCTGCTGTGGATATGGCCGCCGTGCTCAACATGTCTGCAGAGGAAACGCAGGCGCTCGTGGACGAAGCCCATGACTACGGCATGATCATGAGCAATGAAGCGGTCGCCGCTTCTGCTGCTTTCGAGGACAGTCTCACGAAGCTGCAAGGAACGGTCGGCGGCCTCAAGAACCGCATGGTCGGAGAACTGTTGCCCGGAATCACAATGATCATGGACGGTTTGACCGACCTCGTTGCTGGTAATGAGCAGGCCGGTGAAGAACTCAAGGCAGGCGTGGAGAGCGTGATCGGCTCCATTTCGGAAATGATCCCGCAGGTGATCGAACTGCTGTCGCTGATCATTGCAGCGGTGCTGGAAAGTGCGCCGCAGATCATTCAGGCGCTGGCACAGGGCATCCTGACAGCGATTCCCGCTCTCATCCCTGTGGTGCTGGAGGTAATCACGCAGCTGGTGGCCACGCTCGTAGAGCTGTTGCCTCAGATCATTGAAGCCGGTATGCAGATCATCGCCTCGCTCATCATGGGCATCGCGGAGGCGCTGCCGACGTTGATTCCTCAGATCGTTGAGGTCGTCGTGCAGATGGTGCAGACCCTCATCGACAATCTGCCTCTGATCCTCGACGCAGCGCTGCAGCTGATCGAAGGACTGGCACAGGGCATTTTGGACGCAATCCCGGTGCTGATTGAGGCACTGCCGGAAGTGATTATGGGGATCGTGAATTTCCTTTTGGATTCAATCCCGGAGATCATCGACACCGGCATTATACTGCTGACATCACTCATTGACGCCCTGCCGACGATTATTCAAACGATCGTTGCGGCAATCCCGCAGATCATCAACGGCATCATCAATGCTGTGCTGGGCGCAATTCCCCAGATCATTCAAGCAGGTATTCAGTTGCTGATTTCCCTGATTCAGGCGCTGCCGCAGATCATCACGACAATCGTGGCAGCAATCCCGGAGATCATTTCGGGTATTGTGAATGCCGTGATTAACAACATCCCGCTCATCGTGCAGGCAGGTATCGACCTGCTCACGTCGCTGATTCAGAATCTGCCGACCATCATAGTCGAGATCGTAAAGGCGATCCCGCAGATCATCACCGGTATAGTGAACGCGCTCATGAACGGTATTTCTTCCATCGTGGAGGTAGGTGCCAATCTGGTGCGTGGATTGTGGCAAGGCATTCAGCAGCTCGCAAGCTGGTTGTGGGACAAGGTCTCCGGCTGGATCAGCAGTATTTGGAACGGCATTCTGGACTTCTTCGGAATCGCCTCGCCTTCAAAGGAAATGGCTTGGGTTGGCCAGATGATGGTCAAGGGCTTGTCCGGATCCATTGAGGATAACGGCGACGAAGCCGTGAAAGCGGCGGAAGCCATGAGTGAAGACATCGATGGTGTCATGCAGGATCTGGCGAAGGACATGAGCACAGCGCTTCCGACAAATTTCGACATTGACGGCAGCATCGGCAGCGCGAAAGCATCTGCTGCAGGCGGAATCCTCGCCAGCGGCATGCAGCTCGTCCTGAACATTACGAACTTCAACAACTACTCGAGCGAGGATATCGAGCAGCTGACCAATGAGATCATGGTCACTGCCGGTCAATTCGCAAAGCGGAAAGGAGTGGTATTCGCATGAACGCTTTCACGTATAACGGCACCTCGTCCTACAATTTAGGACTGAGAATCGAGAGCAAGAACGTGTTTTCCACTCCGCAGTATGATACGACTTTTCAGTCGATCCCCGGCAGGGATGGCGAACTCATCATTCCGAATGGTCGCTTTCCAAATGTACAGGTGACCTATTCGGTGTTCCTCCCGGCAAAGACGCAAGCGGAGCTCGCACAAAAGCTTACAGCGGTCAAGGCATGGTTGTTCACGGAACCGGACAGGTATCATAGACTGACCGACACCTACGAAACCGGATGCTTCCGGAATGCTGTCATCAACACGAATCTCAATATAGAGGATCAGCTGAACAAGATCGGTGTGTTCACGGTCAGCTTCTCCTGTCAACCGTTCAAGTACCTCTCAAGCGGCCAGACCGCAGTCACCTTTACGAACGGAGGCGGAACCGCGCAGCTCAAAAACCCGACTCCGTTCACCAGTAAGCCGCTGATCCGTATCAACGGCAGTGGTGACGGAACCCTGACAGTAGCAAACAGCGGAGGCGTGACGCGCCTGCAGATCGAAGGCATCAATTCTTACCTGTACTGCGATTCCGAGCAGATGAACTTCTATAAAGGCGCGGCATCCATGAATGAGGCCGTAACAGCAGATCGCTTTCCCGTACTCACGGCTGGGCTAAACACGTTCGTCTTCTCTGGCGGGATCACGTCCATTGCCGTAACACCGAGGTGGGTGACGCTATGATCCCAGTACTTTACAAGGCAGACGCGGTCACGTTTTCCACCTTCGGTCTCGGCGTGCTGTCCGACTGCATCTCATGTGAGGTTACGGAAGAGCGAAACGGCGCGTTCGAGCTCGTTATGAAATACCCGATCACCGGACAGAACTACGAGCTTATAAGAAGAGAGCGCTTGGTCAAAGCAAAGCCGAATGACACAGCAAACGATCAGGTCTTCCGCATTTACAGGATCACCACACCGCTCAACGGTATTGTGACGATCTATGCGCAGCACCTGTCCTATGACCTATCGAACATCGCCGCGCTCTGCTGGTCAGATGAAAACATCTCGCCGACACTCGCAATGAACCGACTATTCAGCGAGACAGCTACGCCGCATCACTTCACCTGCCGAACAGACTACTCGGCAGCAAAAGCGTTTTCGATTACGAAACCGCAGAGCGTGCGTGCATGCCTCGGCGGAGTGGCGGGATCCTTCCTCGATCTCTGGGGCGGCGAATATGAGTGGGACAACTGGCTCGTCTACCAGCACCAGAGGCGTGGGCAGAATACCGGTGTCGTAATCGAATACGGGAAAAATCTCACGAATCTGGAGCATGACGGTGATAACACCGACGTGTACACGGACATTCTGCCGTATGCCGTGCAGACGGACGAAGGCGGAACCGAGACCGTAATCACGTTGCCGGAAGTGCTGATCCCGATCACCAACTCGGAGCTGGTGCAGCGGAAGACGATCATCAAGGACTTTTCGGACGCCTTCGATTTTGGAGCAGCGATCACACCGGACGCCCTGCGAGCGAAAGCAAACTCGTATCTTTCCTCCAATCCGATGGGAGTGACGGCACCGACGCTGACCGTGGCTTTTGAGCCGCTGTGGAAACAGCCGGAATACGCTGCCGTGCTGGAGCGGGTTTCCCTCTGTGACACGGTAACGATTCGACATTCCGTTCTCGGGATCACAGCGAAGGCGAAGGTCATCAAGACGGTCTACGATACTCTCTCGGAGAAATACGTATCGATTACGCTGGGCAGCACGAAGGCGAACCTGATCAATACGGTGTCGCAGGCTGAAGCTGCAGCACAGGCGGTCTCGGCAAAGGTAGATCGTTTCCCGGCGCTGATGACGGCTGCGATCCAGAATGCCACCAACCTGATCACCGGCCAGTCAGGCGGATATGTGGTCATCAACACAAACGAAGCGACTGGCGAACCTTATGAATTGCTGGTGATGGACGCCCCGTCCATGGCGGAAGCGGTCAATGTCTGGCGATGGAACGTGGGCGGTCTTGGTTTTTCCCATAACGGCTACAACGGCCCATATGAGACGGCTATTACATCGGACGGCCAGATCGTTGCCGACTTCATTACTTCCGGAACGCTGGTGGCCAACATCATCAAAGCCGGTGTACTCTCCTCGCAGGACGGCTCGTCCTATTGGGATTTGGAAACCGGCGAAGTGGTGCTCCGCGCCTATGCCACTACGGAACAGATCGTCGAGACGAATGACAGGATCGACGAAATAGAGGAACAGAAGATGTACCGGCTGGTGATCACATCCAGCAACGGGAACATCTTTAAGAATAACAATATCCGCACGACCCTTTCAGCAATCGTGTTTTCGTGGGATGAGAACGTAACAAATGAGCTCGATCCCAATCAATTCATCTGGACGCGGGTTTCGGCGGACGATGTATCAGACCGCACGTGGAACCAAGCGCACGCCGGAGGCACGAAAACCATTGAGATCACCAGAGACGATGTGGATGTGCGTGCGACATTCTTCTGCGACCTGATTGATCCGGTCACAAGAAACAGCCTGTTAGGCTAAGAAGGAGGAAACCCAAATGAGCAGAGCTCAAGGCCAATTTACAATCATTGACTACAATGACGCGCTGACGCTGACCGGCTACATCGGCTGCAATCACCCGAAGACGCAGATGTTTAACCCGGACAACAACAGCTACACACCGAACTGGGCATCGACCAATCTTGTGCTGACGCCCAGCCTCTATATCATCGGCACCACCACAGATCAGATCACGTCCGAAAACGTGACGATGGTCAAGTGGTATCAGGGCACGTCCACTACGGCGATTGCCTCGGGCGGCAACTATACGCTCAGCGGTACGAAGAGTCACATCCTGACCGTCAAGGCAAACATCATGGCAGGATTGCCCGGTGTGGACTTCAAGTGCGAGATTACCTACAGAGACCCCAGCACCGGTCTCACGCTGGTGCATCCGCTCACGATCTCATTTTCCCGCGTCGTAAATGGCAGCGGCATTGTGGATCTTATGGTAATGACGCCCAACGGCAACGTGTTCAAGAACAGCGAGGTCACATCTTTGACTGCGAAGGCAGAGCTGTGGCGCGGCTCGACAGTGGACACCACGAACGTCACCTATAAATGGGCGATCATGGATGCGTCTGTCACGTCCAGCTCGTCCACAGGCTACGATGCAGACTTCGGAACCGGCTGGAGGAAACTCAGCAATACCACGAACATGTACTCCGGCTGCACAACGGCAACGCTGACGATTTACGCAGCGGCGGTCGATAGCTACGCCGTCATTCGCTGCTGTGCGAAGGACACGGATTCCGCGTCCCCGACATACAACAGTAAGTTCTATGACGTCTGCACATTCATCGATAACTCCGACCCGCTGCAGGTCATCGTCTCCTCCACGGGCGGCGATGTGTTCAAGAACGGCGTCGGCAGCACGGTTCTGACGGCGGTCTGCTATCAGGCTGGCGCAGAAGTCGACGCAGCTGGCACCGGCACCTACACGTGGACAAAGTACGATAAGGACGGCAATGTGGATACTGCGTGGGGCACGAACGGAAGCAAAACCGGCAAGACGCTATCCGTCGGTACAGCGGATGTAGATACTAAGGCAACCTTCATGGTGCTGGTCGTCCTCTAACGGAGGTGATCCCATGCGGGCAATCGGACAGATTACGATCACCAATATCTGCGATGTCGTTGCTTCCGATACGCCACCGGAGAATCCGTACATCGGGCAGCTATGGGTAGATACATCGGTGAACCCTCCGGAAACAAAGGTGTGGAACGGCGACTCGTGGGAAGTACAGAATGATCTGGAAACTATCCGCGTCGTCATTTCCACCCTTACAACGAAGACGGCAGAGCTGCAAAGCACGATTGACGGCTTGAACAGCTACGTCGGCAGCATGACGCAGACGATCGAGACAATCACGGACGGCCTCGGAAATGAGCAGCAGACCGTACTGGAAATGCAGGCGCAGATGTCTCAGTTGCAGCAGACGATTGATGGCCTGACTGTACAGGTGACGAACCAGTACGCTGGCGGCCTGAACTTCATTCAGAACTCGGCTGGTCTCAACGGCGTCTCCGACGACTGGGTGAAGACCGGAACGGTCACGGTGGACAGTTCAACCGATACGCAGAACAACACGACTTCTGATTCCTGCTTCGTGCTGGGAACAAATTCCACGCTAAAGCAAACGATCACAGGGCTGGTAACCGGCGTGCCGTATGCTTTTTCCCTTCGTGCAAAGAAGACCAAGGCAAGCTATACGAGCTACATCCGCGTGGAGTACAACGGCAATAAGTATGTCGATTTCTTCAACCAGACGACTACATTCGGCTGGAAGGATTTCAGCCTCGTCATTGATGACATCACTGACAGCACCATCGTCCTATACATCTACAACCGGTATGCGTCGCTGTATGTGTCGGACATCATGATGGTCGAAGGCTCGACCGTCCACAACTGGACGCCCGCTCCGAACGAGATCTACACGAACGAAGTGAAAATCGACAAGCGCGGCATCGCCGTTTCCAATGCGGCATCCTCCCAGCGGACGGTGATCACGAACACGGAGTTTGCCGGTTACTATAACGATGAGGTCATCTTCACGTTGAATAAGGACGAAACGCAGACGAAAAAGACCACCGTGGACGGCGAATTGACCGTTGGCAAAACCAAGTTCGTGCCGATGTCCACAGCATCGGACGGCTTGAACATCGTAATTCTTGACTAAGGGAGGGATGGCAGCATGGCAATGACAGGCGGAACTGCGTATCTGGTTAAATCCGAATACACGAACTCCGGCCAGAACAACTGGACGACCGATCTATACATCTACGTGAAGATCGTATCGCAGAACCCAGCGGCCAACACCTCCACAATCGCCCTCGGCATGTATGTGTATTCCAAATACAACATCGACTGGGGCGACTGGAGCAACGGCGGTCAGTCGTATGTCGGCACTGCAACCTCCGGTGCCAACTGCTTCACGTTCACGGAAGGCCAGACAGGCAGCGGCACCAAGTGGCTGACGGAGAACCATCAAGTCACCGTCACGCATAACGCAGACGGTACTCTGACCTTGCCGATCTACTGGCACTGGGGTGTTTACTCCACGTGGGGACAATACCTCGCGCCGTCAGGAAGCAAGAACGTCACGCTGACAGCGATCGACAGAACTGCGCCGACCGTAACGTTCAGCGTCAGCAGCATTACGGCGAACGGCTTTACGATCAACGCGTCCTCTTCTGCGACTGCGGATCTCTGGCAGTACAGCACGAACAACGGCTCTTCATGGACGCAGCTTTCGACTACGGAGGGAACTTCAGCAAGCAAGGTGGTCACAGGCCTCTCGCCAAACACCACGTACACCGTCAAGGTGAGAGCGAGGAAAAAGACCAATCAGGTCTACGGTACCTCATCGGCTGTGTCGGTCAAAACGCTGGGAGGCGCGGTCGTAAACTCCGTGAATGCTCTGACGGCGGACGCGGCAACAGTAAAGATCACCATGAACGTGACCGTGTACGAGGCAAGTTACACAAACACGGTGGTCATCAAAAAAGGCACCACGGCCTATCTCACGATCAGCGGACTGTCGTGGTCGGCAGGTACGGCGAATAGGACGATCACCCTGACGGCAGCGCAGCGAACAACGCTGCTGACGGCGATGGCTTCGGATAAATCCTTCACGGGTACGTTTGAAGTCAAATCCTACAGCGGATCCACCCAGATCGGCTCGACGTCGTCAAAGACGGCAACTGTCTCGACGACTTCTTCAAGCTCCGCGCCTACGCTCTCTGGATTCACCTATGCCGACAGCTACGCGACCACAACCGCGATCACGGGAAACGATCAGATTTTCATTCAGGGTTATTCCAAGCTGACGGTCACGCCCGGTACGGCAACGCCCAAGAACCATGCTACGATCGCCAATTACACGGCGACCTGCAACGGCGTTTCCGTTTCCAACACGACCGGCGATCCGCTCACAGTGGGCGTCGTTTCAAAGAGCGGAACAGTTGCCGTAGTGCTGACGGTAACCGACAGTCGAGGATGGACGGCCAGCGTCACACAAAACATTACGGTCGTGGCATACGCGAAGCCGAAGGTCAACTCCCTGACTCTCCGAAGAACGAACGATATTGAAGCGGAGATGCAGCTCGTCTTCAACGGCACCATTTCGGCAATCACGGTGGACGGGACGCAGAAGAATTCGCTTCTGTACTGCCGTTACCGATACAAGGCGACCAGCGCGACTTCGTACAGCAGCTATGTCAGCATTCTTTCCGCTGTGACGCAGAGCGGGACGTCGTTCTCATATTCCAATCTTGAGCTGCGCAACCTCGCGTCCGACCAGTCGTGGGATGTGCATATTCAGATCCGCGACCAGCTCAACAGCCTGTCGTCATTGGATCTGTACTACGTTATCCCGCAGGGCACGCCGCTGGTGGCTCTGCGAAAGATGAAGGTTGGCATCAATACGCCGACACCGGAAGCGGCGCTTCATGTCGTCGGTGATGCGAAAGTATCTGGTACGCTGACGGCCACAACGCTGTCGGGTGCGCTTGCACCTTCGAAACTCTCTTCTGCAGTTCCGATCAGCAAGGGCGGCACCGGCGCGACCACAGCAGCGGCGGCAAGAACGAACCTTGCTGTGCTCCCGCTCGCAGGCGGAACGATCACCGGACAGGTGCAGAAAGCTGGTGCAGGAAGCTCCTTCATCAACGGTCGAAGCATCGCCATGATCAGGGTAAACAGCTACACGAACACATCCTCGTTCTACCCGGCGGTATCCATGAAAACACCGTCCGCATCTTGGGAGATCGGCGCTTACGGCGAAAGCTTGTACTTCGTGTACGCTACGGATGCGAACTTCGAAGCGGGAACGAACACGACACTGACAAGGTATATCAACTCCAGCGGTAACTTCAACGGGAAAGCAGCCAATGTTACCGGCACCGTAGCGCTTGCCAATGGTGGAACCGGAGCTACAACGGCAGCGGCAGCAAGAACGAATCTCGGTATTGCCTGCACATCGCTCTATAACGGAGAACTGACGACCGGCAGTATCACATTCAACTACGGCAACTACAATGCCTACATCATTCTGGGTAAGCCCGGAACTGCAACAGCAATCGCCGGAATTGTGGTACCGAAGGCCATGATCACAACAACGGATGTGAAGTACCAGATCACAGACGAATCGTACTACAGATGCTTCAACCTGAAGTATTCCAGCACGACCGTGACGCTGACAATCTCCACCGGCGGCGGATCTATCCTAAGAGTCTTCGGCATCAATTAAGGGAGGTGCAGCATGCAGATATTACTGGAAAACGGGTATGTTTCGTCCTATGCACTGGTTGGTACGCTGGTCGACGGAATTGAAGTCACGGAGCCAGCGGACATCGAGCACTTCAAAGAGCACTACCAAGCATACCGGCTGCGAGACGGAATGCTGGAATACAGCGAAGATAAGAATACGGACAATGAACGAAAAGCACTTTGTGATGAGCTGCGGCAGCGGCGCGAAACAGAGTGCTTTTCCTATATCAATCGCGGAGAGCTTTGGTACGCACGCCTCACCGAAGATCAGAAGACGGAGCTACAGGTGTGGTATGCGGCATGGCTCAAAGTTACGGAAACACTGACGGTGCCGGAAAAGCCGTCGTGGCTACATTAACAATTCAAAGGAGGAAATCACGATGAAGGAATTTTGGACAACCATTCAGGTCGCCTTTGCTGCCATCGGCGGTTGGCTCGGATGGTTCTTGGGAGGTTGTGACGGCTTGCTTTACGCACTGCTTGCGTTTGTGGTGATCGACTACATCACCGGCATCATGTGCGCCATTGTCGACAAGCGGCTGTCCTCTGCCGTGGGCTTCAAAGGCATCTTCAAGAAGGTGCTGATCTTCGCCATTGTCGGCATCGGCCACATCATTGACACGCAGGTCATCGGCAGCGGATCGGTACTGCGGACTGCGGTCATCTTTTTCTACATGTCCAACGAAGGGATCAGTCTCGTCGAGAACGCTGGCCACCTTGGCCTGCCGATCCCCAAGAAACTGAAGGCGGTGCTGGAGCAGCTCCATGACCGCGCGGAAAAGGAGGAAGAACACTATGATGACAAATAAGGAACTGGCGGCAAAGCTGATTAATGTCGCAAAGAATTATAAGACGCTGTACGTCATGGGATGCTTTGGTGCGCCCATGACGGCCAGCAACAAAAAGCGTTACACACAGAATCACAGCTACAACAGGCAGCCGGAGCGCACGGCGATGATCAACGCTGCGAGCGCGGATACTTTTGGTTTTGATTGCGTTTGCCTGATCAAGGGACTTTTGTGGGGTTGGAACGGTAACAAGAACGCCGTGTACGGCGGCGCTACGTACACCTCAAACGGCGTGCCCGACATCGGAGCAGACCAGATGATCAAGGTCTGCAAAAATGTCACGACTGACTTTTCCAAGATCGAGGTCGGCGAAGCGGTTTGGCTCGAAGGGCACATCGGCGTCTATGTCGGCGATGGTCTCGCGGTGGAATGTACGCCTCGCTGGGCGAACAAGGTGCAGCTCACGGCCTGCAACCGTAACGTCTCCGGCTATAATCGCCGCAACTGGACGAAGCATGGCAAGCTCCCGTATGTGGAATACGTAGCAGATGCAACCACGCCTCCTGTCGAGACCACAGAGATCAGAGGCATTGACGTTTCCAAATGGCAGGGCGAAATTGACTGGAAGAAGGTCAAAGCAGCCGGTATCAAATTCGCAATGATCCGCCTCGGCTACGGCTCTTCAAAGGGCGATGCCTGCGGTCTCGACGGATACTTCGAGAAGAACGTGAAGAACGCGATCGCAGCCGGTATCGACATCGGGTGCTATTTCTATTCCTACGCCACCAGCGTGGCCGCAGCGAAGAAGGAAGCGGCCTACGTCATCAATGTGCTGCAGAAGTACAAAGGCGTTTTCACTTACCCGGTCGCCTTCGATCTGGAGGATAAGACGCAGCAGGGACTCGGCAAGCAGGTGCTGACAGACATGGTGATCGCCTTCGGTGACGCAATCGAGAAGGCAGGTTTCTACTGCTCGCTCTACAGCAACCCCAGCTGGATGAAGAGCTACCTCGATGCGGATCGCGTCAAGCGCTTCGACCTCTGGCTGGCGCACTGGACGGACAAGACCAACTATGCCGGTGCATACGGTATGTGGCAGAATTCCTCCAGCGGCAAGGTGAACGGTATCAACGGCAACGTGGATACCGACTTCGCATATAAGGACTATCCCACGATCATCAAGGGAAAGAAGCTCAACGGCTTTACCGGCAGCGGTCAGCAACCGACCGTCCCGGATCAGCCTGATCCGGAGCCGGAGACCACGCTCAAGGTTGGCGATCTCGTCAAGATCACCGGCAGCAAGTACTACGGTGGGCAGAACATTCCGTCGTGGGTGAAGGCGAAGAATTGGTATGTGCGGCAGATCAACGGAGACCGCGTCGTGATCGACAAGAGCGAGGATGGCCAGAACGCCATCTGCAGCCCCGTGCATGCCTCCGGCCTGCAGCTCGTTCGTCGTGGGACAGACGCAGGCACGGCGCAGATCTATACCGTCGTCAAGGGCGATACGCTCTGGGGCATTGCAAAGAAGCTCCTCGGCAGCGGATATCGCTATACCGAAATTGTGAAGCTCAACGGCCTGAAATCCTCTGTCATTTACTCGGGACAGAAGCTCAAGATCCCGCAGAAATAAAGGAGGCGCAGCCATGAGCGATAAAACCAAGGTGAAAATCGCGCTGGCTGAGGCGATTACAAAACAGCTCTGGGTGAAAGGGCTGATCACCCAGAAGCAGCGCGAAAAAATCGATAAAAACAGCCAGAAAACCCTCGCCAAATCCGATTGTTAATTCTTTGTGTTCTTTCGAATTTCGGCTGGACTTTCGCAGATTTCTCTGGTACCTTTACCCCCGCCTCCGAAGGCGGGGGTAAAAAAATACGCTGGTTCGAGTCCGGCACGAAGAAAGGAGAAAGAGCAAATGAGCAAAAAACGTGCGGTCGCATACATACGTGTATCGACAGAAAAAGACGCACAGCTGCACAGCTACGACTTCCAAGAGCAGTACTGGCGCGGCGTCTTCGATGATGACCCGGAAACCGAGCTCGTCGGTATCTATGCCGACAAAGGGATCAGCGGTCACAGCGTGCAGAAACGCCCGCAGTTCCTTGTCATGATGCAGGACGCACGGGATCATAAGTTCGATCGGATCTACACGAAATCAGTATCCCGCTTCGCTCGAAACACGACCCAGCTGCTGGAGGCGGTCAGGGAGCTTCGGGACATCGGCATCGAGGTGGTGTTCGAGAAAGAGAACATCCACACATTCGAGCCGACCAGCGAGGTGTTCCTCACGATCGCGGCGACTATCGCAGAGAACGATCTGGACGTCGATTCAGAACGGATGCGCTGGTCGGTACGCCACCGCTTCGAGAACGGCTGGATCAGCATCGGCAGCGGTCTATACGGCCTGCGCCTCACTGCAGAAAACGAATTGGAAATCGTACCGGAGGAAGCAGCCGTGATTCGATACATCTTCGACGCCTACGTCAACGGCGGCCTCGGCAGTAAGCGGATCGCGGACGCGCTCAATGAAACCGGCGTCAAAACGCGCAGCAACGGCGAATGGAATGCAAAGCACATCGTGTCCCTGCTCCGGAACGAAAAGTACAAGGGCGATGTGATCATGGGCAAGAGCGTCAGTCACTTCGGTGTGCACCGAGATAATACAAACGGCGAATTCGCCCCGAGGTACTACATGGAAGACACCCACGAAGCGATCGTCGATAAACAAACGTGGGAAGCGGCGCAGCAAATCTTGGCTGAACGCGGACGCAACATCCCTCGGCAGGTGCCAACCCACACATTCACCAGCATGATCCAGTGCGGATGCTGCGGGACGAACTTCGTGCACAAGGTCAATAACAGCAGCTTCAAGTGGCGAACAGACATCTGGGCTTGCGGCAGATCCCTCGCAAAAGGCATCAAGGTCTGCGATAACAGCCGGATCAAAGACGCTGTGCTCAAAGAAAAATTCGTGGATGCGTATAATGAATTCATAAAACAGCGTCCACAAGGCGATTCGCTCATCGCACTGCAGGAAGTGCTCGAAGACCTCCGGCAGCAAGAGCGGGATCTCGCCGAGCTCATGATGCAGCACCTGATTTCGAAGGCGGCATATGATACGCAGCGCAATCAACGCCCGGATCGCTGACATCAATGACAAGATTGCAGATCGGCGGATCAGAAGAGTCCCTGAGAGCGAGCACCAGCCAATCACAGAGTTCAGCTCAGAAAAAGCTACACGGTTTCTATCGAAGGTCATTGTGACAAAGTTCACGGTGACCTTCGTGTTCTATAACGGCGCAAAGATCAGTCGCCGCTACGATAACGGCCAGCCCGGAAACAAACCCGGCTGGAATAAGAAAAAGGAGGATGCGTAATGGCAACGGCGACAAGAAGAGTGGTACGCACCATGCCGCAGATGTTCATCGAGACAGTGGACGTCGATCAAGGAAAGCTCAAGGTGGCGGCATACGCTCGCGTATCTACAGAAAAGGAAGAACAGGAAGACAGCTTCGAGCGGCAGGTCGAGCACTACAAGCAACTGATCGCCTCAAAGCCGGAATGGAAATACGTAGACATCTACGCGGATCCCGGCATCAGCGGCACCCGCGCAGAGAAAAGACCGGACTTCCTCCGGATGATCGAGGACTGCCGCGCCGGAAAGATCCAGAAGATACTGGTCAAGTCGATCAGCCGCTTCGCCCGGAACACGGTGGATGCGCTCAACTACATCCGCGAACTGAAGGATCTGGGGATCAGCGTCTACTTCGAGAGCGAGAACATCGACACGCTGACGCCCGGTGGCGAAGTGCTTCTGACGATCCTCGCCGCGATGGCCGAACAGGAAAGCCGGACGATCAGCAGCAATATCCGGTGGGCATACCAGCGAAAATTCCAAAATGGCGACATCGTGCTGAACACTGGCCTGATGCTCGGATACCGGAAGGTCGGGAAAGACGAAGACGGTCACGATGTGTTCGAGATAAACGAAGAGGAAGCGGAAATCGTCAGACGGATCTACAGAGAGTTCATCGCCGGATACTCGATCACCCAGATCGCAAAGCGGCTGGCTGCAGATGGCATCAAAACAAAGCTGGGAAAGGACAAGTGGCAGCACAACGTAATTGTGAGCATTCTCACAAATGAGAAATACACTGGAAACGCCCTGCTCGGGAAAACATGGAAGCCAGATGTACTCACCAAATACCGCCAGAAGAATGATGGCAAGAAGGCTCCGATCTACTATGTTGAGGATACGCACCCGGCGATCATAGAGAAAGACATGTTCGAGCTGGCGAAAAAGGAGATGGAACGCCGGAGAGGATCAAAGGAACAGGTCGTCGGAGGCGGACGATTCACCAGTAAATACCCCTTCAGCGGACTGATCGAATGCGGCACCTGCGGCGGCAGGCTACGCAGGCACGTCAGAACGATGGGCACCGGAAAGAAGGTTGCCAGCTGGGGCTGTGCAACAAGGATTACAAACGGCAGGCAGGCCTGCGACACCCACCACATCAATGAGACGGTACTCGAAGCGACCTATCTGGCTGCACTCAGAGATCTGCTGGATAACGCATCGGATGTGGTCGAGGCAGTCAAGGAAGGCGCGGAGCTGGCGCTGGAACCGGAGAACCGCGCTGCGATCGAGCGGGTTGAGGCCGAGATCGTCGGCATACAGGAAGCCGTCCTCGAACTGCACCGGGCAAAGCAGCGAATGGAACTTGGCGCAGCGGAGTATACGGCCAAGGTAAAAGAATACAGCGAACTGATGAAGGCAAAAGAAGCCGAACGGGATGCGCTGCAGGATACAGCAGTCAAATACACGGAAGTCAAGACTTGGCTCGACACGTTCATGGATCAGATCATGCAGAGCACCAGCCTCACGAAGGTTGATGGCACGACCATGAAGATGCTGGTTGAAAAGATTATAGCACGCGACACCGGCATCGAAGTGATCTTCAAATGCGGGGTATCGGTCGAGCACGAATACGTGAAGTAAGATTGCAAGGCTGCAACATTCCGGAGGTATGGCGGATGTTGCAGCCTTCAAAATAAAAAGATGAAAGGAAAGGCGCAAATGGGCATTAAAGTGGAGTTCTGACGCTTTAAGGCAAGGAAATACACTGCATCCTTAATCGAAATTGCAATCTAAAAAAGCGGCAAGTTTGCAAAACGGGCTACCGCAGTCTACCAAGAGCATACAGGATTTCACTATAATACTCGCGTCGCGGTGAAATGGACATGAGACCAACTATTGGAACACGTTTGAAGGAACTGCGACTGAAAAAGAGTCTTCTACAGGAACAGGTTGCTGAGATCATCGGCGTGAACAAAAGCACGATTTCGGCTTATGAAATCGGTGGCAGGCAACCCTCCTTTGACATTCTTGTATCGCTCGCAAGATTCTATCACGTAAGCACGGACTACCTCCTCGGTCTGACCGACGATCGCAACCTCGATATCTCCGGTCTGACAGAACACGAAGTGGAAGTGCTGAGTGAGCTGGTAACCATCATTACTGCAAAGAATGAGAGATTGAACGAATAACGGAGATGCGGCATGGATCATAAAGACGGTTTTCAGTACGAATACTTCTCAGCGGTGACTCAGCACAAGATTGAATGGCTGTGGTATCCATACATACCTTATGGAAAGCTCACCATCCTTCAAGGCGATCCCGGCGAAGGGAAATCAACATTCATACTGAACATCGCAGCGCTGGTGACACGCGGCAGGCCAGAATTCGAGAGCCGCAGAGAGTCGTGTATCAGTCAGCGGAAGATAACATTGCTGACACGGTGAAGCCCCGGCTTGTCGCTGCCGGGGCTGACTGTGATATGGTCGCCTACATCGTAGATGAGGATTACCCGCTGACGCTGGAGGACAGCAGAATCGAGCAAGTACTGCAGCAGACCGGCGCACGGCTTTTTATCCTCGATCCGCTACAGGGTTATCTGTCTCAGGACTCCGATATGACGAACGCAGGCCGCATGAGAAGCCAGCTCAAAAAGCTGGTGGATATTGCAGCAAAATACCGCTGCGCCGTCGTGATCGTCGGACATATGAACAAGTCAAGCCACGAAAAGAATCTGTACCGTGGCCTCGGCAGCATTGATATCGCGGCCATCGCCCGCAGCGTTCTGATGATCTCCCGCGATAAGGACGACCCGATGATCCGGTATATGTTTCCAGTGAAATCGAGCCTTGCGCCAGAAGGCGCGGTGATTGCTTTTTCCTTCAATCGGGAAAACGGAATTCGTTGGCTGGGACAGAAGGAACTGGACAAAAACGTCGTTGAGAGCTGCAATCTTGCAGATAGCAAGAAGATGCTCGCAGTACGAATAATTCTGGACGTCCTTTCCGAGCATGATGCTTTGAGTGCAGAGATCATGAAAAAGCTCAAGATCATGGACATATCGGAACGGACGATAAATACAGCAAAGAAGAGTCTCGGGATCGTTTCCTATCGAAAAGATGGCGTTTGGTACTGGCGGCTTCCCGATGGATATTATGAGCCGGACTGGAGGGTGAAGAATGGCAAGTGATCAGAGAGAAGAGCTTCGGCAGCTCTACCAGAGGGAAGAAACAACCGCAGCGCGATATATTCCGGCGAAGCCGAAGATTGATATCTACGGCGGCGGCAGGATGTTTCGTGTTTGCGCTTATTGCCGTGTATCCACGGACAACGACGCGCAGCTGTCCTCATTTGAGCTGCAACAGCAGCATTACCAACAGCTCGTTGGCAATCATCCGAACTGGGACTTGAGGCACATATATGCCGACGAAGGAATCTCCGGTACTTCGCTCAAAAAGCGCGATGACTTCAATGCTATGATCGCAGCCTGTGAGCGCGGCGAATACGATCTCATTGTGACAAAGAGCGTATCGCGTTTTGCCAGAAACCTTGTTGACTGTATTACGCTGGTCAGAAAGCTGAAGCGCCAGAATCCGCCCGTTGGCGTCTTTTTCGAGACGGACAATCTGAATACGCTGTCAGAGGAATCAGAGCTCATGCTGTCATTCCTTGCCACGTTCGCACAGGAAGAGTCCGTAAAGAAAAGCGAGAGCATGATTTGGTCGCTGCAGCACCGCTTCAAGAACGGCAAGCTGCTCACACCAGAGCTGCTCGGATACTCCCGGCCACGGGATGCAGCCGGTAATTACATCAAATACGCTCGGCTCGAAATTGTCGAAAGCGAAGCGATCATAGTCCGCTTTATCTTCGATGCGTTCTTGGCAGGCAAGAGCCCAAAAGAGATTGCTGCTCTGCTGACGGATATCTCATGCCCGACGAAGACCGGCATGGAACAATGGAGCGAGGGCTCAATCGGCTACATACTCCGCAATGAACGGTACTGTGGCAATGTTCTCACATGGAAGACGTTTACGGCGGACATGTTCGAGCATAAGCATAAGCGGAACAATATGGATCGGGATCAGTACCTTTACACAGATCACCACGATGCGATTATCTCCGTAGAGACGTTCGAGGCAGCACAGGTGCTGCTGGCGAACAGGCGTCATCATTACTATGAGGCGCTGCCTACCATGCAGGTGATCGACGACGGCGTGTTCCGTGGGTACATTCCAATCAATCACCACTGGATCAACGATGACCCGAACGCCTATTTCGAGGCTTCAAAAAGTGTACCGAATGGTGGTTTGAAGCGGATTCGGAAAAGCAATTTCAGTGCATTTGACTTCGAGGGCTATCAGGTGGTACGCGGACAGTTCTTATCTACGAGACCAGAGTGCCCCTGCATAACGGTAACGAACCATACGATTACCTTCAACACCTTTTGTATGAGAAAGTTTGCTGGGATACACGATGTGCAACTACTCCTGCACCCGGCAGAACGGAAGATAGCAATACGTCCATGCAAAGAAACTGATATTCACAATATTCGCTGGCGCACGGATCCCGACAAACCGTTTACGTCAAAAACGATCAGCTGTCCACATTTCGGCAATGCTCTATATCAAATCATGGGGTGGAATCCGGATTATGCGTATCGGATTCGAGGATCGTGGGCTGCACGCGGCAGAGATGAAATAATCGTCTTTACGCTTGTAAATGCCATGCCTGCAGCGTTCATGGAGACTGTCGCTGATGACAGCGAAGAGGTTAAACGGCGCAGGGTGGAAATGTGCCCGGAGGAATGGAATGAGTCATTTGGTGACGATTTCTACGAATATGCATTGGATAACAGCTTTTTCTTCTTGGCACCGAAGACAGATTGGAAAGCCGATGTGAAAAGCATCGCGCCGCCCGGAATTCAGCAATTCCAAGTCAAGACAGAGGAAGAGCTGGACAGCACCATAGCACTAATTATGCAAAAGGAAGGTAATCGCGAAAATGAATGATAAAGAGCAGCACTTATTCCAGAACAGTATCCCTTTGGAAGATTTGCCGGAGGAAGAAGTAGTCGATCTGGCGGGATATCAGGTAACGAAGGCGGAGCTTTTCGCACACTCCCGCGAACCGGCAATTACAATATGGGAGAACCGGCTGAAATTCAGTATGGCGTGCCTCCGGCGATTCCCGGGAACCACGCATATACAGTTCTTAATCAACCCCACAGAAAAACGGATGATCATCCGTCCGTGCACACCGGATACGCCCGACTGCCTGCGCTGGACAAGCGGCGGTGGTGCAAAGGAGATCAAGACGCGGGACATCATGTGTAAGTTCTTCGCGGCAAAGGTCTTCGATCTGATGGGCTGGGATAAGCAATATCGGTATAAAATCCTTGGAAAACCGGCTACTTGCGATGGCGAATTTTTGTTTCTCTTCAAGCTGAACGATTTTGAATTGTTCCTTGGGGGCAAAAGAAAAGGATCATATTTGCCGTCAGAATGGCGTGATTACTTCGGCGTTCCAGCTGAAGAACACGAGGTGGAATACAAGGTCAATCTGGCCGAAGGCTATATTACAACGGATAAAGTTTAATGGGAGGGCATTATGGAACAGTATAACGAAATCAGTATGGACGGCTTCAAAGTCGTCAGCAGCGACTTCTTCTGCACGGTATCAAGAGTATCCGCGCCGACGATTACAGTCTGGGACGGCAGCATTGGTTTCTCAAAACAGGATTTGCTGTTGCTGAACAGTTGCGAAAACGTGCTTATGCAGATCAACGCTGAGAACAAGAAAATCCTCGTCGTGCCTACGTCATCGAAGGACAAGGACGCTATCAAGTGGGTGAAGAAAACAAACCCGCTCGAAGCAAAGAAGTTTAGTTGCCCGAAACTGACTGACAATCTTTATGACGCGTGGAACTGGGATAAGGACTACATTTATCGCGCCACAGGCCGACTGGTGACGGTACAGAACAAAGTGATGCTGTACTTCGATTTCTCAGAACCAGAGAAATGGAAGAAGCCGGAGGCGAAAGATGCAAAGTGACACATATTTATCGTTCTACTTGTCCACATCCAGAATTCACATTTTCAGAAGCACGTTGAGAGAAATCGGCAATCCGAAATTCATTCGGTTCCTTGTGAAGGAAGACGGTCAGTCGATGATCATGGAGGCCTATCATAAAAAGGATTTCCGTTCACACCGAGTGCCAAAGCCAACTGACAATAAAGAGTGGAAGATGGAAGTACGCAGCCTGCCGCTTTGTACTTTGTTGCAAAACAAGCTGAACTGGACGGATGGCCGATCGTATCGAATACCGGGTAAGGTGTATCCGCAGCAGCGGCTTGCTGTGTTTGACCTGTCCGCAGCGGAGCAGATTCAGCAGGCAGGCACATAGATCAAAGGAGCGGCTATATGAGAAAAGAACCAACTGGGTACGCCGTTATAGAATTCAATCACAGCGGTATTCCGGACAATGAATTAAAGCCGGAAGAGTTCACACCACGTCAAGAGGCTGTGCTAAGAGCGCTCCAGAAGGATCGACAGGCACAGATTCGGCGTGGGTGTCCAGTAGCGGTGATTGATATGGCCATCGGCGATAGAATCGAATCATTCAACATGAAGAACGTTGCGCCTTCGGAATTCCAGAAAAACCAACTTGGCAGAGCCGTGTACGAGGCAGTTCATAGGTTTATGCAGGATCCGGAGAATGCAAAGAAGTTCGAGGAATGGAAGAAGCAACGTCAGAGGGACGGCTCCACACCGAAAAAATGAGAGTTAAGATCATCAAAAACGCTGTCAGGTGCAACTTTTGCGGCGATGTGATTGAGAGCACATACCGTCACGATTATGTGACCTGCAGCTGTGGCCGCGTATCGGTGGATGGCGGCCATGACTATTTGCGCAGATGTTTTGCCAGCCCGGATGCATTTACCGAGCTGTCTATAACAGAGACTTTAGAGGAAGAGAAGTCAAAGGAGAAGGAACCCAGATGAAAGCACCACAGATCGACCGGCTGATCCGGTCGTATGAAGGCGGCGGTCAAGCCATAGATGAACAGAGCCGAAAGCTTCTGGATCAGCTGTTTGAGAAGCTCAACCAAATCGTCCCCTGCGGCGATGATAACCGGCATGATCTGTGGCTGGAGGCACCGCGTGGTACGATCGAGGACTACGGTGATTACGAGTACGAGTTGGAAAATGAGCTCGTTTCCAACATGGCGGAATTTGAGGCGAACTGGAAAGAAGACTATCCCCATGATGTCAGCTTTTATCAGCTCACCACCGCAGAATACAACGGGTATCGAAATGTGATTTTGAACGGAAGCGTTGTGATCCGGTATGAACCCGGAGAAACCGGTTTCTATGATCTTTCAAAACTCCTATTGTGGCTGATAGAATCCGTAGAAAATACCATTTTCATGCTGCGGGAAGGCAGCTATAACGACCACATCCGGGAAGCATTGCCGTATCGATACAGGACAGGCGTGCTTCCGGTCAAGGATTACTGGGATCTTTTCCCGGAGCAGCGTGCGGATCACTTTCAGCGAATCTCGGAGCGAGAGTGTGCAGAGTTCGATACTCTGATCCATGAGCAAGCAGACACAGCGCCAATCATGGGGCTGACGGTTAACCGCTATCTGGAGATTTGTACGCTTGGCTACAAGGAAAACCGCGTTGAAGGGTATGAGACAAGAACGCCATTGGAATTGTACAAGCGAAATGCCGATGACCGCGATGGCGGACTCTTGACCATAGACCCCGATTCACCGGAAGCTTTTGATCGCTGGTATGATATTCCCTCGCAGGATAAGTGGGAGATTCAGAACCCAAGCCACATGTGGGAGGTCATACAGGGTAGCTCGCGTACCAGAGTTCACCTTTTCGTCAGCAAGAAAGACGGCGGTTATGTATTGAGTTTGAGTACAAATGAGTACTGTTGCCCGGAATATGCTGCTCGTTTCTATTTGGCGCTCAGGCACAACGGCATCCCTGTAACTATTTTCAATGCAGAGGGGATTGCGGATTATCTGCTGGGACGTGGGAAGGTTGGTTTTGTCCCGTGTTTCAACTGGCCGACGGACTATTACTACGGCGGGTTTTCGGATAAGGCAGTCTTGGAATTCCGGCATTTCCCGGAGGAACACGCAGATGTACTCTCCGCAAAAACGGAATGGTATCCGATTGCCGAAGTCTCATTGAAAGAGGCAGGCGAAACGTGTACCTTTTAGGTAGTTTTACCTTTGATATGTACCTTTTGGGTAGTCTTTCACAAATTACCGCAGGGGTAAGATCTCTGCGGTATTATTTTGCGGTAGAGGAGGACGAACCTAGCGGCCTTCCATTAAAATAATGGCCTACGGCTTGGCGTACACGCGAAGCGTGGTGGCAAGCCGCTGGTTCGAATCCAGTCGGGCGTACCAGGTCAGAAACCTCTTTTGTCTATTGCCCGTTTTTACTGGAACTGTGCACCAAGGCAAGAGAGGTTTTTCTCGTTTCTTGGGGCAAAATACAGGCATATACGGTCAAAATCACATAAAATGAGGCAAAACGGGCTTTGAGATGGCTATGATAGCTGTCCCAAAGCCCAATTTTTTGTTTCTGGCACCGAAAACAGCCCAAAAATGCTGGTGTACGTTTTAAATTTCTTTGCTCTGCAATCCCACAAGAAGCTGTTACCACCATAGTAGCGGCTTTTTTTTATTTTTACAAGGTCTTGGGTCTGTGTTTCTGATTCCCGCACGCGAAATTTACAAGCGCTGTTATGACAGAGCTCTTCGCGCAAAGGACGACACAAAAAACGCTTGACTGCACGCAGCGTGCAGTTATACGCTGAAATCGGAGGATACGGATGCAGGAACAATCGACCATGACATTACGTGAGCTGTGCCGGACACTGGGTGTCTCCCGCAGAGCCGTGCAGGGCTATGAGTCCCACAATCTACTCAGCCCATCTGGAAAATCACCCATGGGGCATCTCATCTATGATGCCGATGCGCAGCGGCGCGTACAGCAGATCCATCAGTATCAGAAGTACGGCTTCCAGCTCAGGGAAATTGCCCCGTTGCTGAACGCCCCTACTGAAATGCTGCGAAAAGCGCTGGTGGAAAAGCTGGTAAATCTCGAGCATAGGCAACAGGAACTGGACGAAATAATCAGAGAATTGCGAGGTGAGCTTCAACAACTGACATAGCATGATGCGAGAAGAACTCTGTCAATCATTTTTAAAGGAGAATACTATGATAAAGAGAATCCTTGCGCTGGGATTGGTGCTGATTATGTCCCTATCCCTCCTGGCCTGCAGAGCAGAAACAACAAGGAAGCAGGCTAAATACAAAACCTATGAAGAAATCGAAACAGCCGTTCAGGCACAGATGGAGACCGCTGGTCAAACACTGTCGGATGAATTCCAAAAAACGCAGACAAAGATGGGAGATTCCTTTGACGGTTACGTAAAAAGCCTTACGGATATTGATGCATGGTATGCTCTGTGTCTATCGGAGAGCAATTCACTGTATGCAATGCTGTTCGAAGCAACCACAGCTTACTACCATTTGATTGCAGATGCTGGCATTGAGGAGTATAAGACGTGGAACGACGCCATGGCTGATTGCTACGATATGTGGGATGACGCTATGAGCGACTATTATGATAAGTGGGATGATTTGCTGGAAGACGCTTACGATTTGTTTTACGATATTATCGAAGATGCGTACGACACCGAGGGATACAACACGGCATCCGATGCTTGGGAGGATATGTACGAAAAATACTCGGATGCATGGGGGGATATGTATGACCTATATTCGGACACATGGAGCAACTTGTATGAAAATTACTCCGATGTTTGGAGTGGCTTTTACGAAGGAGATACCCATGTGGATGAGATGATTGATAATACCGCACAGAAAAAACGGCAGGAAGCCGACGAAGATCAGTCTGAAAAGCAAAGCAAAAAAGAGAAAACATCTGAAGTGAAAGAAACAAATGCAGAGGAGGCTTCTGTCGACTTCAAGGCCGCTATGAACAGCTATGAGGAATTCTTCGATGAGTACATTGCCTTCATGGAGAAATACAACAACTCGGATGATCCTATGAGTATGATGACGGATTACCTATCCTATATGCAGAAGTACACCGACACCATGCAAAAGCTGGAGGACATCGACGAGGACAGCCTGTCCGATGCCGACGCTCTGTATTATCTGGAGGTGCAGAGTCGCATCACCCAAAAACTGCTGACCGTGGCCAATTGAATACACGCAGGGGGGCCTTGGGATTACCCGAGGCCCCCTGACTGCACGCAAAATCTACAAGCGCTGTTATGACAGCTCAACAACCACACGGATTTCAAGGAGGACGCTTATGAATAATCGGAGAAGAATGGATGTACATCACACTAAGTACGGATGGGGCTATGTGTTTCTTATTGCTAAGGACTATTTGCTGGTGAACTTTAGCAGTGGCAGTCGCATCAGGTTTCCCATCACCGCCATGGAAGACGGCACACTACAAATATCGGGGTACACGAGAGCGCAGTTTCGGGGGATGCGAGGAGAGCGCAGAGCGCAGGCGGAGGTGCAGGATAGTAAATCGCCATTTCTAAACAGCCCGCACAACAACAGCTTTGAAAAATGTTAATTTAGACTTAATTCGCGTTGAAAGAAAATATGTTGTTGTATATTTCGACAATTTCTTCTATAATTACTGATAGCAGATTATTTCGAATTCGTTTCGGGAGGTTTATATGAAAGCATTAGATGCAGCAAAAAGAATCATAAAGATAAAACCCATCGTCATTTCCATATGCATCATCGGTGCGCTTATCGTTGGGTACTTTGGCTACCAGTATGTTTCAAGCCATCAGAAGGAAGGAATGGTTTCGGCTATTTCTGAGTCCTCTCTGGAAAAAGTGATTGAAATCAGCGAGCTGCCTACCATTGAGTACACATACAATTCCGTAGCAAAAAAAGAGGACAGCAATGGGAATGTGTTGTACTATGTGGCATATAAAGGCTTTGTGACGGCAGGAATTGAGTTCAGCAAAATTGACCCGGAAGTAGTCAACGACGAAGAAAACCCTCAAGTCATTATCCACCTTCCGGAGGCGACCATACAAGATTGGCGTGTCGACATGGGTTCGATGGAATACATTTTTCAGAATGAACGAGCCAAAACGGAAACAGTTTCCCAAGAGGCCTATAAGCTATGTAAAGCAGATTTAAAAAACAGAATCAATTCAGAAAACGAACTGTTTGTTATGGCCAAAGAGAATGCCCAGGCTGCTGTCAAAGGACTATACGAGCCGTGGATCCATCAATTATATCCTGAATACACCATTGTGATGGACTAACAGGGGGTGAGCATAATGAAGAAATTGATGGTTGCTATTCTTTCTCTGCTTTCCGTTTTCCTTATGACTGGTTGTGCCACACAGGCAGCTCTTCCAACTTTCTCTCCAGAGGAAAAACAAATTCGCAACATCTGTGATCTTGCTACATTAAAATGCTACTATCACAATGTTGCTAAGTTACACAAGGATAAGGGCGCAGGCGTAACGCACTTGTTTGAAAAGGAACGTGATTATTGGATCGAGTATACCGGATATGCCAAGATAGGTGTCGATATGTCCCAAGTTACTATGAGTTGCGATGGCAGCGACATAACAATCCACATTCCGCCAGCTAAGGTGATTTGTGTGGATGTTGTAGATAGTACCCTCACTGAGGATTCGTACTATGTATCTAAGGATGGATTTATCAACCCCAATAAAATTACACCTGCGGATCAGAGCCTTGCCATCAATAATGCACAGGAAGAAATGAAAGCAAGTGCACAGAGTAATACGGCCCTGCTCCTTAATGCACAGAATCGAGCAAAAGAACTGATTGAAACATATATTCAAAAGTTGGCAGAAGCTTCCGGCGTAGCCTACCATGTTACTTGGGTGGATATTGAGGGCACTGCAGTTGTCGCGAATGAAGCACCATGAGTGAATAGAACATGATTTTTTCTAAACGAGATTAGAATGTAAGCTTATTAGGAGGCCTACATGAATTAATATATGATTGTTGATTCAGTCGACATAAAACTGATTAAACCCGAGACTGTGTTTGCAGGAATAACTCGTGCGTCAGTAGGTGCTACTCCGCTTGCCCCGATTCTTTTGAAAAATCATAGTACACTTATGTCTCTGCTCCTCCTTTGCGCGAAAGATACGCTCAGCGCCCTCGCGACGGTTCGCTGTCGCTACCAACTTTTTGCGGGTTCAAATCCTCATCAGAATTTTACGCTGGCATCTTTTTTGTTACCTGTTGACAAATTACCGCAGGGGTAAGATCTCTGCGGTATTATTTTGCGGTAGAGGAGGTCGAACCTAGCGGCCTTCCATTAAAATAATGGCCTACGGCTTGGCGTACACGCGAAGCGTGATGGTACGCCCCTGGGTTCGAAGTTTATCCCCGCAGGAGTAAATCCAGTCGGGCGTACCAGGTCAGAAACCTCTTTTGTCCACCAAGACAAGAGAGGTTTTATCATGATATAATATCATTAGGCGATATATTGTTGAAAAGCGGCAGAAACTCATGTACAATAAAAAACGGAGGAATGTATATGTTCGACCTTGCAGTATTTGCCATCGTAAAAAAACATATTGATAAATTGGATTATTACGCACTTCTTGCAGGTGGTGCGCCTGCAGACGAATTTGATTTGGAATCATTGGAAATCAGTAAAGCGATTCACGCTGACAGTTCTGTTTTGGAAATTGCTGAAATAATTGCTCAGGTATTTGAGAAAAATTTTGATGAAGCTGCTCCTGTGAACAGCTTTATGCAAACGGCATTCAATATAAAAGAGGAACTAAAGCAATAATTAGTGTACTTTTGGTGTTTTTACCCCCATTTATGCACATTTTAGTCGCTCTTTCGCAATAAATATCCCCCCGCAAAGCCGGGGGATTTATTTTGCTTTCTGCGGAAAGCAAAATGGCCCTTGCAGTCAGAAGTGACATTGCCCTGTCGGCGGGCTCCCGCCGCAAGGCTGTACCTGTGGAAAAGACGCGTCTTCCACTCCCGATAACTGCAACAGCGGAACATTTTGCAAAACGTTCCGCTGTTCGGCACTTATTCGCCGCGTATCTTGTCTCCGTATACCATCATAGCCGCCATGATGCCGGACTTGAGATGGTTTGTGAGCTTGCGGTTTGCCGCAATGAAATAGCTGTCACCGCCGCAGGTAAGGCGCAGACTCCCCACGCCGTAGCCGCTTTTGCTGCGGGAGGAGTCAAGTACGGGAGAAGCCGCCATCGGCAGTTCATACATAAGTGCGCTGCCGAACATGTAATTGAAAAACACCAGCCGCCTTGTGGTGACGCACAGCAGCATCCTGATCTTGCTGCTGGCCTCGGCGCGGGCAAGATAGCTTTGCTTTGCGCCGCTGTGGTTCGCCGCCTGCCGCGTCACATACACGACAGCGGCGCATACCAGTTCCTCGTCATCCCTCAGCTGGGACTGTCCGTATGCAATAAGCGACCGGTCAAATAACCCGCCGCTCCGGCTGCTCTTTACTGCTTCGGCTACGGTCATCGGTATTGCCCCCTTTACATGGATTTTTTGTATATTTCGGTAAGCTGTTCCGCGTTGAGCGGGACACAGGCATTCGCGATAAGCCGTCCCTGCTTCGCCTGCACATCGCTGACAAAGGCGGGGATATCCTCTTTGTACGCGCCCAATGCGCCCATGCCGCAGCGGGGATAAAACCCTTCAAGCAGCGCTTCAAGATCGTCGTATACCTTCTCCGGCGCACATTCCATCGCCGCGCCCAGCATCTTCTCGAGGCTGCTCAGAACCTCTCCGCCGCCGGCATGCTTATACGCGCGCAGCACGGGCAAAAAGAGACAGTAGTTGGACAGCCCGTGCGGCACATGGTATTTTTCCCCGAAGGGGTAACTCATGGCGTGGACCGCCCCGCAGCCTGCATTTCCGAATGCGATGCCGGCAAGCGTGCTGGCAAGGAGAAAGTTCTCGGCAAGCTCCATGCGCCGGTCATTTCCCCGCTCCGCAAGCGTCCGCAGTCCGCCGATGATGAGCTCTGCCGCTCGGGTGGAAAACATACGGCTCAACGCGGTTGCCCTCGGTGAAATATACGACTCCACGCTGTGGATGAGCGCGTCTATCAGACTGGCGGCAAACGCTTTGAAGGGAAGTGCCTCCAGCAGGGAGGGAATGAGCACCGCGGCGTCGGCATAGAGCGCGTCGGAGACGATGCCGCCCTTGAAGTGTATGCCGGTGAAGGTAATGATGGAGATGTTTGTCATCTCGCTGCCTGTGCCGCAGGTAGTGGGTACGAGGATCAGCTTGCGCTCCCGCGTAAACTCCGCGTCGGGGGCAAGGAAGCTTTCCAACGGCTTATCCGGCGGCAGAACCAGCAGCTTTGCCATATCCATGATCGATCCGCCGCCGATGGCGATGATGCGTTTTGCGTCACGGGGACACGCGGCGCGTATGGCATCGACCATCGTATCCGTCGGTTCGCCCTTGCCATAGTCCTCCCGCCAAATCACCCATGCGCCGTTCATGGCATCCAGCGCGGTACCGGAAAGGGTATGGCGGCTTGTCAGTATCACATCGCCGGACCCGACAGCGAACTCTGATGCAAGCTCTTCAAGACAGCGGCAGCTGTATATGGCGGTATTGACGGAAAAAAGCTTCATTTCATGTCTCCGTTCGTCGTAGGTTTATGCATGGGCCTCCCGTACACGCGCCATAAGCTGCTGCACACGCTGCACATCGACGGCGTTCCGGACGTCCCCGCCCCTTTTAATGGAACTGCCGACAATAACGCCGTCCGCGACCGTGAGATAATCGGCGATGGTGCTCTCCTTGATGCCACTGCCGATGAGCAGAGGCGTGTCGTGGGCGTACTTCTTCATTTCGCGCACCTCGTCGAGCGTGGGGGCGGACCCTGTCTGCAGACCGGTGACGATAAGCGCATCGGCTCCGGACTCGATGGCGGACTCGATGGTGAACCCTGTGGGCTGCTCAACCATGGGAAACGTGTGCTTGACATGTATGTCGGCAAATATCATACTCTCGCCGGCGTACTGTGCGCGGCGGCGCATAAGCGACGGCGCGGACGCAGGGAATATCCCGTTGGGACCCATGCGGTGTTCGGCAAACGCCTCAACACGCAGGAACGCGGCTCCCGTCAGGTATGCGAGATCCCATTCGGCATCCGTGCAGTTGTATTGAACATTCACGCCCAGCGGTATGCGGGAAACGCGCATGAGCCTGTCGAGCAGGATCGCCATGGCGTTGACGGTAACGGTGTCCACCGCACCGGTATACGGCACGTCGCCAAAATTCTCCACTATGGCGGCGGATATGCCGCCCTCCGTGAGGGCGTTGAGATCGGCAAGTGCTGCATCCCAGATCTGCTCCATGCTGCCGCCGTAGTGGGGTGCCCCGGGTAGCGGGAGCAGATGGATCATGCCGATGATGGGCTTTTGGCTGCCGAACACTGTTTCAAAGCTCATATATCATGCGCCTCCTTCATCTTATCCAGCTGCTCCTTGGTGTAGCCAAGCTGCCCGTATACCTCGTAGTTGTGTTCGCCGAGAGTGGGCGCACCGCGGAAAAGCTGTTCCGGCATAGCCGAAAACGACACGGGGAATCCCTGCATGGGGATATCGCCGAGGTCGCCGTACGGTACATTGATTACCTGTCGGTTATACGCGACCTGATCCAACTGCAAAAATTCATGGACACTGAGGACCTTTGCGGCGGGTATGCCCGCCTTGTCAAGGATGCCGATGATCTCTTCGGCGGTAAGTGTCTCCGTCCACTGCGCGACATAGGCGTTCACCTCCGCTGCGTGCGCATGGCGGACGGGGACCGTCTTGAACCGCGGATCCTCCGTGAGCTCGGGATGCCCGATGATGTCTGCAAGCTTGAGCCAATGCGCCTGCGGAGCCGCAATGATATACACATATGTGCCGTTTTTATCCTTGAAGCACCCGACAGGCGCGGTGCACTTGTCGAGGTTTCCAATCCGCGTGCGGTATTTGTGGAGCAGCTTATCCTCGGGGATCGCGTCGATAAGCAGGCTGGCGGCGGTGTCCATGAGCGACAGCTCCACGCGCTGCCCTTCGCCGGTCTTTCCGCGCTGCATGAGCGCGGCGAGCACGGCATAGGCGCAGTACACGGAGGTGCAGTAGTCGATGACGAACGTGCCCATGAGATACGGCTCGCCGTCGGGGGAACCGGTGAGGCTCATCAGTCCGCTTGTGGCTTGCAATATGCTGTCAAATCCCGCCTTGCCCGCCATGGGACCGCTCTGACCGAAGCCGGAGATGGACGCAAGGATGAGCTTGGGGTTGAGTTTATGCAGCTCCTCCCAGCCGAGCCCCATCTTTTCAAGCGTCCCCGGGCGGTAATTCTCCACAAGGACGTCCGCGTCTGCCAGAAGCGCGCGCAGCAGGGCTTTGCCCTTTTCGGTGCGCGTGTTGAGCGTCACGCCGCGCTTGTTGCGGTTGAAGACCATGTAGTAAAAGCTTTCACCGTTAAGTGCCGGCTCGTATTCTCTGACCGGTTCACCGTCGGGGGACTCAACCTTTATCACGTCCGCGCCGAGATTGCCCAGCAGTGTGCAGGCGTTGGGACCGGAGATGTACCGCGAGAGGTCAATGACCTTTACTCCGTCAAGTATATTTGTGTTCATATAAACGCCTCCTTTACGCCTCAAGGGTGGTGCCGAGCAGCATGCCGTTGGGATCGACCTCCGTGCGCAGGATGCGCAGCGTCTCCTTGTCGGGGACAGGCGTCACGGGGGCATTGCTCAGGTCGCCGAGATCAAAGCCCGTTGCTTCGCGGAGCTCCCGCTCACTCACGCCGGGATGAATGGACTTGACATATATCTGCCCCTCTGCATCAAAACCAAATATGCACTTGGGCGTATATATGGCGCAGGGACCGCCGCCGCGCAGGCCGAGTTCTGCCCGACCTGCCCTGCCGCGGGGATATCCCACACCGCTGATGCAGTCCACCTTTTCCACAAGGCTGCGCACCTCGTGGTGGGGGAGCATCACATACTCCCGCCCGAACTCAGCCATGTGCTCGGGTACGAAAATGGGACCCACAAGCGCGATCTTCGGACGCTCGGCATTGCCGATCCGTGTGCAGTTGACGTTTCCCTGTACATCGACCTGCGCACCGGAGCAGAATGCAAAGCTGATCTCGCCCCGGTGGTGGGACCACGGTCCCGGCCATGAGGTCATGTGTGCCTCGCAGGGAAGCGTCAGCAGCGCGTTGTCGTACTCCGCCTCCGGCAGGGCAGTGAGCGCGCTCAGATCGGGATTGACGCACCAGCCGTTGAAAAGGATCGTCAGATCCGGTGCGTGGGTGAGTTGGGCAAGACGCATCGCGGCAAGGGGGATGCTTGTGATATACATGGACGCCGCCTTGCCTGTGGCAAGACCGGTAAAGCCTACCTCACCGTTTTTGAAGGTAGACGCAAGATGCGCGGCGAGCATTTCTTCCACTGTACAGTTCATTTGTCTGCCTCCAGACCGGCGAGGTGCTCCCCGCCTATCAATTCAAGGTACTGCCGCTCGTCGGCGGTACCGTAGACGTATGTATTGAGATACTCCTTGAACCCCTCCGGTGTTTTTGCAGCTTCGGCATAGAGCCGCATGTGCGCCTCGTCCTCATTGCAGGCCAGCAGCGTGGACAGCGGGTGCGAGCCATGGGGCACGACGGCGGCAGCCTTTACCCGCAGGGAGGGTATCTGTGTCAGTTCGGGAGTCTTTCGTATCTCTTCGTTGTCAATAAGCTCCTCAAGCGTCACAAGGACCGTGCCGCAGCTGCGCGCCATCTCCACGTCCATCGCCTGCGGGAGCATACTGTGTGCCTGCAAACGCACATTACCGTAACGGTCCCCCTGATAGCCGTGGATCAGAACGATGTCTGGCTTTGCCGCGGGAAGTGCCCACGCCTTCCGTCCGCTTACGGGGCATGTGTATTCGACAATGTCCGGATTCTCCAGTATGGACTCACATCCGCCGAGGGAGTAGCACGGCCAGAACGGCCAGCCCTCTCTGTCCGCGCGGAAGCGGTCCCATGCCAGCATCTCCGGATAGGAGACGAGTTTTACGGCCCCGTTCTGCACGGCTCGGCGGAAATTGGGCGCCAGACCGTACCGCTCCAAGCCGACATAGGAGGTCTCCACGCGGTCGACGCAGCCTGCGCCGACCAGCATATCGACATCCATGGAATGGACGGTACCGACGATCGTCAGGTGTTTCTTCCCCTGCCGTATCATCTCTCTGACAGCCGCCATTGGCTTTTGATACACGGCGAAGCCGCCGATCGCAACGCGGCTGCCGTCCGGTATCTCCGCGACCAGATCGGACAATGAGCAGAGCTTTGATGTTCTTTCGCTCATCTTACTTCTCCTTGTTCCAGAGGAATGCCTCCGGCCAGATGGTGTAGCTGCCGTCAAAGTCGACCTCGATCATGTAAGAGCCGTCGTGCGCTCTCGCGCGCTCCACGGCGGCAGAGAGCTCCGCGGCACTGAAGATCTTCTCCGCGCCCAAGCCAAGGGCTTTGGCAACTCCCGCGTAATCGGCGCCGCGTAACAGGTCGACACCGTAATAGTGCCCTTCGCCGAACTTGAACAGCTCCTCCTGCTTGATGTTGCCGTATGCGTGGTCGTTGAAAACGACGATTGTGACATTTTTCGTGAAGCGGCTGATCGTCTCCACATCGCCGAGCGTCATACCCAGCGAGCCGTCGCCGATGAAGCAGAAAACGTGCTTGTCGGGTTGGGCGAGGGAGGCAGCCAGTGCCGCGGGGATGCTGAAGCCCATGTTGCCGTAGTTGACGGGCTTAAAGTAGCGGTTCGTGGGCGCAAGCTTGAACAGGTGAGACCATGCGCCGGGGTTACCGGCATCGACGCAGATCATGTCATCATCGCGGAAGCATTTGTTGAGCTCCGCCATGAGAGCCACAGGCGCAGCCGGCTTTGCGTCAGGGTCGTTGACGGCACCGGCGTACACGCATGCGAGCCAAGCGTCTCTGTCGCGCTTGAGGGAATCTACCCATGCGGCTCTCTGGGGGCAGCCGCAGGCAGCGACCTTTGCGTTGACCATGTCAAGCACGATGTTCAATTCACCGACCACACCGAGGCACACGGGGTACTGACGCCCGATCTGCTCGGGAGCAAAGTCCACCTGGATGATATCAGGCAGATTCAACCCCCATCTGTTCGTGGAGACGCTGGACATGCTTGAGCCGAGCACCAGCACGCAGTCTGCGTCCTCAAGCACCTTTCGGCTCAGTTCCGTGCCGTGGCGGCTTCTTGCGCCGAACACCAGCGGGTGATCGGTGGGAACGGAGGAGATGCCGTTGAACGTGGTGACCACAGGTACATTGAGCTTCTCGGCAAGGGCGATGACCTTGTCTCCGCTGTGGCTCATCTTTACGCCGTTGCCGCACCAGATGGAGACTTTTTTGTAGGTGCATAGCTTTTCGACCAGCGCGTCGATCTTCGCCGCCGAGGGCTCAATGGACATGTCCGCGCAATAACTCTCCACACGCTGCGGCACATAGTCGCACTCGCCCTTTTCTATTACATCGCGGTAGAAATCGACAACCACCGGTCCGGGGCGACCGGTCATTGCGACACGATACGCTTCGCGCATCGCCCACACGAGAGCGTCCGGATGCCGTACCGGTATGTATTTTTTCACGATGCTGGAGAACAACAGCTCATGGTCCGCCTCCTGCGCGTCGCCGCGTCCGGCTCCGGCGAGGGTGTTCTGGAACAAAAACGCGATAAGCGGGCTGGAATCCCGCATGGCTCCGCCGATAGAGGTGATGAGATTTGTTGCGCCGGGACCCGTTGTGGCAAGGCACAGACCGGGCTTGCCGGTGAGCCGTCCGTACACATCGGCTGCGCCGGCGGCTACGCCCTCGTGGCGGGTCTGGATAAAACGTATATCCGAATCACGGATCGCGTCGGTAAAATAAAGCGTTTGTCCGCCGGGGATACCGAAAACGTATTTCGCCCCCTGCTCCTCAAGTACCTTGAGCGCAGCGACTGAAGCTTTCATTGTTTTTCTCCTTTGAATTAAAAATGTATTATATTGTATTATTGTTAATACAATGATGCCTATAAAAATATTGTTGCGCCTGCGGCGTTTTTTGAAAAGAACACCGCCCATTTGCGCAAAATATGGGCTTTTTTACTCAGAAAAACTGTCTGCAAGGGCGGACAGCGTGTCCACCGCCAGTTGTTCGTCCTCGCCTTCGGCGGTAATGACCACGGTGCTGCCCATGACGAAACTCTGAGAAAGCACCATGATGATGGATTTGGCGTTTACCGCCTTTTCACCCGGCTTGTTCACCGTGATCTTGGACTTGAAGCCCGCGGCGCAGCGGGTAAACTCGGAGGCGGGACGTGCGTGCAGTCCGGTGGGGTTTTTGATGACAATCTCTTTCGTTACCATGTTACATTCTCCTTATAAAAGTAACTTTACTTCTTTTTCTGTGGTGCATTTCAGGACGTTCTCGGCAAGCTGCTGCGCCTTACGGGAGTCAAGGTTGCATATCGCAGACTTGACCGATGCCACGGCGGAGGGGCTCATGCTGAGCTTTTCCATGCCCATTCCGATGAGCACGGGAACGATCTTGGGGTCGCCGCCCAGCTCGCCGCAAATGCCGACCGTCTTGCCGCGGGCGGAAAACGCCTTGATAATCCCGTCGATAAGACGCAGCACGGAGGGATGATAGCTCATATAATACGGACGGACGATCGGATTCATACGGTCGACTGCCAGGGTATACTGGCAAAGATCGTTGCTTCCGATGCTGCAAAAGTCGCACTCCTCCGCGGCTTCCTCCGCCATGACGGCGATGGACGGCGTTTCTATCATGATCCCGATGGGCACATCGCGCTTGAAAGGAACACCCTCGCGTGCAAGCTCGTCGCACACATCCTTGCAGAAGGCTTTGGCTTTGCGGATATCCTCAATGCTGCTGGCCATGGGGAACATAATCCACAGGTTGCCGTTGACCGCCGCACGGAACGCCGCGCGAAGCTGCGTGCGGAAGATTCCGGGCATGGCAAAGCACAGACGGAGCGCACGCAGCCCGAGGAAGGGATTGTCCTCCTGGGGAATGGCAATGCAGTCGGTCTTTTTGTCGCCGCCGATGTCCAGCGTGCGCAGTATCACCGGACGCGAACCGAAGTACCGCAGCGTTCTGGAGTATATCTCATACTGCTCCTCCTCGCTGGGGAGCTCCTTCCGCGAAAGATACAGAAACTCGCTGCGGAACAGTCCGACGCCGTCCACATACGGGAGAAACGGTCTGTAGTGCGTGTCGTCGGGATCACCGATGTTCAGATTGACGCTGATCCGCTTGCCGTCGCGTGTTACGGGCTGCATGGGGAGGAATGCGCGTTCATAATCCTGTATGCGCTTGAATTCATCCTGCTTTTCCCTGTAGTGCGCAAGCTGCTCGGCGGTCGGCTTCGTGATCAATATGCCCTCTATGCCGTCAAGTATGGCATCCATGCCGTCGCTCACGTCGCCGAGTATGCCGGGAACGCCGAGTACCGCGGGAATACCGAAGCTGCGGGCAAGTATCGCCGTATGGGACGTCATGCCGCCCACCTCGGTTACAATCCCCGCGACGCGGGAACTGTCCAGCGTGACGGTCTGGGAGGGGATAAGATCGTGCGCTACCAGCAAAGTGTTTTCGGGAAGGTCGGTAAGACTGACGGCAGGGGGTGCGTTCAGCAGTGCCCGCTGCAGTCTGTCGGACACGTCCTTCAGATCTATTGAGCGTTCGCGCATGAGAGGATCCTCCATGTCCGCAAACACCGCCGCGTACATGTCGTAAATTGAAGCAATGGCCCACTGCGCGCATTTGCCCTCGTCCAGTATCGCGTTTTCTATCTCCTCGCGTACTTGGATGTCCTGCAATATGTCGATGTGTGCCTGGAATATTTTCGCCTTGTCCTCATCGTGCTTGGCGCAGTGCGCATATACTTCCTGCAACTGCGCCTCTGCCTTGGCGATGGCTGCGTGATAGCAATCGATTTCTGCGCGGCGCAGTACTTCATCGATATGTTTTTCCTCTACAGGGAGGGTCTGATCGCCGTAGCAGAATATCTTGGCGATCGCTACACCGCGAGATGCGGCACATCCTTGGTATTTCATGCCTATCCTCTCCTCGTCTCTTTATTTTACATACTCTGTGAGCTCTTTCAGCGAGCTTACGCGCGCCGCGCACGGGACCGAATCGGCAGCATCGGGCTTCCGGAAGCCCTCACCGCACATGAGCGGGATGAAATCGACCCCCGCCTCTGCCGCAGCGTACCCGTCATAGGGGCTGTCGCCGATCATGACCGCCTCTGAGCGGTCTGTACACCCCAGTGCCGCAAGACACTCGCGTATCATCTTTGCCTTGTCGCCGAGGGAGTTGTCCAGATTCAGACATATATAATCCGTCAGCTTGTCCAGACCGGTCGCCTGCAGCGTCCTTGTGGCAAGCTGGTGTTGCTTGAGCGTCGCTATGGCACTCTTGTGCCCCAGCCTCCGTATCTTCTCAAGCACTTCAAAGGCACCGTCAAAGACCTTGGTCTTATCGATTCCGATCTCCATGTAAGAATCCCGATAGACACGGGTCATATCTTCTGTTTCCTCGAGCGTTACGCTGTAATACTTCATGAACGATTCCTTCAGCGGGGGACCGATGAAAGCGCCGCGCAGCTTCGCGCGACCCAGCGCGGGCAGCCCCAGCCTTCTTTCCATCTCCTCAAGAGAAGCAATGATCCCGTCGGTGCTGTCCACCAGCGTACCGTCCATGTCAAAAATAAAATATCTGTACATAAAAAACATTCTCTGTGATGTATATTATCGCTGCATCGTATATGCCGCTTGCCGTTTTCCGCATCTCCCCACGGGAAACGGCAGACGGCATATATGAAAAAGAAAGCCGTGGGTCAGAGAAGCTTCCAGAGCTTCAGGGCATTGGTGCGGAAGATCTTGTCCCTTGCCGCGTCGTCGAGTTCATAGTGGTCGAACTTCACGATCTCACTTCCGGGGTACTTGTAGGGCCAATCGGTGGCGAAAATAATGCGGTCGGGACCGAGCTCGTCAAGAGCCTTTTCGATAACGGGGATCTCCACCTGTCCCGCCGTGTCGACGTAGACATTCGGCAGATCCTTGACGCACTCGACACAGCCGTAGCCGAAATCGAGATAGCCGATGTGAGCAAAAACGAACGTGGCTTTCGGATGCCGTTTGGCGATAGCCGCCCACTGCTGCGGCAGGGACAAAGGCGCCGTGCCGGTGTGGCAGAGGATAGGAACGCCGTAAGGCTCTATGGCTTCGACAATACCGTCAAGGGCGGTGTTGTTGTCGGGGAAATAACCGTGCTTCCAGGAATGGAATTTGATGCCGCGCATACCCGGGGTATCAAGGCAGCGGCGCACCTCGTCGATAGCATGGGGCTCTCTGGGATTGATATAGCCAAACCCGACAATGCGGTCGGGGTGGTCTTTAACGGCCTGCATCACACGATCATTCAGCTCGGGAGTGAGCACACCGTTCAGGATGGAAAGGCCGGATCTCTCGATGTCAAAGCGATCCATCGACCGCAGCAGATCGTCCACGGTATAGTTGGTTCCGCGGCTGCTTTTGCCCATGTGGACATGGAAATCATTAATCATTTTAACACACCTCCTGTGTTCTGTTGAAAATGTCCCTTGTATCAGCCGGAAAAACCGGCTGATACAAGGGTAAGATGATTACATAATGCCGAGATAGGTGCAGCCAATAGCAAAGAGCATGATGATGAACATCAGCAGGATAGCCGACACCTTGCGTTTGCTGAGCACCTTGTATACACCGAAGGTGAGCAGCACCGGCAGCAGGGCGGGCAGCAGGGAGTTCAGGGTCTCCTGAATATTGATGGTCGCGTCGCCTGCGGTATAAACAATGTTCAGATTGAATGCCACGTTTGACACGACGAATCCGCCTATGACTATGTAAGCCGCAACGGAAGCCAGTTCGGTGATCTTGCCGATGAGACCGGACTTCTGCAGGTCTGCCACCAACTGAACGCCCTTTTCATAGCCCTTGAACACGCCGAGATAGCGCACACCGAGGGTAATGATGGACATACCGATGAGGAACAGCAGGGGACCGAGCACGCTGCCGGAAAGTGCCAGAGAGCAGGCGATACCGGCAAGAATGGGGCGTGCGGTGCCGTTGATAAGGCTGTCGCCGAGCGCGGCGAGGGGACCCATAAGCGCGGTCTTGGTGGAGTCGATGCTCTCGGGCTCGATGTCCTTATCCACGACCAGACGCTCTTCCATCGCGGCGGAAACGCCGATGGGGATGGAAGCCACCATGGGCTGGGTAAGGAACATCTGCATATGACGATCGATAGCTTCCTGCTTCTCTTCGGGCGTATCGTAATACTTCTCGATGATGGGACTCATCGCGTGCGTAAAGCCGATATTCTGCATACGCTCGAAGTTCAGGCAGCTTCTAATGAAGAATTGGCTGCGGTAAATATGCCAAAGGTCTTTTTTGGTCAGTCTCTGATCTGTATTTTTCATTTACGCCGCCTCCTTCACGCAGTTTGTACGGTTTTGTTGCTGATGAAGTAGTTGTGCAGGAACACACAAGCTACCGCGATGACGCCGATGCCCACATTGTTGATGCCGAGGAACGCTGCCGCGACATAACCGACAACGAAGTACGGCCACAGCTTCTTGCACTTGATGGTGGTCAGCAGCATACCGAAACCGACCGCAGCAAGCATTCCGCCGCCGTTTGCGAAACCGTTGAGAAGCGTGGTGGGGAGCTTGTCGATAAACGCAACGACATACTCTGCGCCGAAGTATACGGCAAAAAAGGTGGGCAGGCCGTAGAACACGGCGTTGAGAGCCAGCGCGATGTAATTGCCCCAGCGAACGCGCCTCAGATTACCCTTCTTGCTGCCGCGCTCGACCCAGTGCAGGATCGCGACGTTGACAACGCTGTACTGCAGTGTGTTCATGGTCTGACCGATCAGCGCAACGGGGATAGCGGTTGCAATGGCGACCTCAGTGCCGCCGCCGCTGAGAACGGCGATAGCAGTCGCGATCGCAGCGGACAGAGTGACGTCCGGCGCGACAGCGGTGCCCACAAACACGGAGGCAAGGAACATGAGCTCCACAGTTGCGCCCACGATAAGACCCGTCTGCAGATCTCCCATGATGATACCGACTACGACGCCGGTGATGATAGCTCTTGTGGTCTGGAGCTGCAGGGTCTGTTCATCGATCATCGCCCACGTGACCCACAATGCCACAAGAAGTGCTTGGACAAAAAGCATTTTCAATCCTCCTTAACATTTTTTCTAACAGGAATCCCCACTCGGTCTTTCCGAGCGGGATCCGGATAGACAGGTTTACTTGCGCAGCATATCGGCCATGTTCTGCGCCTTCTCCGAGGGCACGATCTGTACTTCCAGTTCAATGCCCCTGTCGAGCAACTGCTTGTACTCGTCGATGTCCTGCGCGTTGAGCCAAACGCTCTTGGAATACTTCTGGCGACCGTTTCCGGAGCTCACATTTCCAACGTTGATCTTGTCGATGCCGACGTCCTGCTCCGTCAAACGCAGTGCCGATGCAGAATTGCGCATAATGAGCAGCACCTTTCCCCGCTCCAGACTGTCGCTGCGGAGCAGCTCTGCCGCCTGATCCACGGTTTTGATCGCGAGCTTTATGTTGGGAGGGCACGCCATCTCAAGCATCATCTTCTGAAGATCGTCTCCCGCCGCCTTGTCATCCGCTACGATGATCGTGTTGCAGCGCAGCACATTTACCCATGACGCAACGATCTGTCCGTGAATAAGTCTGTCGTCAATCCTAACGTGTCCGAGTTTTTCCATTTGAAGCACCTCTCTTTACGTTATAGTGTTATTACGTTATAGTGTTATTTCACGAACGGAGAACTTGCCCACCTCAACGAGATCGTCTATGGAATCGGCAAGACTTTCGCCGTTCGCTTTGCTCTCAAAGAACTGCACCAGCAGCGGTATGCTCAGACCTGCGACCACCCTGATCTTCGGGTTCTTGATCTTCATCACCGTGGCTGCATTGCAGGGACTGCCGCCCTTGATGTCCGTGAGTACGAGGATCTCCTCGCAATCTCTGAGCGCATCGACGGCGTTTGTGAAGTGTTCCAGCAGCATGTCAAGGCTATCGCCGGGGCAAAACCCGATCGTCTCCACCTGCTCCTGCTTGCCGACAAGCATTTCTGCGGCATCCAAGGCACTTGCGGCAAATTTTCCGTGTGTCGCGATTATCAATCCGGTCATATGTTCCTCCTGTCCGGTGCGGTAGCCTGCGCAGTGGTATTCTGCGTTCCACATGAATATTGTCTTTATTTTGTATTGTAGCAGAGAAAGATTAATTGCACAAGTCAAAATTGCATTGTTATTGTATCTTTGGGTACCAAAAATTTTGTATTAGTTTTGTCTATTTTGTCCAAATACGGTATTCTCGTCATAATGAAGCATAAATTTGCAAATTAAAATTGACTTTTTAAAGCATTTGTGATACTAATTAATAGTAAATGTTGGTAAATGTGTGTGACAAGTTGTTCATGTATATCATTTACCCGCCGTATTGAGCCGTAAGGATCTGCATGGAATATTATGCCCCCAGTCCCGAAAACCGCGGGGTATGCTTTCCGGCGATGAAGGCTCCATGCGGTGCCCTCTTCAAAAAGGGGACATTTTCAAGTCTGTTTTACGGCACGGCCGCATGGAGGGTCTGTATGCGCAGTCCAGTTGATCGGGAATACCCTGTACCGCTTTATTGGCAGGTTGCCGAGGCGATCAAGCGCCAGATTGCGGATGGCGTGCTCCGCCCCGGGGACAAGCTCCCTACCGAGAAATGGCTGACGGAGACCTATAATGTCAGCCGCGTCACAGCGAGAAAAGCCGTACAGACGCTCATCAGCAACGGCACCCTTGAGCGTGTGCGCGGAGAGAGTCCGACCATCGCGTACCCCCACATGAGCCGTCAGACGAACCATTTGTCAGGTCTGTCGGAGGACCTGAAAAAGATGGGCTATGTGCCGGGCGCTTTAATATTATTGTGTATGCGGGAAACGGCGACGCCCTACGTCGCGGCAAAGCTGGATATAAAACTGGATGCACCGGTTTTCCGTCTGCGCCGTTTGCGCACGGCGGACAATATGCCCCTTGCCATCCACGACTGCTGGTACCCGCTGGAGTATTGCAGTGACTTCCTCACCGAGACATACCACGCGGATTCGGTGTACGAACTGTTGGAAGAGAACGGTTTCGGGCTTGTCCGCGCCACACAGACCGTGTCGGCAAAGAACGCCACCCATAAAGAAGCGGAACTGCTGGGCATACAGGACGGCAGCGCGCTGCTCCATGTAGAGCGCGTCTCATACACCGCGACGAATATTGCCATGGAATTCTCTGATATGCTCTACAACCCCGTGCGCTACGATCTGCACATGGAGCTCAACCGCTGAGCACCGTACAAGTAAACAAGACCCGTTTTTCGAACATTTTTGTCGAAAAGCGGGTTTCTTCTTGCCTGAAAGCCTTGCAAAATCAAGGCGATTTCATTTTGCCCTTATTAATTCTCTGCCAAAAAACTTGCAAAATACAAATGTATTATTAGGATGCAAGGACGCAGCAACCGCCGCATCAAGGCAAAGCCAAAGGGCTTGCCGCCTGTAATTCGCAGACAACAAGCCCTTTCGGTTGCTTGAACAATTTTTACTTTAAAATATTGTCTGAATTTTCGGGGGCACTTCATTCTTGCCCGGCTCTTTTCTGCCGCTTAGATGCCGAGATAAAGGCGCAGAAGGCCCAGAATCAGCAGATGAACGGGATAAAACCAATAATAAAGCATTTTGTGCTGTTTGCCGCGCTCGCCGTTGTATGTAAGTGTCAGACCGAAGCCCAAAAGCGCCCAAGGCTCTTTGAACATGGAGGCATAGCCAAAAGGAATGGCAAAAACAGGCATATCGTGGAACAGATAAAAGAAATAACCGATTAAAATGGCATGATGCTCGTAGTCGAGACTCAAGGACATGGAAACAATGCACATGCCCAAAACAATTAAAATAGATACGAGATACCAAAGCGCCTTCGATCGCTTTTGCATTTTTTCTTTCAGGGTATCTATGATCCAGACGGTAACCAGCACCAGCGCCAGCGTGAACATCACATTGTTCCAGTTCATGTTGAAGAAGGATGCCGTTGTGAACATATCAAAGGGCACCTCCGATATGACACCGAATAGCAGCAAATTCAGCAAATATTTCTTACGGTTTCGGGTTTTGAAGTACCCCTCCACCAGCATAAAGCAAAACAGCGGAAAGGCAATTCGGCCGATGATATCAAAGACATCACTGATGAAGGCAAGAAACCCGTGATTTGACTCTAAATACGGATAGATCAGCGCCTTGTTTACATGGTCTGCCAGCATGGATATGATGGCGATAAGCTTTAGACCTGCGCCTGAAAGAAACTGAAAGTTTTTGCAAAAACCGTTTATTCTGTCAATCATTCATTTTAACTCCTTATGTTTGTTGCGAAATTGCTGAAATGATGCAGCCCCGGTAAGAATACATTTTCAAAGCCTGTTTTGCGATAGCATATAACACGCACAGCACAGAGCAGGTGAGAGGGTCAATTCCGTTGCAAAACAGAAAAGGCAGGGAAATTATAACACAAAACCGCCGATAAATCTACTGTCACATTTCCCGGGGATTTCGTAGGTTTGTCAATAATGAAGGAAAAATGCCTTTCTTTTTGCAACAGAATACGATATAATGTCTGATTAGTATGAAATCAATTGAGAGGAGTGCAAACGATGCACGGAGAATTGGATCGGCTGCTGCGGCAGGTGAAAACGGTGTCCATCGTCGGTATGTGCAAAAACGCAGGTAAGACGACGGTGCTCAATTGGATCTTGGCCAACAGTCGGCGTGACCGTATTATGGGCCTGACTTCCATCGGCCGTGACGGTGAATCCACCGATGTGGTCACCGGTACGGAAAAGCCCGGTATTTATGTGCCGGAGGGCACCTTGCTGGCCACGGCAAAGGATATGCTGCGCCTTTGCGATATTACCAAGGAAATCCTGGTGACCACCGGTATCCCTACGCCGTTGGGCGAGGTGATTATTTTGCGTGCCAAAAGCGACGGTTATATTCAATTGGCCGGCCCGTCGATTACGGCGCAGCTCAAGGGCGTATCGCAGCAGTTCTTTGACCTGGGTGCAGACCAGTCGATTATTGACGGCGCATTGGGCCGTAAGAGCCTGGGTGCCCGGGCCGTGGCGGAGGGCGTCATCCTCTGTACCGGCGCCAGCTATCATATGAGCATGGAAAAGGTCATTGCCGATACGGCGAATATTTACCGCATCATGAATATTCCCAAGGCGGAAACGCTGCCGGAGGAAATGACAGAGAGCCTTGAAAAGACGCTGAAAGACCGTGGAGAAGCCCTGATCGGCGGTGCGCTGACGGATACGATGCTGCTGCCGCTGCTGCGCAGCGGTGTACTGCGCGGCGGCCGACTGGTGGTGAAAGACCCCAGTAAGGTGCTGCTGACGACGGATACGCTGGACAAGCTGCAGATGCGCGATGTGAAGCTGGAGACAGCGGAAGCGGCCCGTACCCTGTGCGTGACCATCAATCCCGTGTCGGCTTACGGCTGGAAATTTGACAAAGATGAGTTCATGGCGAAAATGTGTGAAGCCGTGGAGGTGCCTGTGATCAATGTAAAGGAGGAGCTGGCATGATTCGTATCAGCTTTGAAGAAAGAGAAAAAATCGGTTTGCAATATGTGCTGGAATCTCTGCACGGCTGCAGTCCGTTTGGCTTGGAGCGTATTCGCCGCCTGCGTTTTTACGCACCGGAAGAGCGTGAGGAACTGGAAACCGAGCTTTATAATGTCCATCAGGCCAAGCAGGCCGCAGACGCGCTGAAGGATGTTTATAACAAGATTATGACTGTCCTGTGCCAGATGAAGGATATTCGCAATTCACTGCGCCGCTGTCAGGCCGGAGAATGTCCCGACCATGTGGAGCTGTTTGAAATTAAGGGCTATCTGCAGCGTTTGGAGAGTCTGATTCCGCTGTTTCATGAGGCGCAGGCCGCGGCGCAGTTCCGTGACCTTGCCTTTCATGATCCGGCAAAGGCGCTGGCGGTTCTTGATCCGGAAAAAACCCGTTCCCGCGGTTTCTATATCCCCGACAGCGCCACGGCGCGGCTGAAAGAGATCCGCCAGGCGAAGAAGCAGGTGGAAGAACAGCTTTTCCACGCGCAGACAGACGCGGAAAAGGATGATCTGCGCCAAAAGCGCACCCGTATCTGCGCGGAAGAGGAGAGCGAGGAAATGAAGGTCCGCAAGGCCATGGGTGCTGCCCTGGCGCCTATGGTGGACGATCTGCTGGCGGATGCCGACAGCGCCGGACGCCTGGATTTTATCATTCAAAAAGCGCTGTTTGCGGTTCGTTTCGGCGGCGTGCTGCCGGAGATCACGGAAACAGAGCTGGAACTGGTGGATATGGTCAATCCCGAGCTGGTGGATTTGCTGCAGGAGAAGGGCAGGGCTTTCGTGCCTGTGTCCATCGCGCTGGACCATGGCGCCACGGTGATTACCGGCGCCAACATGGGTGGCAAGTCTGTGGCCATGAAAACGGTGGCGCTGAATGTGCTGCTGCTGCAGGCAGGATTCCTTGTCTGCGCCAAAAAGGCAAAAATGCCGCTGTTCCACAGCGTGAAAATGCTCTTTGACGATCTGCAATCCATGCAGAGCGGCTTGAGCGGCTTTGGTTCGGAGATCGTGGAGTTCCAAAAGGCCCTGAAAGAGGTGGAGCAGGGCTATGCGCTGTTCCTGCTGGACGAATTTGCCCGCGGCACCAACCCCGATGAGGGCGCAGTGATCGTGCAGGCGGTGACGAAATATCTGAGTGAAGTGCATGCCGTCTCACTGCTGACCACGCACTATGATAAGGTAGCCGAGTACGCCGACGCCCATTATCAGATTATCGGTCTGCGGGATGTGGATCCCGAGCAGATCCGCATGGAACTGGCGGCTACCGGCGAAGACGGCGTGGCCGTCATCGCACGGCATATGAACTATGGCTTGTACCGCGTGGAGGGGAAATCCGACTGTCCCCGCGATGCGCTGAATATCTGCCGGATGCTGTCACTGAAGCCGGAAATTCTTAAAAAGATTGAGGAAGCCTATTGAGCATAAGAATTTTTTATTCTTTAGATGGAAAAAAGTTTTTGTCATTTTCATCACAAAGTCACTTGACAAATGTGACAAAAAGAATATAATTTAAGTATCAGAATCCATATATAGTCAATAGAGGCGCGAGTGACAGGGTACCTTTTTGCGTGGGACAGGCACCGGAAAGCAGAAAGGGAAGGGGTCGCCCGCCGAAAGGATAAGGTTCGCCTGCGCTTTATCCTTGGTAGCGTCGTGTAAACGGCGGTACTGTCATGTTTTGATACATGGAGCGCTATTGGTCAGCAAAATGACCGATAGCGCTTTTTTCATGCCCAAGTGCTAAAGGCCGGATCTGCGGAATTCTGGAAAGAAGAACCAAATTTATGAAGGAGGAAAAATCTTATGGAAAAGATGACATCTCTGCTCCGCCTGCGTATGAGTGCCAAGGATGCACATTACGGCGGAAACCTGGTTGACGGCGCTCACATGGTGCACCTGTTCGGTGACGTTGCTACCGAGCTGCTGATCAAGTGCGACGGCGACGAAGGTCTGTTCTGCGCGTACGACAACATTGAGTTCCTGGCTCCCGTTTATGCCGGTGACTACATCGAAGCCTACGGCGAAATCGAAAAGATCGGCAACACGTCCCGTACCATGAAGTTTGAGGCCCGCAAGGTGATCGTTTCCCGCGGCGACATCAGCGCTTCCGCTGCTGACGTTCTGGCTGAGCCCATCGTGGTTTGCCGTGCACACGGTACCTGCGTCACGCCTAAGGACTGCCAGCGTATTGAGCGCAAGTAAGCGAGGGAAAAACGATGGAAAAGCTGATTATCACTGCCGCGATCTGCGGCGCCGAAGTTACAAAGGCTTCCAACCCCGCTGTTCCTTACACTGTCGAGGAGATGGTGCGGGAGGCTAAGTCCGCCTACGAGGCAGGCGCTGCCATTCTGCACATCCATGTCCGCGAGGATGACGGTACGCCCACGCAGGACCGTGAGCGCTTCCGTGTCGTCATGGACGCCATCCGCAAGGAGCTGCCCGATGTGATCATGATTCCCTCTACCGGCGGTGCTACCGGTATGAGTCCCGAGGAGCGCCTGCAGCCCACTGAGCTGATGCCTGAGATGGCCACGCTGGACTGCGGTACCTGCAACTTCGGTGATGAGATTTTTGATAATACCATGCCCACCATGCGCGCGTTCGGCAAGCGTATGCTGGAAAACGACATCAAGCCCGAGTATGAGTGCTTTGAGATCGGCCATCTGGATACCATTCTGACCATGGCGAAGAAGGGTGAGGTTCCCGGTGCTCCCATGCAGTTCAACTTCGTGCTGGGTGTCAACGGCTGCACGCCGGCCACCATTCCCAATCTGTGCCACCTGGTTGGCCAGATTCCCGCCGGTTCCACCTGGACCGTCACCGGTGTGGGCAAGTCCGCCTGGACCATGGCGGCTGCCGGTATCGCTATGGGCGGTAATGTCCGTGTCGGCTTTGAGGACAATGTCTATCTGGGCAAGGGCCACAAGGCCGCATCCAACGGCGAGCTGGTTGCCAAGGTCGTTCGCATGGCGAAGGAGCTCGGCCGCGAGATCGCTACTCCCGCTGAGGCTCGTGAGATTCTGAGCCTTAAGCCCCTGAAGTAAGTAAAACCTTATATTTAAAATAATTTTAGGAGGAAAAATAATATGGCACAGTTGAAAGGCAATAAGTACGGTACTCACCGCGTTATCGAGCCCAAGGGCGTTCTGACCCAGGCCGCCTGGAAGATCGACAACGACATGGACAAGAAGTATTCCAACGAGATCATCTGCGATGTTATCTCCCTGAACGTTGACTCCGCTTCCTTCACTCAGATTTCTGAGGCTTGCGGCGGCGACGAGAAGAAGATCGGCGAAATGATCATGGGTATTGTCGCTGAGCGCGGCAAGCAGCAGAACCCCGTGACCGGTTCCGGCGGTATGTTCATCGGTAAGGTCGCTTACATCGGCGAGGACCTGCTGGCTAAGCCCGATTTCGACCTGAAGGTCGGCGATAAGATCGCTTCCCTGGTGTCCCTGTCCATGACCCCGCTGAAGATCAAGGAGATCAAGGCTATCCATAAGGATATCGACCGCGTGGATATTGTCGGTCAGGCTGTCCTGTTTGAGTCCGCTCTGTACGCAAAGCTGCCCGAAGATATGTCCGAGCCTCTGGCCCTGGCTGCTCTGGACGTTGCCGGTGCTCCCGCACAGGCTCGCAAGCTGCCCAAGGAAGGCGACAGCGTGCTGATCCTGGGTGCCAACGGTAAGTCCGCCGTTCTGTGCGGCTACGAGGCCATGAAGAAGGTCGGCCCCAACGGTAAGGTTGTCGGCGTCGTCCGTAAGGCTGCTCAGGTTCCCGGCCTGAAGGAACTGGGCGTTTACACCGATATCGTGGTTGCCGACTGCACCAAGCCCGTTGAGGTGATGGAAGCTGCTCTGGCTGCCAACGATGGCAAGGAGTATGATATCTCCATCTGCTGCGTGAACATCGAGTCCTGCGAGATGTCCGCTATCCTGCCCGTCCACGATGACGGCCTGGTGTACTTCTTCTCCATGGCTACCTCCTTCACCAAGGCTGCTCTGGGCGCTGAGGGTATCGGCAAGGATGTCACCATGATCGTCGGTAACGGCTACACCAAGAACCACGCTGAGATCACGCTGAACGTGCTGCGCGAGAATCCCAAGCTGCGCAAGCTGTTTGACGAGAAGTACTGCTAATTAATATTGTCCCGGAGGCAGGGGGGAGGTTTCCACCCTGCCACCGCGCTATCCGTCAATTTGATTTATTGAGAAGGAGAATTAATTATGAAGACTCGTAATGGTCTGTTCGCTAATGTTCCCGAAGAGCAGTGGAACGATTGGCATTGGCAGGTAGACAACCGCGCCGAGACAGTTGAAGATCTGAAGCGCTATATGACCCTGACTCCCGATGAGGAAGAGGGCGTCCGCAAGACGCTGGGCAAGCTGCGTATGGCGATCACGCCGTACTACCTGTCCCTGATCGATCTGGACGATCCCTTTGATCCCATTCGCAAGATGGCAATTCCCCGCGCCGAGGAGCTGGAGTATGCTGATTACGAAGATGCCGATCCTCTGCATGAGGACACCGACTCTCCCGTGCCCGGCCTGACGCACCGCTATCCCGACCGCGTCCTGCTGCTGATCACTGACCAGTGCTCCATGTACTGCCGTCACTGCACGCGCCGTCGTTTCGCCGGTCAGAATGACTGCGAAGTGGCTACCTCTCAGATCGATAAGTGCATCAAGTATGTCGCCAACCATCCTGAGGTTCGCGATGTGCTGCTCTCCGGCGGTGACTGCCTGATGGTCTCCGACGAGATGCTCGAGTACATTATTGCCAAGCTTCGTGCGATTCCTCATGTGGAGATCGTTCGTCTGGGTTCCCGCACGCCCGTTGTGTGCCCCCAGCGTATCACGCCCGAGCTGTGCAACATGCTGAAGAAGTATCATCCCGTGTGGCTCAATACGCACTTCAACACCCCCAAGGAGTTCACGCCCGAAGCTGCCAAGGCCTGCGCCATGCTGGCTGACGCCGGTATTCCTCTGGGCAACCAGTCCGTGCTGCTGGCCGGTGTCAATGACTGCTCTCATGTGATGATGGAGCTGGTCCACGGCCTGGTCAAGATGCGTGTACGTCCTTACTACATCTACGCCTGCGATCCTTCCCTGGGCCTGAGCCACTTCCGTACCCCTGTTTCCAAGGGTATCGAGATCATGGAAGCGCTGCGCGGCCATACCTCCGGCTACTGCGTGCCCACCTTCGTGGTCGACGCACCGGGCGGCGGCGGCAAGACGCCCGTTATGCCCAACTACCTGATTTCCCAGACTCCCCGCAAGGTCATCCTGCGTAACTTCGAGGGCGTCATCACTTCCTACACCGAGCCCGAGCATTATGTGCAGAATTGCCACTGCGACGTCTGCACCGGCAAGAAGGTGGCAGAGAAGACCGGCGTGGCATGGGTCGCTCAGGGTACTCCTCAGCGCTATCTGGAGCCCACCAAGCTGCTGCGTAACGAGCGCCATGTGAAGAAATAAGAGGTATCGGAATGGAAAGCAAACTCGGCTTGAATTTTGAATTGGTCGAAAAGGCTCGTGAGTCCGCTGCACGCGTTGCAGCGGACACACAGAGCTTCATCGACCAGCACACCACGGTCACCGTGGAGCGTGCTGTCTGCCGCCTGCTGGGTATCGACGGCGTCAATGATATGGACGTCCCCATGCCCAATGTGGTGGTTGACTATCTGATGGAGAACAGCCTGCTGCCTGTCGGCGCTGCCTGGAATATCGGTAACGCCATGCTGGAAACCGGCCTGGATCCCCAGGGTGTTGCAGAGCGGCTGGATAAGGGTGAGATTGACTTCACCAAGCTGCCCGCTCATACAGACAGCGAGATCCGCGCAGCCATTGCTCCCATCGTGGCAAAGACCATTGAGCGCATCAATAAGAATGTGGCGCAGCGCAATGCGTATTTAAACGAGTTCGGCGATAAGGAAGGTCCTTATCTGTATGTCATCGTGGCTACCGGTAATATCTATGAGGATATTACGCAGGCTAAGGCGGCCGCAAAGCAGGGCGCTGACATCATCGCCGTGATCCGCACCACCGGCCAGTCCCTGCTGGACTATGTGCCTTACGGTGCAACCACGGAGGGCTTCGGCGGCACCTACGCTACGCAGGAGAACTTCCGCCTGATGCGTGCCGCGCTGGACGAAGTGGGCGAGGAACAGCATCGCTACATCCGCCTGTGCAACTATTGCTCCGGCCTGTGCATGCCTGAGATCGCCGCTATGGGTGCTCTGGAGCGTCTGGATGTGATGCTGAACGACGCGCTGTACGGCATTTTGTTCCGCGACATCAATATGCAGCGTACCATCATTGACCAGTATTTCTCCCGCGTGATCAACGGCTATGCCGGCGTAATCATCAACACCGGTGAGGATAACTATCTGACCACCGACGACGCTATCACGGCGGCCCATACGGTGCTGGCCTCCCAGTTCCTGAACGAGGCATTTGCCAAGACCGCCGGTATGCGCGAAGAGCAGATGGGTCTGGGCCACGCTTTTGAGATGGATCCCGATGTGGAGAACACCTTCCTGTATGAGCTGGCACAGGCACAAATGGCCCGTGAAATCTTCCCCAATGCACCTTTGAAGTATATGCCTCCCACGAAGTTCATGACCGGCAACATCTTCCGCGGTCACATTCAGGATGCCCTGTTCAACATGGTCACCATCCTGACCGGCCAGAAGCTGCACCTGCTGGGCATGCTCACCGAGGCGATCCATACGCCCTTTATGTCTGACCGCGCCCTGTCCATCGAGAATGCGCAGTATATTTTCCGCACCATGAAGGATCTGGGCAGCGAGCTGACCTATAAAGAGAACGGTATCATCCGTAACCGCGCCAACGAGGTGCTGACCAAGGCTACCGACCTGCTCACTGAGATTGAGAAGCTGGGCCTGTTCACCACCATTGAGAAGGGCATCTTTGCCGATGTTAAGCGTCCTAAGGACGGCGGCAAGGGCCTGGCCGGCGTGGTTATGAAGGATGACAAGTACTTCAATCCGTTCATTGAAGAGATGAAAGGCAAGGTGGCAGCAGAATGAGTAGCGGACTGTATAATACCCATAAAATCGATTTCGATACCACGCTGGACCTGACGCGTCTGAAGCCCTACGGCGATACGATGAACGACGGTAAGGTGCAGACCAGTTTTACCCTGCCTGTCAAGGACGACGAGCGCGGTGAAGAAGCTGCCCGCCAGATTGCTAAGAAGATGGGTCTGGAAGAGCCCAATGTTGCCTATCATAAGGCGCTGGATAAGGAGTTCACCTTCTATGTCGTTTACGGCAGTTGCGTGCACTCTGTCAACTATGAAGACATTCATGTCATCACCGTTGAATCCGACACCATGAGCATGGAAGAGACCAACGACTATATCCGTGAGAACATCGGCCGTAAGGTCGTGATGATCGGCGCTTCCACCGGTACCGACGCCCACACCGTGGGTATCGATGCCATCATGAACCGAAAGGGCTTTGCCGGCCACTACGGTCTGGAGCGCTATGAGATGGTCGAAGCGATCAACCTGGGCTCTCAGGTTCCCAATGAGGAGTTCATCCAGAAGGCTGTGGAGCTGAAGGCCGATGTGCTGCTGGTTTCCCAGACCGTCACCCAGAAGGACGTCCACATCCAGAATCTGACCAACCTCATTGAGCTGCTGGAGGCCGAAGGCCTGCGTGACAAGTTTGTTGTCTGCTGCGGCGGTCCCCGCATTACCCATGAGCTGGCCAAGGAGCTGGGCTTTGACGCCGGTTTCGGCGCCGGCAAGTATGCTGACGACGTGGCCAGCTTCGCTGTGACCGAAATGGTCAAGCGCGGCTTGAAATAAGAAACCAATACCGTTTATTCAAACGGCCATGGAGAAACCTTCATGGCCGTTTGGAATGTATAAGAAAAAAGGTCAAATAAGTGCTGTTTGCTTGCATTTTGCAGGGGAAAGTGCTATGATATGACTGATTAAAAATAGCGAATACTATTTTTGGGAGACCGAAAAAAAACAAGGAGGAACAGAAATGGCAAAGAAACCTGTGCTCACTGCCGCCGAGGCAGCGAAGATGATTCCCGATGGTGCCACTATTATGTGCGGTGGTTTCCTGGCTTGCGGTCAGGCTCGTGCAATCGTGAAGGAACTGGTGAAGCTGGGTACCAAGGATCTGACCCTGATCGCTAACGATATGGGCCGTGCAACCGGTCCCAAGGGCGAGGAGTTTTTCGGCATCGCTGAGCTGATCCACAATCATCAGGTCAAGCGCGTGATCGCAACGCATGTTGGTATGACGCCCGAAGTCGGCGCTCAGAACACGGAGGGTACGCTGGAAGTCAACCTGCTGCCTCAGGGCACGCTGGCTGAGTGCATTCGCGCTGATGGCGCCGGTCTGGGCGGCGTGCTGACCCCCGTGGGTGTGGACACCCTGATCGAGGACAGCCCCTTCTGCATGGGTAAGCAGACCATCGACGGCAAGGAATACCTGCTGATGAAGCCCATCCACGCTGATTTCGCTCTGCTGGGCGCTTACAAGTGCGATGAAATGGGTAACTGCTGGTACAAGGGCACCATGCGTAACTTTAACCCCGTGATGGCCACCGCCGCTGACGTTGTCATCGCTGAGTGCGAGTACATCGTCCCCGTTGGTGAGATCGAGCCCGAGAATGTGCATACCTACGGTATGTGCGTTGACTACATCGTGGAAGGAGACAGAAAGTAATGGAAAAGTCCGAAATCAAAGGCTTTATTGCAAAGCGCTGCGCCAAGGAACTGAAGAATGGCGACGTCGTTAACCTGGGTATTGGCCTGCCCACTCTGATTCCCGGCTACCTGCCTGAGGGTGTTGAGCTGATCATCCACGCTGAGCTGGGTATCGTCAGCGCCGGCACCTCCCCCAAAGAGGGCGATGCAAACTATGATCCCTACCACGTTGTTGACGCCGGTGGTTCTCCCTCTTCCGTGGCATTCGGCGGCGGATTTATTGATTCCGCTACCAACTTCGGTCTGATCCGCGGCGGCCATGTGGATGCTTGCTTCCTGGGCGCTCTGGAAGTTGACGCACAGGGCAATCTGGCCAACTGGATCATTCCCGGCAAGAAGATGCCCGGCATGGGCGGCGCAATGGATCTGTGCGTCGGTGCCCGTAACTGCATCGTCTGCATGGAGCATACCGCCAAGGGCAACCCCAAGATCTTCGAGAAGTGCCGTCTGCCCCTGACCGCTTCTCACTGCGTGAATAAGATCATCACGGAGATGTGCGTTCTGGAAGTTACCGAGAACGGTCTGCTCATGACCGAGATCAACCCCGAGTTCACCGTCGAGCAGGTGAAGGCTGCAACCGCTGCTCCCATCACTGTTGCCGAGAACCTGAAGTCCATGATCGACTGATTGATCTGCATAAAAAATTCCGACTCTTACGGGTCGGAATTTTTTTGTGCTCTTTTAACGGATAGTGCCTGTCAAGCATAGAATGGAAGGTATAGAAATAGGAGGAGGAATCTCTATGAAAACCTTTCTGAGGAGTAACCGTTTCATTTTACTTATGCTCTCAGGCATTGTCCTGGGCTGTATTGTCGGTGCGCTCCGGCCTGATTTTGCCGGTAATCTGGCGTTTCTCGGCACATTATTCGTGAACATGATGTTCTGTGTAGTGGTTCCCATGGTGTTCTTTTCCATCTCATCGGCCATCGCTAACATGAAGAATGTGAAGCGCGCCGGCAAGTTGATGGGCAGTACGATAGTGACTTTTTTATCTACTGCCGCGATTGCCGGCGTACTTATGTACATCGTCTGTCGGATTTTTCCGCTGGTCAGCGGACAGTATACCGTCACAGAGGGTGAAATCGGAGAAACATTGGGCGTGACCGATATGATCGTCAATTTCTTTACCAAGCCTGACTTTACGGAGCTGTTCAGCCGCCGCGCTATTTTGCCTTTGATTGTGGCGGCCGTCCTGTTTGGCTTTGGCGTGCAGATGGCAGGCGGACCGGAAACCAAGACGGCAAAGCTGATGGATGACATCACCAATTGCATTATGAAGACCGTCAAGATCATTACATATTATGCCCCCATCGGCTTCTTCGGCTTTTTTGCCTCGCTGGTAGCCGTGTATGGGCCGGAACTCATCGGCGATTACAGCCGCACACTGATCGTCTACTATGTGATGAGCTTTGCCTATATGTTTACCTTCTTTCCCATTTATGCCCGATTTGGCGGAGGCAGGGGAGCAGCGAAGCTGATGTTCAGCAAACTGTTCCGCCCGGCCGCCATGTCATTTGGAAGCTGTTCCAGTGTGGCCACCATTCCCACCAACATTGAAGTATCGCAGGAATCCGGCATCAGTAAGGATGTCAGCGATATTGTGCTGCCCTTGGGCGCCACCATGCACATGGACGGCTCCGCCATGTCAGCCATCATCAAGGTAGCGTTTCTGTTCGGCATTTTCGGTCAGGACTTTGACACCGGACGGGCGATCCTTGCGATCATTGTGGCGGTGTTTTCCTCTGTGGCCATGTCCGGCATTCCCGGCGGCGGCGGTACGGGAGAGCTTGTCATCTGCACCATCTTTTTCCCGGACCAGTTGGCCATTGCCTATCCCATTGCCATTGCACTGGGCAACTTGGTAGACCCTCCCGCTACCATGGTCAATGCAGCAGGGGACTATGTGGTGTCGTTTATCGTCAGCCGCTTTGTGGACGGCAAGGATTGGCTGCAGAAGCGACTGAAGTAAGCATTCCGCTTTACTTACAATAAAAAAATATCCGCGTGAGTAAGTCACGCGGATATTTTTAGGTTGGACTATCCATTGTTCTTTTTAAACGCCCGTAAAAACAGTATCGCCGCCGCAAGACAAATCGCCTCAGAGATCACCGGTGCAAACCAAATGCTGTCGCCGCCAAAGATGGCTGCCAAAGCAAGTAAGCAGCTGCCTTGTATCAACAGACCGCGTCCGGTAGAGATGGCAATGGCGGGTTTGGGGCGTTCCACGGCCGTCAAAAATCCGCCGATCATAATGTTGAAGCCCAGCAGCAGATAGCAAAGACTGTAACGATGGAAGGCGCCCACGGAATACGCGTTCAAAGCGGGACTGTCAGTGCCGAGGAAAGCCTGCACCAGTTGCGGCGCTAAGAGGTAGAGCAGGCCAAACCCGATAACGGCGACACAGGCAACGGTGGTTAAACCGTATCGCAAGAGTTTGATGTAATTATTTCGCTCGCCCTTACCGTATTGATAGCTGACCAAAGGCTGCGTACCCTGGGAAACGCCCAACATGATATTGATAATCAATGTATTGGTGTAGGCGATGATGGTATAGCTGACCAGACCGTCCTGCCCGATACAGCGCAGGATGGTGTGGTTGAACAGGAAGATCATCAGACCGTTGCACAGCTCCGTCACGCCGTCGGCTATGCCAATTGGGATCAAACGGCGATAGATTCGCCAGTCCATACGAAAGCGCACCAGATGGAATGTGCTTTTGCGCCCCAAAAAGTGCGCCAGATAGATGATACAGGTCAAAAACTGGGATAAACCGGTGGCAAACGCGGCGCCCCATGTACCCCAGTTCCAGATAAAGATCATCACATAATCCAGTACACAGTTGGTCAGGCATCCGATCAAGACTGTGATGATGGCCAAATGGGGATAGCCGTCAGTTTTGACCAAAACCTCCATGTTGTAGGATACGATAAAACACACGGCGAAGGGCGCCAAGCCCTTTAAGTAGTCCGTCGCGTAGGAAAGCGTCACATCCTTGGCACCTAATAGCTGGGCAAATGGTTGGGGGAAGAGAAATACAGCCGCCGAAATGGCAAGACCGATAACAACCAGCAATGCTAAATTCTGCGAGAACAGGGAGTTGGCGCTTTCGCCCTTGCCCTGACCCAGATAGATGGCGATGATCGTGGATGTACCCACGGCAAACAGCACGGCAATCGAGAAAAGGACATTTAAAAAGGGAACGGCGAGATTGACAGCGCTCATGGCATACTCTCCGATGCCGCGGGCCACAAACAGGCCGTCGACAATGGAATAAAGAGAAAACACCATCAATGAGGCGATGGTGGCGGAGGAAAATTTTGCAAATTGTGCGAATAAACCGCGTGATTCCTGCATTTTTTCAGAAAAAGATCCTTTCTATATTTTTTATAGTATAGCATACCATAGAGCGGGAGTCAAATGCCTGCTTGCGAATGACAGGAAAATCATGTATAATGCGGGATAAAGGAGGGATAGGTATGGAAGCATATGTAATGGACGCGTTTTCTGCGCAAATTTTCGGCGGCAATCAAGCCGGTGTGGTCCTGCCGGACCGCGAGTTGAGTGATGCGCTTATGCAGCAGATTGCAGGTGAGTTCAAACATTCGGAAACGGCATTTGTTCGCGTCGAAAGCGATGGCAGCGTCACGCTGCGTTATTTTACACCTGCCGGTGAAGTGGATCTGTGCGGCCACGCTACGATTGCCTGTTTTGTCCTTCTGCGGCAGCTCAATAAGATCGGCGACGGCATCCACACAGCCCATACCAAGGCGGCGGAGCTGTCAATCGAGGTATCCGGCGATACTGTATGGATGGAAATGGCGCCGCCTCAAATTCTGCGTACGCTGGATAGCTGTGGGGTGGATGAGCTTTACAGTGCTTACGGACTGGAGATTTCGGATAAGCCCGACGGCATGGAACCTAAAATTGTGTCTACGGGTTTGGCGGATATTATGATGCCTGTCAAAGACCATGATACGCTGCTGCGTGCCGTGCAAAATGAGCCGTTGGTCACGGAGCTTTCGCGCCGTTACGACTGCACAGGCGTCCATATGTTCTGCCTTGGCGATGATTGTACGGCCTATTGCAGCAACTTTGCACCGCTGTATGATATTCCCGAGGAGTGCGCCACGGGTACCAGCAACGGCGCGCTGACCTACTACCTTTCCGGGTACGGCGTTGTCAGGGAGGACGAGGAAAACGTCTTTATACAAGGTGAGCATATGCACCGGCCCTCTGAAATCCGCAGCCGCTTGACGGTGAAAAACGGCGAACCGTCGGTGCTGATCGGCGGCCGCGCCGCCATGAGCCTTTCCTGCGACTTGAGGATTTGAACGATTTACCGAATAAAAAATCGACGATTGAAGCGTCGATTTTTTCATTACTCCTCGATTTTCGGTTTATCTTGCTTGTAGGCAAAGATGACGCCGGCCGTAATCAGTACGGCCCCGATAATGCTCATAAGGGAGATCGGCTCATCCAACAGCAGCCAGCCCACAAAGACGGTCACGAACGGGGAAGCGTAGAGGTAGTTGTTGGTGACCACCACACCCAGACGCTGAAAGGCGATGTTCCAGACAGCGAAGCAAACGGCATTGCCGAAAACACCCAGGAACAGCCAGGAGATCAGTACAGGCGGCTGGGTAAACAGCGGCGCCAAATCGGGCATACCGTCTGTCAGCAGCATCAGAGGAACTGCCGTAATAAAGGCCCAAAGGAACACACGGCGGGTGACAATAAAGTTGTCATAGACTTCCGTGTACTTTTTAATCAGAATCGAATAGACGGCCCATGCCAAAGCGGCAGCCAATGCAAGCAGATCGCCCACGGGGCTGAGATGGAAGCTCAATGTGCCGTTAAGCACCACCAGAACAACGCCTGCCATGGCGATCAGCGCGCCGATGTAAACGAATTTCCCCAGTCTTTCATTGCTGCGGGAGAAAAACTGTGCCAGAATCACGGTCAAAATAGGGGAGAGTGCCACGATGATGCTCACATTGGCGGCATAGGTGTGGGACAGGGCGGTATTTTGCAGGAAGAAATAAAAACTGCCGCCCATAATGCCGATCAGAACGAAGGTCAGCTCGTCTTTTAAGGACAGCTTCATAAATTTAGGGCGAAGCACCAACAGGGTCAAATAGGCAAGCCCCATACGCAGGGGAATAATTTGAATGGCGGTAAAGCCGGCATTCAGTAAATTCTTGGTCAAAACAAAGCAGCTGCCCCAAACCACAATCGTGAAGATGGCAAACAGATGTCCAACCATTTTTTGGGATTTTGTCATAAAAGAATCGCTCCTAATAAAAGTAATGCAGAGAATCAAGCTGCCCGGAAAAACCGGGCAGCTTGCATCAGTCTTCGGGAACCTGAGGAACTTCACCGTTGAAAACAGCCTGAATTAAATTCTGGGCATTATTGACAAGGTCGTAGTCGGGATACATGACATAAGCGTCACCGCCGCTGTATGTATAATCGATTCCGCCATCACCGTAGACGGAATAAGACGTGATGTTCCAACCGGTCATGTTTTTCTGCTGCAGCTTAACCAAGCCGGCAATGTCGTCGTAGGACATATTGGTGATAAACGCATCGGATACAGCATTGAGCACCTTCTGGTAATTGGAAAGCGCAGAGGAAGAGGTAGCTTTATTGACAATAGCCTTAATGACTGCCATCTGGTTTTTACCGCGCTGAATGTCGCCGGCAGCAAAGGAATAACGCTCGCGGGAGAATGCCAGAGCGGCGCGTCCGTCCAGATGATTCATACCTTCTGAGAAGGAATAAGAGTCAAAGTAATAGCCTGTACCGTCTTCATTGGGAATTTCCATTCTCTTGGAGGTAAATTCATATTCAGACATGACGTCAATACCGCCCAAAGCATCGACAATATCCACCAGGCCGTCGAAGTTCACGCGGACATAATACGCAACGTCCACGCCATACAGATTACCCAGCACATTCATGGATTCATTGATACCGTAAAGACCTGCGTGGGTCAATTTATCCAATTCGCCGTTAAAAGCAAGAGGCAGATAGTAGTCGCGGGGCGTATTAATCAGCAAAATCTGATGTGTTTGCGGATTAATTACAGCCAGGATGTTTACATCGCTCTTGCTCTTGATGTTTACATCGCTGTCGCGGGCATCAATACCGCTGCAGTAAACCACGAACGGCCGCGAGAGATCAATATTGGTCAGGGAGGGGTTGTCAATTTCACGCTCTACGGAGTATTCATAGATAATACGCGTCTGGCTGGAGAAGTCGGCATATTCATCCGTATTTTCCAGTACGGGTATGTAACCTTCATTTAAGATGATTGCCCCGACTTCGTCGTCATAAAGGGCGTCCACCAAAGTTGTGGTCGAGTCATAGCCGACCGTTTTTACCTGATGCCCCAAGTCATTGGCCATTTCATTGAGCATTCCCTCTGTCAATTCTTCGTCTGCGTTATTCAGATAGCCAAATACATAATCGCCGGCAGTGCCAAGCGTCAGAGCGGGGTCATCCTCCATGACTATGACGGCGGTGACCTCTTTTTCAATCAGCTTACCGCTGATTTTGGCAATCATGTTTTTAACAGAGCCGGTAGCGATCAGTCCGAAAATCATGACGGCAGAGATTATCACTGCCAATATACCGCAGACCAATTTGCCGATCTTGTTATAGCGCAGGGGAAGCTGCACGATAACATGAGCGGCGTTAATGACAACAAGAACAACCATCGTAAGAACGGCCCACAAATCGGTAAGCATACCGGTTGCCATCAACTGGATGAACAGCGCCATACTGCACACAAGCAGTAAGATCATGGCAATAAAGCCAAAGAGATCTACCCGTGTGCGATACAGCTTGGATGTATTTATTTCACCCGGGTTCTGTTTTTCGGAATAGACATGTGAAACCATATAATAAACTCCTTTCAATGGAAAAATCAGAAATAAAGACCGTCAACGATTACCCATCGTTTGCCGGATCATCGTTTTTGCTTCTTCTATCAATTCGGTGTCAGGATACATGACGTAGGCATAATCGCCGCTGTAGGTATCTTCTTCGCCGCTCTGGCCGGAAACGGTATAGCTTGTCATGTGCCAACCGCTCATATCCTTTTGCTGCATTTTAACCAAAGCCGCCATATCATCGTATGAAAGATTGGTGATAAAGGCGTCAGAAACAGCCTTGAGTAGTTCCTGATAATGAGACAAAACAGAGGGAGAAGTTGCCTTATTGACAATGGCCTTGATGACGGCCATCTGGTTTTTACCGCGCTGAATGTCACCGGAGGCAAAAGAGTAGCGCTCGCGTGAAAAGGCCAGTGCAGCGCGCCCATCCAGGTGATTGGTGCCTTCCGTAAAGGTGTAGGAATCTTTGTAGAATCCCTCGCCGGTCTCATCGGGAATATCCATCATTCTGGTGGTAAATGCATTCTCGGAATCCACATCAATACCGCCTAAAGCGTCCACAATGTTGACCAGACCGTTGAAATTTACGCGAACATAATAGGAGACATCGACGCCGTACAGGTCGGAAAGGACATGCATGGACTCGTCAATACCGTAAATGCCGGCATGAGTCAGCTTGTCCATTTCGCCGTTAAAGCTGAGCGGAAGATAATAGTCGCGGGGCGTATTGACCAACAGAATTTCATGCGTCTGCGGATTGATCACAGCCAGAATATTGACATCACTCAGGCTTTTGGCGTTAATATCGCTTTGGCGGGCATCAATACCGCTGCAGTAAACCACAAAAGGCTTAGTTACATCCAGTTTCTTTGCGCCGGATTTGACAATTTGCCGTTCTGCAGTATATTCGCAAAGAATACGGGTCTCGTCAGAAAACGACTTGTACAGGTCGCTTTTTTCCAGTACGGAGATATAGCTCTTGTTCAACAGGATTGCGCCTGCTTCGCCGCTGTAAAGCGCATCGGCTAACGCGGTGGAAGACGTATAGGATACCGTCCGGATCGGATCGCCGACTTGCTGCGTGATTTGATCGCACAGATCCTGCATGATGCTGCTGTCTGTACTCTCCGGATAGCCGAAGGTATAGTCGGCAGCATCGTTGATCGTTTGTGCCGGGTCGTCCTTCAGCACGATCACGGCGGTAATTTCCTTTTCCGTCAGCATACCGCTGATTTTAGCGAGGGCACTTTGCACGGAACCGGTGGCAATGGACGCATACAGCATGATGGCTGACAGGCCAATGGCCACAAGGCCGCAAAGCAGCTTTCCCAGTTTATTACGGCGCAGGGGGAGCTGCACGATCATGTGAAGCATATTGAACAAGGCGAGCACGCCGATGGCGATATACAGCCAGGTGCTCGACAGCATTTGCGTAGCGCGGAGCTGCAGAACCAAGACGGCACTTGCAATCAGCAGGATGAGCAATGCAACGATACCGAATCGGTCCAGAAATGTGCGGCGCAGCCGTCTGCGGGGTCTTGCCTCCTCCGAATGGTCGCCTCTGCGAGGGATATATTGAGAATCCATAGCAGGTTCCTTTCTTGTAATCATAAAACAGACTTAATTATTATAATACTATCTTTCGACAAATGCCAGTAAAATTTGTAATTTATCTGTGAATTTTGTAAATTCAAAACGAATCCATTATAAAAAGGGAGTGGCCTGAGCAGCAGTATGGCGATTTTAAGTTGAATTGGCGGGAGAATCATGTTACACTGTTTGAAGAATTTACGCAGGTTGTGTAAAACGAGGAGGAAACAGAGCATGAAAGCTGCACTTGTCATCATGGCCGCGGGACTCGGTTCCCGTTACGGCGGAAATAAACAGGTAGATGGTGTAGGGCCCAACGGTGAGATTTTGATGGAGTATTCCATTTATGATGCGATTCGGGCCGGATTTACAAAAGTGGTGTTTATCATCAAGCCTGACATGCTGGATATGATGAAAAACCTTTGCGGTGACCGGTTGTGTAAGAGGACGACACGCAGCGGCGAGCCGGTTGAAGTTTGCTACGCTTTTCAGGATTTTACCAGTGTTCCTGCCTTTTATACCATTCCGGCCGAGCGCACAAAGCCTTTCGGCACAACACACGCCGTTCTTTGTGCCCGCGCCTATGTAAAAGAGCCCTTCTGCGTCATCAATGCCGATGACTATTACGGCGTGGACGCCTACCGTGCCATGTATGAAGAGCTGTGCCGCTTGCCGGAGGCCGGCAAGGCCGCCATGGTGGGCTATGAGCTGAAAAACACCGTCAGCATTAACGGCACGGTATCCCGCGGCGTATGCCGTGTCAAGGACGGCTGCCTGAGCAGCATCAAAGAAACGCTGAAAATCCGGCTGTTTGCCGATGGCTCAATTGCCGATGTGGCAGACGGCGCTCATAACGAGTTGGCGCCGGAAACCGTGGTGTCTATGAACTTTTGGGGATTTGTTCCGTCTATTTTCGATGAACTGGAGCGTTACTTCCGGGAATTTCTCTATCAAATAGCGGCTGATGATATTAAGGCCGAATGTCTGCTGCCCAATATGGTGGGCGAGCTGGTAAAAAAAGGAACGCTGCAGGTATCCGTGCTGCACTCGGCTGACCGCTGGTTTGGCATGACATATCACGAGGATCGCCTGCATGTAGCCGCTGAGTTGAAGCGCCTCCATGACAACGGCACATATCCCGTGTCACTGCGCCAATGAGTTCTTAATTTGAGTTCTTATATAAAAGAGGTGCACGGAAACGGACCCGTGCACCTCTTTTGCTGTCCGCCATGTCAGCGGCACTGGTTGTTCTTGTTGGTGTTCTGATTGTTCTTATTGGTATTCTTGTTGGTGTTCTGATTGTCCTTGTTGTTGGTGTTCTTGTTGGTGTTCTGGTTATTGAAATTCTTGTTGTCCATATCGGACACCTCCTTCTGTACTTTAGCGTACGGATGTAGTGTAACCAAAAGCCAAAAAGCTATGCAAAAAATAAATAAAAATATTGAGAAATAGTTGTTGACAAATAGGGGAGAGTAGGGTACAATGTTCGAGTGAAAACAAAGAAGGTCGGTGCATCCGCCTCACCTCCAGCGAACGGCAAAGAGGTCAACAGCGAAAGGATAACCCTGAAAGGGGTTTTGAATTGTTGCGCGGATGCTGTGTGCATTCGCGTTTTTATTTTGGAATGGAGGTGCTTCGGTTATTAGCAAAGTAGTGCATCAAGTGAACGAAGAGATCCGCGATAAGGAGATCCGTCTGATCGGTGAAACCGGTGAGCAGCTGGGTATCATGTCGTCTGAGGAAGCTCTGGATATTGCAGAGGAGCGCGGTTTGGATCTGGTAAAGATTTCTCCGCAGGCGGTGCCGCCTGTCTGCAAGCTCATGAATTACGGCAAATACCGTTTCGAGCAGAGCAAGCGAGAAAAGGAAGCCAGAAAGAATCAGCATGTGGTGGAGATCAAAGAGATTCGTATGTCCCCCGGCATTGATGTGGGTGACTTTAACACCAAGCTGAAAAATGCGCAGAAATTCCTGGCAGACGGCAACCGAGTTAAGGTTTCCGTTCGGTTCCGTGGCCGTGAAATGGCCCATACGGAAATCGGCCGCGGTCTGCTGAACAAGTTTGCCGAGCAGTGCGCCGAAGCAGCAACATTGGATAAGGCAGCCAAGATGGAGGGCCGGAATATGTCAATTTTCCTGTCCCCCAAGGCTGGTAAGTAAACAAGTATTTCTTTAGCATCAGCAAGGAAACATACGGAAGGAGTAACATTATGCCTAAACTGAAGACCCACAGCGGCGCCAAGAAGCGCTTCAATCTGACGAAATCCGGCAAGGTCAAGAGAGCACACGCTTTCAAGAGCCACATCCTGACCAAGAAGGACACCAAGCGCGGCCGTCGTCTGCGCAGCTCCACCTATGCGGATTGCACCAACGAGGCAACCGTCCGCAAGATGATCCCTTACAAATAAGAGTCGGAACCGTTAGAATAGGAGGCAATAAGATATGGCAAGAGTAAAAGGCGCAATGATGGCGCGTAAGAGAAGAAATAAGACCCTGAAGCTGGCCAAGGGTTATTGGGGTGCTAAGTCCAAGCACTTCAAGATGGCTAACGAGCAGGTTATGAAGTCCCTGACCTATGCTTACATTGGCCGTCGTCTGAAGAAGAGAGATTTCCGTCAGTTGTGGATCACCCGCATCAGCGCTGCCTGCAAGCTGAACGGTATGAACTATTCCACCTTCATGCACGGTCTGAAGGTCGCCGGTATCGAGATCAATCGCAAGATGCTCTCCGAGATGGCTATCAATGACGCCGTTGCGTTCTCCGCCCTGTGCGAGATCGCCAAGAAGGCCTAAATTCTCAGCGAAAGATGCAGCCCACGGGCTGCATCTTTTTTGTGCTGTACATTGCGGAAAAAAAGCAGTATAATCAGAAAAAACATTCGGAAACAGGAGGGTATACAGATGTATTGCGTGAGAAAAGTCAACGAGGATTACACATGGATCGGCGCGGACAGCCGCCGCCTGGCGGTGTTTGAGGGTGTATTCGGTGTGCCGGATGGCGTTTCCTATAACAGCTATCTGCTGTCGGATGAGAAAACCGTGCTGTTTGACACGGTGGATTCGCAGGTGATCCGGCAGTTCCGGGAGAATCTGATGCACACCCTGAACGGACGCGCACTGGACTACATTGTGGTGCACCACATGGAGCCGGATCACACCGCCGAGCTGGAGGATCTGGTGCTGCGATTCCCGGAGGTGCAGATCCTGTGCTCCGCCATGGCCAAGACCATGATCGGGCAGTTCTTCGGCCACGCCTACGACGATCGCATCCGGGTGTGCAAGGAGGGGGACACCCTCTGCACCGGCAAGCACACCCTGCAGTTTGTCATGGCTCCCATGGTACACTGGCCGGAGGTAATGATGACTTACGATCAAACGGATAAGCTGCTGCTGTCGGCGGATGCCTTTGGATGCTTCGGTGCGCTGAACGGGCGGCTCTTTGCCGACGAGGTGGACTTTGACCGGGATTATCTGGATGAATGCCGCCGGTACTATACCAATATAGTAGGTAAGTACGGCTCTCAGGTGCAGGTGGTGCTTCAGAAGGCAGCGGGGCTGGAAATCCGGATGATTCTGCCCCTGCATGGCTTTGTGTGGAGAAAGGAACTGGGGTATATTTTAGGCAAGCATGACCTGTGGAGCCGGTATGAGCCGGAGGTGCGGGGCGTGATGATTGCCTATGCCTCCGTTTACAGCGACACGGAATGTGCCGCGAATATTCTGGCATGCCGGCTGGCGGAGCAGGGAATCAAGGCACAGATGTTCGACACCTCCGTGACGCCGTCGTCCTATGTTCTCTCGGCGGCGTTCCGGTACAGCCATCTGGTGTTTGCCGCACCGACCTACAACGCAGGGGTGTTCATTACCATGGAGGAGCTGCTGCGGGACATTGCCGCCCACGGCCTGCAGAATCGGAAGGTGGCCCTGTTGGAGAACGGATCCTGGGCACCGACCAGCGGACGGGAAATGCAGAAGATTTTGCAGGGACTCAAGGGTTGGGACCAGGTGGAGGATACTTTCACCATCCGCTCTGCGCTGCAGGAGGATCAGACATTGCAGTTGGAGCGGCTGGCGGCGGTGCTGGCCAAGGATGTGAAGACTGTCCCGGCGGCGGAAGCGGCAGAGAAGAAAAAGCAATTTGTGTGCAAAGTGTGCGGCTATGTGTATGAGGGAGACGCCCTGCCGGAGGATTACAAATGCCCGCTGTGCGGTGCCGGAGCGGAGTATTTTGCGGAGAAATAAGGAGAAATAAAAGGAGAGCGCCATGCAGTTTCTTTAGCTCCCCTTTGCCCTATGCTCTGCTGTATATCCGGCAGGAGAAACAATATAGATTTAAAGCTGCCACAGCCTTGAAGATCACCCTGACCCTGACGCTGGCGGTGTGCCTTATCGTAGCACCGGAGCGGTATGGCGGCGCTGGCGGCTGTACTTTGCGGGACAATTCATGCTGTGCGCGGGATATATTGCCGCGGTATAAGCACACCCCTGCATCCGATTTTGGATGCAGGGGTGCATTGTTGTATATGGAGAGGTTATTCCTCTGCCTCGGAGTGCTCCGTCCAGTCCTCCATGGTGGCCACGCAGCGGTTGATATTTTTGCCCTCTGCAAAGAATTTTACCTCGTAGTCCGTCATCACGCCTACGGGACCGTTGGCGTGCAGATCGCAGGTCACCTCAGACAGAGAAAAGCCATACTGCGGGATTTCTTCCACAGAGAACGCAAACAGCTTATCATTATCACTCTTAAAGTGGATTTGACCGCCCATTTTCAGCACCTTTCGGTACTGCTTCAGGAAATTGCCGTGGGTCAGGCGGCGCTTCTTCTGATTGCTCTTGGGCCAGGGGTCGCAGAAGTTGATGTAAATGCGGTCCACTTCTTCGGCGGCAAACATTGTCGGCAGATCGGCAGCATTGCCGACCACGAAATAGACATTGTGCAGTCCTTCGCTTTTGGCGCGTTCCATCGCCACCACCATGGCATCCGGCACCTTTTCCACGGCGATCAGCAACACATCCGGTTCACTTTTTGCTGTTTCTACAGTAAAACGACCCTTACCGCAGCCGAGCTCAACATGAAGCGCCTTGGCTTGGGGCATTAAATCATGCCAATGACCGGCAAGAGCGGCAGGTTCAGTGATCCAATATGCCTGACAAACCTCCATACGGGGGTGTAAATTCTTTTTCTTACGCATACGCATGGCGCGAGTCCTCCTGAAAAAGGGTAGATGATTGCGAAAAACACTGCTCCTTTTATACCACAAAATAATACAATCTGTAAATATTTTTTTCATTTTTGCGTTTTTAAACAAAACAGGCGGAGGAAGATGCTTTAGCAGCTTCAAAAAATGTGCAAATATCGCCTTTTGCTTTTGTGAAATGTGATAAAAAAACAAAAAGGGGAGTGGCAAGGGGTTGATAAAATTTAAACAATATACTATAATGTGAAATATATGCGGGGACTTGTCTTTAGCAATCTTTAGTGATAAAGCGAATAAGGCGATGCCCCGAAAGGCCGCCGCAAACAGATGCGCTTGTCTGCGGCGGACCAAGGAGTAAGGAGGAGCTAACATGACGAACGTTTTGTTAGAAAAGAAAGGCCACATTGCTGTTGCTACGATCAACCGTCCCAAGGCTCTCAACGCCCTTAATTCCGAGGTGTTGGAGGATCTGAACGAACTGGTGGATCTGGTCAACGCAGACGAAGATATCTATGCTCTGGTGCTGACCGGCGCAGGCGAGAAGGCTTTTGTAGCCGGCGCCGATATCGGAGAGATGAGCACGCTGACGAAGGCGGAAGGCGAAGCCTTCGGCAAGAAGGGCAACGATGTGTTCCGCAAGCTGGAAACCATGCCCATTCCCACGATTGCAGCCATCAACGGTTTTGCACTGGGCGGCGGCTGCGAATTGAGCATGAGCTGCGATATCCGCATCTGCTCCGATACGGCCGTATTCGGCCAGCCTGAAACCGGTCTGGGCATTACCCCTGGCTTTGGCGGTACCCAGCGTTTGGCCCGTCTGGTCGGCCCCGGTATGGCCAAGCAGTTGATCTACGCCGCCAAGAACATCAAGGCAGACGAGGCGCTGCGCATCGGTTTGGTCAACGCAGTATACCCCTTGGAAGAGCTGATGGACGCCGCTGAGAAGCTGGCAGCCACCATTGCAAAGAATGCGCCTATTGCGGTACGCGCTTGCAAGAAGGCCATCAATGAGGGATTGCAGGTCGATATGGACCGCGCGATCGTCATGGAAGAAAAGCTGTTCGGCAGCTGCTTCGAGACCGCCGATCAGAAGGAAGGCATGGGCGCTTTTTTGGAGAAGCGTAAGCACGAGCCTTACCAGAACAAGTAATTTGTAATTAACAGGCGCAAGCCTGATGATTAAAAAACAGCATTTCATATCCAAAATTAGATTTAGGAGGAAAAAACATGAAAGTAGCAGTTTTTGGCGCAGGAACCATGGGCAGCGGTATCGCACAGGTGTTTGCAGCAAAGGGCCACACCGCTCTGATGTATGCATCCAGCGTGGCAAGCGCACAGCGTCACAGAGATAAGCTGGCTGCCTCTCTGAACAAGAAGGTCGCTCGCGGCAAGATGACGCAGGAAGCCGCTGACGATCTGATGAGCCGCGTGCTGGTCGAGGAGTTTGAGGCCGCTGCCGATGCCGATCTGGTCATCGAGTGCGTTGCCGAGAACATGGCTGTTAAGAAGGAACTGCTGGGCAAGCTGGACGCTATCTGCAAGGAAGAGACCATCTTTGCTTCCAACACCTCTTCTCTGTCTATCACCGAAATGGCTGCCGGTCTGAAGCACAACCTGATCGGTATGCACTTCTTTAACCCCGTGCCCGCTATGAAGCTGGTGGAGGTCATTGCCGGCGGTAACACGCCCGCTGAGCTGGTTGAAGAAATCAAGAATCTGTCCATCGAGATCGGCAAGACGCCCGTTGTGGTCAACGAGGCTCCCGGCTTTGTGGTCAACAAGATCCTGATTCCGTACTGCAACGAAGGCGTTTGCGTTCTGCAGGAAGGCGTTGCTTCCGCAGAAGATATTGATATTGCTATGCAGCTGGGCTGCAATCACCCCATGGGCCCCCTGCATCTGGGCGACCTGATCGGTTGGGATATCGTGCTGAACATCATGGATGTGCTGTACAATGAGACCCACGATAGCAAGTATCGCGCAAACGTGCTGATCCGTAAGATGGTCCGCGCCGGTAAGTTGGGCATGAAGACCGGTGAGGGCTTCTTCAATTACAACAAGTAAAAATCTGTAAAGGAGAAAAGAGTATGGATTTCCATCTGACTAAGGAACAGCTGCTCGTTCGCAAGATGTACCGCGAATTTGCAGAGAACGAAGTAAAGCCCCTGGCCGCCGAAATCGATGAAGAAGAGCGTTTCCCCATGGAAACCGTCGAGAAGATGGCTAAGCTGGGTATGATGGGTATTTACTTCCCTAAGGAGTACGGCGGCGCCGGCGGCGACGTCCTCAGCTATGCAATGTGCGTTGAGGAACTGGCCAAGGTCTGCGGTACCACCGCAGTTATCGTTTCCGCTCATACCTCCCTGTGCTGCGCTCCCATTTTTGAGAACGGCACCGAGGAGCAGAAGAAGAAGTACCTGCCTGATCTGTGCTCCGGCAAGAAGATCGGTGCTTTCGGTCTGACCGAGCCCGGCGCCGGTACCGATGCACAGGGTCAGCAGACCGTCGCTGTTTTGGATGAGTCCGGCGAGAACTACATCCTGAACGGTTCCAAGTGCTTCATCACGAACGGTAATGTTGCTGATGTTTTCGTTGTCATCGCCGTTACCGGCAAGGTCACTGACAAGCGCGGTCGTTCCATGAAGGAGATTTCTGCCTTCATCGTTGAGTCCAGCGATCCCGGTTTCTCTCAGGGTAAGCACGAGAAGAAGATGGGTATTCGCGGCAGCTCTACCTGCGACCTGATTTTCGAGGATTGCGTCATTCCCAAGGATCGTATGCTCGGCAAGAAGGGCGATGGCTTCAAGATCGCCATGAAGACGCTGGACGGCGGCCGTATCGGTATCGCTGCGCAGGCTCTGGGTCTGGGCGAAGGCGCTGTTGAAGAGGCCATCAAGTACACCAAGGAGCGTGTTCAGTTCGGTAAGCGCATCTCCCAGTTCCAGAACACGCAGTTCCAGCTGGCTGACATGCATACTCGTATGCAGGCCGCACAGTTCCTGGTCTACTCTGCTGCTATGAAGAAGCAGAACCACGAGAAGTACAGCATGGACGCTGCTATGGCCAAGCTGTTTGCTGCTGAGTCTGCTTCCGATGTAACCCGCCGTGCCGTTCAGTTGTTCGGTGGTTACGGTTACACCCGTGAATATCCCGTTGAGCGCATGATGCGTGATGCCAAGATCACTGAGATCTACGAAGGCACTTCCGAGGTCCAGCGCATGGTCATTTCCAGCAACCTGGGCGTTAAGTAATAAGGAGGTAAGGCAAAAATGAAAATTTTAGTTACTGTTAAGCAGGTTCCCGATACCTCCGGTAAGGTGGCCGTGAATCCCGATGGTACCCTGGACCGCGCTTCCATGCAGACCATTATCAACCCCGATGATATGAACGCCGTAGAGGCCGCTCTGGCCATGAAGGATGAGCTGGGCTGCAAGGTCGTGGCTTTCACCATGGGTCCTCCTCCCGCAGAGGGTATGCTGCGTGAGCTGATGGCTATGGGCGTTGACGAGGGTGTTCTGGTTACCGCCCGCGAGTTCGGCGGCTCCGACACTTATGCCACTTCCCAGATCATCGCTGCTGCTATTGATACTTACGGCATTGAGGATGACGACATCATTCTGGCCGGCCGTCAGGCCATCGACGGCGATACCGCTCAGGTTGGTCCTCAGATCGCTGAAAAGCTGCATCTGCCCCAGGTCACCTATGCCGGTGAGATCACCAAGGACGGCAATACCTATACCGTCAAGCGTATGCTGGAGGACGGCTATATGACCATCAAGGTCAAGGCTCCCTGCATGATCACCTGCATCAAGGAACTGAACGAGCCCCGCTACCTGTCCGTAGGCGGCGCGTTTGAGGCGTACAGCAAGCCCCTGGTCACCATGACCTATGAGACGCTGAAGGATCATCCCCTGATCGATAAGAGCACCATCGGTCTGGCCGGTTCTCCCACCAACATTCTGACCTCCTTCACGCCCCCCCAGAAGGGCGCGGGCATGATGCTCGAGGGCGCTGATAAGGCTACCACCGACAAGCTGGCCGGCATCCTGGCCGCCAAGCACATCATCTAAGGAAGGAGATAAGAAAATGGCTTTTAATAGTGCTGATATTGCTGCTTTCAAAAACGTTTGGGTTTTCTGTGAGCAGCGCCAGGGCGTGATGATGCCCACTACGTTCGAACTG
>SFIY01000059.1 GCA_004555205.1 Clostridiales bacterium
AGTGGCTGCAAAGATATACAGCCTGTTTGTTGTAATCGATGTAGTGCTCCATTCGCTCTCCACAGCGGGGACAGGAGATTTCGGCCCGGATTGCGTCCCCACCACGGAGATGGAAGATGTGAGGCACGATTTCCTCCAGATACGGCTTTCTGTCACGCTTCAGCTGCGTGTCTGACAGCGCCGGGATTAACGCGACCTTGTGCCTGCCGGTATCGTCGGTATCGATAATCGGGCAGTACCGGATGGCTCGATCGCCGGGGACGCTCTTGTCGATCATGCGCGGCCTCCGTTCAGGGGGTTGCCGTCCAGATCGTAAAAGCGCTCACGGCAGAAGCGGACAGCCTCCTCATAGGTTTTGAAAACCACACAGGAGAAGCCGTACTGGACCCTCCACTTGTAGTGGGCCGCGCTGTTGCCCTCCGACAGCGCCACGGGCTTGCCTTTCTTGGTCAGGTACAGCCGGATACACGTAAAGTCGCCTTTAGAGAACAGCGCGGTATCAGCCTGAGTATAGACAGGCTTTTGCTGGTAGATGAATCTGTGGATCATGTTTTTATCCTCCAATCATGATTGTGGGGTTAATTCCCTGTTTGAACCGGTTTTTTCGTGCAAGCGAGGGGGCGGCGGTCTTGTAGCTTCTAGGCCACAGAGAGCAGAACCGCCCTACCCGGCCACAGGGGGAACGGATACGCTGCGTCACGGGATCACCACCCTTCTAATCGTTTCAGGGGAAAACTGAAAAGTGCCTGCGACATCAGGGCTTGCGCGACATGCGCAAGGTGTATCAGGGTTAAAGGCTAAACTTTTCTATAGGGCTTAAAAAATTGCCTATAGAGAATTTTTGTAATAGACATTGATACACCTTGCACATCTCCACTCTTCTCCTGATGTCCTCCTCACACTTTCCACTGGAGATGGTGAAACGATTTGAGCGGAGGAAAATAAAAAAGCCTCCGGAAATCATCCAAAGGCAGTAGCGCGATTCACATTTTCGTGATATAATTAATGAAATTGTTGGCAATGCAAAACTGAGCAAGGAGGCGCGTGATGGCCGTATCCTATAAAAAATTGTTCCATCTGCTGGTTGACCGGGATATGACTGCGGTGCAGCTGCAGCAGCAGGCCGGTTACAGCGCAAACATCACCACACGGCTCAAAAAGAACGCTTATATATCGCTGGAGTCCGTAGAGAAGATATGCAGGGCTTTGGATTGTACGTTGGACGATATCGTGGAGTTTATGCCTGACGATGCGGAGGGAAAGCAATATGACGCCTGAGGAGAAAGCGCGGCAGTTGATCGACGCCCGTCTTGTGCAATCCGGCTGGGTCGTTCAGGACCTGAAAAAAGTGAATCCCATGGCGTCACTCGGCGTTGCGGTCAGGGAATACCCCACCAGCACCGGGCCGGTTGACTATGCGCTTTTTGTCGATGGGAAGCCCGTTGGTGTGATTGAAGCGAAGAAGGACGAGCTGGGTGAGAACATCACTGTGGTCGAGGGGCAGTCCGGACGCTATGCCAACAGCACCTTCAAATATATAACCACCGAGTATAAAATCCGCTTTGCCTATGAGGCCACCGGGCAGCTTACCCGTTTTACGGATTATGCTGATATCAAATACCGTTCCCGGCGCGTGTTTTCCTTCCACAGGCCGGAAACACTGCTTGCCCTACTCACAAAGGGCGATACGATCCGCAATAACATGAAGCATTTTCCGGCCTTTGATACCGCCGGATTCCGCAAATGCCAGATCACAGCGATCCAGAATCTGGACGCCTCCTTTGCGGATAATCGCCCCAAGGCGCTGGTGCAGATGGCAACCGGCGCAGGCAAGACTTTCACAGCAATCACGGCAGCATACCGTCTGCTGAAGTTTGGCAAGATGAAGCGCATCCTGTTCCTCGTGGACACCAAGTCACTGGGCGAGCAGGCGGAGCGGGAATTCCTTGCCTATACGCCAAATGACGACAACCGCTCCTTTGCCCAGCTTTACGGTGTTCGCCGCCTGAACAGCTCCTATATCCCCAATGACATCCAGATCTGCATCAGCACCATTCAGCGGATGTACTCCATCCTGAAGGGTGAGGAAATGGATGAATCCGCAGAGGAAGAATCCTTCTTCGAGCAGGCCGGAGCCGACACACAGGCCGCAAAAGAGGTCGTCTATAACGAAAAGGTTCCCCCGGAGTTTTTCGACTGCATCATCGTCGATGAATGCCATCGGTCGATCTATAACGTTTGGAATCAGGTGCTGGAATATTTCGACGCCTTCATCATTGGCCTGACCGCTACGCCGGACAAGCGTACCTTTGCCTTTTTCAACCAGAATGTGGTCAGCGAGTATTCGCGCGAGCAGGCCATTATTGATGGTGTCAATGTCGGTGAGGACATCTTCCTCATTGAGACCGATGTCACGAAAAATGGTGCGACAATCCTCAAGCAGCAGATCGAGTATCGGGACCGCCTGACCCGCGCCAAGCGCTGGAAGCAGATGGACGAGGACCTGATCTATACCACAGCAAAGCTGGATCGGGATGTTGTGAATCCCAGCCAGATCCGTACCGTGATCCGAGCGTTCCGGGACAACCTGTTCACGCAGCTTTTCCCGCATCGCCGCGAAGTGCCCAAGACGCTGATCTTCGCCAAGACCGACAGCCATGCGGATGATATCATTCAGATCGTCCGGGAGGAGTTTGGCGAGGGCAATGACTTCTGCCAGAAGATCACCTGTCAGGCGGATCGTCCGGAGACTGTTCTCAGCGCCTTCCGCAACGATTATAATCCCCGTATTGCCGTTACCGTTGACATGATCGCCACCGGGACGGACGTGAAGCCCATCGAGTGCCTGATCTTCATGCGTGATGTTCGCAGCAGGAATTATTTTGAGCAGATGAAGGGTCGAGGCACCCGCACCCTCGGCAAGGACGATCTGCAGAAGGTGACGCCGTCCGCCACGGAGAACAAGGATCATTTTGTGATCGTGGACGCCGTTGGCGTCACGAAATCCAAAAAGACCGAGACCCGCACGCTGGAGCGCAAGCCCTCCGTCAGCATGAAGGAACTGATGCTGAATGTGGCCATGGGCGCAAAGGATGAGGACACCCTCACATCCCTTGCAAACCGTG
>SFIY01000013.1 GCA_004555205.1 Clostridiales bacterium
TATGAACTTCGATTTTTCCGCTTTGAACTTTGAAACCATCGACTCCAACATCAACGCCTACCCGGATATGTTCCTGAATCAGAATGGCGTGACTTTCACAAAGAAAGTGCTTGAGGACTTGGGCTATCCCGCCTTTGTTTTGTGTCTGCTGGATGCGAAAGCGAGGGTATTTGCGATCCGTTCCTGCAAGAGCAACGAACCGAAGGGCTTCAAGTTCTCCAAGCCGAGAGGCGAACAGAAAGGTGTTGTTACGATCTCCAACAAGAATCTGCTTGACCCGCTTCGCGCTGTCACTGGCGAGGACTGGATTCCCGGCAAGCGCTACAAGGTGCGTGGGTTCTGGGTTGCTGATGCAAAAACCATGTGCTTTGACCTCAATGAAGGGGTTCAGGAGGACTTTCGCCCTGTTACGCCGAGCAATGACGCAGAATAATCCCTGATATTCAGGGAGAAAAGGGAGAGCAAAAGAGCGGCGGCAAGCCGCCTGAGCGAGAAAGCCACCTCTCCCTTTTCTCCCTCGCTGCGGCTATGGAAACCGTGGAAAACCGCAAGCGGTTTACGCACCGTTCCCACAGCCTGCGCTCACCCTCTTTTTCCTCTCCGGCTTTCTCCCTATACAAAGAAAAGTGTTCATTTCTATCCCGAAAACGTACAGTTGCCGTGATGAACCGAGGGCAGCGTGTCAATATGGCAAAGAAAAGCAAACGGCACACAGTCGGTTTTATCCTCAAAAAAACCCGAAGCATGACAAAAAAGAAGCCCAGCACCACGCCATTAAAGTGGTGCTGGGCTTTGTCTGATTACAGCGATTTTCAGCGGGTGAAGCAATGCTCTGCTTGCAAACAGCTCTTTCGCATTTTGCTGTTTGGTGCGGAAATGTACTGTTTCGCAAAATCCTACGCACAGAAGCGTACCGCGTACACTCTATCGTGCTTTGCTTTCTAATATACTATTTTGCGCAAGAAGAAAGAAATTTGCTGTTTTCACTACGCTCGATTTTAGCACGGCGTTTTTACTGCCTCATAGTCAATTCACTCAGCAATTAAGCCAAAATGCCGCAGCGCATCTTTGATCGCCTCAACCTTTTCAGGCGGGCAGGGATGATACTCATGTTTTCTCTGCTCCACTGCGTTCGGCGCTTTGTGCATATCCAGTCCGACCATACGCTTGACCTCGGCAATATATGCCGTATGGACTTTGAAGCCGTACTTCTCCTGCACATATTCCTGAATAAGCTTATAGGTCGGATGCTCCTTGACCTCGCCGGTTTCCACTTCCATTCTGACTTCAACCGTCAGTGGATTTGTTTCCCGTGACAAGAGGACAACCGTCTCCACATTTGCCGTACCGGCAAACAGGTCCACCGCCGCCGCGCGAACAGCCTTGTATCCCTGCTCACCGAACCGCTTCACATCGCGGCCCAGCGTCGCCGGGTCGCAGGACACATATACCACGCGCTGCGGCTGCATGGATACCACCGCCTCCACCACCTCCGGTGCCAGGCCCTTGCGGGGCGGGTCAACGCAGACCACATCGGGCCGCAGCTTCTGCCCTGCCAGCGCCGCGGCAATGTCTTTGGCGTCGCCGCAGAAAAATTCCGCATTTTCCACGCCGTTGCGTGCCGCATTTTTTTTGGCGTCGGCAATAGCCTCCGGCACGATCTCCGCACCGATCACACGCTTTGCCTTTTGCGCCATCACCTGCGTGATCGTACCGGCGCCGCAGTAGAGGTCCACCACCAGTTCCTCCCCTGTTAAACCGGCGAACTCCACCGCTTTGGTGTAAAGCACCTCCGCCTGATCGTGATTCACCTGATAGAACGACGGCACGGACAGGCGGAATGTCAGACCGCACAGGGTATCCTCCAGGTAATCCTGTCCCCAAAGCGTACGGTAGGCGTCACCCAGAATCGTGTTGCCCCGCCGGGTATTGCGGCCCAGCACGATCCCCACTGCCTGCGGCAGCGCTTGGCGCAGCATGGACACCCATTCCTCTTCATGGGGCAGCCTGTCGCCGTTAACCAGCAGACAGACAAGGGCTTGTCCTTTACAGTTGGTGCGCACATAGAGATGGCGCAGCAGGCCTTTTCCGGTGGCTTCCTCATAGCAGGGAATGTGATAGCTGCTGATATATCGCCGCAGGGCGTCGGCCGCTGCATCGGCCGTTTCCTTCTGAATAAGGCATTTGTCAACGGCAATTACCTCATGGGTGCGTGCCCGGTAAAGGCCCACCGTTCCCTGCGCCGACACCGGATAAATCGACTTATTGCGATAGCGCAGCCGGTCCTTCGCGCCCAGAATTTCCTCCACACACACCTCGCTGCCGCCGATGCGTGTCAGTGCATCCTGTACGCGCCGGCGCTTGGCATAGAGCTCCTCTTGGTAGCTCATGTGGCGGAAGTCGCAGCCGCCGCACCTGCCGTAGTAGGGGCAGTCCGGCTCACGGCGCTCCGGCGACGGTGTGTGGACCGCCGTTACCTTGCCGAAGGCCGCATGCTTGAGCACCTTCATCACAAGAATGTCGCAATCCTCACCGCGCACGGCGCCGTGCACGAACACCACCTGTCCGTCAATGCGGGCAATGCCCAGCCCCTCGGAGGAGTAGCCCTCAATGACGGCGCGGTAGGTCTTGTTCTTCTGCAAGGCCATGCTTAGAACTCAAACTTTTCGATAATCTTACGCAGCGCCTCGGCAAAGGCAGCCAGCGACTTGTTGTCGCGGCCCTTGCTGCGGCGAATAAGTGCCATGAGAGAATCGCCCACCTGCACCAAGCGCTGGTAAGCTGCCGTAGCGCGGGGTGCGCCCTCGAAGGACTTGGTCTTGCGCTCAGGCAGATAACCCGCGGCGAGCTGCATATTGGCCAGCAGATCATATTCCTCGGTATACTGCGGTGCGTGGGCGGCAAAGCCCATCTTGCTTATGGTTTCGGCAAATACGGGGGCTACCTCCCGGTCACCGTGTACCACGAACACATGCTGCACATGGCTGTCTTTGAATTTCCCGATCCAGTCCACCAGATGGTCATGGTCGGCATGGGAGGACAAGCCCTGGAAATTGACGATCTTCGCGCGAACCGCCACCTCCTCGCCGAACATCTTCACGCTTTTCGCGCCCTCCAGCAGATGGCGGCCCAATGTACCGGGGGCCTGGAAGCCGACGAATACCACGGCGCTGTTGGGCCTCCACAGATTGTACTTCAAATGATGGCGGATACGGCCCGCATCACACATACCGGAGGCGGAAATGATGACCTTGGGCGTGGTATCCATATTGAGCAGCTTAGACTCGTCGGTGGTCTCCGTCAGATGCAGTCCCGGGAAGGAGAACATATGGGTGCCGTCCTTGACCAGCTCCCGCGCCTCGTCGTCCAGATAGCCGCGCAGGTCACCGCAGAAGATGCCGGTGGCGCGCTTGGCCAGCGGGCTGTCCACGTATACGGGGAAATCCTTCACGGACTTCACCAGATTTTGGTCTTTGATCTCGCGGATAAAGTACAGCAGCTCCTGGGTGCGGCCCACCGCGAAGGAGGGGATCACCACATTGCCGCCCTTGCCCAGCGTTTCGTCAATGATTTCCGCCAGCTCGTCGGTGTAGGACCACACCTCGGCGTGGTTGCGGCCGCCGTAAGTACTCTCCATGACCACATAGTCGGCGTCGCTGAAAAACTGCGGATCGCGGATAATGGGCTGATCCACATTGCCGATGTCGCCGGAAAATACGATGGAGCGGTTCTGACCGTTTTCCGTCAGCTCCAGACGGATGCTGGCGCTGCCCAGCAGGTGACCGGCGTCGATGAATGTGGCCTTCACGCCGTCGCACAGCGCGATCTCCTGCCCGTACTCGCAGGTGGTCATAAATTCGTTCACACGCATGGCATCGGCCACGGTGTAGAGCGGCTCCTCCAAGGGGCGGCCTGCGCGTTGGTTCTTACGGTTTTTATACTCGGCGTCACTTTCCTGAATGTGTGCCGAATCCTGCAGCATAATGTCCAGCAGCTGCGCCGTCAAACGGGTGGTCAAAATGCGTCCCTGAAAGCCGTTCTTAATCAGCAGCGGCACGCGGCCGGAGTGGTCGATGTGGGCATGGGTAATCAACACATAGTCGATGCTGCCGGGATGGAACGGCAAGGCAGCATTATCAATCTCATCGCGGCCCTGCTGCAAACCGCAGTCGATCAGGATCTTCTTTCCGTTGACCTCCAAACAGTGGCAGCTGCCGGTAACGCATTGGTCAGCGCCGAAAAAACTCAGCTTCATGACAAACATCCTTTCTGCTTCATTGATTTGTCCTATTTTAACACCTTTTTATCTTTTCAGCAAGAGCGGTTGCCATTTTACATAAATTCTGCTAAAATAACCTTGGTTTTCAAAGCATTTCACAGGAGGTTGCGCTCTATGACGCTGCAATATACGGTGATCGACCCCACCAAAAATATCACGCTTCTTGTTACCACGCCCATGCCCCGCGCCCGCTATGCCCAGATCGCCTCGCACCTGCTGGCGCTGGAAAAGGACGCCGAGCAGGTGGGCTTTTTGGAGTCGTCCGACGAGCAGGATGCCGCTTTGCAGATGATGGGCGGCGAGTTCTGCGGCAATGCCGCCATGAGCCTTGGCGCATGGCTGTGCCGTGGAGAAACGGAGGGAGTTGACCGCCATTTTACCCTGGATGTCTCCGGCGTTGACTCCCCTGTCTCCTGCGACATCTCCGTGGTGCGCCACGGCTATATCGGCACGGTGTCCATGCCGCTGCCGGAGAAGATCGAAACGCTGACCCTCCCCTTCGGCGACGGCGAAGTAACACTGGACGCCGTATTTTTGCCCGGCATCTGCCACATCATCGCACCCAACGGCACCGTACAGCGCCATCAGGCGGAGGACGCCCTGCGGCACTGGGCCGGTCTGCTGCAACTGGACGCCGTGGGCCTGCTGCTGTTTGACGAGACCGCCATGCGCTTTGACCCGCTGGTCTATGTCAGGGCCACCGACACCGCCGTTTGGGAGCGGGGCTGCGGCAGCGGCAGCGCGGCCATCGGCGCGTGGATGACGAAAAAACACGGCAAGGGCCAATGCCTGTCACTGAAGCAGCCCGGCGGCGCCATCGCCGTGGCCACCGTCTGGCAGGACGGCGCCGTCACCTCCCTGACCATTACCGGCACGGTGGCGCTGGGGAAGGAGAAATCCGTGGAAATCACATGGTAAAGTTCCAAACTGCATAGCAAACCGCCGCGGGAGGTGAGAAATTCTCACCTCCCGTCTGTTTCGTCAACTTTCCTTTGCATATGCCGCTTTTCTGTGATATACTATATTGGATTTATTATATGAAAAGACAGATTCTTTTTTAACCTAAGAAAGGACGTAGCAATAACATGGGACTGATTTCCAAAATTTTCGGTACTTACAGTGAGCGCGAGCTGAAGAGCATCTATCCCATTGTGGACAAGATCGAGGCGCTGGAGGATGACTACCGCGCCATGACCGATGCGCAGTTGCAGGCCAAGACCGCGGAGTTTAAGGAGCGTCTGGCAAACGGCGAAACGCTGGACGACATCCTGCCCGAAGCCTTCGCCACCGCCCGCGAAGCCGCCGACCGTGTGCTGGGCATGCGCCCGTACCGTGTGCAGTTGGTGGGCGGCATTGTGCTGCACCAGGGCCGTATCGCCGAGATGAAGACCGGCGAAGGTAAGACGCTGGTGGCCACGCTGCCTGCCTATCTGAATGCGCTGAGCGGCAACGGCGTGCACATTGTCACCGTCAACGACTACCTGGCCAAGCGCGACAGCGAGTGGATGGGCAAGGTGCACCGTTTTCTGGGGTTGAAGGTCGGTCTGATCATCCACGACATGAAAAAGGAGGAGCGTCAGGCCGCCTATGCCGCCGACATTACCTACGGTACCAACAACGAAATGGGCTTTGACTACCTGCGTGACAACATGGCCATTTACGCCAACGAGCAGGTACAGCGCGGCCACAACTTTGCCATCGTGGACGAGGTGGACTCCATCCTGATCGATGAGGCCCGCACCCCGCTGATTATCTCCGGCATGGGCGACAAGTCCACCCAGCTTTACGACATGGCGGAGAGCTTTGCCATGCGTCTGAAAAAATTTGTGGTGGCGGAAACCGATGATAAGGCCGAGGAGGACACCGACATCGACGCCGACTACATTGTGGATGAAAAATCCAAAACCGCCACGCTTACCGCACGCGGTATTGCCAAGGCCGAGGACTTTTTCCATCTGGAAAACCTCTCCGACCCCGAAAACAGCACCATCGCCCACCACATCAACCAGGCGATCAAGGCCCACGGTATTATGAAAAAAGATGTGGACTATGTGGTGAAGGACGGCGAGATCATCATTGTCGACGAGTTCACGGGCCGTCTGATGTTCGGCCGCCGTTACAGCGAGGGTCTGCACCAGGCCATCGAAGCCAAGGAGCGCGTGTCCGTGCAGCGCGAGAGCAAAACGCTGGCCACCATCACCTTCCAAAACTACTTCCGCCTGTATACCAAGCTCTCCGGCATGACCGGTACGGCGCTGACCGAAGAAGAGGAATTTGCCACCATCTACAAGCTGGACATCGTGGAGGTCCCCACCAACCGTCCCATTGCCCGTATTGACAACGAGGACGCCGTTTACAAGACGGAGGCGGCCAAGTACCGCGCCGTCATCCGGCAGATCAAGGAATGTCATGCCAAGGGCCAGCCTGTGCTGGTGGGTACGGTTTCCATCGAAAAGAATGAGCTGCTGGGCAAAATGCTGAGCCGCGAAGGCATCAAGCATAACCTACTCAACGCAAAGAACCATGAAAAGGAAGCCGAAATCGTGGCCCAGGCCGGTAAGCTGGGCGCTGTCACCGTGGCTACCAACATGGCAGGCCGCGGTACCGACATCATGCTGGGCGGCAACGCCGAATATCTGGCAAAGAACGATCTGCGCAAGGCCGGTATGAGCGATGAGTTGATCGCCGAGGCCACCGGCTACGCCGAAACCGACAATCAGGAAATTCTCGACGCCCGCCGGCTGTTCGCCGAAAAGCTGAAGCAGCACAAGGAGGAAATTGCCGGTGAGGCTGACCGTGTGCGTGAGGCAGGCGGCCTGTTCATCATCGGCACCGAGCGTCACGATTCCCGCCGTATCGACAACCAGCTGCGCGGCCGTGCCGGTCGTCAGGGCGACCCCGGTGAGACCCGTTTCTACATCTCTCTGGAAGACGATCTGATGCGTCTGTTCGGCGGCGAGCGCGTCACCAACATGATGGAGCGCATGAAGATCGACGAGGATATGCCCATTGAGAACAAAATGCTCACCAAGGCCATTGAGCAGGCGCAGACCACGGTGGAAAGCCGCAACTTCCAGTCCCGTAAGTCCGTGCTGGAGTACGACGACGTGATGAACAAGCAGCGCGAGATCATCTACGGTCAGCGCAAGCAGGTGCTCGACGGCATGGATGTGAAGGGCATCATTATGAATATGATGAACACCGCCATTTCCCATCAGGTAGAGAATGCCTTCATGGGACAGGAGCATCTGGACATGGCCTCCTGCCGGGAGCTGCTGCGCAATGTGGAGGGTCTGTACTTCCCCAAATATGCCGTGCGCTTTGACGAAAATCAGCTTGCGGCCATGGAAGCCGCCGATTTTACCGAGGCTTTTACGGCCGCTGCGGCGGATTACTACGAAAAGAAGGAAGCGGAGATCACCTCCCCCATTATGCGCGAATTGGAGCGGGTGGTATTGCTGCGTGTGGTCGATGAATACTGGATGGACCACATTGACGCCATGAGCGATCTGCGGCAGGGTATTCGTCTGCGCGCCTATGCCCAGACGGATCCCATAATCGCCTATAAGAAGGAAAGCCTGGACATGTTTGAGGAGATGATCGCCGCCATCCAGGAGGAGACGGTGCGCCGTCTGTACTCCGTGCGCCTGCAGAAGAACGAGGAGGTCAAGCGTGAGCGCGTGGCAAAGGGCATGACCGAGAGCGTGGGCGGTGACGGCACGGTGAAAAAGCAGCCCCGCAAGGTGGCCAAGATCGGCCGCAACGACCCCTGCCCCTGCGGCAGCGGCAAGAAGTACAAGCAGTGCTGCGGTCGATAAGCCATGTTTAAAACGATTCACAAAAACGGTCTTATCTATCTAACCAGCGATGTGCTCAGCGGCGTATCTCACGGCTTTTCCACCCGTTTGGGCGGTGTAAGTCAAGCCCCCCGTGACAGCCTGAATCTGGACGAGCGCGGCGATGAGGCGGCCAATGTGCAGGAAAATTTCCGCCGCTTCTGCGCCGCTGTGGGCAGCGATGTATCGCGCCTTGTGCTGAGCAGGCAGGTCCACCGGGACGATGTGCGCCTTGTCACGGCGGACGACTGCGGCAAGGGGCTGTGGCGCGAGCGCGATTACGACAGCGCCGATGCGCTGATCTGCGCTACACCGAATATCCCGCTGGTGGTCTTTTCGGCCGACTGCGGCGTTATCTTACTGCACGATCCGGTGCGCGGCGCCATCGGCGCGGTACACGCAGGATGGCGCGGCACGGCCATGGGCATTGCCGGTAAAGCCGTGGGCGAAATGGTGCGCCGGTTCGGCTGCGAGGCGAAAAACATTCACGCCGCCATTGGCCCCTCCATCGGTGCGTGCTGTTTTGAAACGGATGAGGATGTGCCACTGGCCATGCGCGAAGCGCTGGGCACAGACGCAGAGCCGTTCATGGTCAAGTGCGGCGCCAAGTGGCATGTTGACCTGAAGGCCATCAACCGCTATTGGCTGGAACGCCGGGGCGTCACCGTGATCGATAGCAGCGATCACTGCACTGCCTGCCGCACGGATCTATACTGGTCACACCGCAGAATGGGCCGTGAGCGCGGCGAACAGGCCGCCATGATTTCCCTTTGAAGGAGCCATTTATGAAAAGACGCATGATCGCACTGCTGCTTGCCCTGTTGATGCTGGCATTGACCGGCTGCGGCAATTGGGACACAAGTGAATTAGAGGATCCCCTGCGTGACTTGACCGATTACTATGAGACGGATGAGAAAGAGGAAACGCCGGTACTGACGGCTTTCACCCTGCCCTATTTCAGTAATCAGACCCTTGATCCCATCACCTGCCCCGACGGTGCGCAGTTAACGCTGGGAACGCTGCTGTACGAGGGCTTGTTTGCCCTGGACGAGCAGTTCTCCGTGCAAAACGTACTGGCCCGGAGCTACTCCTATGATGCGGACACCTTCACCTACACCATAAAGGTGCGCAGCGACATCCGCTTTAGCGACGGCAGCCGTCTGAGCGCCTACGATGTGGCGGACACGCTGCAGCGCGCCCGCAGCAGTGAGCGGTACCGGGCGCGGTTGGCCATGGTGAACAGCCTGTATGCCGAGGACAGCGACACGGTATCTATCTCGCTGTCGCAGGACAACCGCTGTTTCACGGCAAGGCTGGATATCCCCATTGTCAAGTCCGGCACAGAGAGCGAATTGATTCCCACCGGCACCGGCCCCTACTGTTGGCAGACGGACGACGGCACCTATCTGGGTGTCAACAGCCACTGGTGGCAGGAGAAAACACTGCCGCTGGAGCGGATTGAGCTGCTGGACTGCCGCAACACGGATACGATGGTCTATTCCTTCTATGCCCACGAGGTTCAACTGTTGGCGCTGGATCTGACCGGCACCAATGTCACCAGCGTGTCGGGAAGCGGCAACTATACCGATGCCGCCTCCACGGTGATGCAGTATATCGGCTTCAATACCACCCGTGAGCCGTTCAACAGCGCCGCGCTGCGTCAGGCGATCCATCGGGGTGTTGACCGCGTGGGAATGATCGACGCGTATTTATTGGGTCACGCCGATGCCGCGCAATTCCCTCTTTCGCCGCGAAGTGACCTGTATCCCGCGGATATTGAAACCAGCTATTCCCCCGACTACTTTGCCTCCGCCATGGCCGCAGCAGGCTATAACAAGGGCATCTCACGCCCGGTGACGATGCTCGTCAACGAGGAGAATGCCTACAAGGTGTCCATGGCACAGCAAATTGCCAAGAGCCTTTCCCGTTATGATCTGAAAGTCACTGTGTCCGTCCTGCCTTGGGAGCAATATCTGTATGCGCTGCAAAGCGGTAATTTTGATTTGTACTACGGCGAAGTCAAGCTGACGGCCGATTGGGATATTTCTTCGCTGGTCCTGCCGGGCGGGAGCTTGAACTACGGCGGCTACAGCAACGAAAACACCGCCAAGCTGCTATCTGCCTACCTGACCGCCGACGATGACACCAAGCGTGCCAAGGCCATGGACACCCTATGCCGGCATTTGGCCGATCAGGTCCCGTTCCTGCCGGTGTGTTTTAAAAATATCTCCGTCCTGCTGCCCTCCGGTGCGGTGGAGGCCATTACGCCTACCGCTGCGAATCCTTTTTACAACATGACGGCATGGAAGGTGAATCTGTCCAAGAAAAAATGAGAGAAGCGGCCGCTTCTCTCATTTTTATGCATGCCTTTCGTTACACCTTTTCGCCGATCTCGCTCATGATCTGCTCCAGAATTTCCACGAACCGGGCGCCCATGTCGCTCATCGGAATCCCACGCAGCTTAATATAGCCAAGGCGCATATCATCCACGGCATCCGCCAGCGGCAGCGTCAGCAGCCGTTCGTCACCATAGCCTTCGGGCAATACGCCGCTGCCGGTGGATACACAGTTGGTGTGCGCCATCACATTATACGCTGTGGCGCGGTCACTCACATAGACCACCTGATTGAAGTCAGCCCCGGTGCCCACTACGGCTTCTTCGGCAAAATTCAGGTTGCTGTCCTTCTGCGTAAACACCACATAGGGATACTGATGCAGCTTTTCCAGTGTGACCGCGCTTTCCGACGCCAGTGGATGTCCTTTTCGCATAAAGACATGGGGGCGAATTTTCACCAACTGGTGAAATTCCAGATTCTTGCCGGTAAGAATACGCTGGATATAGTGCTCGGTCATATCCGACACGAAGATAATGCCCACATCGCTGATCTGCTGCGCCACCTCGTCGATCACGCTGGACATCTCCATTTCCTTTAAGCTCACTTCAATGCGGGGCTCGTTCAAAAGGTGCAGAAATTCCACAAACGCCTTGGCGCAGAAGGGATAGCGCTGCGCGGCAATAGAGAGCTTGACGCGGTTGGAGGCCTGACGCTCCCCATAATAACGGGTGATCTTGCGGCTTTGCTCCACGATGGGCGTGATCTGGGTCACCAGCTCCCGTCCGTCGTCTGTCAGCGCAATGCCGCGGTTGCTGCGCAGGAAAATGCGGATGCCAAGCTCTTCCTCCGTCTCCCGAATCGCACTGGAGATGGCCGATTGCGAGATAAAGAGATTTTGCGCTGCCTTATTCATGGAACCGCAGCGATAGATTTCCAGAATATAGTTCATCTGCGACAGTGTCATGCTTGCCCCCGTCCTTTTCTCATTTGTCCCTGTCATCATAGCATAAAATCCACCGAAAGTAAACTTTCGGTGGATTTTTGCCGTATGCGTACTTATTCACCCATGGGTGCGCCGCACTCAGGGCAGAACTTGCTGTCAGACGCAACACCGCACACAGGGCATACCTTCAGGCCGGCATCGACTTCACAGCTTTCCTTCCTGGGCTTGGCAGCCTCCAGCGCGGCAATCTTTTCCTTGGAAGCCATAACCGCGGCCACCACATCCTTCACAGCATCGGGAATCTCACCTTCAAACTCGGAAACGAACCACTGGCCGATGGCCTTATAATTCTTCTCCATCTCACGCTGTTCCGACAGGATTTCAATATTAATCTTCGCCGTGTCCGTGGCGTCCTTTGCCTTTTCCGTAGCGATCTCAGCGGCAACCTTTGCCTTCTCTGTCGCCACTTCGGCGAGAACCTGCGCCTTCTTTGTCAGTTCTTCAAAAAATGCCATAACAATGAACTCCTTTCAAAAAATAATACTTAACGGTGCTATTATACCCCTTTTTTTTCTTTCTTGCAAGGCTTAATGCTCAATCCAATCCGACGCGCGGGAAACGGCACGCTTCCACAGATGATAATCGGCATCGCAGTCTGCCTGTACGCGCTGGGGCACAAACACCCGCTGAGAGCGGCGCAGCGTCTTCAGCTCCTCCAGCGAATGCCACACACCGCAGCTCAAGCCTGCCAGCGCCGCCGCACCGAAGGCCGTGGTCTCCACCATGGCGGGGCGATCCACCGGAATACGCAGCAGATCTGCCTGCATCTGCATCATCACATCGCTGACACTGGCGCCGCCGTCTACACGCAGGGAGGTAATATCCCGTCCGGCGTCCTGGCGCATGGCAAGCATCAGATCCGTCACCTGATAGGCGATGCTCTCCAGCACGGCCCGTGCAATATGGGCGCGGTTGGTGCCCCGTGTGATGCCTAAGATGGCACCCCGGGCATACATATCCCAATAGGGCGCTCCTAGGCCGGTGAACGCAGGCACGATCAGCACGCCGCCGCTGTCGCTGACAGATTCCGCCAAGCGGTCGCAATCAGGCGCCGAGTCCACCAGTTTCAGCTCATCACGCAGCCACTGGATGGTACTGCCGCCATTGAACACGCTGCCCTCCAGGGCATAGGTGGTCTTGCCGTTGATATGCCAAGCCACAGAGCTGACAAGGCCTGCGCGGGAACGCACCGGCGCATCCCCCAGATTCATCAGCGTAAAGCAGCCTGTGCCGTAGGTGTTTTTCGCATCGCCCGGTGCAAAGCAGGTCTGGCCGAACAACGCCGCCTGCTGGTCGCCTGCAGCGCCGCAAACCGGCACACCGGCCAAAGCCTCCAGCCCCTCGATGCCCTCTTTTACATAGCCGTACACCTGTGAATTGCCCACGGGTCTGGGCAGGATCTGCATAGGGATGTGCAGAATACGGCACAGCTCTTCATCCCACACCAGGCGGTGAATGTCAAAGAGCATGGTGCGGCTGGCATTGGAATAGTCGGTTACATGCTGCCCCGTCAGACGCCAGATCAGCCAGCTCTCCACCGTGCCGAAGAGCAGCTCGCCCTTTTCGGCACGCTCACGGGCATGGGGCACGTTATCCAGAATCCAGCGGATCTTGGTGGCGGAGAAATAGGCGTCGATCAGCAATCCCGTGGTGGATTGAATCCGCTCCGCCATGCCCTGCCGCTTCAGCTCCTCGCATAGCTGCGCCGTACGGCGGCACTGCCACACAATGGCATGATACACCGGCTCTCCGGTAGTCTTGTCCCACAAAACGGTGGTTTCGCGCTGATTGGTCACGCCGATACCGGCAATATGGCCTGCGTCAACCGCTTTGATCGCCTCCGCCGCTGCCCGGCGCTCCGTGTCCCAGATCTCCATGGCATCATGCTCCACCCAGCCGGCCCGGGGATAATGCTGCGTAAAGGGATACTGTGCCGATCCGGCCACGCATCCCTGTTCATCAAATACAATCGCGCGGGAGCTGGTGGTTCCCTGATCCAGCGCCAATATGTAACTTCCCATCGTGCGCCCTCTTTCTTTTTACGGAGTAATATGTTATCATTTATATAGTATTGTCACTTATTATAACACAGAAAGGACGGAATTGCCATGACAAATATGACGGACTTTACCTTTCTCTCCACCGACGGCAAGACCAGGCTGCATGGCATCTCCTGGCTGCCTGAAGGCCGTGAACCCACAGCGGTTTTGCAGATCGCCCACGGCGTCGCCGAGTACATAGCACGCTATGACGGTTTTGCGCGCTTTTTGAACGAACAGGGCGTTGCCGTATTCGGCCACGACCATCTGGGGCACGGTCTTTCCCTGCCCGAGGGCGGTGTTCCGGTCTATTTCGGTCAGGGCAACACATGGGATACCGTGGTGGACGATATGTACCGCCTGCATCTGCGCATCAAGGCGCAATTTCCCCACACGCCGCTGTTCCTGATGGGGCACAGCATGGGTTCGTTTCTGTCGCGCACCTACCTTATCCGTTACAGCGGCACCGTGCGCGGCGCCATTATCATGGGCACCGGCTGGCAAAATGAAGCCACCATTGCCGGCGGCCTGCTGATTGCCAAAGCGATCTCGCATACGCGCGGCGAAGCCGCCGTCTCCGATTTTGTGACAAGCCTTGCCTTCGGCGCTTACAACAAGGCCTTTGCCCCCACACGCACCGGCTATGACTGGCTTTCCGCCGATACCGACAATGTGGACCGCTATATGGCCGATCCCCTTTGCGGACAGGATACCACCGTGGGGCTGTTCCGCGAGATGCTGCTGGGCTTCCGCTTCAACCAAAAGCCTGCCAACCTGCGGAAGATGGACAAAAAATGCCCTCTTTTGCTGATCTCCGGCAAGGACGATCCCGTGGGCGGCATGGGTAAGGGCGTCAGGCATACATACAACGCGTTTCGTGAAAGCGGCATGGAAGATGTGACGCTGCAGCTTTACGAGGGCCTGCGCCATGAGCTCCTTAACGAGAGCGCGCAAAAGGATCGCGTATACGCCGATATTCACGCCTGGCTCAAGCGCTGTATCTGATCAGGCCTGCAAATCCCGCAGCAGGTTGCCGATCCCCAGCAGGTCAATGTCCCGCCGCAGATACAAAAGCCGCGCGCTGTAGAAGCTGTCTGTGATCAGCAGCAGCACGGCCATCAGCGTGGCGAATGGCGAAGTCTGCGCGATCATGGCGTCGATCCACGGCTGCACATAGCGCAGCGCCACCCATACAAGCACGCCCCATACAATGGAAAACGGCACGCACACGCGGCGGTTAAGGTCCATTTTCGTGCTGCTGTAATCCCAGAACATGACGCCCAGCGCCTTTTCGTAAAAGAAATGGACCGCATATTCCACGGCCGTGGCAGTCAGGCCGCCGTAGAGCATCATACGCAGCGGCGTATCCCGCAATTCCGCAGGCAGGTGCATGACGGCGATCAGTGACAGGCCGTATACCGGGCACAGCGGCAGCAAAAGAAAGCATTTTCGCACGCGATGCTCGGCGTCGCACGCCGCAGCAAACAGCTTTTCGATGATAAACCCGATGAAGCTGTACCACATGAAAATCCAAAACCAGTACATTCCTCGCCCTCCTCTTTTTTCAGTGTTTCCCAAAGAAACGGATTCATCCCTGTTGTCAAAGCGACTTTTTTCTGTTACACTGTTGAAAAACAAAAAAGGATGGGCAAGCCATGAGAGAGTGGGAGGAACTGAAAAAAGAATGTCTGCACTGCCGCGCCTGTTCGCTGGCAGAAACACGCACCAATGTGGTCTTCGGCGTGGGAGCGCCGGATGCGGAGGTGCTGTTTATCGGCGAAGCGCCGGGCGCCAATGAGGATATGCAGGGCGAGCCGTTTGTGGGCCGTGCCGGCAAGCTGCTGGACGATATGCTGGCTATGATCGGGCTGGACCGCAGCCGTATTTACATCACCAATTCCGTCAAGTGCCGCCCGCCGCAGAACCGCGACCCGCTGAACACGGAAAAGGATGCCTGCCACGGCTATCTCGTGCGGCAATTGCAGTTGATGCAGCCCAAGATCATCGTCTGTCTGGGCCGTATCAGCGCCATGGAGATCATCAAGCCCGATTTCAAGATCACCCAGGAGCACGGCCAGTTCTTTGAGCGTGACGGCATCCAGATGACGGCGCTCTATCATCCCGCCGCGCTGCTGCGCGATCCCCATAAGAAGCCGGAGACTTTCGAGGACCTCAAGCGCCTGCAGGCCAAGATCCGGGAGATCTGCACCCATACGGAGCTTATTTTTACCTAATGAAAAACGAGGAAAGAACGAAGTTCTTTCCTCGTTTATATTTTACAGGAACATACTTACCGCGCAGTAGACAAGCAGCAGGGCCAATATGGTATTGACGATTTTGCCGCGCCTGACAAAAACGGTACGGAATACCGACCCGAAAACCGACCAGCAGAGTGTTGCCATAAACCCGGTCACGGCCAGAATGCCCGCAAACAGGGCGATCATGCCCCAATTGCCGCCGTAATAGGGCAGCACATAGGTTTCCATGGACACGATGCAGTAAAAGTAGTATTTCGGATTCAGCCAGCACAGCAGCAAGCCCGGCAGGAACCGCGCTTCGGTCTGCATTTCGTCCCAATTGCCGCCGGAGCGGAAAATATGCCACGCCAGCCACAGGATATACAGCGCGCCGATGATCCGCATGGGCAGCTCGATCTTTGGCAGCAGCGATGACAGAACATTGCAAAAAGCTGCGCAGGCAAATACCACCGACACCTGTCCGATGAAAATGCCCAGGTTGAAAATAAAGCCTTTTTTCAATCCGTGTTGTGCCGCGTTTGACATGCCGGCAATATTATTCGGGCCGGGTGTGAAGGCAGTGGAGAGCATATAGGCAGTAAAGCTGAGATAATTCATGGCGTTCTTCGTTATTTCTTGTAATAGATGCGCTGGATCAGACGCACCGTGTTGTTGCCTTTATTCACATAGCGGTAGGGACGGCTGCCGGGGAACACCAGACTGTCGCGGTTTTCCATTCGGAAAGTCTGGCCGTCCGTTTCCACCTCCAGCAGGCCGGAAAGCGCCGTCAGATAGACCCGTGTGCCGGGGATCAGATCCGTCGCCTCATAGCTGCCGCTGATGAAAATGTCAAACTGTGCGCTTTCACTGCGGGAATCGGTGTCAAAAGGAACCAGCGGATAGCGAATCACCTTTCCGCCGCACAGGCGCTGACCCGGCACATCCACGCCGCGGTACAGCGTCGTGTCCATCTCCTCACGCTTCTCGGTCAGCATCTCCAGAGGAACATGCAATCCCCGGGCAACCTTGCTGAGCACAGAGATGGTGGGGTTGACTGTGCCGCGTTCCATTTGACCCAGCATACTCTTGGATACGCCCGACAATTCCGCCAGACGGTCAATGCTCAGTTTTTGGGATTTGCGGATGCGGTGGATATTTTCGCCTACTGCCAGTTGAATATCCATGATCGTTCCTCCGTTATTTTGTCAGTTTTCGACAATATATTACCTTTTTTGGTTATATCTGTCAAGAACAGAATGAAAAAGTACCGCCCTATAGGGCGGTGTTCATAAGACAGTTAACAGCCACAGTAGTTTGCTCTGCTGTGGCTGTTCTTGTATTTTATCCCGTTATGTGATAACATGATGCCCAACGGATCTACAAACCGGAATTAACGGAGGTACACCGCATGTATAGAAAAGCAACGTTAAATGATTGCGAAAAAATTTATCATTTAATTTGTGATATGGAATGCAAACAACTCCCATTTCATAGGTTCTATTCGATATTTCAAGAGCAGCTAGACGATAGGCACTATTATTGTCTTGTATGCGAATGTGATGATGTAATTGGAATTTTGAATTTACGATTTGAAAATCAATTACATCACTCCGAACCAATTGCAGAAATTATGGAATTTGCCATCGACGCAAAATACAGAAATCAAGGGATCGGAAAGGAAATGTTTACAAATGCGTGCCAAATCGCAAAAGAGTTTGGATGTACGCAAATAGAAGTAGCCTGTAATCAACTTCGGTCGGATACACACCGATTTTATTTAAGAGAAGGAATGCATAATTTTCATTTTAAGTTTTCAAAAGCACTTGCGGGGAACGATGTAAGCGAAAACACAATAGGAAGATAAATTTGGATTTGTTGAACAGATACTAAGGGCGCACTTCTATACACCGTTCGGTGTAGTGCATATTGTGCGGCGCTGCACCGCACCAAAGCCTCCCTTGTGTAAAGGGAGGTGGCACGGCGTAAGCCGTGACGGAGGGATTGTCATGCAGAGAAAGCATAATAAGCAGTTAGTGCCATTGGCAAAGAAGCTGCGAAGAGAACTGACAAAAGAAGAGCGGCATTTGTGGTATGACTTTCTGCGCTCCTATCCCATCCGTTTTTCCAGACAGAAAATATTGGGAAGATATATTGCCGACTTTTACAGCGCAGAAGCAAAAATCATCATCGAGCTGGATGGTTCTCAACACTATGAACCGGATGAACTGCAAAAGGACGCAGAACGCACCGCTTTTCTGGAAGCATACGGGCTGACAGTCATTCGAATTCCGAATAATGAAATCAGCAGGAACTTTCGAGGAGTCTGTGCGTATATTGATGTTGCGGTGAGACAATCCCTCAGTCAGCTTCGCTGACAGCTCCCTTTACACAAGGGAGCCCTGGGCGCTGCCGCGCCAGTGCATAACATAAAAACCGACCTATGATCGTAACCATAGGTCGGTTTAACTGTCTTACGAACACCCCGCTATTGGCGGTACTTTTCATTCTGTATCGTTCAGACGCGCTTCCACTTGGCGCCGCCGGCCACATCGGTGATTTCAATACCCTGTGCTTTCAGCTCATCGCGGATACGGTCAGCCTCGGTAAAGTTCTTTGCCTTCTTGGCATCGGCGCGCTGACGGATCAGTGCTTCCACCTGGGCGTTCTCCTCGCCGTCCTCGCTCACCACGGTGAACACGGCGGGCTGTGCGGCCAGCTTTGCCTGCTTTTCGCGCAGTTCGGCGGCCTTCTCCAACAGCTTCAGGCCCAACACGCCGTCTATTTCGCCGATGACATGGCATTTTGTGGCATCATTGGTCTTGGCCTTGAGAACATCATAGAGTACGGTGACACCCATGGAGGTGTTCAAATCGTTATCCATGGCCTTGGTAAACTTTGCCTTCAGCTCGTCGGCTGCGGCAGCATCCACTTCACCGGCCGGGTTCAGAGCGGCGATCTTGGCAAGCAGCTTATTGTAGGCCACGGTGGCATTGTCCAGATTCTCCCAGGAGAAGACCAGACCCTTGCGGTAGTGGCTCTGCAGGCAGAAGAAGCGGTAGGCCATCGGATCATAGCCCTTTTCTTCCAGCAGGGAGACGGTCAAAAACTCGCCCTTGGACTTGCTCATCTTGCCGTCGTTGGTGTTCAGGTGCAGCACATGGAACCAGTGGGGGCACCATGTATGGCCCAAATAGCTCTCGGACTGGGCGATCTCGTTGGTATGGTGGGGGAACGCATTGTCAATGCCGCCGCAGTGCAGGTCCAGATACTCACCGTTAAACTTCATGGAGATACCGGAGCACTCAATGTGCCAGCCGGGATAGCCGACGCCCCAGGGGGAGTCCCATTTCAGCGCCTGATCTTCAAACTTGGACTTGGTGAACCACAGCACGAAGTCGTTCTTATTGCGCTTGTTGGTGTCCTCCTCCACGCCCTCGCGGACGCCCACCGCCAAGTCCTCCTCGTTATGGTCGTTGAAGATGTAGTAGCGCTGCAGCTTGGAGGTGTCAAAGTACACATTGCCGCCGGCCACATAGGCGAAGCCCTTTTCAATCAGGCTGGACACGATGTGGATATAGTCATCGATCAGGCCCGTAGCAGGCTGCACCACATCGGGGGTCTTGATATTCAGCTTGGCGCAGTCGGCGAAGAACGCATCGGTATAGAACTGTGCGATCTCCATCACCGTCTTTTTCTCGCGCTTGGCGCCCTTGAGCATCTTATCCTCGCCCTCGTCGGCGTCGGAGGTCAGATGGCCCACATCGGTGATGTTCATGACACGGTTGACATCATAGCCGACAAAGCGCAGATACTTCTCCAGCACATCCTCCATAATATAGGAGCGCAGGTTGCCGATATGGGCAAAATGATATACGGTGGGGCCGCAGGTATACATCTCCACATGGCCGGGGGTGTGGGTTTTAAATTCCTCTTTCTTATGGGTTGCCGAATTATACAGATACATAGTACTTCTCCTTATTACAATTTGTATTTTTCTGTCACAAAATTACTTTTTGTATCACCTTGGGTCGAAAAAAAGCCTCCCATGTCGTATTGACATGAGAGGCGAAGTTCCTATTCCGCGGTTCCACTCTCGTTTATCACTCGTGGTTGGCCTGTTGACGGCGGCCCGCCGGAGGGCATCTGACATCCCCCGCGCTCCCGGACGCACTTTCTGCTTCTCTTTGCAAGGCGGCTTTCAGCCGGTGACCGCCTCTCTCTATCCAAAGGGGGAAGCATACTCTTTCCGTTCAACGCGCTATTTGGTTGCCTATTATTTTAGCAGGGATTGCAAGTCGTGTCAAGACTCCTTGAACACATCCCCGTTCTTTACAAAATACTCGATGCCGGAGTAGACAGTGGTCACCAGAATGATACCCTGGCACACCAGATTCAGCCAATGGGGAATACCGAACAGGATCAGGCAGATGCACACCATAGTGCTGGCGGTTTTGATCTTGCCCGACCAGCCGGCGGCGATCACGCGGCCTTTTTCCACGGCCACCAGACGCATACCGGACACCGCAAATTCCCGCAGCAGCACCACAGCCAGCACCCAACCTGCCATAGTGCCTTCCTCCACAAACCAGCAAAGCGCCGCCATCACAAGGCATTTATCCGCCAGCGGGTCCATGAATTTGCCGAAGTCGGAAATCTGGTTATAGTGACGGGCTATGTAGCCGTCCAGCAGGTCGGTCAAACTGGCCAGGATAAACACGCCCAGCGCCACATAGCGGCTGCCCGCAAAGCCCCAATATAAAATCGCCAAAAATACCGGGATCATCACCACACGGATGATGGTCAATTTGTTTGCAGTTGTCTTAGGCATAGGTCATTCCTCCTCGTAAAGTTCGCCTACCGGCTCGCCGTCCATGGTGCCGGTCAGACGCACAGGCACAAACTCGCCTGCCCTCACCTCTCGCTCGGCGCTGAAATAGATTCGTCCGTCAATATCGGGCGACTCGGCATAGCTGCGGCCCACAAACAGCATAGACTGCTCATCAAAGCCGTCGCACAGCACCTCTGTCACATCGCCCAGACGGCTTTCGTTAAACGCGTCCATCACCCGTGACTGCACCTCCGCCACCAGCTCGGCACGGTGTTGGGCTTCCGCCGTGTCCACCCGGTTGGGCATGGCGGCGGCAGGCGTCCCCTCCTCGGGAGAGTAGGGAAACGCGCCGGCACGGGGGATCTGCACCTCACGCAGAAAATCGCACAGCTCGTCAAATGCCGCCTCATCCTCATAGGGCAGGCCGGTAATCAGGCTGGTACGCAGCACCAGACCGGGAATTTTTTCCCTCATCTTCTTATAGAGAGCGCGCAGACCGTCCTTGGTTTCACGGCGGTTCATGGCCTTGAGCACCGTGTCGTTGCAGTGCTGGATGGGCATATCGATATACTTGCAGATCTTCTCCTCATGGGCGATCGTGTCAAGCAGCTCATCGCTGACCGTGTCGGGATAGAGATAGTGCAGGCGAATCCAGTGAAAATCCAGCTTGCACAGCTCACGCAGCAGCTCCGGCAGCTTCCGCTCCCTATACAGATCCACACCGTAGCGCGTAATGTCCTGGGCGATGACGATACATTCCTTCACGCCCTCATCCGCCAGCGCCTTGGCCTCCGCCAGCACTTCCTCCATCGGACGGCTGCGGTATTTGCCGCGCAGGGACGGAATCACGCAGTAGGCGCAGCGATTGCTGCAGCCCTCGGCAATGCGCAGATACGCATAGTGCACAGGTGTGGTCAAAATGCGGGGCAATTCCTCCACCGCGCCGTTGATGTCGGCAAAATGGCGGCAGGGCTTGCCCTGCATCACCTCATTGACCGCCTCCACGATCCGGCCGTAATTGGCGGTGCCCATAATGCCGTCCACCTCGGGCAACTCGGACATGATCTCCTCACTGTAGCGCTGGCTCAGGCAGCCGGTCACCAGAATCCTGCCCACCAGCCCCGCTTCTTTCAGCGCGCCCATCTGCAAGATGTTGTCGATGGCTTCGCTTTTGGCGCTGTCGATAAAACCGCAGGTGTTGATGACCACTACATCCGACCCCTCGGGATCGCCCTGCAGCGTCATGCCCGCGTCCACACACAGCGCCATCATTTGCTCCGTATTCACCCGGTTCTTGTCGCAGCCCAGTGAAATAAATGAAACTTTCACAATGGTTACCTCTGTTATTCTTCTATGTTTTCGCCCAGTCGGTTGAGGACGGGACGAATATCACTCCATGAAAAACCGCGGCGCAGCAGCGCATCCGACAGTTTTTTCAGCCGCGCCCGGTCAGGCGGCGTGCCTTTACACTTGCTGTGCACAAATTGTTCGATGGCGTCCTGCGCATCGGGCAACTGTAAAAGGGCGGCGTCCCACAGCTCTTTCGGCACGCCGCGGCGCTGCAGTTCCTGCCTGACACGCATGGCGCCGTATCCCATGCCGCCGTAATGGCGCACGATCACACCTGCGTAGGCTTCATCGTCCACGGCGCCCAGCGCCTCCATCTGATCGGCGATCTGCGCTGCATCGTCAGAGGCCGCGCCCTTTTGTTCCAGACGCCGGCACAGCTCCCGCTTGGACATCATCCGCGATGACGCCATGTGCGCGGCGCGGATTTTGGTTTCCGAATAGGCGGCCGCCCGGCGCAATTGTTCCACAAGTGCGTCGGACAAGTCCATACCCGCAAATAAGCCAAAGCGCAAAAGCTCCGCATCGGTGATCCTGAGCAGGTCGCCCCCCTCCAGAAACACCAACACGCGCTCGCGCTTGTGCTTGGATTTTTCTATTTTCTCAATCTTCATCGTCGAAGTCGTCAGCAGACACGTCCACCGCGCGGCCGGCTGCCTTGGCGGCAATCTTGGACTGAGCGCCCATCAGCTTGGGGAAATTCTCACGCACGGCGGCTTCCAGCGCAGCGGCCTCCTCCGGGTGGTCCTTGAAATACTGCTTGGCGGCGTCACGACCCTGTCCCAAACGCTTCTCGCCCATGCTGAACCAGGAGCCGCTCTTCTGCACCAAATCCAGCTTCACTGCCAGGTCAATCATTTCGCCCAGCGCGCTGATGCCCTCGCCGTACATAATATCAAACTCGGCCTCACGGAAGGGAGGCGCCACCTTGTTCTTGACCACCTTGGCCCGGGTACGGTTGCCGATCACCTCACCGCCGGCCTTCAGGGTCTCCACACGGCGCACATCAATACGCACGCTGGCATAGAATTTCAGCGCACGGCCGCCGGTGGTCACCTCGGGATTGCCGTACATCACGCCCACCTTTTCACGCAGTTGGTTGATGAAAATGACAATGCTGTTGGTCTTGGCAATAATACCGGTCAGCTTGCGCAGCGCCTGGCTCATCAAGCGGGCATGCAGGCCCACAAAGCTGTCACCCATCTCGCCCTCGATCTCAGCCCGGGGCACCAGCGCGGCCACGGAGTCCACCACCACCACATCAATGGCGCCGGAGCGCACCAGCGCTTCGGTGATTTCCAGCGCCTGCTCACCGGTGTCAGGCTGGGAGATCAGCATATCCTCCACATTCACGCCCAGTGCGCGGGCATAGGTGGGGTCCAGCGCATGCTCGGCGTCCACGAAGGCGACTTCACCGCCCTGTTTCTGGGCCTGTGCCAGCACATGCAGCGCCAGCGTGGTCTTGCCGGAGGATTCCGGGCCATAGATCTCGATGACGCGGCCGCGGGGCAGGCCGCCGATACCCAGTGCCAGATCCAATGCCAGAGAGCCGGTGGGAATGCATTCCACATTCGTCACACCGCCGTCGCCGTAGCGCATGATGGAGCCTTTGCCGTACATCTTTTCGATCTGCTGCATGGCGGTCTCCAACGCCTTTTTCTTATCGGAAATCACGGGAGCTGCCATGCTGTCCTTTTTCGCTGCCATAGGAATATCCTCCTTGTTATCTTTACTGTATGGATTCTATCAAAAAAAGTGTCCGTTTTTGCGGTCAGTTAAATCTCATCGTACAGCCGACCATATACCACGCGGGGGATCCCCGCCGTATCCGGTACCGTCTCAATGTCGCCAAAGCCGTAACTGCGCATGATCCGCAGCACCTCATCCGCCTGACCGATGCCCACCTCAAAAAACAGGTAGGCACCGGAGTGCATGGCGCTGCGCCATTTATCGGACACGCTGCGGTAGAAGTCCAAGCCGTCAGCGCCGCCGTCCAGCGCCAAGTGCGGCTCATAATCGCGGACCGAGCCGTCCAGGCCGGCAATATCCGCCGTGGGAATGTAGGGCGGATTGCAAACAATGCAGTCAAATTCACCGATCTGCGCAGGCGGCTTTTCCAATGCGTCCATCCGGAAGGGCATCACCTGACCCGTCAGGCCGTTGCGGCGCACATTCTGGCGGCAAATCCGCAGCGCGCCCTCGTTCACCTCGCCTAAAACCACATGGGCGTGCTTCACCTGGCTGGCAATGGCCAACCCCACGCAGCCGCTGCCGGCACACAGGTCCAGCACGCGGCATTCCTCCACCGTACGCAGATAGGCAATGGCCTGCTGCGCCAACACCTCGGTATCCGCGCGGGGAATCAGCACGCTTTCGGATATATCCAGCGGCAAGCCGTAAAACTCCCACTCGCCGATCAGATACGCCACCGGCTCGCCGTCCAGATGGCGCTGCACCAATTGGCGCACCTGTTCCTCCACCATCTGCGGCACATACAGCCGGCCGTCCCGCGCCAACTGTTCGCGGGTCTTGCCGGAGGCATAGCACACCAGTTCGCGGGCCTCCAATGTGGCCCCCTCCAAGCCGGCGTCGTGAAAAATCTGCCGGATATCCATATATAGATTGTTATATGTAATCGCCATAATATCTCCTTTGCCAAAGGAGCCTGCGCCCCGTATATACCCGTGTTGTCCGGGCCGTTACCACTTATCGGCGCCCTTTTCATCGGGCAGCACCAGTTTCAGCGCTTCAATGGCCACCTCCAGCATGGAGTCGTCCGGTTCAAAGGTGGTGAAATTCTGCATCCACAAGCCGGGTTTGGACAAAAAGCGCGTGACGGCATTGTTGTGGCCGCCCACATAGCGGTTAAACTCATAGGTAATGCCCACCACAGGCACCAGCAGCAGAATATGCACCGCCACACGCACCCAGAGAATCTTCCACTCCACAAAGCTGAACACAATACTGGAGAAAAGGATGGATACGATGATGACCACAAACAGAAAGCTCGTGCCGCAGCGGGGATGGTGGCGGGGCTGCTTGCGGGCATTTTCCACGGTCAGCTCCAGCCCTGCCTCGTAGCAGAAAATCGTCTTATGCTCGGCGCCGTGATAGGCAAAGACGCGTTTGACGTCCTTCTGCTTGGAGCAGAGGATCAAATAGCCCAAAAAAACGGCTACCTTCACCACACCCTCGATCAGATTGTGCAAAGCGGCACTGTGAATATACGGATCGACCAAGCCCGCCAGAAAGGTGGGCAGCAGCATAAACAGCACCAAGGTCAGGCCGATGGACAGCAGCACGGAAAACCACACCAGCACCTTCTGCATTTTTTCCTCCGGTATGTGTGCCTCAATCCATCGGTCCAGCTTGCTCGGCTCGCCCACCTCCTCCTCGGGGAAATAGTCCGCCGAATACATCAGCGCCTTGACGCCGCGTACCATGGAGTCAATAAAAGTGACCGCTCCGCGAATGATGGGCCAGCCTAAAATCGGGTATTTGTCGCGGATGAGCGTCAGCTCCTCCACCTTCGTCACAAGCCCCTCCGGCGAACGCACCACGATGGCCTGCTTCTTCGGGCCGCGCATTAAAATCCCTTCAATCAGCGCCTGACCGCCAATCGATGTGCGAAACGCACCGTCTTTCTTTTCCATGCAACAGGAATCCTTTCTGCCATAAGATAACACATTTTTTGTCAAAATGCAACACTTGTTCTATTTTATGTTAAACTTTCTTGAAGAATGGGCAAACGGATCGTCACCACCGTGCCGCCGCCCTCGGCATTGCCGATTTCAAATGTGCCGCCGTGACGGCTGATGATCTCATCGCACACCGCAAGGCCAATGCCGCTGCCGCGCGCCTTGGAAGAGCCCTTATAGAACTTCTGCTTCACAAACGGCAGCTCCGCCTCCGGGATACCGGGGCCGAAATCCCTGATACAAATGACATACGCCGTCCCTTCCAAATGAAGCGAAGTGAAGATTCGTTTGCCGGAGCCGCCATGCTTGGCCGCATTGTCCAGCACATTGCAAAACACCTGCTTCAGACGCTCCGGGTCGCCGACAATGGGCTGGGTATACAGCTCCCCTGCCTCCTCGTATTCCAGGGTAATGCCGTCTTGCCGGAACAGCTCGCGGTAGGTATAGATGGCGTCTTCAAACTCCGCCTGCAGGTCCATTTCCTCCACCTGCAGCGTAAAGCGGCCGTCCTCCATCTTGGAAAATTCCAGCAGCTCCTCCACCATGTTGGTCAAACGGCGCGATTCCTTCAGGATGATCTGCAGCCCGCGGCGCAGTTGACGCACATCGCCGCTTTCATCTGCCAGCAGCGTTTCACCCCAGCCGTTGATGGCTGTCAGCGGTGTGCGCAATTCGTGGGATACGGAGGAGATAAACTCCGTCTGCATTTTTTCGCTCTGGCTGATTTTCATGGACATATCGTTGATATTGTCCACCAGCTCGCCCATTTCATCGGAATATTTGTTGGGGATCTGCACGCCGTAGCTGCCGTCGGAAATGCGCTTGGCCGCTTCCGTCACCTCCGCCACGGGTTCCACCACATTGCTGATGAACACCATGTTGGAGACGAGGATCAGCAAAATCACCCCCACCAGCGCCACCGCAATGACCAGCACTATAATCAGCATCTGGCGGTCCAGTTGGTGTGTAGCGGTCACATAGCGCATCGCACCTACTGCCGAGCCGTTATAGTTCAGCGGGCTGGTCACCGCAATAATGGACTCATTCGTCACCGGGTCCCGTCCGCTGAAAATGGCAGTCTCTCCGCTGTCCAGCGCATGGGCAATCTCCGGTGTTTCAGGCGCACTGCCGGCGGTCAGTCCGCGGGAAGATACCACGATCCGGCCGCTGCTGTTGAGGAACTGCAATTCGATCTTATCGCTGTCTTCAAAGGTGGCTGTGTAAAGCGTGGCCGTGCGGTAATACGCGCTGTAACTGTCTGTGCTGTAGGTGTTGAAATAATCCGCGCCGGCCTTTGCCTTGGCCATCAATGTGGAACGGGCGCTGTTATAGTAGTTACTGACCACGCTGACGGCGGCAAGTACCGCCACCATAATCAATATTAAAATGATCGGGCCGATACTGCTGATCATCCAGCGCTGACGCAGGCCCCTGATTTTCAATCCCTGTTTGGCCATACGGTCTTACTCTCCCATACCCTCAAATCATGCATCTTACGCGCCCCACTTGTATCCGTAGCCCCAGACTGTGGTGATATACACGGGGTTGGTGGCATTATCCTCGATTTTCAGACGCAGCCGGCGGATATTCACATCCACAATCTTCAGCTCGCCGAAATAATCACGGCCCCAAACCAGGTCCAGGATTTCCTCACGGGAAAGCGCCTTGCCGGGATTCTCCATAAACATCTTCACAATGGCATACTCCACCTGTGTCAGCTTAACGCGGCGGCCGTCCTTTTCCAGCGTGCGGTTGCGGGTATTGAGCAAAAACGGCGGCTGGCTGATCTCGGCACTGTTATCATCGTTGCCTCCGCTGCGGCGCATCAGCGCATCCACGCGCGCTGTCAGCTCCGCCGGAGAGAACGGCTTGGTCACATAGTCGTCTGCGCCGGTCATCAAACCGGTGACCTTATCCATCTCCTGTGAGCGCGCCGTCAGCATAATGATGCCGATGCGCGAATTGGTGGCGCGAATACGGCGGCACACTTCAAACCCGTCGATGCCGGGCAGCATCACATCCAGCAGCGCCACACGGGTATCGCTGTTGACCTTCAGCTTTTCCAATGCCTCCTCGCCGCTTTCAGCCTCAATCACCTCATAGCCGGCCCGCCGCAGATTGATGACAATAAAACTGCGAATGCTGGATTCGTCCTCCAAAACCAGTACTTTTTTCATGCTTACGCTCCATTCTGCCGCTGTTCTTTCACCGTCCCTATCCTCACAGCAGCCATTTGGCGGATAGGGGCTATGCCTCAGTTATGATAGCCAGAAATTCGTAATCAAGTGGAAACTCCGGTAAAGTAAATATTGATCCGCGCCGTATTTCTCCGCGGCCGCCAGCAGTTCACCGGCATAAAGTATCGCGGGCCGCTGTGCTAATATCAGATAGTTATTCCTTGACACGCGTGACTCGCGGTTTTCACCTGAAATGCTGTAAATGGCCAATACATTCTCGTTATTTACCTGCAAAACCACGCAGGTTTCATTGCTCGCGCTTTCCACAACGGCCGCGCTGACCGTGCCGTGCCAATCCTCCGGCAAGGTAAAGTACCAGTCCGCATTGGGGCAGTGGTAGGTATCTCTCGCCCATTCACGCTCGCCATGATCGTCATAGTTGAACCACGAAATAACACCGCCCGTCTGATTAGCCGTATCGTCGGTCGAGGCAGGGACGGGCAATTCGATCAGCCCGTCATCGTCAATGTCCTGCGGCCGGATCTGACAGTAATTATAAACCGCCTTGGAGCGGCCGGTGGCGGCATCCAGCGCCACATTGACAAGTCCCAGTTCTTTCTGATAGGTCAGGATGTCCGTCACCGCCATGCCCTGATTGTTGATGCCCGTCACAAACACCGCAGGCAATCCATCCTCTGTCAGCCCGCCGGACACAACACTGCCCCGGCTCAGCTCCGCCATGTCGCTGGAGAGCAGGCAGCGATAGGATACCGACATCGTCTCATCGTGCCAGGAGTAGAACTCCGCAACACTGTTCCCCTCGCTGTCCGTGCGGAAAAGGAGCAGGCTCGGAATACTGTCGCCGTCAAGCTCTTCGATAGAAAAGCGGGCATAGCCGCTGCTCATCAAGACCGCCGGGTCAGGCCCCAGCGAGTAAACGGCCACCGTCTGTACATCGGCGCTGATCTTCCAGCCAACAATCAGCTCCATCTTCCCGTCACCGGTCACATCATGGCAATATACGCTGTCAATTCCCGTACCTGCACTTTCAATGGTGCAAAGCCTTGTGTAGCTGTCCTCCGTACGGCGGAACACAAAAATTTTCAGTTGCTTTTCATCCGAAGGCAGACGAAAAAACGCCAGCACTTCATCAATTCCGTCGCCGTTAATATCGATCATCTGCACGGACTGAATATTCCGTCCGGTCAAAGGGGCGGCATATTCATAGCCGTTTTTTATCAGCTCATCAATCTGTTTCGAGAGTCCCGTATACTGCATCGGCAGTTGCGGCAGTGTCATCAGCTCCTCCACAGATGTGCCGACACAGCCTGTCAGCAGCAGCGCAAGCAGCAGCGCGCTGCAAAGCAATCCCACTTTGCGTACTATTTTTTTCACGCGTGGTACCCCTTCCGTTTCTAATTCCTGCATATTTTCATACAAAGTTATCATATCATATTTTCCCTGTATTGTGTAGTCTTTATTTTTCATTTTTCTGTTGAGCCCCAAAAAGACATGCCGATTCTCCTGTAAGGTGCTGCAATATATTGTTGACTTTTTTCTTCCATCATCGTATGATAATTGTACATACAGCAGGTACATTTTTTGCGTATATTGTATTTTTAGAACAGACAAGGAGAGTTACCTATGATTACGATGGATATGCTTTATGATGCCCGGCGCGTTCTGAGCCCTGTAGCCAATTTAACGCCCGTGATTCCTGCCAAAGGCTTTGTTCCCGATTGCCGGTTCTATTTCAAGGCAGATTGCCTGCAAAAGACCGGCGCTTTCAAGCTGCGCGGCGCCTACTACAAGATCGCCACCCTGTCTGACGAGGAAAAAGCGCGCGGTGTGATTGCCTGTTCTGCCGGCAATCACGCGCAGGGTGTGGCTTTCGCCTCCCGCGAGGAGGGTATACAGGCAACGATCTGCATCCCCGAAGGGGCGCCCCTGTCTAAAATCGAAGCCACACGCAGTTACGGCGCCCATGTGGTGCTGGTCGACGGCGTATATGACGATGCGTATAACGAGGCCTGCCGTTTGCGGGATGAGAAGGGCCTGACCTTTATTCATCCTTTTAATGACTATCGTGTCATGGCCGGTCAGGGCACCATCGGTCTGGAGATCCTGCAGCAGCTGCCGGATGTGGATGTGATTCTTGTCCCCATTGGCGGCGGCGGTCTGATCGCGGGGCTTGCCTATGCCGTAAAGAATTTGAGACCCTCCTGCAAAATCATCGGCGTGCAGGCTGCCGGTGCCCCCAGTATGTATGAATCCATTCGTCAAAATAGGATCATCACATTGGATGATGTGGACACCATTGCCGACGGCATTAAGGTCAAAACGCCCGGCGATCTGACCTTTGCCATGTGCCAAACCTATGTAGACGAGGTCGTCACCGTCACGGAGGACGAAATTGCGGCGGCCATTCTTGCCGTTCTGGAAAAGCAAAAGCTGGTGGCCGAAGGCGCCGGTGCGGTGGCGATTGCCGCCGCTATGTACCGCAAATTGGAGCTGGCCGGCAAGACGGTATGCGCGCTGCTGTCCGGCGGCAACGTGGATGTGACCATGCTGGAGCGCATTATTACCCACGGTCTGGCCAAGGCTGGCCGCACTGTCAGTTTTGCGACGATTTTGCCTGACCATCCCAAGACATTGGCGACTTTCCTCGATGCCGTGTCCTCCTTGGGCGTCAATGTGCTGGAGGTCAATCACGAGCGCAGCAATATGCAGGCCCCCATCGGCTCCTGCGTGGTGCAAATGCTGGTGGAAACACGCAATCACGGCCATATCGACGAGCTGTTTGCGCATCTGCGCCGGCAGGGTTACGTTATTATCCCCCGTTGATCCCTCTAACGCAGCGGAATGGTTGTTCCGCTGCGTTTTTTCTATACATTTCCCCGTTCCTATGCTATACTGACCTTAACCACATCAAGAAAGGAAGCACCGATTATGACAGAAAGCATCCGCCGTCTGGCACAGGAAAATGCCCCCTGCTATATTTACTCCCATGACAAGCTTGCCGCACAGGCCGACACGCTCAGGGAGATGTTTCCCGCCTATGACTTCCTGTTCTCTGTAAAAGCCAACCCCTTCCCCCCTGTTGTCAAAGCGCTGGCCGCGCTGGGCATAGGGGCTGATGCCGCCTCTGCCCAGGAGGTACTGCTGGCCCGTGAGTGCGGCATGGAAAAGGAAAACATTTTCTTTTCTGCCGCAGGCAAAACCGATGCGGCATTGGAGCTGGCATGGGATGATTGCCGCATCATCGCCGACTCTTTGGGCGAAGTGGCGCGGATCGGCGCATTGGCGCAAAAGCGCGGCGCAGCAGCCGAAATCGGCATCCGTATCAACCCCGTCTTTTCCATGGACGGCGGTCAAAGCAGTGCCAGCAAGTTCGGCATTGACGAGGAGGACCTGCCGCGTCTGCGGGATATGCTTGCCTCCCTGCCGGTGCAGATCTGCGGTATCCATGTGCACCTGCGTTCGCAGAATCTGGATTGCGATGTGCTGGGGCGCTACTATGAAAACTGCTTGCGTCTTGCCCGGCGTGTAAAGGAGCTGCTTCACTGCCGCATGGACTACATCAACTTCGGCGGCGGCGTGGGCATTGCCTACGATGAGAGCCGCGAAACGCCGCTTAGCATCGCCGCCCTGCGCCGCTATGCCGATCGGGTGGCAAAGGAAAATGCGGACACGCTGCGCGCACGTTTGATGATCGAGTCCGGCCGGTTTTTGACCTGTCAGTCGGGTACCTACTATCTGAAGGTGGTCGATAAAAAGGTGTCCCACGGCAAGACCTATGTCATTGTGGAAAACTGCATGAACGGCCTGCAAAAGCCGGCCATTGCCGTGATGCTGCGCCATGCCGTGGGCGGCGCCCCTCTGTCGCCGCAGGAGCCCATGTTTACCTCTGAATACGCCTTCCCCATCACCGCCTACGGCAGCGAAACGGAAACGGAAACCGTGGATATCGTGGGCAATCTCTGCTGTGCGCAGGATGTGCTGGCGGAAAGCTTTACCGGCCCTGCGCTGGCGGTGGGCGACCTGATCGCCGTGGGCAATGCCGGCGCCTACGCCTGCACATTGACGGCACAGCGCTTTTCCTCGCACCTGCCGCCGAAGGAATTTTTGGTGGACGGCAGCGGGCATATTATGGCATAACAAAAAGCGGAGCTGTCGCTCCGCTTTTTTCGTTTATTCCGGCCAATCGGGACAGACGCTGCGGATGTAGTCCTCCAGCGCCTTCCGCTCCATGCCCAAAGCCGCGGACAGTTCGCCGTAAAACTGCTCCTCCGCGCGCTTGAGATAGCGCTCATCCAGTTGACTGACTTTTTTGCCGTGGTCAATCGCCCGGCGGCGCTTGCGATACACCGCCTTGATAAGCCGCGCCATGCGTTCGCAGTCATAGGACATCACCACCGCGTGGTAGTACTCCTTCGCCGCACGCATGCCGGGTGACGGCGGCTCCTCCGGCTCCAGTTCCGGTAACTGCGCCACCAGAGATCGTGCCTCCCCGGCGCTCATTACGGCGCGAATCAGCACACGCGTATCTACCGGTGTGAGCACCTGTCCGCTCCGGCCGAGAGGCGCAAGGTGATAATACAGCTTTTCCTTATCCGCACCCGGTATGGCCGCCGGACCGACGCCCTCCACACGGCAAACGCCCTCACCGCCGTATACGACCAAATCGCCTATGGAAAACATCTCTCTCATCTCCTAAAAAAACACATGACCGACGGCAATTCGGCCATGCGCCATACACTTTTCTTATTCCTATCATAGCACATTTTTTGTGCCGATGTAAGAAAAAGTTTTCTTATTCCGCAAAACAGGGGCCGTCGAAACCCGACGACCCCTGTTACTGTTTACTTATAAATGCGCCTATTAGCGGGACACGAAGAACATCACGGTAAACAGGATACCGATGACCCAGGTACCCACATGGATTTCCTTGACCTTGCCGGTGAACAGCTTGATAACGATATAGCTGAGCAGACCGAAGGCAATACCGTAGGAAATGTTGTAGGTCAGAGGCATCATCACGATGGTCATGAAAGCGGGCACTGCGGTGGCAGGGTCGCTCCAGTCAACATCCTTCACACCGCCTATCATCAGAACGCCCACATAGATCAGCGCAGCAGCACAGGCATAGGTGGGAATCAACTGAGCCACAGGGGAGAGGAACATGGCAATGAAGAAGAATGCCGCCGTGGACATAGCGGACAGGCCGGTACGGCCGCCCTCGGCCACACCGGAGGAGGCCTCCACGAAGGTGGTAACGGTGGAAGTACCCATGACCGAACCGCAGCAGGTAGCGATAGCATCGGACAGCATGGCGCGGTTGACATTGGGAATCTCGCCGTCCTCCAGCATATTGCCGGCAGAGCAGGCGCCGTACAGCGTGCCCAGCGTATCGAACATATCGACCATGCAGAAAGCCAGCATGGTGGTAATGAACATCACCACGAAATCAAAGGTGCCGTGGGCGGCAATATAGGCCGAGAAGTCAAAGCCTTCGGTAAAGACCTTACCAAAGGACAGGTTGGCAAAATCCTTGAAGGCGCCCAGGAAGTCAGAGGACAGGTTGGGCGCAATCGCCGCGGCGTAGAAGCCGGGAACGGTAATCAGACCAATAGCATAGTACAGCACAGCGCTGCCCAGGATGCCCCACATCACAGCGCCCTTGACCTTCTTTTTGGCCATGATGCCGATGGCAAACAAGCCCAGCAGCGTAACCAGAGCGGGGAAAATGTCAGCCCAGGTCACATTGCCGCCCAGCAGGTTGAAGGAACGCAGGTTCACAAGCGTGGCACCGTCGTCCACAACGATACCGGCATTCTGCAGGCCCAGGAACGCAATGAAGATACCGATACCGGCAGAAATGGACATCTTGACCGCAGCGGGAATGGCATCAAAAATGACCTTACGCAGACCGGTCACGGTCAGCAGCACGAAGATGATACCGTCGAACAGAACCAGCACCAGCGCATTGGCATAGCTCAGGCCGAAGGTCATGCAGGCAGTATAGACGAAAAAGGCGTTCAGGCCCATGCCGGGCGCCTGCGCCAGAGGCAGGTTGGCCAGCAGGCCGATACAAACAGTACCGATAACGGCGGAGATAGCGGTTGCAATATACACAGCACCGTAAGTCACGCCATCCAATTCGGCAAACATACCGGCGTTGACCATCAGAATGTAGGCCATTGCCATAAAGGTTGTCAGACCGGCGCCGATCTCCGTGCGGATGCTGGAACCGCGCTCAGTCACATGAAAGAAACGATTCACGATGATTTTCTCCTTTGCTATTTTTTTGTGTTTTCTTTACGATACCTTATTATAACGCATTCTTCCGTATATTTCAAATTTTTTGTCAGCCAAACAAAAATTTTGTTAGATTCGACAAATTTTTTGTTTTCTCTTTGTATGGCTTTTTACCGCTCAGCCACACTTGTTCTTGTCAAATCGCATGCGGCTCGTTATAATGGCATTGTCAGATTCGTATATCGGAGGTTTGCCTATGGAAACAACTTCTGGATCCTCCTCCATGGATTGGGGGGCTCTTATTGCCTCGCTGAAGCTGGAAACGGTCTTATCCGTCCTGTTGACGCTGGTAATCTGCCTGGTCGCCATGCGTTTGATCCGTATACTGCTGCAAAAGGTGCTGCAAAAAACAACGCTGGAGCAGCGGATTCAAAAATATGTACTGGGTGCTTTGAGGGCCGTCATGTGGATTGTCACCGTGCTGATCGTCGCCGATCAGTTGGGTATCCCCATTACCTCATTGGTGGCGCTGCTGTCTGTCCTGTCTTTGGGCGTTTCGCTGGCGGTGCAGACCATGCTGAGCAATGTGGCGGGCGGCCTGGTGATCCTGTCTGCCAAGCCCTTTCAGGTGGGCGACTATATCCAGACCGACAGCGGCGAGGGTATTGTACGCGGCATCACGCTGACCCATACGCAGCTTGACACGCGAAACGGTCTGCGGGTGGTAATTCCCAACAGCTCCCTGTCGGCCGGCAAGATCACCAACTGGAGCACCGTCGGCCGGCTGCGCGTGGTGATTCCTTTCGGCGTCAGCTATGATGCCTCCATTGCGGAGGTCAAGGCCGCCTGCATGACTGCCATCGGCGGCGTAGACGGTATTCTTGCCGATCCCGCGCCTGCCGTTCATGTGGAGCGCTACGGCGAGAGCAACATTGACTACGCCATCTACTGCTGGTGCAGAGAGGCGGACTACTGGTCGGTCTACTACGGCCTGACGGAAAGCCTGCAGGGAGTTTTTGCCGAGGCAAAGGTGGAGTTCAGTTATCAACATTTGAATGTACATATTGTAGACAAATAAAGGAGTACACACATGATTATTTCCATTATTTTAGGCGCCCTGATCGGCTGGATCGCCAGCAAGCTCATGGGCACCAAGGGCGGTTTGATCCGCAATTTGATTCTCGGCGTGGTGGGTTCCGCCGTAGGCAACTGGCTGGCGGGCTGCATCGGTCTGGCTGCCACCGGCTCGGTAGGCGCCATCCTCATCGGCGTAGGCGGCGCCTGCGTGGTGATCCTCATTTGCCGCTGGCTTTTTAAATAAGCGCAAAAAAAGGAAGGCATCGCCTTCCTTTTTTATTGTTCCCTATTTTGCTTTGTCTGCGGCAATCAGCAGTTTGATGGCCTCCACAGCCGTTTTTATCGCCGCGCCGGTGTTCTCCGTCATGTCCTGGTCCAGTCCTGCCGCTTCCCGCTCCTGATTCCAGATCACATGGAAGCACGCACCGCTGCGGCAGCGCAGCGCGCTGGTGATGACAAACATGGCGGCGCTCTCCATTTCGCTGGCCTTGACGCCCAAGCGTTTCCACGCCTCCCATTTGTTCAGCAGCTCATAGCTGACGGGCATTCTTTTGGGATCATGCTGGCCGTAAAAGGAGTCCTTGCACTGCACCACGCCCACTTTATAGGGCATATGCAAATTTTTAGCGGCCTGCACCAGCGCGGTGGTCACATCGAAATCAGGCACCGCAGGAAATTCAATAGGTGCGTACTCCCGACTGGTGTGCTCATAGCGCACGGCGCCGGTGGCGATCACCACGTCGCCGGAGCGCACATCCAGGTCAATACCGCCGCAGGTGCCGATGCGAATAAAGGTGTCCGCGCCGATATTGTGCAGCTCCTCAATGGCAATGGCAGCCGACGGCCCGCCGATGCCCGTGGAGCACACCGTTACCTTTTCACCCAGCAAATAGCCGGTATAAACGGTAAACTCGCGGTTTTGGGAAACGAGCTTTGCAGCGTCAAAATAGGCGGCGATCGACGCACAGCGCCCCGGATCACCGGGCAGAATACAGTAGCGGCCTACATCGCCCTCCACACAATGGATATGAAATTGTTTTTCCAGCTTTTGCATATTCACGGCCTCCCGAAAAGTCGATTTATCCTACATTTTTGTATGAGCCGGCAGAAACGCGCACAACACGCACTTTGCATTTGCCTTTTTGCCTTTATAGTATACCGTTTTTCCATAAAAAAAGCAATGTCTATTCATTTACAGACATTTTCAGGATGGATTTGCAAAACTTGTTGTGACGAAACGAGCCAAATCGGTCAATACTAAACGCGGTGCGATGGAAACATCGTACCGCGTTGTATCTTTTTATTTTATATAAAGAAAGGAGCAAGATCCATGAAACAGAAGATCGGTGTTTTTCTGTTGTCTGCCCTGTTGGTGCTGAGTTTGTCGGCCTGCGGCGAGAGGGGCAGTGCCGTGGGCGATAACAACATTCCGGTCGACGACTATGCCACCACGAACAAGGGCTATAATAACGGCACAAACGACAATAATACAACGGATGGCAGCAACAGGGGTACTGATACGCGACGCGGTGTATTAGAGCCCGACGGCGGCACCAACGGTACCGGCGCCAACGGCTCCCCATCTCCCGGCAACAACCCCGGTGCCGACAACAGCATCGTGGGGCGCAACAACACAGACGAGGGCTTATTTAATACCAATGGCACCTCCTACGAGCAGATGGTGCGTAACGGTATGGTAAATGACACGGACGGCGACCTGACGGACGGCGAGAATCCCCATTCCTAACGGAAAAGGCGGCGGCAAGTGCCCCGCCTTTACATCATCAGTGTCGACAGCAGACGGACTGCCATGCACATCGTCATCCCCATCAAGGTGGGCAGCCAGAACCCCACCGCCGTCCATTTCATGCTCCCCGTTTCCCGATAGATGGTCAGGCAGGTGGTGCCGCAGGGGAAATGCAGCAGGCACAGCAGCATCGTACACAGCGCCGTCACGCCGGTCCAGCCGTTGGCAAGCAGGATCTGCCGCAGTTGGTCCAGCCCCTCGTAGGCGGTCAGGCTGCCGGTTTGCAGGTATCCCATCAGCAGGATCGGCAGCACGATCTCATTGGCCGGAAAGCCCAGCAGAAAGGCCAGCAGGATCATGCCGTCCAGCCCCATCAGCCGGCCCAGCGGGTCAAAGAAGGACGCCAGTGCCGCCAGCAGCGAGGTGTCCCCCACCGTTACGTTGGCCAATATCCAGATCAGCAGTCCTGCCGGCGCCGCCACCGTCACCGCGCGGCCCAGCACAAACAGGGTGCGGTCCAGCAGCGAGCGCACCAGCACACGGCCGAATTGGGGCAGGCGATAGGGTGGCAGCTCCAGGGAAAAGGAGGAGGTCTCCCCGCGCAGCAGGGTCGCCGTCAGCAGCCGCGAAGCCAGCAGTGTCATGGCCACGGAAAACACAATGGCCGCCAGAAACAGACCCGTTGCCAAAAGGGAGCGGGCCGCTCCTGCCGCGCCGCCCAAAAAGAACAGCGAAATCAGCGCGATCAGCGTGGGAAACCGCCCGTTGCAGGGCACAAAGCTGTTGGTCAGAATGGCCACCAGCCGCTCACGGCGGCTGTCAATAATGCGGCAGCCGGTCACGCCGCAGGCATTGCAGCCAAAGCCCATGCACATGGTCAGGCTTTGCCGGCCGTGTGCTCCTGCCGCGCAGAAAAAGCGGTCTAAATTGAATGCCACCCGCGGCAGGTACCCCGCGTCCTCCAGCAGGGTAAACAGCGGAAAAAAGATGGCCATCGGCGGCAGCATCACCGATACGACCCACGCCACCGTGCGGTATACGCCGTCCACCACGGCCCCCTGCAGCCACCACGGTGCAAAGGACAGCAGGCCGCGCAGCGGCTCCTGCAGGGAAAACAGCCATTTTGACAGCAATTCCGAGGGGTAGTTGGCACCCCAAATGGTCAGATAAAAGATACCCGCCAGCAAAAGCAGCATGGCAGGAATCCCGGTTTTCCGCGAAGTCAGCAGACGGTCCAGCTTCCTGTCACGGCTGTGGACATTTTCGGCACGCAGGTTCATGCATCCGTCTGCCAATGCCTCTGCCTTGCGAATCTGCGCGGCGGTGATGGTATCGCGCCATTCACCCTGCTGCAGCCTTTCCAGCGCCTGCAGCCGTGAAAGCGGCGAAAGTGCGTTGATCTGCTGCTCCACCTCCGGGCCGTAGTCCACCTGCCAGTCATCCTCCTGCCGTGGGGAACACGCCATGCCGCAGACGGCTGTTATGAGTTCCTGCAGCCCCCGACCGCTGCGGGCCGCCGTGCCCACCACCGGCACGCCGAGCTGCTGTGACAATTGATCAAGGGCCACGCTGATGCCCTTTTTCTGCGCCTCATCCAGCAAATTGACGCACAGCACCATCCGCGGCGTGATTTGACGGATCTGCACCGCCAGATTCAGGTTTCGCCGCAGGCAGGTGGCATCCGCCACCACCAGCGTTACATCCGCCTGGCCCGAACAGATAAAGTCGCGGGCGATGACCTCCTCCGGTGAATCCGCCGAGAGCGAATAAGTGCCCGGCAGGTCAACCAAGCGGAATTGACAGTCTTGACATACATATGTACCGCTGGCCTGCTCCACTGTTTTGCCGGGCCAGTTGCCGGTGTGCTGCTTCAGCCCCGTCAGGGCATTGAAGACGGTGGATTTCCCCACATTGGGATTGCCCGCCAGTGCCACGGTATATTCTTTCATACGCCCTTCCCTCCCTCGCCTGCCATCCTATGCTGCGCCGCTTCGTCGGGTGCGTGGCATAAGGGACAACGGTGCGTGAATACCATGTTCTGAGGTGTTGCAAGATGTTGATTCACATTGTGAGCGAGGGCGATACTCTTTTTTCCATCGCGCAGCAATACGGCGTATCGGAAACGCTTCTGCGCCGACAAAACCAGGTGCCGGAGAACGGGCAGTTGGTGGTAGGGCAAACGCTGGTCATCCTGTTCCCTGCCGCAGTTCACACCGTCAGTGAGGGGGATACCCTTTCCTCTATTGCCGCGCAATACGGCATCAGCCGGCGGGAGCTTTACCGGAATAACTACTTCCTTCTGGGGCAGGACACGATCGTGCCCGGCGAGGAGCTGGTCATCGCGCTCAGCGGAGAGAAAGCCTACACATTCGGCGTTAACGGCTATGCGTATCCCTTTATCTCTCCGCTGCTGCTGCAGCAGGAGTTACCCTATCTCTCCTATCTGACACCGTTCACCTACGGCATCACCGCCCAAGGCAATCTGGTGCCGCTATCCGACGAGGCGCTGCTGGCGGACGCGGCCAGATACGAAGTACAGCCGTGGATGCACCTGTCCACCCTGACCGAGGAGGGAAATTTCAGCTCCCAGCGGGCGGCCGACATCCTGACCGACCCCGCGCGGCAAGAGCTGCTGATCGCAGAGGTCATCGCCAATATGCAAAACAAAGGGTACGGGGCACTGGATGTGGACTTTGAATTTCTCGGTGCAGCGCTGGCACAATCCTATGCCGACTTTATTGCCCGCCTGCGCGCACAGCTCAATCCGCTGGGCTACCCGGTGATCGTGGCCCTGGCGCCGAAAACGTATGCCCAGCAGCCGGGCGTACTCTACGAGGGCCATGACTATGCCGCATTGGGCGAAGCGGCCGACGCGGTGCTGCTGATGACCTACGAATGGGGTTACACCTACGGCCCGCCCATGGCGGTGGCGCCGCTGCCGCAGGTGCGGCAGGTGCTGCAATATGCGCTGACAGTCATTCCGCCGGAAAAAATCTTTTTAGGTGTCCCCACCTACGGCTACGACTGGCCGCTGCCCTATGAGCGCGGCGTCACACGGGCGGAATCCCTGTCGCCGGAACAGGCCCTGGCGCTGGCGCGGGATTTCGGCGCTGCCATCCAATATGACGAAACGGCGCAGGCGCCTTTCTTCCGCTATTTCGCCGCAGACGGCCGCGAACACGAGGTGTGGTTTGAGGATGCCCGCAGCGCACAGGCCAAGCTGTCCCTGGCTGCGGAAAACGGCTTGCAGGGGCTGGGTTTGTGGAACCTGATGCGGCAGTTTCCGCAATTTTATCTTGTGCTCAACGCCCAATACAACATCACGCTCGCCACATAGCAAAACAGACGATCGGCTGAAAGCCGATCGTCTGTTTTTAAAAAAGAAAGGAGAGAGAATCACAATGTCACAAACAAATCTTCGTTCTTGCTGTTACTATAATCGCTTCTCTCTGCCGTGTCAACAAGTTTGATAAAGTATTCACATTTTGTTTACACTCTTGCCGCTTGACTCTCTTTGGTATATGTGTTAATATTTAGCGTGCTAACTTTTAGTATGCTAAATACTTTGCCATAGGAGGTATGGGCATGAAAGAATGCTGCCCCAAAGCGCCGGAGCATTTTGCACCGCTGCTGGGTTACTGCGACCATCAAATTCAAAAGCTGATGGAAAAAGAGCTGCGGCAATACGGTGTATCCCCCATGCAATGCCATACGCTGACCTATCTTTACAAAGCAACGCATGAAGTCAACCAGAAAATGCTGCAGGATTTTTTGATGGTGAAGCCCTCTACGGTCAACGGCATTGTAGACCGTCTGGAGGAAAAGGGCTTCCTGGTTCGCACCACCGGCAAAGAGGACGGCCGCTGCCGCATTTTGCGCCTTACAGAGAAAGGGCGCGCTTTTCACGGCGACTTTGTGCGCATTGTCCGGCAGGTAAATGACCGTATGGAGCGTCATTTTTCCCACGAGGAGCTGGCAGCTTTGAAAGTCTATCTGATGCGCGTGGCAAAAAACCTATCAGAGGAAACGGAGGAAACGGAATGATCAAAAAACTGGCCCCCTATACCCGGGGCTATCGCATTTGGATTTTGCTGGGCGTTTTATGCTCTGCCGGCGAGGCGGTGTTTGAGCTGCTGCTGCCCCAGGCTATGAGCGACATTGTGGACATCGGTATTGCCAACGGCGACCGCACTTACATTCTCACCACAGGTCTTAAAATGGTGCTCATGGCGCTGGCGGCGCTGGCCATGGGTGTAGGCGCCGCCGTCATGGCCTCCAAAGCCGGCATGGGCTTCGGCGCCAATCTGCGCCAGGCGGAATACGAGAAGGTACAGCAATTCTCTTTCAGCAACATTGAGCATTTTTCCACCGCCTCCCTCATTACGCGTCTGACCAACGATGTATCCTCGCTGCAGATGACGCTGATGATGGGTATGCGTATGCTGATCCGCGCACCGTCCATGCTGGTGACGGCGCTGATCATGGCACTGACCATCAGCCTGCGCCTGAGTCAGGTATTCCTGGTGGTGATCCCCCTGCTGATCGTTGCGGTGATTTTCGTCATCACCAAGGTAGGCCCCTTCTTCACCAAGCTGCAGGAGGCCACCGACGATCTGAACCTGGTGGTGCAGGAGAATCTGAGCGCCATCCGCGTGGTAAAATCCTTTGTGCGTGAAGACTGCGAAAAGGAGAAGTTCGCAGCGCGCAATCATCATTTGCGCCGGACCGGCGAGCGTGCCTTCGGCTTTGTGGTCCTGTTTATGCCGCTGATTATACTGCTGATGGGCGGCACGATCGTATCTTTGATGTGGATCGGCGGGCACTATGTCTACGAAGGCAGCCTGCTCTCCGGTGATCTGATCGCCTTCTTTACCTATGCAACGGAAATCCTCATGTCGCTGATGATGGTATCCATGGTACTGATGATCCTCACCCGTTCCATCGCCTGCGCCAAGCGTATTATTGCCGTGCTGGAGGAGGAGCCGGAGATCACCGATGCACAGGCAGACCCTGCCCTGCTGGTAGAAAACGGCGCCATCCGCTTTGACCATGTGAAATTCAAGTACAACAAAGATACCCCCACCTGGAATCTGGACGACATCAATCTGGACATTGCCGGCGGTATGACCGTGGGCATTCTGGGCGGTACCGGCAGCGCCAAAACCACCCTGGTCAGCCTGATCCCCCGTCTGTACGAGGTCACCGAGGGCCGCGTGCTGGTGGGCGGACACGATGTGAGGGAATACACCACGGAGCATCTGCGCGATGCCTGCGCCATGGTGCTGCAAAAGAACACGCTGTTCTCCGGCACCATTAAAGAAAACCTTCGCTGGGGCAACGAGCACGCCACCGACGAGGAGATCGCCGGCGCCTGCCGTATTGCCTGCGCCGATGAGTTTATCATGCAGCGTCCCGACGGCTACGATACCTACATCGAGCAGGGCGGCACCAATGTATCCGGCGGCCAGAAGCAGCGCCTTTGCATTGCACGCGCCATTCTCAAGCAGCCCAAGATCCTGATCCTCGACGATTCCACCTCCGCTGTGGATACCGCGACCGACGCCAGAATCCGCGCGGCCCTGCGCGACACCCTGCCCCACACCACAAAGATCATCATTGCCCAGCGTGTGACTTCCGTCATGGACGCGGATTTGATCCTTGTGTTGGATGACGGTAAAATCGTCGGTCAGGGCAGCCACGCCTCCCTCATGGAGAGCTGCCCTATCTACCGCGAGGTCTATCAATCCCAGCAGGAAGGAGTGAGCATCGATGGCTAATCATCCCAAAGGCGGCGGACCCCACGGCCACGGCCACGGCTATCAGCGTCCGCAGAATTTTAAAGGCACGATTGCAAAGCTCCTGCACTATATCGGCAAGTATAAGGCCGCACTGGTTCTGGTGGCGGTCTGCCTGATCGTCAGCTCCGTCGGCTCCGTTGCCACCGGCTATTTCCTCAAGCCCATTATCAACGACTACATTATCCCCGGCGATTTCAAGGGGCTTTTGAAGATGCTGGTCATCATGGGCGGACTGTTCGCCCTGTCGGCGGGCTGCTCCTATGCCTACGCGCGCATCATGGTACACATCTCCCAGCGAACGGTGGCGACTCTGCGCCAGGACTTATTTGACAAGCTGCAGTCCCTGCCGCTGAAATACTTCGATACCCACCAGTCCGGCGACCTGATGAGCCGCTTTACCAATGATATTGACACGGTATCCGAGATGATTAACAGCAGCTTTGCCAGCGTCATCTCCAACACGCTGACTTTCGTATGCACGGTCATCATGATGCTGTACCTCAACTGGGTACTGACACTGATCTCCTTTGCCTTCCTGTTTTTGATGTTTCTGGTGGTCAAGGTGATCGGCGGACGCAGCCGCACCAGCTTCCAGCAGCAGCAAAACGCGCTGGGCGATGTGAACGGCTATATTGAAGAGATGATCGAGGGCCAGAAGGTCATCAAGGTGTTCAACCACGAGCAGAAGGCCATCGACCGGTTCAGCGAGCTGAACGGAACCTACCGCGAGGCGGCCACCATGGCAAACGCCTACGCCGGTTCCATGATGCCCGCTATGGGCAACCTGAGCCGCATCAACTACGCGGTGACCTGCTGCGTGGGCGGTCTGCTGGCCATCGGCGGCGTGTTTGACATCGGCTCGCTGGGCGCTTACCTGCTGTATGTCAAGCAGGTATCCCAGCCCATTGCGCAGATCAGCCAGCAGGTGAATGTTCTCCTGTCCGCTGTAGCCGGCGCCGAGCGTATTTTTGCCGTGATCGATGCCGCCCCTGAAGTTGACGAGGGCAAAACCGTTCTGGTGCGGGTGGAAAAAGACGGCGACACCCTGCGCGAAACCCCGCACCGCACCGGCCACTGGGCATGGAAAACGCCGGAGGGACAGCTCATTGAGCTGCGCGGCGACGTGCGCTTTGACCATGTGGTCTTCGGCTACAACCAGGACAAGGTGGTGCTGCACGGCATTTCCCTGTTTGCCAAGCCCGGTCAGAAGATCGCTTTTGTAGGCTCCACCGGCGCCGGCAAAACCACCATTACCAACCTGATTAACCGTTTTTACGATATTCAGGAGGGCACGATCACCTATGACGGCATCAATGTGCGCGACATTGCCAAGGAGTCGCTGCGGCGCAGTCTGGGTATGGTGCTGCAGGACACCCATCTGTTCACCGGCACGGTGGCGGACAACATCCGCTACGGCAAGCCGGACGCCACAGACGAGGAGGTGCGCGCCGCGGCCAAGCTGGCCAACGCCGACACCTTTATCAGCCATCTGCCCCGGGGCTACGACACCATGCTGACCGGCGACGGCGGCAGTCTGAGCCAGGGCGAGCGGCAATTGCTGGCCATCGCCCGGGCGGCCGTGGCCGATCCTCCGGTGCTGATCCTGGACGAGGCCACCTCGTCCATCGACACCCGCACGGAGACGCTGATCGAGCAGGGTATGGATTCGCTGATGGAGGGCCGCACGGTGTTTGTCATTGCCCACCGCCTGTCTACTGTGCGCAATGCCAAGGCGATCCTGGTGTTGGAGCAGGGTGAGATCATCGAGCGCGGCGACCATGAACAGCTATTGGCGGAAAAAGGCCGCTACTACCAGCTCTATACCGGTCAGGCGGAGCTGACATAACGCTTGACGGCATCGCATTTTGCGGATACAATAAAGAGACGGCAGGCCCCTGCCGTCTCTTTATCATGCAAAGGAGGTTACGCATATGACAGAAAAGGAACTGTGTCAAAAAGCCATCCACATGATGGATGCGGCCTACTGTCCCTATTCCCGCTTCCCTGTGGGTGCAGCGCTGGAGTGCAGCGACGGCAGCGTATTCACCGGCTGCAACATTGAAAACGCCGCCTACGGTGCAGGCATCTGTGCCGAGCGCACGGCCATGTCCAAAGCGATCAGCGAGGGGCACCGCGACTTTGTGCGCATAGCCGTTGCCGGAAAATCGGACGATTACTGCGTGCCCTGCGGCATCTGCCGGCAATTCATCATGGAATTTGCCCCCGATATGGAAATCATTTGCCTCAACGGCCAGGGCGAGAGTAAAAAATTCTCGCTGCGTGAGCTGCTGCCCTGCGGCTTTGACGGCAGTTATCTATAACGCATCGCGCCAGCGGGGCATAGAATGGCATAACCCCTCACGAAGGAGGCCATTTCTATGGAACGGACGCTGGACCTGCTGGGCATGGGACAGTCTGCCTGCGTCGCGGCGCTGGAATTTACCGGGCCGAAGCGGGGACGAATGTTGGATTTAGGCTTTATCCCCGGCGGCACGGTAACGGCCCTGCAGGAGAGTCCTTTCGGTGATCCGGTGGCCTATCAGGTGCTGGACACCGTGATTGCCCTGCGGCGCAGCGATGCAAGGCGCATTATCATCACATAAAACTTCATGCGCAGTATTGCGCACCACAATCATGGGCAAAAGCCAGAGCGCATGAAGTTTTTGCGCATCATTTTCGGTTGCCCCGAAGGGGCGAGAAAATGGCGCATCTTGTTTTTTGCGATGCTTTTGCATAGAAAAAATAAGCAGAGAACGGTCGTTCTCTGCTTATTTTGCTGTTAAAACGAAACCACTTCGTTCTTGGGCTTTTCACACCGGTGAAGCTCCGTCACATACAGTACGGGGCCCTCGCCCTCGTAGGCTGCGGACGGCTCCTTCTTTACGGTGGCGGTAACCTCCACCCACTCACGGTCCTTGTACGCCTCCATGCCCTCGCCCTTACAGACCAAGGCCAGAAACTGCATATCGTTTTCGCAGCAGACCATGGCAAAGCGGCCCGGGCAATGGATGCCCCTGAACTTCTTGGAATGGCACATCAGGCCCTTGAAAGTGACCGTCATCCCCTCGTAGCGGTCGGGGTTGTCCATCAGGTCCACATACCAGATGCCGTAATCCTCATCGGGCACATGCAGTTGTCCGCTGCTCAGGTCAAACGGCGCCATATCGCCGGTGGCATACTCCTCGCTGGTGCCGTCCGCGTTCTCAAGGAAAATGTCGGCGCGGCGGTTGACCATGCGCAGATTGCGGGCCCGCAGCCGGGCACGCAGCTCCTCATTGCAGCGGTTGAAAATCAGCATATCGGCGTTGGTGATCTTCTCCATCATGAGCTGTCCCATGTTCTTAACATACATGTCAAAGGTGGTGGCGTCCACCAGACACATAATCTGGTAGAGAATCCAGTTGGCCGGCAGGCCCTCCCGGTAAAGCGGCTCGATCATCCACATACCGTTGTATTCGATGATGACCTGACGGGGCTTATACTGCTTTTCCAGCTTCCTGAAAAGCGCAGGCGTCATGTCCTCCGGGTCCTCCACGGTATAGGTGAACACATTGGTCAGCGCCTTGCTGTCGTACGCCTCCTCACCTTCCTCGCAGCAGATCAGCAGCGTGCGGTCGTCACGGGCAAAGCCGTCGCGCAATATGCCGTTGATGAAATTCGTCTTACCGGCATCCAGAAAACCGGCAATGAGATAAACAGGAATATCCATGCATCGTCTCCTCAGATACCGAACAAACCGCGCAGCGCATGCTCGTCCAGGCAAGAGCCGATCACGCACAGGCGGCCGGTATAGTCCGCTGCGCCATAGCGCACCTCGTGCTCGGCAGGGACATAGTCAAAGTGCAGCCACCGTCCGTCCGCCGCGGGAACGATGCCCTTGGCACGCAGGATGGTGCCGTACTTGCCGCTGTCCAGCGCCGTAAGAATGGCGCGGATGCCCTCCTCGGTAAAGGTCTTGGGCGTTTCCGTGCCCCAGGAGGTAAACACCTCGTCGGCATGGTGATGGTGGCAGTCGCAGTGGGGGTCGTCACATTCGTGTCCGTCATGATGATGGTGATGGCCGTGGTCATCGTGGCCGTGATGATGCTCGTGGTCATGATGGTGGTCATGGTCGTCATCGTGGTCGTGATGGTGGTGGCAGTCGCAATGGGGATCGTCACATTCATGTCCGTCATGGTGATGGTGATGCTCCTCCGCCTCGTGCTCATCGCGCATTTTCGCCAGCAGCTCGTCCGCCAGCGAGACCTTTTCCACGGCGGACAGGATGGTCTTGCCGTCCAGCTTGTCCCAAGGGGTGGTCAGAATCGCCGCATCGGGATTCTTCTCGCGCAGCAGCGCCACGGCGGCCTCCAGCTTCTCCTGACTCAGCTTCTGAGTGCGGGAGAGGATAATGGCCCCGGCGGACTCGATCTGGTTATTATAGAACTCACCGAAATTCTTCATGTAAACCTTGACCTTGCCGGCATCGGCCACGGTGACAAAGCTGTTGAGCTTCATATCGGGGATGTCCTTCACGGTATTCTCCACCGCCACGATCACATCGCTGAGCTTGCCCACGCCGGAGGGCTCGATCAGAATACGGTCGGGGTGGAACTGCGCCTGCACCTCCTTGAGCGCTTCGCCGAAGTCGCCCACCAGAGAGCAGCAGATGCAGCCGGAGGACATCTCGCTGATCTGCACGCCGCTGTCCTTCAAAAAGCCGCCGTCAATGCTGATTTCGCCAAACTCGTTTTCGATCAGCACCAGCTTTTCGCCTTGATAGGCCTCGGCCAGCAGCTTTTTGATCAGGGTCGTCTTACCGGCACCCAAAAATCCGGATACAATGTCAATTTTTGTCATCATGCTCTACCTTCTTTTCTCCGTTCCTGCAGGAACGTCATCTTTCTTTTATATAATAGCCCTTTTTCCCGAAAATGCAAGGGCAAAGGTGCAAACTCGTTATTGCCAAGGGGGAATTTTTGTAGTAGAATATCCTATAGAGTCCTCCGCGAGCAGCTGCGGAGCCGGTCTCGCGCAATGGATGCCCACGAATCATGTCAGGCGGGGAACCGAGCAGCATTAAGAGGGATTTTCCATGTGCCGCGAGGGTGCCGGCTTCGTGGCTGCGCGCGGAGGACTTTTTTACTGTGATTTTACTTTTAGAGAGAGGAACGAACCGGTATGTATCAGGCGCTGTATCGCAAATGGCGGCCCAGAACTTTTTCCGAAGTGGTGGGACAAGGCCACATCACCGATACCCTGCAGCGGCAGGTGGCAGAGGGCCGTACTGCCCATGCCTATCTTTTTACCGGTACCCGCGGTACAGGCAAGACCACCTGTGCCCGTATCCTCGCCAAGGCGGTCAACTGCCTGAACCCCATGGACGGCGCACCGTGCTGTGCGTGTGAAGCGTGCCGCGGCATTGACAACGGCACGCTGCTGGATGTGACGGAGTTGGACGCCGCCTCCAACAGCCGCGTGGACGACATTCGCGCCATGCTGGAGGAAGCCGTCTATACGCCGTCCGTACTGCGCAGGCGCGTGTATATCATCGACGAGGTGCACATGCTGTCCACCTCCGCATTTAATGCACTGCTCAAAACGCTGGAAGAGCCGCCGGAGCACCTGATGTTCATTCTGGCCACCACGGAGCTGCACAAGGTACCGGCCACGATCCTCTCCCGCTGTCAGCGTTTTTCCTTTAAGCGGATCCTGCCCCGTGACATGGAGCAGCAGCTTCTGTCCATTGCCAGGGCGGAGCAGATCGATCTGACCCCTGACGGGGCCGAGATTCTCGCGCGCATGGCAAACGGCGCGCTGCGCGACGCGCTGAGCCTGCTGGATCAGTGCCGTGTGGTAAGCGGCACGCTGGACAGCCGCGCCGTGCTGGATGTGTTGGGTCTGGCCGGCAGCGGGCAAACCATGCAGATGATGCAATACATCCTGCAGCGAAACAGCGGCGATGCGCTGATGCTGTTTGACCGGCTCTACCGCAGCGGCAAGGATGTGGGCGCGCTGCTGGGCGAGCTGAGTGATCTGGCCCGCGACCTGACCGTCATGAAGGCCGCGCCCGACGGCGGCGGCGACCTTTTGAGCGGACTGTATGAGCGCAAAACGCTGGCAGAGCTGGGCAAAGACCTGCCCATGGCGCGTTTCCTGTATCTGACCGGCACACTGCAGAGCTGCCGCGCCGCATTGGGCGACAGCTTCCACCCCCGCACGGATGCCGAGCTTTGCCTGCTGCGGCTGTGCGATGAAAGCCTGTGCGGTGATGTGTCCGCGCTGAATGCGCGTATCGAGCGGCTGGAGGAGCTGCTGAAAAACGGCGCCGTCCCTGTAAAGGCGGTGCCTGCCCCGGCAGCGAAAGTGCCGCCGCGCGGGGCAGAGGAAGATCGTCCTCCCCTACCAGAGGAACCGCCCCTGCCGGACGAGGGTGAGCGGGTATTTGACATTCCCGACCCACCGCCGGTACGGACGGCGGAAAAAACTGCCGCACCGGTGCAGGCAAGCGGTGATGCCTCCCTGTGGACGCGTTTATTGGATGACTATAAGGGGCGCCTGCCGGTCAACCACCGCGTATTTTTAAACATGGCCAAGGGTGTGCTGAGCGGTGATGTATTGACGGTGCAGTGCAGCAACGATTTCGTCAGGGATTCGCTGAACAACGAGTCGGTCCTGCGCGTATTGCGCGAGGTAACAAGCAGCGCCGCAGGGAGGCCTATCCGTGTGGAGCTGACCGTAGGCGCAGCAAAGGGCGGTGTAAAGGCAAACACCGCCACACCTGCCCCGGCAGCGAAAGTACCTGACAAGCCGGCGGAGGCCCCGCCGTGGGAGGACCCCACACCATCAACGGCTACCCATGATCGGTTGGACGAGCTGGAGAAGAACGGCAGCCGGTTGGATCATTTTAAAATCAAGTAAGGAGCGTAAAACGATATGGCAAAGGGATACAGCGCACGCGGCGGCTTCAGCGGCGGCGCAGGCATGATGAAGCAGCAGGCACAGATGCAGCAGAAGCTGCTGAAGATGCAGCAGGAAATGGCCAAAGCGCAGGAGGATGTGGAAAACACCAACTTTACCGCCTCCGTCGGCGGCGGCGTGGTGCAGGCCACCGTGTCCGGCAAGAAGCAGTTGGTGGAGCTGGCCATCAAGCCGGAAGCCGTGGATCCGGAGGATGTGGAAATGCTGCAGGATCTGGTGATCTCCGCCGTCAACGAGGCACTGCGTCAGGCGGACGAGGCCATGAACAATTCCATGAGCAGCCTCACCGGCGGCTTGAACATCCCCGGTCTGTTCTGATCGGCAACATGAAAAAAGAGGAAAGCCATCGGCTTTCCTCTTTTTACGTTTCAGGCAGGTAATATGTCATCAGCAGGTCTACCACGGTGCCGTAGCTTTGCACGCCGCGCGTCTCCCCCTGGCTCTTCAAAAAGGAATCATACACATTTTGGGCAGTATCGTTGATCGCGCCCTCGAACTGCGCCCAATAGGCGTTGTTTTGATAGAGGTCCAGCCGCACCGTATCAGGCAGCGTATCACGGATGGCGCGCCATTTCTCCTGATCGGCCCGATAGAGCGCGTTGCCCAGATGGACATAGCCCATCAGCCAGCCGGAATAGCGATAGGCGGCACTATCCGCGCCGGTGGAGGCGGCGATGGCCAGAAAGTTGCACTCCTGCTCCGAGGCGATGCCGCGCTGGTGCGCCATTTCGTGGGCAATGGTGGCCGGCAAAAAGCTCTGGGGACAGTCCACATTCAAATTGGCCTCGCCGGTAAACGGAAAATAGAAGCCTGTGAAGTCCATCACACTCATCACCCGGGACAGGCTGAGCGCCTTGGGCACATGGTCGCGCAAACGCAGGAACGGAAATTCCTCATAAAGATTGTCATAGACACGGACGCTGTATGCGAAAATATCCGCCTCAGCCTCGGCAAAGGCGCCGTCCTCATCCCGCGCCACCTCATCGGCAGCCGCGGCAAGATGTTCGGCAAAATACGCGGTCACGCGCTCCAGTTCTTCCACGCTGCTCTCCCGTTCGTAGATGCCGGAGCGCTCCTGAAAGCCGTCGGCATTGTAATTCACGCCCCACAGCAGGCAAAAGCCTGCATAGACCGTCAAAAGCGTGCAGGTCACTGTCAGCGCAAAACGGTAGACCGTGCTTCCGCGATGCTCCTCTCTTACCAAGCGGCGCACCACATTGGCTAAGTAGAAAATCGCCGCCGCCGCAGCCGTTACATAGCAGACCTCCGCTATGGACACCGTGGTGAGATAGCAGAGGTCTGCTACCGCTCTTTCAAAGGGCATGATGATGTGCTCAGAGAGCCAGGTCATCAGCGCGGCATGGCGTTGCAGGGCAAAATAGAGCGCCAGAAACACCAGCAAACACAGCAGCCAACGGTGTAAACCACGGTGGCGAAGGTAAAACTGTTTCATCTTACGCAAGAGGCAACGCCTTCCCTGTAAAGTACATGACGGAATTGAGCCGTGCAATCAGCTTGCCGGCGCCGTCATGAATCTCCGTCGTGCAGAAGCAGACCTTCCCGCCCATCTGCCGCACTTGCCCTACGGCGGTCAGCGTTTGGCCGGCATCGGCGGCGGCAATAAAATCAATCGTGGCATTGACGGTCACGCAGGATTCCTGCCGCAGGGTCAATACCGCCATGCCGTTTGCCACATCCGCCATGGTGAACAGCACGCCGCCATGGGGATTCCCCCAGCGGTTCAGGCTGTCCTTTTCCAGCGGCAGCGTCACCGTTGCCTCGCCATCGGAAAGGTCGGTCACCTTGATATGATTGTGTGCGATAAAGGGCTCGGCTTCATTGCCGAAGGCCAGCAATTGACGCTTCAGTTCCTCAGTCATATGGATCACTTCTCACTTCTTGTTTTTCTCGTACAGTACCGCCAGGCCCTTGAGCAGCAGCTCCGGCTCATAGGCGACGTCGCGCGTACAATAAGGCACGATGCAGCCGGCCAGACCGCCGGTTGCCACCACGGTCAGCTTCTGACCCAGCTCCGCTTCCATACGGTCAATCAAGCCGTCCAGCATGGCGGCAGAGCCGTAGACGGCACCGGAACGCATGGCCTCCTCCGTGGCGGTGGCAATGCACTTTCCGGGCGCGGCAATAACGGAGTCGGGCAGCAGGCTGGTGCCTGCCGTCAATGCCTGCAGCGCCAGCTTCACACCGGGAAGGATCACGCCGCCGCGGTAATTGCCGTCAGCGTCCACCACCACCACCGTGGTGGCCGTACCCATATCCACCACCGCCAGCGGTGCGCCGTAATCGGCCAATGCACCCACGCAGCCGGCGATAATATCCGCACCCAGCGTGTGGGGCTCCTCAATACAGATGGGCATGTCCGTGCGCATACCGGTGCGCACTGTTATGCAATCGCAGGAGAGCGCCTCACGGATGGCGGCAATCAGCGCCGCATCCGCTTCCGGTACGACAGAGGAGAGAATGGCGCCTTCGATCTGCGCCGCCGTCAGCCCATTTTCCCGCAGACTGCGCCGCAATTCCGCCGCATAGGGCGCCGCCTCTCCGTCACGGCGCGTAACGATGCGGCTGCGGCCCACCACTGCGGTGCCGTCCAGATAGCCCAGCACCACATTGGTGTTTCCCACATCCACAGCCAGGATCATCAGGCGATCCTCCGGGAACGACTGCGGATACAGACCACATGGGTAATCACGGAGCTCAGCGCCAGGTTGACCACCAGTTCGATCACAAAGTTGATGCCGCACAGGCCGAAGATGATATAGGCAATGAGGGACTTCCCTGCGCCTGCTGCCATGCCGGTCAGCGCGTCAAAGAAGAACAGGAACATACACAGAATGAACAGGCCCGTATTGACCACGGGGCAGACAATACCGGACACAACGCTTGCCGCCTTACTGCTCTTTTTGGCAACGGCGCGGTAGGTGACGCCGGACAGGTAGCCGGCAGCGGTGCTCTTGAGGAAGATCGTCAGGATGACGCCGATGGGGCTGATGGACATCAGGTACATTACAAATCCTCCATCCCAGCCCAGCAGGCCGGAGGCCAGTATCACCACGGCCAATACAAAGCCAAGGTAAGCGCCTGCGCCTGCGCCGTAGACCGCCGCGCCGATGATGATGGGGGCCAGCGCCAGTGTAATGGACACGGGGCCGAACTTGATAAAGGTGGCCAGCACCTGCAGCACCACGATAATGGCGGTAAAAATGGCAAGGCCGGTCAGCTTGCTGGTTTTCATGTGGCTGTTGTTCATACATTCCTCCTGTTTCCGTCAGCAAAAAAGCGCCGACTTCCGGGTGAAAATACCCGTCCTGTGTCGGCGCAAAAATACAGAATAAGACCCTTTGGGTTCCTGCCGACGTGTTGTGGTCAAGACTTTTGGTCAATGATTTCGTTGCCGCGATCAGCGTTATGCGGAGTTCTGCTGCCGTCTGCCAGGAGTACAGCGCATTATCCAACGGTTCACGCGGCGTGCGATATTCATTTGTTATGCAGGTAATGTACCATACTTGTTCATTTTTTGCAAGCATTATTTTGTTGCAAGCAAAAAAGAAAACAGCCAATGCCGCCCTGAATTAAGAAAACATTTAAGCAAAGAACGGTATAGCTTCCGGCTATGCCGTTTTTTGCTGCTTTTTTGTTGTATGCTGGGCTTCATCAATAGCCCGTGCAAAGTCAAATGCACCGATGAAGTTGTAGACAATGGTAATTTCTCGCGTCTTGGTTTTCCTGTCTGCATGGGAAACTTCGATGCGGTCTATAAACTCTCGCAGAAGCGTTGCATCAAGCTTCTGCATATCCGTGTACTTCTTCACCGCTGCGACAAATGCTTTGGCGTTGATTTTCTGCTGCTCCTGCTGTTTCGGCTCCATGCGCAAAACCTCTGCCACAGATTTTGGGTTGCTCTGTTCCAGCTCGTAGTCGTGGGACATTTTGATAAACCTGTCGTCGGACAGCTTTTGCTGCTGCCCTCCGTGCTGCGCGAGCAAGGCGGCACCTTACCCAAAGGGCACTGGCGGAGAAACTGCATATGAGCGTCCGCACCATCATTGAAATTGAACTCGGGCGCAGCAACCCACGATTTGAAACGGTTGCATTGTTGGCAGAAGAATTGAATATCAGTCTGGATGCCATCGTATTTCCCGATACGGCG
>SFIY01000060.1 GCA_004555205.1 Clostridiales bacterium
TTCTCCTTTGTAAATCCGTCGGCGATAATAGCGCGCCATCCGCCGGTGCCAAATTTTATCATCTGCATCGTACTCCTTTCGGTTCCAAACAGCTTTCACGCAGCGCTCCGTCTCGGGGGAGCATGGGCAGGGCGGCCACGGTCTCTCCGTCCGCTGCGGCGCTCTTCACGCTCTGTTCGACTACCATTATACGCGCTTTTTCTGGGAAAGAAAAGAACCGAAAAACCGCCTTTTTACATTTTACCGGCCAATCCGTCTGCAAAAAGTTGACATAATTTTAGATACATAATTTAATTTACATAATTTCTTCCCGGAATTCTTGCAGCAGTGCGCGGCAGCCATCGTTCACATCGCGCCATGTCGCGTCAAAATCGCCCGTATACCACGGATCGGCCAGGAGGGAGATCTTTCCTTCCGGGTCGCCGGAGAACACGCGGCGCATGTTTCGGAGGTTCTCTTCATCCATGCCGATGAGAAGATCGAAGTTGGCATAATCTTTTAACGTAATCTGCCGCGAGGCGTGACCGGCGCAGGGGATGCCGTGCTCGGCAAGCTTCCGCCGTGCCGGGGGATAGACGCCGTTCCCCAGCTCCTCACGGCTCGTCGCCGCGGAAGCAATGAAAAACTTGTCCGAAAGCCCCGCTTGCGCGACAAGAGCTTTCATCACATATTCCGCCATCGGGCTGCGGCAGATATTGCCGTGGCAGACGAATAAAATCTTTGTCATGGCTCTCTCCGTTTCCTTTTTTGTGATTATCCATTATATCATATCGGCGCGCCGATTTACACCCGTCGTTTATTCCATGAAAGCTCTTTGCGTTTTCATGCATGAGAACGACAGGCGGAATGCAGGAGAAGTATTCATTGCCGTCCGCCGCTGCCAAACTCGCGGCGGATGGTAATGACTCTGTTTTTCACGCTTTCTGCACCCCTTCTGTATGCAACTCCCGATACGTTTTTACAATGATGACGAGCGAAATCACAAAGGTCAGGATATCCGAGACCGGCATGGAATACAGTACGCCGTCCAAGCCGAGGAACACCGGCAGCAGCAGGGCAAACCCAACGCCGAACACTACCTCGCGGAACATGGACAGAAGCGTGGACGCGAGCGCTTTGCCGACCGCCTGCAAGAAGATAAGGCACGCCTTGTTGACGCAGGCCGGCACCATCATGCAGAGATAGGTGCGGAATGCCCTGACAGCGAAATCGGTATAGTAGCCGCTCTCGTTGGCTGCCCCGAAAATAGCGATGAGCTGCCGTGGGAAGCCCTCTGCCAGCACAAGCGCCGCCGCGCCCACCAGAGCCTCGGCAATCAGCAGTCTGGTAAACAGTCCCCGGACGCGCTGCTTCTTCTCCGCGCCTATGTTATAGCCCACGATGGGGATGCAGCCTGCCGCCATGCCGACAACGATGGAAATAACGATCTGGAAGAACTTCATCACGATGCCGACCACAGCCATCGGGATCTGTGCATATTGCTCCTGGCCGAACACGGCGTCCAGCGCGCCGTATTTGCGGAGCATATTGTTGATGGCCGCCATTGACGCCACCAGGCTGATCTGCGAAAGAAAGCTGGTGATACCAAGCGTCAGCATCCGCCCGCAGATATTCCATCGCAGGGCATAGTCGCCGGACGCCGGCTGGATGATCTTCATATGCAGCAGATACCATACAGCAAGGATCGCTGTGAACACCTGCCCGAGAACCGTTGCCACAGCCGCACCCATCATGCCCCATCGGAAGAGGAAAATGAAGATGGGGTCAAGAATGATGTTGATCACGGCGCCCGCCAGCGTGGAGATCATGGCAAACCTGGGGTTTCCGTCTGCGCGAATGATGGGGTTCATGGCCTGACCGAACATATAAAACGGGATCCCAAGCGTGATATAAAAGAAGTACTCCCGGGAGTGGCGGAAGGTTTCTTCGTTGACCGTGCCGCCGAACATGGCAATGATGCTGTCCGCGAACACAAGATATACGGCGGTTAAGACAAGACTGCTGACAACCGACAACACAACGGCGTTGCCGACACTCCGCCTTGCTTTTTCCGTCTCATTTCTGCCAAGCGCCATGCTGACAAAGGCACAGCAGCCGTCGCCCGCCATGACGGCGATAGCCAGTGCAACAACGGTCAGAGGGAAAACCACGGTGTTCGCCGCATTGCCATAAGAGCCGAGATAGCTTGCGTTTGCAATAAAGATCTGATCGACGATGTTATACAGCGCGCCAACCAGCAGCGAGACGATGCAGGGGACGGCGTATTGCCGCATGAGTCTGCCGATGCGCTCCGTCCCCAAAAACCGATTTCCGGTATTCATTCCATTTTCCTCTCCTTCAAAACATAAGAAATGCGCCGATCCGTAAAACCCGGACTTACGCATTTCTGCCGCACGATTTGCTGATGAAGCTTTCGCGCATTCACAAAAAAAGCGTGCGGCGTTTCTGCAACCGGATTTACGCAGAAACGCCACACGCTGTTTGTTTATTGTAGTCGATGCGAGAGAAAAATGCAAAGGGCGTTCTGTACAATTTTTTTGACCTGCCCGACCGGGACTCTTTCGCAAAAGGCGCATTTGCAGCAGGAAAAGCCCCGTCGGGGAGGGGGATATGCTCCTGAAGGCGAAGCTCAAAGCGTAAAAAAGCATAAAACCGGAGAGAAAAGAACCATTGATAAAACGCTGCTCCGTAAAGCAAAGGCCCTTCCCCCCGAAGGACACCGGCGCCGGTATGCCGCCCGGGAAGACCGCCGGCGCTGCGCAGGTGACCGCGCAATGGCGGATTGCCATAAAATGCGGCGGCAAAATTAGCGGAACTGCCGAACCTTTTTGGGCGCCGTGCAACATTCATGCAACGGCGTTGACGCTCTTTTTTCCCTGTGATAGCATGAAAATGCACACGGTTGCATGACATTTTTCTCACGCCTGCGCTGAAATACGGCAGCATTCCGATGAGAGAAGGATATTCTGCGGCCTGTTGTGCAAACGGTTGCATAAATGCGGGAAGGGGAGCGAACGATGTCCGTCACCATACGGGATGTGGCCAAGCTGGCCGGCGTGTCGGCATCCACGGTGTCGCGCGTCATCAACAAATCGGCGCCGATCTCCGAGGAAACGACCGGGCGCATCTACCGCGCCATGGAAGAACTGAAATACGTTCCGAACGACATCGCCCGCAGCTTCGCAAGCGGAAGCGCCCGCGCCATCGCCATTGCCGTCAATGCTTCCGACACGCGCTCCTACGCCAACCGCTTTTTCAACAACACCGTTTTTGCTATCGAAACAGCGGCGCACCGCAGGGGCTATAACTTCATCATCACGAGCGCGAACGACGGGCGCGGCGGCGTCGGCTCGCTGGAAAAGCTGATTTTGAGC
>SFIY01000033.1 GCA_004555205.1 Clostridiales bacterium
AATACCGCGAGTCAAATTTGATAGCATGTGCTGACCGATAGACGCTGTCCGTTGGTACATTATTTTGAAAACTGTGTCCAATTTTTGTTGACTACTGCACTCACAATGAGTGGTGTATGTTTTATTTTGGGAATATCAGTTGCCCAGCGCCTCTTGCGCGAAATTGTATAATGGGAATATTCCGCTTCATCCGAGAGCCGACGGCCTTTCTCTTATTCGTCTTCCTGCTGCTCTTTCGTCTTTTTATCTGTACAGTAATCTGCAGGATCGCTTGCGCCCTTGCTGTGCAATAGTCCGAAAAACGCAAAGAAAACGATGTCCGATGTCAGCGCCGTTGTATGACAGCAAATAGGAGCCCCTGCAATAAGCGCCGAACAACAGCAAAGTGAACGCTGCCCTTAAAACGGCTTTGATTTGCTTTTCACCATGCTATTCATCCTTATCCTCTGTACTATACTCTAAAATGTCTCCCGGCTGGCATTGCAGAACATCACATATCGCAGCCAAGGTCGAAAAACGGATGGCGCTGATGCGTCCGTTTTTCATCTTTGAAAGATTGACATTTGCAACGCCGACCTTTTCCGATAATTCATTCAGGCTCATTTTCCTGTCTGCCATGACGCGGTCCAGTCTCAATACAATATGACCCATCTATCTTGCCCTCCTTACAGTGTTTCGTCCGATTCCTTTTGAAGCTGAACGCCATACTTAAATACCGTTACCAAACACATTGTCACGGCAAAAGCAATCAAAACGCCCCACTGAACACAAACACCGGTGTCCCTTCCGGCAGAAAGGAAGGCGGTGGAAAGCGTTTCTCCGACAGTCGCAAACAGGGCCACAGGAAGAAGCGCGAACCCGAAGGCTTTCATCTTTTGCACAAACTCCTCGCAGAAAGGAGAATCGCAGACAGCCAGCACCGCAAACAGTTTTCTAAGCACAAACAATGCGGCAGCCACGGAAGCAACGAACAAGGTGAGGAATACGAGGACTGCCACCAAATCCGATGAGCGGTACTCAGAAGGCAGAGATGCCGCGTCGATTACTTTCGTACTCCCGTCAGACGAAATTTCCGCCGAAGAATAGGACTGATCGAAAAAGTCAAGCTCCGTTTCAAACTCCTGATTTTCGGGAGGAGCAATTTTGCCGTTTTCACCTTTCAGCATATCTTCAGGGTCTTTATCCGTCGCATAGGAAAAGTTTCCGCCCAGTATGTCCCACAGAGAATCAAATTCATTCGCGTTGATCCTGAACTCGGCATGGTTGGTAACGCGAACTGTTACGGCGTCCTTGGGCAGTGAAGCGACGAAAATTGTCGCCGCTAAGCTCGCAGCAGCAGCAATCATCGCCACAACCATTAAGACGGTCATTACCAGCTTGCCCGCCTTGCCAAACTTGTGAATTTTTGACAGTGTTTTTGAATTCATAAAAATACCTCCTACGCAAAACATAAATTATTTAACGATTATCGTTATGTGCATAGTATATACGGCACCGAACTCTTTGTCAATAGTTTTTTAATGTTTTTCGTTAAATTTTTTATGTTATTGTTGATAGCGAAAGATGGTGCCGGGCAAACTTGACATTCGGCGGGAAAAGAAAACGCCGGAATCCCTTGATTTTACAGGGGATTCCGGCGATGCTTCTGGCATCCCCGGCGCGATTCGAACGCGCGGCCTTCCGCTTAGGAGGCGGATGCTCTATCCTGCTGAGCTACGGAGACATACTGCTTTTGTATTTTACTATCCCTCACCGACTTTGTCAACGCGGAAAAGCACAGAAAATCGCAAAAAATGCACCCAAGCTCTTGCATTTAGGCACATAAGCGCCTATAATATCAAGGTTGGCGAGTTTATTTTACCCAAAGAAAGGTTTTTTGAAAGTTTTTTCCCTTTGCAGGGCAAAAAACCGAGAAATGCAGCCATCATTGCCCGCGTTGCCCTCGCCGGCACAAGCTGCGTATCTCCCGTTTCCCGTCAACAGGAAAATGCCTTTCCTCCGCTGCACCTCCCCGCCTCCAAAAAGTCCTGCGGCTTTTCAGGACAATCGTCTTTTCATTTTAATCGCGGTAGTTTTACCATGCGATAAGGAGATAGATACTATGAAAAATGAGAAATTACGCAATGTAGCCATTATTGCCCACGTTGACCACGGCAAGACCACGCTGGTCGATGAGATGCTCAAGCAGGGCGGCGTATATCGTGAGAATCAGGAAACGGTGGAGCGCGTCATGGACTCCAACGAGCTGGAGCGTGAGCGCGGCATCACCATCCTGGCCAAAAACACGGCCATCCAGTATGGCGACACCAAAATCAACATTGTGGACACCCCGGGCCATGCCGACTTCGGCGGCGAGGTGGAGCGTATTTTGAAGATGGTCAACGGCGTTATTCTGTTGGTTGACGCCGCCGAGGGCGCTATGCCCCAGACGCGCTTCGTGCTCAGCCGCGCCTTGGAGCTGGGTCACCGCGTGATCGTGGTGGTCAACAAGATCGACCGTCCCGACCAGCGCATCCACGAGGTCATCGACGAAGTGCTGGAGCTGCTGCTGGATCTGGACGCCACCGACGATCAACTGGATTCCCCCATGCTGTTCTGCTCCGGCCGTCAGGGCATTGCCAGCTACTCTCCCGATGTGGTGGGCACCGACCTCAAGCCGCTGTTTGACACCATTCTGGACTATATTCCCGCTCCCGAAGCCAACGCTGACGAGCCGTTCCAGATGCTGGTTTCCTCCATCGACTATAACGAGTTCGTGGGCCGTATTGCCATCGGCCGTATTGAGCGCGGCACGCTGAAGCAGAATCAGGAGATCGCCGTTTGCAACTATCACAACCCCGATGCACCGGCCAGGAAGGCCAAGGCCGTGTCTCTGTACGAGTTCGACGGTCTGGGCAAGAAGTCCGTGACCGAGTCCACCGCCGGCAATATCATTGCCCTGAGCGGTATCGGCGACATCACCATCGGCGATACCATCTGTGCGCCCGATTGTGTGGAGCCCCTGCCTTTTGTGAAGATCAGCGCGCCCACCATGGAGATGACCTTCTCCATCAACGATTCACCCTACGCAGGTCGTGAGGGCAAGTATGTCACCTCCCGCCAACTGCGCGACCGCCTGTTCCGCGAGACGCTGAAGGATGTATCCCTGCGCGTCAGCGAAATCGAGGGCGCTACCGATGCGTTCAATGTGGCAGGCCGCGGTGAGATGTCCCTGTCCATTCTGATCGAAACCATGCGCCGCGAGGGTTACGAATTTCAGGTATCCCCTCCCCGCGTACTGTATAAGACCATCGACGGCAAGAAGTGTGAGCCTATGGAGCGCCTGGTGGTGGATGTACCCAGCGAGTCTGTGGGGTCTGTCATTGAGAAGATCGGCGCCCGTAAGGGTGATTTGCTGGAGATGAATCCGGTGGGCAGCCGCATGAAGATCGAGTTTCTCGTCCCGTCCCGCGGCCTGTTCGGCTATCGCAACGAGTTTTTGACCGATACCCGCGGCGAGGGCATTATGGCCAGCGTGTTTGACTCCTACGCTCCCTACAAGGGCGAGATGAACCGCCGCAACACCGGCTCACTGGTGTCCTTTGAAACCGGTGAGTCCATTACCTACGGCCTGTTTAACGCACAGGAGCGCGGTAGTCTGTTCATTGGCCCCGGCGTGAAGGTCTACGAGGGCATGGTGGTGGGCGTCAGCCCCAAGCAGGAGGACATCACCGTCAATGTCTGCAAGAAAAAGCAGCAGACCAACACCCGTGCTTCCGGCTCGGACGAAGCCCTGCGACTGGTGCCGCCCCGCAGGATGAGCCTGGAGCAGTGCCTGGAGTTCCTGGCGGACGATGAGCTGCTGGAGGTCACGCCGGAGAACCTGCGTATCCGCAAGACGATTTTGAACCATGAAAAGCGCATGAAAGCCACCCACGGCGGCAAGAAGAAATCATAATGACAAAAGGGCCTCACTTCACTTGGAAGTGAGGCCCTTTTTTAGTGCTCTTACTTGGAAACGACACTCTCAGGATTGCTCAGTGCAGAATCGGCATAGCTTGTTCTGCTGCTGATCGCCTGCACTTTATAATAATAGGTCGTGCCGGCGAGTGCGCTGGTATTGGTATAAGTGGTCTTGGTGGTGCTGTCATAGCGTGTGTAATTCTCACCGTCCGTAGAGCGATAGATCACATACTTGTCAGCGCCGTCCACAGCATTCCAGCTCAAGGAGGGCTTGCCGGACACCTGGCATAGCTTGTTCTGCTGCTGATCGCCTGCACCTTGTAGTAATAGGTCGTACCGGCTGCTGCGCTGGTATTGATATACGTGGTCTTGGCGGTGCTGTAATAGCGTGTGTAATTCTCACCGTCCGTAGAGCGATAGATCACATACTTGTCAGCGCCGTCCACAGCATTCCAGCTCAAGGAGGGCTTGCCGGAACAGCACTGTAGGCAGAGGGCTGATAGTTGCCCGTGGAATCCACGGCCTTGACCTTATAGTAATAGGTGTAACCGGGCTTGGAGGTTGTATTGGTGTACGTCGTATTCGTGGTCGTATACATCAGCTTGTAGGTACCGTCCTTGGTATTTGCGCGATAGATTTCATACTTATCGGCACCGTACACCTTGGCCCAAGTCAGCTTCACACTGCCGGAGCTGGCCGAATTACCTGCCGTGACAGCAGGAGCCGTCAATGCCTTTTTATAATTCTTAGGTACGGTAATGTGGGTGCTGTTACCGTAGCCCACGACCTCACCATTATCCACCTTGTTATAGGCACACACCTTAATGTCATAAGACTTGCCGGCCGTTACGCCATAAACGGTCACAGCGGAAGTATTGCCGCCGGTGACGCTCTTATCCTTTACATAGGCCTGCTTGGTGCTGTTCCACAGATAGATATGGTAGCCGTCAGCTTCTGCCACAGGCGTCCATGTAACACGGATACCGTTGTTGGTCATGCTGCTTCTCACATTTTTTACGGTAGTTGCATGAATCGTAAAGGTCAATACTGCGGAAGCGCCGTCGTCGCACAAAGAGCCGCGTCTCTGATTGACATTGACATAGTACCCATCGTTCTTGGGCGTCACTGTAACCTTACCGTAGCCACACTCGGTATTTTCACCGTAAACGGTGGTAAAGTCGTAATAGTCGGTCAGCTCTGTGCCGTCCGGAGCGGTTACATAAACATAAGGCTTGATCTGTTTGCCGGTGTAAGTGTAATTCGTATAGGACAGCCTGATCCGGCAATCGTTCAAGCTCACTTCGTGCCAGCCGCATACTGTGCAAACACGATCAGGCTCTTTCGGATCCGCCTTGTCATAGGTATGGCCGGGAGCCATATCGTGGCGAACGGTGTATTCGCTTTCATCACCGGCATCCACCGTCTTGCAGGAATAGATCATCTTGCCGCGGACGGTACAGGTGGTGGCAACATCACTGGTAAGGGTGACCTCCTGCAGCACGCCCTTGCTGTTGGCGTAGTAGACATCATCGCCCAGCATGAACCAACCGGTCTGCAGCACGCCGCCCAGCAGATAGTAGTGGTTGCCGGCATTATCCACGATCTCACCGCTGTACGCATTGTTTCTGCGGCCGCAGACATCGCAGATTGCACAGCCTTCCTCCAGATTGTAGTGATAGTCGTGACCGTTTTTGGTGCAGGGAGTTTCCAGCGTGACAGAGTCAATCAAACCGCGATCGATGTCGTAGTAGTTGATGGTCATCCGGTCCTCGTCCGCATTCACCGTCAAATACGTCGCAGTAAAATCGGTCGTCGCAAACTTAAAGACTTTATTGTAATCAAAAATGTTCTGAGAAGTGATGCTGTAAGACTTCTCGCCGGACGAACCGCAGATATAGTAGTAAATACCGTTATCCGCATCAATCTCATCATTACGCAGGGGGTTGGTTCTGGCGGCAGAGTGGTCATGTCCGGAGAACACCACGTTGATGCCGGCCGCTTCGGCCACATCGGGTACGGCATTGTAGATTTCGGCATTGCCGCCAACTGCGTTGGTGTAGTAAGCAGGCTGGTGCATCAGCAGGACCTTCCAGACAGCATCGCTGGCGGAGGCATCCTCCAGCAGCCAATCCATCGCTTCCTTCAACTGGGAGGCAGTACCGGTATAGTTGACAACGGCCATGTAAACATCACCGTAAGTCAAGGAGTAGTAGCTGCCGGGCTTTGCCTGCGTGGGAAGATTAAAGAAATTGGTGGCGGTGGAAGCGTTAGCGTCGCCGGCGTACTCATGGTTGCCCAGGACATGGATCATATCGGTACTGCCGAATTTCTCAGCGCCGAACAGCTCCGTGATGTCGTTCCAGTGGCTGTATGCCGTTGCGTCATCAACTGCGTCACCGGTCTGGATACCGAAGTCATAGTTGCCTGCCCCCAGCGTATTGGTGATACGCTCAATATTGGTGGTATCTTCGGCCTGAATATCACCCAGAACGAAGAAGTTGGTTTCATTCTTCTCAACGCTGACGGTGGTAAAGGTTGCGATTTCGCTCCAGGCTTCATCGCCGCCTATCTGGTACTCATACACCGTGCCGCTGTCCAGGCCCTTCAACACAATACTATTGACATTAACAGCGCAGTTGCCGCCCTTGCTGAAAGTGCGCAGGGTAGCTTCCGCCTTTTCCGTGGTCCAGGCGTCGGTACCGCTGACGCGATAGCGAATGTTCTGCTCGGGAGCCAAAATGGCATTGCTCATCCAGCTCATGCTCTTGCCGTGAGCGGCATCGTTCATGGCATTAAACACCAAGCCAAAGGGCATAGCATTTGCCTCGCCGGCAGCATCATAGGAGTTGATCTTGCACTGGAAGGACAGTGCGCCGTCGGCATCCATAGCGTAGATCACGGTAGTACCGGAAGCGGCACTGAAGTAATCCGTGTTCCACACACCGTTTTCATCGGTCGTACCGATCTTTTCGTTGGTCTCTGCCAGGCACAGATCCACATTGGCAGCGGGTTTACCCTGATTATCGGTAACTGTGACGGAGGTGTTCATGCCCACCAAAACAGGCTCTGCAGAGATCTGATAAGCAGCCTCCACGGGGAGGGATGCCTCGGAGGCGCAGTAGGTATCATAGGTGCCGTCAGTCGTGGTATAGCAGCCGCCCTTGACAATGTAGAGGAACTTGTCCGTATCGGACAGATTGGAAGGCACGCTCACAACAACGGAGGCAATGACATTGCCGTCGTCTGCTGCGGCATCGGCCTTACGCTCGGCATTCACAGTCAGCGTATTGGTCAGCTTGCTGTAGGAATAGGTTCCCTCATAATTTTCGGAGAACTTCACCTCATAATTCTTAAACAGGTTGTTGAAAGAGAACATCGTGGTGCTGCTCTGCACATCCGAGCCGGTAGCCGTGATATTCAGGGATACCGTCTTGCCGAGGATTGCGGCGTCTTCGGCGGGAATCACGGACACGCCGGTGTGCGTGACGGCAGCGCCGGTGTTGACGGTAAAGTAACGGGTCTCGGTGGTTTCATTGCCGAATCCGTCACGCAGGGATACCGTAACGGAATGTTCGCCATCGGCCAGCTTCACATCGTACAGGTGAGCGATGGAACCGTCGGGTTCGGGAACATACTGATAGCGGTCGTTGTCCACCACATTGATGCCATCCACATACATACGAATGGTTGCCGCGTCAATGCCGGTGGTATACTTATTCTCCACATCATGGAAGTAGGCGTTGATATTCAGCGTATCGGTGGTCAGTACATCGCCATCCTCCAGCATCTCATCGTTGACGCGGATCGAGTCCACCACGGGAGCGTCGGTATCGTCAATGTTGGTGCCGTACACAAACTGGAAGTTATCGAAATACAGCTCGCCGGTGCGCTGGGTACCGACCATCCTGATACCGTTGACGAACATCAGCCGGAAGGTCATACCGGGCATGAAGGAGAAGGGGCCTGTCCACTGGGTCAGATCGGCTTCCAGATACTGCCAGCCTTCCCAATAAATGCCGGGCTGAGAGGGCAGCCATTCACCTGTATCGGGATCCTGCGTGACAGTCTTGGGCTCCAGTGTGAAGTTCACTTCGCACTTGGTGCCGCTGCCGTCGTAGCAGTAGCAGCGCAGCCACAAGCCGGAAATAAGGTTGCCTTCGGCGTCCTTCACACTGCCGTAAGGCACGCCCACGCCCTCAGGAGCATAGACCCAAACACCCAGGCCGGTGGGTGCGCCGGGAATTGCCATCTCATCGGTAGTACCCACGCAGGCGCCTTCCGTAACAGCGCCGCAGTTGGTAAAGTCAAAATTCAGCTTCAGAGAGTGACTGCCGAAGCGAACGGGATCATCATTGTTCAAGTCGGCGATTTCAATGGACTCTTTACCGCCGCGGCCGTAGTTCGATGTGCTCAGAATACCTTTTTCGCCGCAGTAATAATCCGCAGCAGGAATTACTTCACCGGTTTCAGGATTCGTGTAGTCCTCAAAATCCCAAACCACGGTGGGGAGCATACCCACGATGACATGGATAGAACCGCTGACCGTACTGTCATAAGCAGAAACGGCGGTCACCGTGCCGTTCAGGCTGTTGTCGGCATTCGCCACAAAGATGTTGCCATTAAAGGTGCCCAGCCCTTCGGTAGAGCTATGCCAGATCAGATCGCCATCCTTGATGTGCATATCGCGGTCCTTATTGCGAACCACCAATGTCAGATCGCTCTCTGCCTCGAAGCCGAGGCTCACCTCCTCGGAGTTGAAATAGATATGATCGGGGATAGCAATTTCAATGGTGGTAGAGCCCATGACCTCGCCGTCCTTCATCATCTGAACGGTTACGGTGCCGGTCTTTTCACCGGCCACAAACTTACCGGTATCGGCATCAATGGTACCCATATCCACACTGTCGTCAGCCAGTGCCCAAGTCACGCCTTCGGGAATATCCATGGGGAAGCCTGCAGTATCCACGCCACTGGCTTCAAACTGCACCTCATAACCGGGGGTATACAGCTCATTGTTGGGGGTAATGGCAACATGATCGAACTCACCGGTTTTTTCGGCAGTGGAAACGATCAGCAAAGTGGAGCTGACCTCACGCTCAGCACCGTCAGAGGGTGAATTGCGGACTTCCAGCTTGTCGCTGCCTTCAATACGGGCAGCATAGGTGGCGCTGCCGCCGCCGTCCAGGATCAGCGCGTCAACACAGCCGGCACGCTGGTACATTTCGGCAATTTCCTTATAAGTACGGCCACAGGACACAGGCGTCAGACGGCCATGGGTCACGGAGGTCACAACACTGCCATCCTCCATAATACCGATGGTACAACGGCTGTAATCATCGGCGCCATACTCATAGTACTCCGTGCAAAGCTGACCGTCCTTTACCAGGGGAACCCAGCCGCCAACCGCCTGCTGGCAGTCGCTCAAATCCGGGCTGTTACGGATGACGGGCGTGCCATCCTTCAAAATAGCAAAATACCAGCGGTTATTGGCGCCATGGTAGATTTTGCCGTCCATGACCAATGCGCCCATCGGCTCGCCGGTGCCCATGTTGAAGAAGTCAGCGTTGATGCCGGCCACAACAGTCTCACCGGGATGATTTTCCTCATAATATGCAGCCTGCTGCGTGGTCTTATACATGCCCCACCGGTCGGCATTGTCCTGACCGTAGCATGCAACAATTTTAATGCTGTCACTCAGTTGAACGCGGCACATGTAGTCGATTTTCTGGTCGTTGCCCGCTGTGGTGTTGGCCACGACCTCGTGCTCGACTACACCGTTGGCGATTTGCGTAATGGTATCCTTAACCAATACATCGCCATCCGCTATACCGGCCCAGGTTTTCTCCTTGGACCCGGCGGGGGTGCTTGCCAATGCAACTGTAGGCACAAGGCTCAACAGCATAACAAAAGCTATCGCACAAGAAATCATCCGCTTACATAAATTGCTTTGCTTCATTTGTGCATTCCATACCCTTTCATAAATTCTGATGCGCTGGTTTTATATTCGGACAGAGAAAAAATCCTTCAGCAAATCTCCCCTAATTATCTGCCGATGTGAATTTTGCCTCCATCAGAGTATACTTTTCAACCAAAAATTGTCAATTTTTACAATTTCTTATTTCATTGTAGCTCCTTTTTTATTGTTTGTCAATAACCAACGCATTTCTTGGCGGTTTTAAGCACCCCCATTTTGCTTTTTCTGTCTTGCGTGCTTAAATCGTAAGGCAGATTTTCTTCATGCACATATTTTCCGTCCGATTTTTCTTTTATTTCGCAAAAAAAGATGCCGCAGCGAGCTCTTGCCTATGAAAGCAAAAGCTCCATCGCAGCATCTTTTCCATGCATCATTTCAATTGTTATCCGCTCAAAGCACCTTGGCCAAAAAGTCCTGCAGTCGGGCATCCTTGGGATGGTCAAACACCTCTTCGGGCGTGCCGGACTCACGGATGATGCCGTCGGCCATAAAGATCACGCGGTCGGCCACCTCGCGGGCAAAGCCCATTTCGTGGGTAACCACGGCCATGGTCATGCCCTCCTCGGCCAGCTCCTTCATGACCTCCAGCACCTCGCCGACCATTTCCGGGTCAAGGGCGGAGGTGGGCTCGTCAAACAGCATGACCTTCGGCTTCATGGCCAGCGCACGCACGATGGCAATACGCTGCTTCTGTCCGCCGGACAGAGAGGCCGGATAGGAGTCGGCGCGGTCGGCAAGGCCCACACGCTCCAAAAGCTGCATGGCCGTCTTATCGGCCTCTTCCACGCTCATCAGCTTGGTGCGCACAGGCGCCAGCGTGATGTTCTTCTTCACGGTCATGTTGGGGAACAGGTTGAAATGCTGGAACACCATACCCATCTGCTGGCGGACGGCATCAATATCCGCCTTGGGATCGGTAATGTCCGTGCCTTCAAAGGTAATCGTCCCCTCGGTAGGCTGCTCCAGCAGGTTCAGACAGCGCAGAAAGGTAGACTTACCGGAGCCGGAGGGTCCTACGATGACCAGCTTTTCACCGGCAGAAATGTGCTCGGAAATATTGTTGAGCACCAGATGATCTCCGAATGACTTGGAAAGATTTTTAATGTCGATCACTTTGACGCAGCCTCCTTTCCAGTTTACCCTGCAGCCACGAGAAGATCATGACCAATGCCAGGTAGATAACGGCAGAGCCGATCAGCGGGAACATGGATTCGTAAGTACGGGTAATCACGCCTCTGGCCGCATAGACCAGCTCCTTGCCGCCGATCACGGAGATCAGGGACGTATCCTTCAGCAGCGTGATAAATTCGTTGCCCAGTGCGGGCAGGATATTCTTAATTGCCTGGGGAATGACCACCAGGCGCATGGTGTCAAAGTAATTCATGCCCAAGCTGCGGCCGGCCTCCATCTGGCCGGGATCAACGGACATCAAGCCGCTTCGCACGATCTCCGCCACATAGGCGCCGGAGTTGATACCCAGCGTCAGGGCGCCGACCATGGCGAAGTTACGGCTGTTGCTGAAGATAACCAAACCCATCACCAGCAGCTGCACCATCATAGGTGTGCCGCGGATGACCGTGGTATACAGCTTGCAAACCCAGTTCACAGCGCCCAGCACCGGATTGCGGTGCCCAAAACGCTGCTGGTCATGGGCGGTACGGATCACTGCCACGATCACACCCAAAATCACACCGATGACCAGTGCCATCGCCGTCACATACAGCGTTGAGCCCACGCCCTCCAAATACTGTTTCCAGCGATCCGCCTCAATAAATGCCTGATAAAATTTCACAAAGAAGCTCTGCCACAGATTCAGATGCTCACCGGCAGCGCCCATTGCCTTCCACTGTTGATAAAGCAGTTCCATACGCCCTCACCTTCTTATCAGCAGGTAAAAGGGCGACAGCGTCGCCCTTTTCCTGATGGTTGTCTTTCTCTTGATTACTCAGCGGGAATGTACTTATCCACGATCTTCTGGAACGTACCGTCAGCCTTCAGCTCTGCCATGGCAGCATTCACAGCAGCCAGCAGGCAGGCATTGCCCTTGTTCATGCCGATGGCATAATCCTCGTTGGTAAACTCGGTGTCCAGGATGCTCAGACCGGCATTGGCCTTCACATAAGCCTGTGCAGGCTCGTTATCGATCACCACGCAGTCGACCTGGCCGTTGACCAGCGCCTGTACGGCGGTAATGCCGCTGTCGTAGGCGATGACATTCTCCTCACCGTAACCGCCGTTCTCGGGGGTATCGGAGCAGTAGATGTAACCGGTGGTGCCCATCTGGGTACCGATCTTCTTGCCTTCCAGATCGTCAATGCTCTTGATGTCGGAGCCTTCCTTGACGATAACGACCTGAATGCCGGTGGCGTAGGAATCGGAGAAGTTCATGACCAACTGACGGTCTTCCGTAACGGTAACGCCTGCCATGACGATGTCAGCCTTGGGGCTGTCGCCCTGAACGGCCAGCAGCGCGGCGTCAAAGCTCATATCGTCGATCTGCAGCTCCAGACCCAGCTTCTCGGCAATAGCGCCGGCCACTTCCACATCAATACCCTCAAAGCTGCCGTCATCGGCGAGCATCTCGTAGGGAGGGAAGGTGGCGTTGGTGGACATGGTCAGCTTACCCTCGGTAACGGTGGTCAGCTCTGCCTTCAGCTCTTCCAGACTCATGGAAGCGTAATCCTTGGTGTCATCCTCTGTATTGTTGTTGCCGCCGCAGGCAACCAGGCTCAGTGCCATAACCAATGCGAGGATCAGTGCAATCATCTTTTTCATTGTTCTTTCTACCTTTCTTTTATTTTTATCAATGGTTCTATATCGTCTCCTTGCAGGACGGGTACAGACGAATTTCATGTGCAGCTCTCTTGTTTCCTGCGATGGTGTAACTATACACCTCCCATGTATAAAAGTCAATAGGTAAATGAATATTTTTTCATCATTTTTTGTGATTTTATTGATTATTACTGTAAATAGCCCTATTTTTATCCTTTCCATTGTTAAAATTTACATACTCTATTGCAGTATATACGAATATTTATTCATTTATGCAGTAAAACAAAAATGACCGGAGCAATCTCCGGTCATTTTATGGATTTTCATTACCGTCAAGGCAGAAGCCGGCCGGCGCCCACATAGCAATCGGCATAATAGCCGCTCAGGGAGTCAACCGTCACGCCGCGGCTGGAGCTGGCATGGATAAAGCAGCCGCCGCCGATATAGAGGCCCACATGGGAGATGCCGCCCTCCGTGTTGAAGAACACCAGATCGCCGGCCTCCCGCTCTGCCGAGGAAACGGGCGTACTCTGTGCATACTGGTCGCTGGCGCCGTGATACAGGCTGTAGCCGAACTCGGCAAAGACCGACATGGTAAAGCCGGAACAGTCCGTACCGGAATAGCTGGAGCCGCCGTAGACATAGGGCGTGCCCAGGTAGGTGTAGGCATAGGCGATCAGGTCTTCGCGCACGGTGCTGGTAGCGGAAGTGCCCTCGTAATCGGCATAGTGCACAGGCTCGGCATAGTCGGCGCTGATGTAGCCGGTGGTCTTGCCGTAGGTGATCTTATACCAACCGTCAACAGCGTCCTCCAAATGGGCCACCTTACCGCCGTTAATGGTGCGCAGCACCGTACCGCCGGGGGTTTTACGCACATTCAGATCGTCCGATACCATCACGCCGTCATACTCTTCCAGCAGGGCGGCGCGCACGGCAGCTTCTGCCGAGGCATTGGCCTGCTCCCGGGCGGCGTCTTCCTCCGCCGCAAGCTTTTCCTGCTCCTTTACGATGGCCCGGGCCGTCAACTGCGTCAGCGTCAAGCCGTCAAAATCGGCCAGCAGCGCCACATTCAACGCCGGATCGTGATTCAGTGCGGCAGCGGAAATACCGGTCATACCGGCATCCTCCATGGTCCGGGCTGCCACCGGATAATCGTTGTTTTCCTCTTTTGTATTTTCATCGGCGTAGGCAATTGCCCCGCTGGAAACCAGCACAGAAAGCGCCAAACCGAAGCTCGCGATTTTTCTTGAAATCATGCCATATAACCTTCCCATCGTTCTTTGGTCTTTTATCCAAGGAGTATCATACCACAACTCTTTCAAAAAAGCTACACAAAAATTACAAATCAGTTACACATTTTACAAATTAGTAATAATCGCGTTCTCTGTTTGGCGGCTTTGCACAAAAAACGGGCGCCATTGGCGCCCGCTTTCCTCAATTTCCGCCGCCTTTCAGACAATACCGAAAAAGCGTTTGCCGTTTTCAAAGGTGATCTGCTCCACTTCCTGTGGTGTCATATGCTTGATCTCGGCAATCTTCTCTGCCACCAGATGCACATAGCCGGAATCGTTGCGCCTGCCCCGATAGGGTACCGGCGTCAGATAGGGGCTGTCCGTTTCGATCATCATGCGCTCTATGGGCGTCGCGGCAATGACCTCCGGTGCCTTGCGCGCATTTTTGAAGGTGACGGCGCCGTTAAACGAAAGCATCCAGCCCATCTTCAAAAGTGTCCGCGCATCCTCCACGCTGCCGGAATAGCAGTGGAACACGCCCTTCACCTGCGAAAACTCCCTCACAATCGCCAGCGTATCGGCATGGGCCTCCCGGTCATGGATAATCACCGGCAGCCCCAGCTCCTCCGCCAGCGCCATCTGTGCGCGCAGTACATGCTGCTGCCACGCACGGCCGGGGTTTTCCTCCCAGTAGTAATCCAGTCCGATCTCACCGATCGCCACCACTTTGTCGTGCTGTGCCAGCGTGCGGAGTATATCCATGTCGGCGTCCGTAAAATCGCCGCAGTTTTCCGGATGAATGCCCACGGCGGCATATACATGGTCAAACCGTTCCGCCAGTGCCACCGCCTGACGGGAGGTCTCCACCGTACAGCCGGGGTTGACGATCAGTCCCACATTCTTCTCCGGCATAGCGGCAAGCACCGCCTCGCGGTCCGCGTCAAAGGCCTCGTCATCGTAATGGGCATGTGTATCAAACAGCATGGTTCCTCTCCTCAGTCCAAATAAACGCGGCCTACGCGCGTATCATCCACGAATTGCTCCTTGATGGTTTTCAGCTCCGCCATGTGGGGCTGCTCCATGTGAACGCGCTGATGGGCGGCCGATGCCCACTTCTCCACCAGCAATATCACATTTTCGTCCTGCGCCGAGAAATAGTAATCGTAGGCCAAACAGCCCTCCTCATTGCGGATAGCGGTCAGAATACCGCGCCGCACGATCTCGCGCACGAATTGCTCGCGGCAGCCGGGTTTGGCGGTGTAGTATACATATAAGATCAGCTCGTCCATCACGGCACCTCACTATATTATAATAGGTATATCGTAGCATATCGACCGCTTTGTGGCAAGCACATGACGGCAGGCAAAAAGAAAACTCTTGTAGGCGATGGGCAAAAAGAAACCCCGCAGCCGTAGCGGCTGCGGGATCTGGCGCAGAAGGAGGGATTTGAACCCTCGCGGCGCTTTTTACACACCCTACTCCCTTAGCAGGGGAGCCCCTTCGGCCACTTGGGTACTTCTGCATAGCCGAACTTTGTATGAAATTCGCTTGGCGGAGAGGGTGGGATTCGAACCCACGGATGCTTTCACATCGCCGGTTTTCAAGACCGGTGCTTTCGACCACTCAGCCACCTCTCCGTGTGTAAAAGCGAGCTCAACCCAAACGCAGATATAATAGTACCATGTTCTGCATCATTTGTCAACAAAAAGAAAATGCGAAAAAAAGGAAAAAAATCGGAATTAGGGGTTGCAAAATCGAAAGACCTGTGCTATTATAATCAAGCTGACTTGAGCGGCAAGTGAATATCCGGGTGTGGCGAAGTTTGGTATCGCGCTTGAATGGGGTTCAAGAGGCCTCGAGTTCGAATCTCGACACTCGGACCATGTCGAGTGTTCTTATAGTGTTTGAAAGATGCTATAAGAACACTCGCTTTTTATTCAAAGCGAGTTCGTTGGAATATCCATCACTTTTTTATGAAGCCTGTAAGGGCTTCTTTTTTTATCCGGCGACGGTATTAGGAGCATAGCTCACAACGACACCTTTCCGTGTATTGATAGATACCTCGGTGTTGGGGATTGGAAGAACTTCGGGAATGTCGATAACGCCTACGCAGTTGTAATGAATGGTGAGCTTCTGGTCCCATACGCCGTCAATCTTCTGCGCCTGATCTACTTCAATGTACTGAATAAGCTCATTGAGCATTTTCGGTGTCAGTTGCTTTGCACGGGTGTATTTGCGGACGGTAGCGATGAACATATCGGCAGTTACGGACTGGCTATTGGATTTATCCAAAGCCGTTTTCGCGGTCTTGATCTTCTCGGTGACCTCTGCCTGTTCTTCCTCATACTTCTTGGACATTCGTGCAAAGCGGTCATCGGAGATTTTGCCAGACACATTATCTTCGTAGAGTTTCTCAAAGAGGTTGTCCAGCTCTCGGTCACGCGCCTGTAATGCGTACAGCTCTTTTTGAAGTGGCTGCCGCTCGATGACGGCATTCTTTTGAGAGTGTCCCATTACAGCCTGCGCAAATAGGTCTTCGTATTTGCTGGCAAAGCGTGTCAACCGTCGTATCTCACCGAATACCACCTGTTCCAAAAAATCTGTGCGGATGTAATGCGTAGAGCTGCACGGCCCGCGACAGCCTTTGTAATTGGAACAACTGAAATATTTGATATTTGCATTGCCGGTGTTCACATGATAGTGAAGGTTCTTACCGCATTCAGCGCAGACAACCAATCCCGAAAACATATTGACTTCTCCGCTGTGAGTCTTTTTCTTCCGGGACTTGCCTCGCTTTTCCTGTACTGCCTCCCACACCGCACGCTCTATAATCGGTTGATGAACGTCCTTGAAAACAGCGATGTTTTCCGGGGCGTTTTCTATTCGCTTCTTGAGCTTGTACGATTTGGAATAGGTTTTGAAGTTAATGACATCTCCGCAGTATTCCTGCAAGGTGAGCATCTTACAAACCGTTGAACTATTCCAATGTGTCGCAGGGCGTGTCTTACTGCTTCCGGCTCTATGTATGCCTTTGGCAATCCAATAGGATTGCGGCGTCAGTATCTCGTCGCGCTCTAACTGTGCGGCAATCTGTTCCGATCCCATTCCTCCCAAATACATACCTCTCCCGTTCAAGCACAAGAAGCGGGCGTCTTTTCCAAGCCGGTGTTACAAAGGCATAGAGTTCGGGTTTGCGCTGATTTTCACGGCACTGTTCCCGTATGCGTTCCTTAGAATATCGCTCCCCAATGTTATCGGTATTCAGGTGGGTAGTAACTACCACCTGATACCTTGCCCCCCACATCTTTCGTGCGGTTTCCTTTCCGATGGCGTGTGCTTCGTCGGGTGTGACCTCGTCTGCGACAAAGCTCTGATACCCGTGATAAGCGATATTTTTACCCCGTTCACCGAAACGGCGCTTCACGGCGATCATTTCATTGTAGGCGTTATGCTTAGAGCAGTTGATGCCCGATACAAACATTGTTTGATCGGTTTTATCATCATTCTCCACATAGCGGATGGCGGCATACAGATCTTCGTCAAGGTATTCCTTTGCTGTGGTTTTATCGGGATTGTTGGCGTAGTCGATAACTTCCTTTAACCGTCCTTTGACGGGCCAGAATCCTGTGGTTGCCATTTGCGCATATTCTCCTTTCTCGGTGTAATAAGTTCTGCCGATATATCTTCCAGCAAGGTCAGTGCCGCTGTATTCACTTCCGCAGAGAAGGGTTGCTCGATAAGGGCATCTAACCTTTCGCAGAAACGAAAAAGAGCATCGGGCGGAACCGGCTTCGGCTCATATCCCAATGCTCTTTGGCGGAGATATTCTGTTGTAGAAAGTCCGCACCGTTTGGCAAGGTCGCTGATGCGGTCTTTTTCCTTTTGGGTAACACGGGCGACGATCCGTATATCTTGTTTTTTCATAACATCATCCTTTCATATTGGGGTATTAGGGGTAATCCCCTAAAGAGTCCGCCATAACCTTTATGGCGGCAAGCGACATTTGGCACACAAATGTCCTGCTTGTTACGGTGTAAGACACACACCGTATGTGGTATTCGTCTGTTTTTCCGTGACTTGCACCGTGAGGGAGCAAAACTCACAGTTATACCGTTTTCTTGACTTGGTGCATTGAGCCACTTTGACACAGCAGATACAATAAAAATGCTCTTTTGAGCCAAAATCGGCTATCTTGGCTCAGCCGAACATTTCCAAATGCGCAAGGACATTTTTTGCGTTTTCCGCTTTCTGTTCTTCGGTCAGTTCTGCCGTGACCGCTACTGCGGCAGGCGGCGCTGACACAACCGCAACCGTCTGCACCTCTTCCCGAAAAATCTGCCTTATATTTTCAAGCAGAGCTTTTCGGGTAAAATATTATCAAAACTATCCGGAGGTAAATACGATGAAAGGAAGAATATTAACAGAAACTCAAATAGCGGCGTTTGCCGTATATCTCAAGAGCGAGGAAAAAAGCGAAAATACCATAGAAAAGTATATGCGTGATGTAAGGGCATTTTGTGCTTATGTTGGGGAAGCGGAGATGACAAAGGAAACAGTTATTGCCTATAAAAACAAATTGCTTTCAGAAAACTATGCTGCACGGAGCGTTAATTCAGTGCTTGCTTCTATCAATAGTCTGCTTTCTTTTCTTGGATGGGCGGATTTGAAGGTAAAGTCTATCAAACTACAACGACAGATCTACTGCCCCGAAGAAAAGGAGTTAACTAAAGCGGAATATATTCGACTTGTAAACACTGCCAAACAAAAAGGCAATGAACGTCTTAACTTACTGATCCAAACAATATGCGGAACAGGTATCCGTGTTAGCGAACTGCAACACATCACGGTAGAAGCGGTAAAGTGCAACGAAGCGGTTGTATCTCTTAAAGGTAAAACACGCTCGGTATTCATTGTTCGGGAACTACAAAAGAAATTGCTCCGCTATGCAGCAGAGCAAAAGATTTCTTCGGGTGCGATCTTCATAACCCGAAGTGGCAAACCGATGAGTCGAACCAACATTTGGCGAGAAATGAAAAGTCTTTGCGTGGAGGCAGGAGTAAATCCGCAAAAGGTGTTTCCTCATAATCTGCGCCACCTGTTTGCACGAACATTCTACGGCATAGAAAAGGACATTGCCAAGCTCGCAGACATTCTCGGCCACAGTAGCATCAACACCACACGAATTTATATTATCACTACCGGCAATGAACACCGTCAGCGTATGGAAAACATGCGGTTGATAATATAAAAATAGCCACCGAAAACGGCGGCTATGACATAATCCTCATTATGTTGCATTAGTACATATAAAAATGGATTTAAAATCCAATTATTATGCATTATCGAACATATGTTTGTCAATACTTTTGAGATGTTTTTCTTCGGAAAGTAGAAATACTGTTTTTTGGGGCAAAATTTTATCCCGTCTGTTTGAAGTAAACAGACGGGATAAGTAATTCTTAAGTTATGAAATTTTAGTTTTCGGTTTCTTTTCTTTTTCTTCTGTAAGCAGTTGTACCGAGTAGTCCGCCGCCACTTACAAAGAGAAGTGCAAACCACATCCAAATTTTTCCGTTATCTCCGGTTGCTGGACTGTTCAATGTTTCCAATGCAGATTTTGCATTATCCAGTTTCTTCTTGGCATTCTTATCCAAGATGGACTGCTCATATTTTGAAAGAGCGTTGTATGCTTCATCTGCTTTCTTGATTGCATCGGCATCAGACTTAGAAATATTCTCCGGTAACTTGTTAATTAAATCTTCCACCTTTTCTACCTTATCAATGACTTCAAGAGCCTTTTCGATACGGTCGATTTCGTCCTGAATGCCTTTCTTTTCGTCATCTGTCAGATTATCTTTGTAATCATCAAGTGCTTTTTCAAGTTCATCTTTGGCTTTCTCAAGGTCAGATTTATCTTTGGTTTCCACATTTTCCGAAGTAATATCTTTTACCTTGTCGGTATTATCCGTTTCGGTAGAACCGATTGCTTCTTCGATTCTCTTGATAAGGTCTTCTGCTTTCTGCTTCTCATCTTCAAGTTCTGCTTTTTCCTCATCGGTCAAATCGTCGTTTTTCAGTTCTTCTTTGATATTTTTGATAACCGTTTCAATGGTTTCTTTGTCATCACTTTTTACATCATCCACGGTAATGTCTTTTATGGAATCTGTAATGTCCGCAATGACTTTCATTGTTACGATGTACTCGGTTACATTGCCGGCTTTATCCATTACATGGATGGCATAGGTTGTTTCAAGATTACCGTTTAAAGCAAGTTTACCTTCGCTGTCGAGAGTTGCAGGCTCGCCGTTTACTGTAATGCTTTCAAAATTTTTGTCGGTAACGGTTATCACCTGTGTGGTGTGGTAAATGCTACCGTTTTCAATACCACCGATTGCAGGGCAAGTAGTGTCATACTCTGCACCGTCGGTAGAAATGTAAGTCGCATTTCCTGCCTTGTCAGTAATGCGGATGAAATAAACAAATGTCTTTTCATCTTCTACCGTTACGCCCACACCGTCTTTCGGCATTGCTGTCCAGTCGGTGATTGCCATTACCTCTTCTAAGGACATCGCCTTGTCTGAAACAGCGTATTCAATGCTCGCCACTCCGGAAAGTCCGTCATTGGCTTCTGCTTTTACGGTTACCTCATCTTTGTAGAACAGACCGAAAGTAATATGATTTACAAAAGTCTGCCAACTGCTTCGTCCCACAAATTCAACCTT
>SFIY01000061.1 GCA_004555205.1 Clostridiales bacterium
TATTCCGGCTCCCGGAGTCGTCAGGCAACCGGTATGCTGCAGCAGATGGGATATACCAATGTAAACAATATCGGCGGAATTGCCGCTTATTCCGGAAAGGTGGAACGGTAACATGAAAGTTGTGATCGTAGGAGGCGTGGCTGGCGGTGCCACAGCTGCAGCAAGAATCCGCAGATTGGATGAACAGGCAGAGATCGTTGTGTTTGAGCGTTCGGGATATATTTCCTACGCCAACTGCGGACTGCCTTACTATATCGGCGATGTCATTACTGATCCGGAAGAACTGACACTCCAGACACCGGAGAGCTTCTTCTCCCGTTTCCGCGTGGACATGAAGGTGCGCCATGAGGTCACCGCCATCCACCCGGAGCGCAAGACCGTTTCCGTGAAGAATCTGGAAACCGATGAGGTGTTCGAGGAAAGCTATGATAAGCTGATCCTCTCTCCCGGCGCAAAGCCTACCCAGCCCCGACTTCCCGGTGTTGGTATCGATAAGCTGTTTACCCTGCGTACGGTAGAGGATACCTTCCGGATCAAGGAATATATCAATCAGAACCATCCAAAATCTGCTGTGTTGGCAGGCGGCGGTTTCATTGGACTGGAACTGGCAGAAAATCTGCGGGAACTGGGCATGGATGTGACCATTGTCCAGCGTCCCAAGCAGCTGATGAATCCCTTTGACGCCGATATGGCTTCCATGATCCACAGCGAAATGCGCAAACACGGCGTCAAGCTGGCGCTGGGATATACCGTGGAAGGATTTGAAGAAAGAAATGGCAGCGTGGATGTACTGCTGAAAGACAACGCCCCGCTCCATGCCGATATGGTGGTGCTGGCCATCGGTGTCACTCCGGATACCGCTTTGGCGAGGGAAGCCGGTCTGGAGCTTGGTATCAAAGGCAGTATCGTGGTCAATGACCGGATGGAAACCTCTGTTCCGGATATCTATGCTGCAGGCGATGCCGTACAGGTGAAGCATTACGTTACCGGCGAGGATGCCCTGATTTCTCTGGCCGGTCCCGCCAACAAGCAGGGCCGTATCATTGCTGACAATATTTGCGGCGGAGACAGCCGTTATCTGGGCAGTCAGGGAAGCTCCGTTATTAAGGTATTCGATATGACCGCAGCTACCACCGGCATCAACGAAACCAACGCCCGCAAGGCAGGTTTGGATGTTGATACTGTCATTCTGTCCCCCATGAGTCATGCTGGTTACTATCCCGGCGGCAAGGTAATGACCATGAAGGTGGTCTTTGAGAAGGGTACATACCGCCTGCTGGGCGCTCAGATTGTAGGTTACGATGGTGTGGATAAGCGTATCGACGTTCTGGCTACCGCTATCCACGCAGGGCTCAAAGCAACGCAGCTGAAAGATCTGGATCTGGCCTATGCACCCCCGTATTCCTCCGCGAAAGATCCTGTGAATATGGCAGGCTTCATGATCGACAACATCTCCAAGGGACTGAAGCAGTGGCATCTTCATGATGCAGACAAGCTGCCCCGGGACGGAAGTGTCATCCTGCTGGATACCCGCACCGCATGGGAATACAGCAGCGGGCACATTGAAGGCTTTGTCAATATTCCTGTGGATGAATTGCGGGAGCGTCTGGATGAGATCGAACCGGGCAAGCCGGTTTACGTCATTTGCCAGAGCGGTCTCCGCAGCTATATTGCCACCCGGATCCTGGAAGGCTATGGGTATGAAGCCTATAATTTTGCCGGAGGGTTCCGCTTCTATGATGCGGTTGTCAATGACCGTGCGCTTGTGGAATCTTCGTTTGCTTGTGGTATGGATAAATAAGAACGCCCCACATTTCCTGTATCATTGGAAATGTGGGGTAGGTATTGCTTTGGTGATGTCATCACGGAAGAATATCATGCTTTCTGCTATAATACCAACTGTCAAAGGAACATAGGGAGGGCTATTATGGCGGCGATCAAAAAGAAACGAAAGGCATTCGTGGATCAGGAGTATTGCGTTGCTTGCGGATGTTGTGTTAAGGTTTGCCCCCTTGGGGCAATTCAAATCAGGCAAGGTGTGGCTGCACAGGTGAATTTGGAAAAATGCGTTGGGTGCGGCAAGTGTGCAAAGGAATGTCCGGCAAGCGTAATTGTGATTCAGGAGGTAGAGGCATGAGCAAGCAGAAAAAGCGTTGGTATGATTATCTCTGGATCGCATCGCTGACCTACTTAGTACTGGGATTCTTTAATATCCTGTTTGCGTGGCTGGGGCTGATTTGTTTTCTTGTTCCACTGACTATTTCCATAGCCAATGGAACAAAAGGATATTGTAACCGCTACTGCGGACGGGGACAACTTTTCGGCATCTTGGGTGGACGCTTCGGACTATCACGGAAAAAGGATATTCCCAGGTGGATGAAAAGCAAATGGTTTCGGTACGGTTTCCTGATTTTCTTTTTTGTGATGTTTTTTCAGATGCTCTGGAATACTTATTTGGTTTTTGCAGGAGTGCAGGACTTAAAACAAGTCGTAACACTGCTCTGGACATTCAAATTACCTTGGAATTGGGCATATCACGGAACACTGTTCCATCCGGGCGTTGCACAGTTTGCCTTTGGCTTTTACAGCGTGATGCTGACTTCGACCGTGCTTGGACTGATTACGATGGTACTGTATAAGCCACGAAGCTGGTGCGTTTACTGCCCAATGGGTACAATGACGCAGCTTATTTGTAAGGTAAAGGACAAAAAAGACGGATAAAACAATCGCCATCGGTACATACATACCGGTGGCGATTTCGCAACGATTTCATTATTCGCTCAGTCCCCGGAGCTTTTCTTCGTCTGTGATGGTCACAGTACCACGGGACAGTTTGACCATGCCCTCGTTCTGGAAATACCGCAACATCCGGGTGATGACTTCCCGGTGAGAGCCGAGGTGGTTGGCAATGATTTCATGGGTGATTTTTAATTCGCTTGTGTTTTCAATGGTAGATTCCTCAAGTAAAAAAGCGGCTACCCGTTTATCAAG
>SFIY01000062.1 GCA_004555205.1 Clostridiales bacterium
TATGCCGTCACCCGCTGTAAGTCCTCAAGCAGAAGCTGCTCGATGACCGAATTGCGGATTTGATGTGACGGGCATACGCTTTTTCCCTTTTTGCGGTAGGTGGCGCATACCATGTACTCACTCTGTGGCAGGCAGCGGCCCCGGACTTGATACAGCTTGTGGCCGCAATCGGCACAGTAGACCATGCCGGAGAGCGCTGGCATTTCACCCATTGGGGTCTGCCGCCTGCGTCCATCACGGATTTTCTGTACCGTATCGTACACTTCCGGCTCGATGATGGCCTCATGCGCTCCTTCAAAAATGGCCCATTCGGACGGGTCGTTCTGAACCCGCTTTTTGGATTTGTAGGATTTCTTGTGGCACTTGAAGTTGACGATACATCCGGTGTACTCTCTGCGTTCCAGAATGTGGACTACCGTGGAGGTTGTCCAGCGGCACGGGTCATCATTCTCACGCTGCTTAGCTGCCGGAACATTCACGCCCACACGCTTGCCGTATTCTGCCGGAGTCTCGATGCGGCGCTTGCGCAGTTCTTTGGCAATCTGTGTCGGGCCGTAGCCGGACATACAAAGGTGGAAGATTTCCTTGACCACCGCAGCGGCCTCGTCATCAACAATCCAGCGGGTCTTATCATCGTTGAAAATGTTGATGAACGGGGTCAAATCGCTTTCCTGCTGATTGGCGCTGTCCACACCGTTGTTGATGGCGATGAAGCGGACATCCGCCTCCGGGAATGCTACCTCGGTGTAGAAGCCGACCTTCAGGTAATCACGACCCAAGCGGCTCATGTCCTTGACGATGACCGTTCCGATGCGGCCTGCATCCATCTCAGCAATCATGCGCTGGAAGTCCGGTCGGTCGAAGGTTGTGCCGCTGTACCCGTCATCTACAAAGAAGCGGGTGTTGCGGAAACCATTGTCATCTGCGTATTTCTGTAAAATGAGTTTCTGATTCTTGATACTGTTGCTGTCTCCCTGAAGCTCGTCATCACGGGACAATCTGCAATAGAGTGCGGTGAAGCGGGTATCAAGGGCTGCAATATTCGGCTGTCTGTTCATGTTGTACTCCTTTCCGACAGCCTTCAAATAGTGGTCACCCCTCTCCGGGGTAGTAGCATATTACCGTACTCTCAGGCACAAGTCGAGTGTATTTCGCAATGTAATTGTGTCATTTCTGATAACTTTTTCGGGTCGCTGGAATTGCTCAGAATGAGCCGTTTCACCTTGGCGTAGGCGGTCTCCTTGGCATCCGGCGATTGCAGCGACTCCACAACATACACCGTCCCACCGATAGATTTTTCGGTGATACGGGTCTTGGATTCTGTTTGCATGGTGTCCACCTCTCTATCGGCGGGACAGCGGCCTGCGGCAGCATCACACCACCGCAGGCTTGTCCGGTGTGATTACTCGGTCACCTGAATGACCTTGATGGCCTCGGTGCGGAGCAGCTTGGCATCCAGATATTCGTGGCCCAGATAGCCGACCTGTTCCGTAGCAGAAAATGCCTCCGTCAGCACAGACACGCTGATAGGCGCTCTGTCCACGATGGAATAGAAAGAAAATGCGCCAAATGCGATAGGCTTCTTGCCAGCGGCGATGTCGGGCATCTCATTGGAGATATACACTTTCTTGCCGAGAATGGTGTCATTGGCCTGATTCCACAGGTAGTTGCCATCCTTGTCCTTCATGGTGCGGAGGGCCAGAGCGGTCTTGTCGTTCATCAGCCACACACCGTTTTCACGGTATTCCGGCTTGAGGGAGAAATACAGACCGATGACATCATCGTAGGTCAGGGCCTCCGTAGTGATACCAACATCAGCGCCGCCGTTGTCACAGAGGATACCGACAGGCATATCCACGCCCGTACCGTTGATGAAGCCCTTATCCTCACCCTTGGCGAGGTTACGGGCCAGACGGATGGTCAGGTGCTTCTGGAGATTGAAGGTCACATCATGGACGAGGTTCACATCCAGCTTCACCAGCGCCACCAGCTTGTTATAGTCCATTTTCAGGCTGGTGAAATCGTACATCCCATCATAGACGGGGATATCGCCGCCTTCGGGTACCCACACAGCGAACTCCTCAGAATCCTTGACAGCAATCCAGTTCTCGGAGCCAGCGGCATAGGCACAGCTTGCAATCTTGCGGAACAGGCTCAATTCCTTGATGGCCTCGGCACACTGGTTGGCGTGGAAGGTGGGCAGTTCAAAGGCCCCAGCGAAATTTCTGCCGCCCTCCAGATGCTCTGCCTCCTTCACATTGCCACGAGCGTAGTTCCAGAAGCTCTTGTCATACTCCGGCTCACGGGCCGTAATCAGTTTTTCGTACTTACTCATAATAAAAATCCTCCATAATTTGAGATTTAGGGCTATATACCCCGTTTGAATTTGCGACTTTGTGCGTGAGGCCCCACGCCCGTTCCTTGGCGCATAGCTTACAGAGATTTTGACCGCCCCTACGGGTCAGAGGCCCCACCGCACGGTTATCGTTGTTAACAGTCAGGTGTCGTGCGCAGTGCCATCATATTGGCGAACTCGGTCAGGTCATCCAAATCCATCAAATCCAGCTTGGAGTGACCGCCTTCCAGATGGTAGTGCGGCTCCTTGGTGATGGTCAGCTTGATGCCGTCCTTGCTGTAGATGGTCAGTTTGTTGTGCAGGCGAAAATGCTGCTCAAAGAATTTCTTATCCATAAAAATGGCTCCTTTACATCGGTAATTGGTTTACAGGTACATCATGTGAATGCCGCTGGTGCGCTCATGGGCTTCTGTCCAAGGCTCCATGCCACGCTGGGCCATGTAGTTCTCCATGTCACGGTAGGACAGGAAATGGACGCTGAACAGATTGCCGATAATGCACCATGCAGCCGGGTCGGGCTTCTTGGAACACATCACAATCATGGGTCTGCCCTTGGCGGTGGCCACTACATCAAACGGCTCGTAGCGATTGGTGCAATGGTCGAACTGCTTCAGGAAATCCAGATCCATTCTGTACTTTGGCTTTTCCATGCTTTTCTCCTTTCCCTGCGGGTGGGCCGCAGTCGTATTTATCATCAGGTGTGACGGTCGTGACAGCCGTTTCATAAAACCTATATAGAGGGGAATCAAAATAGCCATAGAATAGGTTTTATAAGGAGACCATCACGACTGTCACACACTCATGCACTGATGCCGAGAAAGTCCATGCTGACGGACAGGGAATCCTCATCCTTCAGCTTGAGACCGTC
>SFIY01000063.1 GCA_004555205.1 Clostridiales bacterium
TTCAAGAGCTACGGCTTCTTCAAGTTCTGCGTGAAGTTCATCACCCCGCTGTGCATGATCCTGATCCTGTGGGGCCAGATTCAGAGCTTCTTCTTCTAATAACGGCGTATTTGTGAAGAAAATACATAGCACATAAAAAACATCGGAGCTTCGGCTCCGATGTTTTTATGTATTCATGTTAAATATGTATAAAACAAGCCGCTCTTTTCGTGAAAAAAACGAAAAGAGAGGTTTGTTTTTTGCCAAAAAAACGAAAAAAGTGCTAAGAGCTTGACAATAGAGGGTGGTAAGAGTACAATGAAGAAACCAATTAAGAGGAGGTAAATCACATTATGGAAAAAAAGAGTACCAAGATCGCGTATCTGGTTGCACTTGGCGTATTTGTCGTGCTGCTGGTCGTACTTGGCATCACATTCAAGGGCGCACCGCTGCCCGTCTTTGAAGTGGATGGTGAAATGGTCGAGGCCGCTACCCCGTTCGCAGGCACCATCTGGTCCCTGCTGCCCCCCGTGGTGGCTATCGTACTGGCACTGATCAGCAAGGAAGTATATTCTTCTCTGTTTATCGGTGTGCTGGTTGGCACTCTGCTGTATACCCAGTTTAACCCCTGGAATACGGTTATTGAGATCGCATCCGGCGATCTGGGCATCGTTGCCAATGCAGACTTCTCCATCGTGATGTTCCTGGTGCTGCTGGGCATCATGGTCGACCTGATGAACAAGGGCGGCGGCTCCGCTGCTTTCGGTCGTTGGGCAACCAAGTCTGTTAAGTCCCGCGCCGGCGCACAGCTGATGACCATGCTGCTGGGCGTCCTGATTTTCGTGGACGACTACTTTAACTGCCTGACCGTGGGCGCCGTGATGCGTCCCGTCACCGAGAGCCACAAGATCTCCCGCGCCAAGCTGGCATACGTCATCGACGCTACTGCCGCTCCCGTCTGCATGATCGCTCCCGTTTCCTCTTGGGCTGCTGCCGTTGCCGGCTATGTCCAGTCTGACTCCGTGAACGGCATCGAGCTGTTCATCAAGCAGATCCCCTATAACTATTACTGCCTGCTGACGCTGGTGATGATCATTGTCATCTCTCTGCTGAACATCGACTACGGTCCCATGCTGAAGCATGAGTACAACGCCCAGGTCAAGGATGACCTGTTCACCACGCCCGAGCGTCCCTTCGCCGGTGCCGACGATTATGAAGAAGGCAAGAAGAAGGGCTCTGTGCTGGATCTGATTCTGCCCGTGATCGTGCTGATTGCATGCTGCATTACCGGCCTGATCTACACCGGCGGCTTCTTTGATGGCGTGTCCTTCATCGATGCTTTCGCTGATTGCTCTGCCGGCCCCGGCCTGTGCATCGGCTCCCTGATCGCACTGGTGTTCACCTTTGTTTACTTCTGGCTGCGCGGCGCCATCAGCTTCGAGAAGTCCATGGAGTCCATCCCCAACGGCTTCATCCAGATGATCGCCCCCATCCTGATTCTGTGCCTGGCTTGGACTCTGTGCGGTGTGACCCGCTACGGTCTGTATTCCATGGACTTCGTTTCTGCTGCTATGAAAGGCGCCGGTGGTCTGATGAACATTCTGCCCGCCATTATCTTCATCATCGGTGCATTCATCGGCTTTGCTACCGGTACTTCCTGGGGCACCATCGGCATTATGGCTCCCATCGTCGTCAACGTGTTCAACTATGACGATCCCACTCAGCAGACCCTGTGCGTGATCGGTCTGGCTGCCGCCTGCGCCGGTGGCGTTATGGGCGACCACTGCTCCCCCATCTCCGACACCACCATCATGGCTTCTGCCGGTGCGCACTGCTACCACCTGAACCATGTGTTCACCCAGCTGCCCTATGCAATCACCGTGGGTGTTGTGTCCTTCGTGTCCTTCCTGATCGCCGGCTTCATCCAGAACGCCGTGATCTGCCTGGTCATCGGCATTGTTCTGATGATTGGCACTCTGCTGGTCATCAAGGCGATCGTTTCCAAGAAGCACACAGGCATCTTTGCTGAAATGGCCGAGGCCGACAAGGCTCTGGCGAAGTAAGAACACGGATTGATCGCTGTGTTTCTGACTTAACTACATAAAAATGCTCCGTCCGACAGGACGGAGCATTTTTTTGTAGGAACGATCCGATAAATGGCATTTCGGACACAGCAATAGAGAAGATAGACGAAATAACAATAAAATGGGAAATGGAAATGTATCGTCTGCAGCAATATAAAAAGGAAAAAACTGACAGAAACACTGTTAAGAACGCGTAAAGAATACAATAAAAAAATTAACAAAATCTTTATAAAGAGAGCGAAAAGAAAACAGAATAGATGTAAAAAGTGCGATAAATTGCCAGTAAATTGACGAATAAAACAAAAAGAGAAATTATAATTTGTTCAAATTGCCGTAAGCGAAATATTGACAATTCGTGAACAAAAAGCTACAATGGAAAAACCAATTAAGAGGAGGTAAATCACTCACTATGGAAAAGAAAAGTACCAAAATAGCGTATTTTATTGCGCTGGCGGTCGTGATTGTCGCTCTGGTCATCGCAAAAGTGACCAACGACGGTTCCGGCTTCGTGGCCACCGGTTGGGCCCTGTTCCCCCCCGTGGTCGCTATCGCTCTGGCCCTGATCAGCAAGGAAGTGTATTCGTCCCTGTTCCTGGGCTGCCTGGTGGGCGCTCTGCTGCTAGCTGACTTCAGCCCCTGGCAGACCGTCGTAAACTTCATCGGTGCCGGCGAGGGTGTTGGCATGATCAACGCCATCGACATCTCCATCCTGATCTTCCTG
>SFIY01000001.1 GCA_004555205.1 Clostridiales bacterium
AGGCGTTCAGGAGCTCATCGACTTCTGCTGCATCGAACCCGGTCAGGGTGACATCGAATTCGCTGCCGTCAAACTCTGTGAGCAACGCAGCCAGCTTATGATGTGCATCTTATTACCGAACTGTGCTAACCAGCCGAAGAAGGTCGGACTGATCTGAACGTGTACCGTTGCCGCACATGTGCTATCATTTACGGTCATCATCGGCGTATCTTCACCGAACTTATCAAAGACCGGTTCAACCAGCTTTCTATCAAACTGTAGCACGACATCTTCCGCTTCGCCGCCGTACATCTTGAACGCCTGCTCGGTGAATTCTGCCACACCGTTGATCTGGGCAAGCGCCTCATCTGACAGAACGGACTCTTCTACGACTTCTAAGTGGTCGATGCGGTCTATACGATAGCTGGCCGTCTTCTCCGGATGCCTGCTGCTGTATGCCATAAGATAATAGTTATCCTCATTGAATATGAGAGCAACCGGCTCCACATAGTAGCGCTTTTTATCGCCTGTGCCGGTTGTTACATAGACGCGCTCGGCCTTCTCATTCAGATGGAAGTAGTTGAACGCGATTTTCTTTTTTCGGATGATGGCATCCTCAATGCCATCGACGGTGTAGAGGATGGACTCATTGGTGTGCTTCCTTGTATTGAAGCAAACCATATTCTCCTTGAGAAGCTCCGCTTGATGCGAGCCACCAAGGGCAGCGACCTTTTCTACGATCTCCGCCGTTTTCTTGTCCGTGACAAAGCTTGCCGCCTGCACGGCATCGATGAGAATTTTGATCTCCGGTATCGTGAGTTCATGCTCCGGAACATAATAGAACTTTTCCTTATCTTTAAGGAAGCTCATGATCTCGAAGCCATTATTCTGCATCACGTCAATGTCTTTGCTCAGTGTACGGACATTGCTGGAAATCCCCATCTCATTGAGCCTTCTGCATAATTCAACACGGGATATCGGATGATCGATGTCCGTTTCTTTGCGCAGCAGTTCATATAGCTTGAGCAGCTTGATCTTTTGCATATTCTCTGCCATGTGCTATCCCTCCTTACGCCGGGCATACTTATACTTGTCTATTTTAGCACAATCTCGTCGAAAAATCAAGATTTTCGCGTAACTATTTGGTTACTTGGAAATGATTATATGTCTTCGTTCCGTGCCTTCATGGGTTTACATCCGCCCTTCCTGATATCATGTTAATTCTTTTTGGGGCAACCATCTGTGATTTGTATGCCACCTTTTTCGTGCTTTCCTGCAGGAAGAATAAAAACTGGGCACTGGAACAGATGATTCCGCTCCGGTGCCCGGTTTTCCAACTTTTTACGCACTTGTTATACGTAATACAGACAGAATACCATAACTGAAAGCCTACACCGTCTCTCCCAGCAACTTGGTCGCCTGCTTCTGAAGCTTAGCTATCTCTGCCGTGTTAACGGTTTCGAGCCTATCCTCTTTTTCCTGCCTGACCACAATCTTCGTCTGGGTCATTTCATAGAGCAACCGAGCAAGCAAAACGGTATTCTCCACATTTTTCTTCTCTTCACGAGAGAACTGTTTCCAGACGGTTTTTGTTGTGAGTGTATCTTCCACGCGCTGCAGGCCTTCTGCATATCTGCTATAAACAGCAGTCACGATTCCTCTGAACGAATCTGCCGCTTTTCTCAGCTCAGCATAGAAAGCTACGATTTCGTCAACGCTCTTTTCCATCTGTTTCGCTTGGCGCTTGTTCTCTATGGCCTTTTTCTTCAGACCAAAACCTTTGACGCAGAGAACTACACCACCTAAGGCCATCGCTGGCGCTGCGACGAGGGCACCAGCTCCAGCACCGAACGCCGCTAAGCCAGCCAATCCTCCTACGCCAGCACCGACAACACCGTCGATTGCCATTCGGACTTCGGCGGACAGGTTTTTGATTTCTTCCGGTTCATAGTTTGGCAGCTTTACTGTAGAGAAGATATTCGACTTAAATTTCGGTCGGCCCTGTATCCGCTCCATCGTGTCTGCGAAATGTACGAAGCTGTCGATTGCATCCTTCTCCACTTCGCCAAGCAACGCTAATACTGCCTGCGTTTCCTGATAGGCCTGCTCATGTCTTTCAAGTGCGTTCTGCTGAATATCAAGCGCCTGACGGTTTATTTTCTTAGCCTTATGCGCGTTAAATATTCCCGCTCCAGCACCTGCACCACCTATTGCCGCAGCACCAACGATCACGCCCTTCTTATGCCGCGTGAAGAAACTAATGATCCATCGTATGATCCGCATTATCATAAGACATCCCTCCCTCAATCAAACACGAGGCAATTATCCGGGTTGCCCATGAAGTCATCGAAATCACCATCCCACGGAAGCGGAATGCCAAATTCCTCAAATGTGTCAAGCAGCAGTTCATGTAGCTCATCGTCATTGGCCTTGAGCATCTGTCGCGTGAATCCATCGAGCTTCGTGACTTGATCCGTAAACTCGGTCATATCATACTGTGCAATTTCAGCAGCGAGAGCAATGAACGCTTCCGACGTATCCCTTATTTCATGTTCCACGGAACCATAGGCATTCAGTCGCTCTACTACTTTACGAATGAATTCGCTACGGTCGATCATGATCAGCAATGTGCACGAGATCAGCCCGCTAACGAGGGAAGCGCAGAAATTCTGTACGAATACACCCACATGCTCATCTTTGCCCAGCGGTGTCTTTGCAATCTGGTTGCCTACAGCTGTTCCCGCAATAACGCTGGCTCCGGTTGTCAAAGCCACCATTGCTGTTTTCAACTGGTCACCGAGTAGCAAGTCATTCGGATTGATGAGCAGGATGTTGCCGACCTGCACAACCGTAGTATATCCCTGCCGGATATAGCGCACCATGTTCTTGTCGGTGGTGATGAAGATGTTGATCAGCGTTGTCGTAAGGCTCGCCATCGCTCCTGCAACAAAACCCTGCTCGAATTGTGCCAGCAGATCCTTGTACTTTGCTTTGGCATTCTCAAAGCCCTTCTGGATTCCGGTTGCTACGGCTTTCATGCAATCGCTGAAAGACACGCCAGAAGGCAATGCCTTTATTTCATCTTCACAAGCGCACCAAATCTCAATGAACACAAAACCAATCGCTTGCCGTGCGCCCATTTCCAAACCGCGCTTCGCTGCTGCTACTCCGGCATCAATAATAAAGCGATCGCTTGCATAATACGCCTCTGCAATGCTGCGTTCGTATTCTTTCCGTGCAGCGGAGTCTTTTTCACGCATCTGGGCGACAACGTCGTCAGGGAGTGGTTCTCCACGATCTTCGCGCCATTGAATGTATTCCTCAATGGTCATGTCTCCCATGCTCTTATTCAGGTGTTCATTGGTAAACTGTAAGTTGGATGCGGTATTCGCCAACTCTACGCCGTCTTTACCAGCGAGCACACGTCCGCGATCCTCGTGTATTTCATGTGCAGCAATCACGTGATCGAGGTTTGCCTTCCTATCTGTGCCAAGGCCGGAGGCTTTTCCGTAATAAATCCTATTGCTCGGGACGTATGCGTCATCAAAGAATGCATGACTGTCTCTTGCAGCACGAACGGTGCTATCGTAGGCATCATTATGATGGTATGCAACGCGATCGTATTCGCCTCGAGCTTCGTATGCTGCTGCGTTCCGCGCGTTTTTATATTGTCCTGTTTCCCTGACACTATGTATGGTATCAACGTCGCCACCGTGCTGATCTTGCACAATAAAGTCGAGGCCGAACGAGGTCACAATGCTATGAAGAATGACGCCACGATACGCTTTCCACATCTCGGAAAAAACCGTTTGTTCAGCCATTGTGATCCTCCTTCTTGCGCCATAAGCGCAGATTAAACATTTTAAATATTATACTCTATTTTCGCCTGTTTTCAATGGTTTTCTCTGATTTTACGTGATGAAGTAACGATTTCATTACGCCGAAATCCATCATAATCTCTGGTTGTCTATCCTTTTCGAGCTCTTTTGTATACTCCTTCAAGCTCAAAGGATTATTCGGTTCGACTCCCGCCTCCTAAACACTTTTTGCATTTCTTTATAGCTGTAAAGAAACGCAAAAAGTACACCAGCGTTTTCGGCAGTTTTCGACTGCTGAAAGCAAAAAATCGGGCCCCGAAGCAGCTAATCGACCGCCTCGAAGCCCGATTTCACAGTATTTTGCTCGTTTTTTGCCCAAAATGCAAGAAAAAACCTCTCTTGCCTTGGTAGACAAAAGAGGTTTCTTTCATGGTACGCCCGACTGGATTCGAACCAGCGGCCTTCAGAGTCGGAGTCTGACGCTCTATCCATCTGAGCTACGGGCGCTTATTTAATTGACTGCAATATTATAGCAATTTATCCAGCCAATGTAAAGAAAATTTTCTCAAAAAAGATTGTTAAAAAAGTTGACAACTTCCCTATAATGCTGTAGAATATGTGCAATTGTAATCAGCAAATCAAAGAAGGACTACGTATGAAAAAACAAAAAATCTCTGATGCAGTCATCCACCGTCTCCCCCGCTACTACCGTTATCTGGATGACCTGCATAACAAGGGTGTGGTGCGCATCTCCTCCAGCTCCCTTGGCGCTAAAATGGATATTACAGCATCTCAGATCCGTCAGGATCTCAGTTGCTTTGGCGAGTTCGGTCAGCAGGGTTACGGCTATAACGTGGCCGAGCTGCGCGCTGAAATCGGCCATATTCTCGGCATTGATAAAGGCCACCGCCTGATCATCATCGGTGCCGGCCACTTGGGTCACGCCCTGCTGCAAAACTTTGATTTTGAAAAGGTCGGCTTCCAGGTCGATTCCGCTTTCGATGTTTCTCCCGAACTCATCGGCACTTCCATCCGCGGTGTCACCATCCGCTCAATGGATGAATTGGAGGACTATGTGGCCCAGTTCCGTCCCAATGTGGCCGTATTGACGGTACCCCAAAATGTGGCGCAGCCCCTTGCCAGCCGACTGATCGACCTTGGCATCAAGGGCTTTTGGAACTTTACCAATGTGGAGCTTTCCTCTCACGAGCCGGATGTGTTCTTTGAAGATATCCACTTTGTCGACACACTGCTGACACTGAGCTACCGTATTTCCCGGAACTGATGGTACCTTTTTCCGTGACCGACATACTATGGAATGTGACCTGAAACACGGTCTCAATCTTAAATGGAGGTTACGTTATGTGTAATCAGAATTCCTGCTTCGGCGGCAATTGCTGCTGGATCATCATCGCCATCATCATCCTGTTCCTGTTCTGCGGCAATAATGGTAGCTGCGGTTGCGGCTGCAACGATGTTCAGAACTCCGGTTGCGGCTGCGGCTGCAACTAATTGCGGCATACTTCCTCCCCCACCATAAGGTGGGGGAATTTTTTTATATTGAAAAAAGTGTGTGCACTTTTCCATGCACACACTTTTTCAAGGTTAGACTACGGTAAAATAATCGCCGCCTGCCATGATGGAGAAAACTTCAGATGCCTCACCGTTTATTTCTCCCTGCGGCATTTGATCGGGTCGCGCCATCATTTCTCCCATTGCTCCATCGGTTTTTTCCGGTGGTTCCTGCCCATTTCCGCCAGGCGCCTCACCCATGGGCATTTCCGGTCTTTCCTGATCCGGCATCATCGGTCTGCCGCTCCCGGCACATCCCGATACGCCGGAGAGCTGCTTATCGCCGCACCAGAGGGTATAATCTCCGGTCTCCAACTCGCTTGCAGAGAGAATCAGGCAGGAAAACCCATTCGTAGGCGTTGCCTGCATCACGGTCTCGCCGTCGGCATTCTTGAGCATGTATGTCTGTCCGTCACCGCTTTGCTTCTGACTGAAGGTAAATACCGCATAATTCTGCCGGCTTCCCGCAATGCCGTCAAGCATATTACCGCTGGCGATGACAGTACCGCCGTTGATATAGATTCCCATATCAGAGTCGATACCCGCGTCTCCGCTGGAAGAGCAGGCTTCCGCAATCACCGTGCCGCCGTTGATGACGAGCCAGCCGTTGGAGTCAATGCCGTCGCCCTCTCCCTGCCGACCGTTAACGAGAATATTAATATGACCGCCATTCACGGTGGTGACAGATACGCCGTCTTCATTGGTGTTAATTCCGTCGTCACCGGAAACGATGTTGATATTGCCGCCGTTGACGGTCAGGTGCAATTCGCTGTCCAAGCCCTCATTTTCCGCATGGATATTGAGAATACCGCTTTCCATTTCACCGCCGCTGACATTCATGGACATTTTGGAATACACCGCACCGTCATATTTATGCAGCTTCTTGCTGTCCAGCACCTCACTGCCGTCCTCGCTGAGCGTGCAGGATTCGTAAATCTTCGCTACATACGAACCGTTGACCGTATTCTCACTGCCGTCGGCAATTACAATATTGGCACCGGCTGCAGAAGTGTCCACATCCATGTTGGCATTGTCGGCGTCCCCGCATTCATAGACATTGTAAAAAATGATCGCAGGCGCCACCTGACAGGTAATATCCACACCGTCAAGCACCAATGTCACCACGGCGTTCGGGTCACTTTCGGCGTCCTCGCCCAAATCGACGGCAATCTGCCCGGCAGATAGCTGTCCGCTCAAGATGTAAGTGCCGGGTTGGGTAATATGCACCACCGTGTGGGCATCCGCTTCTTCCTGAGTATGCGCATCGTCGCTGTCGCCCTCACCGTAGGCAATACCCTGTCCCTGCAGGTAAAAGACAATGTCATGTGCCGCGTAAACGGCGGCATCGGTGTCCTCACTGATGGGCTTTCCATTGACCGAAATGCCGTCATCGCTAAGACGGATCTTCGTGCCGTCCGGCTCGTCCTCACCCTGCGTCACGCCGCAGGACACAAGGCTCAGCAGCATCAGCGCAGTCAATAAACAAGCGGTTATTCGTTTCATATTTGAACCTTCCTTTCGCTTTTTACTAAAGTAATTATAAATAAATAATCTGAAAAGCAGCTTAAAGGAATTGTAACTAGACTATGAATCTGTCTATCCTTGCCAAGGCATATCTTTTGTGTTACTCTTTAGTCGTGGGAGGTGGCGTATGGAAATCGTATATCAAGACAATCGTATTGTTGTGGCCGTCAAGCCGGCAGGTGTGCTTTCCACGGATGAAGCCAACGGTATGCCCGGTTTACTGCGCGCAGCGCTGGGGACCGATTGTATCCGTACCGTCCACCGTCTGGATGCGCAGGTGAGCGGCTTGATCGTGTATGCGCGCAGCGCCAAGGCGGCCTCCCTGCTCTCGGAGCAGATACGCGCGCACCGTTTTCACAAGGAATACCTGGCGGTGGTTCACGGAAGGCCCGAAAAAGACCGGGGCAGCTTCCGTGATTTACTGGGCCGCGACACCCTCCGACGCTTGACCTATGTGGCGCAGGCGCCCGGCAAGGATGTACGGGAGGCCATTTTAGATTATGAGGTATTGGCTTCCTGTGAAGGATATTCCATTGTCAGAGTGCTTCTTTACACAGGCCGCACCCATCAGATACGCGTGCAGTTCGCCTCACGCGGTTTGCCGCTTGTGGGCGATCGAAAATACGGCTTGCCGGAGGACGACTGCCCCATCGCACTATGGTCGTATGCTCTGCAATTCGATCATCCGCAAACAGAGCAGCCCATGTCCTTCATTAAATATCCTCCTCAAGCGCGGCCTTGGACATGGTTTAACAAGTGAACGAAAAAAAGTGCGGTTCTAAACCGCACTTTTTTTATTCACGCAATCCTTTCAGCGCCTTTGTTGCAGATTTTAAGCCTGCTTCGGCAGAGCGCACCACTTCATCCTTAATATCCACCGCAAGGCGGCGTATGGTTTCGGTGATGACATGCTTTTTCTTCTCATCCGCGCCGATATAGCCCTTTAACAGTGCCGCGGCGCCTGCCAGGCCGCCGTTTCGCAGATCATCCAGCGTCCGCGCCTTTCCGGACATACTCAAAATCTCAAACAGGGCCTCACAAAACTCCTCCCTCTCTTTGGCCGACATGGAGCCGATCCATTCCTGCAGCACACCGTCGGATAGCTGTCCCAACTGGGAGCGCTCTCCCAAATGCACAAATTTCTTGCCGATAACGCCCCATGAAAGCGGCTCATGCTGCATGATTGCCCGATTATTGCTGTCAATCACCGCATAGTCCTCGGCGTGCTCCAGCAAAACGCCCACGATGGAGGATTCGGGAATGTAGGTATGTATTTTATCCGCCACGCGCTTATATGCATCGCGCTCCAAAAAGCCCTTGCTGAAGCCCGGGCCATCGTTATTGTAGGCGGCCACCAGACGCTCCTGCAGCTCCTCGGAGATATGCACCGCCGCCCAGGCGGCCAGATTACCGCCCTTGGAGTGTCCGCCGATACGAAGCGCACAGTTCGGGCAGGCAGCGGCGATCTCGCTTGCATAAGCCGTGGCCCGCGTTTGCGCCGGGACAGCCTCCAAAAAGCTCATGTTGAAGTCTTCCTTCCAACCGGCAAAACTGCGGTCCGTTCCCATAAAGGCCACAAAAACGCTCTCATCCGGCAAAAGAAACGAAACGGCATTGAACTGCATTTCCTGCACATCATCACAGCGGCTTTCGTAGGCAAACATTTTTACCTCGCCGAAACGCGGTGTCTCCGCCGCGGCACGCATCAGGGGGATGTATTCTTCCTCGCTCAGGCCCAACTGCTCATCCTCGCTTGTTAAAAGCGCGCACACATCGCCGATCAGCATGGCCTCCTCCGGATCGGTACTCCACAAGCGGCTGATCTTCTTGAAATTGATATAGGAAATGATGCACAGAATCAGGTTGTCCACCTCGTTGAAGCCATCCTGTGCAAAAGTCAGATCCCCTCGCCAGCGCAGGTAGTCAAATACGGTGGCGTGTTCGTTTTTTTCCGCCATATTGCCTCCCTCCCTCTTGGGGTATTTTAACATATGCCCACCGTCAGTACAAGACGGAATATTACCCGGCAAAACAAACCGAACCGGATGGTGCTGTCCGCACAATCCGGTTCAGCTCAATCGGCAGGGGCTTTCATTTACTTTCCCAACCACCGGCGAAGGTTTTCCCACAGTTCCACCGCGCGGAACTTGAGCACATACCCCTCGTCTTCCTCTGTGATCAGAGAAATGTCCTCTCCGTCCAGCCCTGCGGCAACAGCCGTTTCTTCCAGGTCTGTGGCGGCCGTCGTACACAGCGGCGGAAACACGACACACCACCAGTTCTGCCCCGCTCCCTCACCGATTACGATGCGCAGCGCCAGATACTCGCCCGACGGCAAGCGAAAGCCGTCATAATCCTTGGTTGGGAACTCCGTTTTCTCCAATCGGGCGGAAACCTTGTAAGGGTAACCCTGCGCGCGAATCTCCTGCGCGGCGGTTTGCTCCATATCGGGCAAAGCTTGCTCCAGTTTCCGTGCTGCCTGGGGCATATCCTCGGCCTCCTCCAGGATGGCTGTGGCCTGTGCCAGAACCTTGTCGCGCACCTGTAATTTCAGTGCCTGATCCTGCGCGGAGTCCGAATTGGCGATCACATGCAGCCGGATCATTTTTTGTGCCAGCGCGTCCTGCGAATGGGCCGTCCACGCGCCCCACAGCAGCACCGCAGCCAATGCCAGCAGCAGCGCCGTTTCCCATGTCTTAAATGTCGATTTTTTCATTATAAAACACCGTCCACTATGTAGATTTGCCTACATTGTGGACGGTGTTTTTCATTTTTATACACTCTCGGCCAAAAAAATCTGCCGATTTTCGTTTTCCAGTGCGTCACAGGCTGCCTGCGCCGCAGGAAAAGCCTCAAAAATACCGAATACGGCACTGCCGCTGCCGGACATCATGGCGTTAAGCGCGCCATGGTCCAAAAGCTGCCGGCGAATGGCACGCACATCGCTGTCTGCCGGTATCACCTGCTCAAAGGTATTGCCGATTTGCGCCGCAACAGACGAAAGGCTTCCCTTCCCCAGCGCTGCCATCATGGCATCGGTGGTGTGCAGACGCACCGGATTTTTTGCGTCGATCTCCCCGTACATTTTACCGGTGGCAAACGCCTCAGCGGGCTTGACGATCACATACCAGCACTTGGGCATCGCCGGCAAGGTGGTAAGTCGTTCTCCCCGGCCCCGGCACAGCACGGTACCGCCCCGGACGCAGTAGGGCACATCGCTGCCCACCTGTGCGCCGATGGCTTCCAGTTCCTCCGCCGGCATATCCGGCGCATAGAGCTTCCGCAGCGCACGCAAAACCGCCGCCGCGTCACTGCTGCCGCCGCCGAGTCCCGCTTCGCTGGGGATGCGCTTTTGCAGCAGGATGCGGCAGCCGCCTTTGATACTCGTGGCCGCAAAGAACGCCTGTGCCGCTTTTACCGCCAGATTGCGCCCGTCGACAGGCAGATCGGCACGGTCACAGCTAAGCGTTACCGTATCTGCCTTCTCCACCCTCAGCGTATCGCACAGCGCGGCAGAGGTCATCACCGACCGCAGTTCATGGTAGCCGTCCGCGCGCTTTTCGTCCACTTCCAGCGTTAAATTGATTTTTGCCGGTGCCAATTCCGCTATACTCGCCATGTCTTTTTTCCTTTACGCCATATCATCAGAATTTTCCTGCAATGCCCGTTCCACAGGCAGGGCAATCAGCAAAAAGCCCACTGCCTGCAGGACGATGACAACATAGACAATCATTTGCTGTGTACCTGCTGCCATACGAAGAACGGAGCGCATGAGCATAAAGGCAAGCGCGGCAAATACCAGGCCAAACTGCCAGCGCATTTTCCACGCCAGCCCATTGGCAAATTGCTGCTGTTTCTCACTGAGCTTTTGCCGTGAGCGGTACTTGGGGAAGTGCAGTATACCGGACACAACCATCATCACGGGAACAATAAATGCAGGCCACCAGATCGTTATCATAATTTCCGCCCCTTGATAGAATAATAGAGGTGTTGTCACACAACACCTCTATTATATATGACTTTACAGCAATTTTCTACCCTTACTTTACGATCTTGCGGGCTTCAATATAGTAGCGCTTGTCCTGCGCGTGGCCCATGGAGAAGGTCTTGCGGGGCAGAACGCCGTCGGCCATCACGGTCTTGAACAACTGCTCCTTGCCCATAGCAGGCAGCTTGATGCCGAAGTTGCCTTCCTTGCTGCCCAGCTCATCGACGACTTCATCACCGTGGATGTAGTCGATCTCGCCGCCGAACTCCTTCAGGTACTTGTCCAGGAAGGTCTGCACGGAAGCAACACACAACTGCTTCTCAGGATTGGGAATGGTCATGAAACCGGATTTACCGGCATAGTTGTAAGCAAAGCAGTGGCCTTCGCCCTTGCCCTCATAGGCATCGGGATAGAACTTCTTGAACTCAGCCAGCAGATGCTCGGGCTTCACATCGAACAGCACGCGGTGGATGGGCTCGAACTGCAGCGCGTCGTCATGGTTGTTGACGACCTCGACCAGCGCGTAACGAGCGGGCAGCGCCAGATACTCCTCGGGGGTCTTGCCGACCTTCTGCTCCTCATAGCAGGCCTTGGCGGTTGCCAGAGAGTGGTTGCCGTCGCCCACGGCGAACAGCAGAGGCGCTGCGCCGGAGATGTGGTACTTTGCCATCTGAGCCTCGTCGGAGCACAAACCGGTCAGCGCATCAGCCACATCGTCAATCTGCTTGGCGGACAGCTTGTAGCCCTTGATATGGCCGCCGTTCTGCATCAGGTCAAAATCATAAACGACTTCCATGGAATCGGCAGCAGCGGTCAGTGGCTCGATAACGGTCTTTTCAGGGTTATCGATCAGCAGCATGACATGGGGCAGCTCAATGGGCGCATTGCGGCGTACGCGGGCACGGGGCGGAATACGCTCCTGCACGGTGGCCTCGGTAGCGCGGATCAGCGCGCCGGAACCGGGGGTGAAATCATAGGTGTCCAGATCCACCATACCGATCAGGCCGTGGCGGATCTTGCCGTCGGACTGCTCACGCTCGATATAGATCAGAGAATCGGTCAGCGTTTCAAAGATGCCGTCTGCCATGTACTTTTCCATGGAGGCGTTGATGTCAGCGATAAACTCATCCACATTGGGAGCCTTCAGATTGGCCTCGGGCAGGATCAGACGCAGCGTGGAAGGTGCATCACCGACCTGCTTCTCAACGGCTTCCCAATAGGCAGGCTCGGAAGTAAACTGGTCGCAGGCGACGACAGCCCACTTGTTCATGTCCTGATCCTTGGGCAGCATGATGTTGGCGGGATAGAAACCGAGCTTTTCAAACTTTTTGTTCATGGTGTTCCTCCTCTTTTATGCCGAAATTTCATTCGACTTATTTTCTGAGTGCATTATACTATAAAACTACCATACATTTCAATCCAAAATCTCACTTTTTTTCAGATTATCAAACAAATTTTGGTAAGGTATATATTTGCCGCCTGCGGGAAACCTATTTTCGGCACATTCACTTCACAAATGGAGGTCTAACTATGAAAATTATTGATCGAATTGCATTGATTCTTGTGATTATCGGTGCATTGAACTGGGGCAGCGTAGGTCTGTTCGGCTTCGACTGCGTGGCCTTCCTGTTCGGCGGTCAGATGTCCACCCTCAGCCGCATTATCTATTCTCTGGTGGGCATTGCGGGACTTTGGTGCATTACCCTGCTGTTCCGCGATCAGCCGCACGATGACTGATTGAAAAAGGGAGCGCGATGGCGCTCCCTTTTTTTATTTTACAGCTAATTTTTTTACCAGTTCCCCGTCCGGCTGCACCAGCATGGTCTGATAAGTGGTATAAACCACCATACCGGGTCGGCTCCCTGCCGGCTTTTTGACAAATTTCACCGGTGTGTAGTCCACCGCTATCTTGCCGCCCTCGCGGCCCTGCGAATAGTAAGCGGCAAGAGAGGCAGCTTCCTCCAAACTCTGTGCGTCCGGCACCTCACCGCCGGTACACAGGATCACATGGCTGCCGTGGATCTTCTGCGTATGCAGCCATATATCCCGCTTGTCGGCATCCTTCCCTGTCAGCTTGTCGTTCTGGCGGTTGCTGCGTCCCACCAGGATACGCAAACCGTTTGAGGAGCGAAATTCCCGGGGACGGGAGGCCCTCTGGAAACCGCTCTGCTTTTTGCCCTGACGGCGCAGATATCCGCCCTCGGTCAGCTCCGCGCGGATGTCGTTAAAATCCTGCTCACTCTCTGCCAGTTGCAGCTCCTGTACCACGCTCTCCAGATATTGCAGTTCCATGCGGCCCTTGGTCAACTGCTCAGTGAGCATTTTCTCCGCCGTTTTGGCCTTGTTGTACTGCTTGAAGTATTTTGCCGCATTTTCCTGCGGACTGAGCCGCGGATCCAGCCGAATTTCCACCGTGGGGCAGCCGTCGGCATAGTAGTTCTCCGCCGTCAAACGAGTCGCACCGCGCTCCATGCGGTAGAGATTGGCGGTAATTAACTCGCCGCAAATCCGCAGTTGTTCGCGGTTTTGCGTTTGGGCATACTCCTTCTCCTGCATGGCGATCTTACGGCGCACACGGTCACGGGCATTGGCGGCAGCCTTCATCAGGTCCTGCCCTTTTTGACGCACACGCTCCGCCTGTTCGCGTCCCTCATAGAACGCATCCAGCATGGCGCAAAAGCTATCGCAGATCTCGCTGCCGGCATAGGCGCCATACTGCCTGATATCCAGATAGGCGTAATCTGAATACTTCTTATCCCTTTTAATAACAACAGGTGTAAAGTTATTTTCTTTTACAGAACTTTGCCACGCGAAAAAGCTGTCCCATAGCTGCTCCCGCACGGCAAACAGCCGTGCATCTGTGGTACCGCAGGCGCGATAGACGATTTCCCGTGCGATCAGCGGCGAGATCGCGGTAAAGGTCTCCAATAGCCACGCGTCAGCCTGCTTTTCATCAGGGCAAGCGGAAAGCAACTGCAAAAACGCGTCTTTCCCGATATCCAGCGGTGACCGCTTTCCCTGCTTCGGCGGCAGGCGGTAATAGAGTCCCGGCAGCACCTGACGCTCCTGTGACATCTCAAAATCCACGCGGCGCATACAGTCGATAATACGGTTGTCGCGGTCGGTCAATATCAAATTGGAATGGCGGCCCATGGCCTCCAGGATCAGATGGAAAGCGCTTTGCTCGCCCATCTCGTTGGCGGCGGTAATATGCAGCGTTACCACGCGCTCCAACGGCTCCTGCTCCACAGCGGTAATGCGGCCGCCGGACAGGTGCTTGCGCAGCAGCATGCAGAACATAGGCGGCTGGGAGGGATTATCGCGCAGCTGCCCGGTCAGGTGCACACGCGGCTGGTTGGCGCCGGCATTGAGCAGCAAGCGGCGGTTGCCGCGCAGCAGCAAAATCACCTGATCCCGGGCAGGCTGCTGAATTTTTTCAATTCTCGCGCCCTCAATTTGTGGGGCGATCTCCCCTACAACGACGTGTAAACATATGGCATCCAGCGGCATTTTATTCCTCCATCATGGCATGAAAGAGTTCGTTGATGCGTTCCTTTTCCCCCTTCAGGTACAGCCAGCCAAACAAAGCCTCCAGTGCCGTGGCCTGCTGATACTGGGCTCGGCTGGCATGGTGCGGCACGGAATGGACATTGGCGTTGCGGCCGCGCTTGAATACGGCGCTCTCTTCATCGGTCAGCATGGGCAAAATGCGTTCAGCCAGCTCCGCCTGCTTCGGCGCGCAGACCAGCTCGATAGTCGCGCGGTGCATACCCTTACCGGTAGCCTTGCCGTGAGCGCACAGATAGGTGCGCACCAGCAGCTCATAGACCGCATCGCCCAAATGCGCCAGGCCTATACTGCTGATGGCACGAATATCATCATTTGCCAGCGTGGTAGAAAAATAATCAGTCATTACGAAAAATTCTCCTGAAAAATTCATTGTCGGACATATGTTACCACATTTTTTCCCATTCTTCAAGCAAGAAGAAAACCGCCGAAACATCGGCGGTTTTCCTTTATCTTTTTCAGGGGGTGCAGTTATGCACTTAACATGCTTCTATCTGTTTGATATTCATTTCATTGCCCTGCTGCAGCCAGGTTTCGCCGCTGCCGCAATAGGGACAGGTCTTACCGTATGTTACGGTAGGATAGGTCTTTTTACAATTGTCACACCAAGTGATGGCAGGAATGGTCTCGTAGAGCAATTTGCAGTCCTTGATGATGGGGGTCTTCTTGGCGTACCAGTCCCAACAGTCCACCAGGTACGCAGGAACCACACCGGATACCTCACCAAAGGACAAGGTGACAGACTGAATTTGCGTCAGATGGTTCTGCTCTGCAATCTTCTGCACCTGCTTGATTACATAGGTCACAATACTCAGCTCGTGCATAAGTGTCCTTTCTATTTTCGCCTCTGAATGCAGGCATGGTGGACACCATGCCTGCTTCAAAGACGCACAAAACGGTTTACTTTTTCAGTGCCTTCTTGATGATCTTAATCTCACGCTTGGCGGCGTAAGCACCGATGGCTTTCAGCTTATCCTCTGCCATAATCATCTTGGAGCACTCCGGCAGCTTGCGGCTGAGGTGGATGGCATCAAATTCGCACTTGGTGGTGCAGATACCGCAGCCGATGCACTTGTTGGGATCGACCACACTGCGGCCGCAGCTCAGGCAGCGGGACGCCTCGGATTTGATCTGCTCCTCGGTGAAGGACAAACGCTCATCGGACATGGTCCTGACCTTAGCCTGATCCACGCCTGCCACGGCACGGGCGGGCTTCTTGTAGCTCTCTGCGGGAAGAACGACCTTCTCCTTGTCCAGCTCAACAAACCGGCGGGTATTGCGGTGGATGGTCAGAGATTGACCCTCATTGACAAAGCGGTGCAGGGACACAGCGCCCTCGCGGCCGGCGGCAATGGCATCAATGACGAACTTCTGGCCGCTGTATACATCGCCGCCTACAAAGATGTCAGGCTCAGCAGTCTGGTAAGTCACAGGATCGGCCTTGACAGTACCGTTGCGGTTGAACTCCACATCGGTGCCCTTGAGCAGTTCCTTCCACTCCACCTTCTGGCCGATGCAATACAGCACGGTGGTGCACGCGGTATCCTCGGTAACGGCATCGTCAAATACGGGGGCAAAGCGGCCCTCAGCATTTTTCACGCTGACACATTTGCGGAACTTGATGCCGGCGCACTTGCCGCCATCGGCCACAATTTCCGTCTGGCCCCAGCCGGCACGAATGGTGATTCCGTCGGCCTCACAAGCACTGCGGTCTTCCTCGCCCATGGGCATCTCGTCATAGCTCTCCAAGCAGTACAGCGTGACACTCTCAGCGCCGCAGCGAACCGCAGTACGCGCCACATCTGCGCCGATGTTGCCGCCGCCGATCACGACGACCTTGCCGCTGAGCTGCTGACCGCCGCCGATGTTGACATTCCTGAGGAAGTCTATACCGGCCATCACGCCCTCGGCCTCCTCGCCGGGGACCCCCAGCTTGCCGCCGGACTGCAGTCCCACTGCCACATAGAAGCCCTTGAAGCCCTGCTGGCGCAGTTCGGCAATAGTCACATCCTTGCCCACTTCCACGCCGCACTTAAACTCCACGCCCATTTCCTTGAGAATGTCGATTTCGGCCTTGACCACATCCTTCTCCAGACGGAAATTGGGAATACCGTGCATCATCATGCCGCCGGGAGCAGCCTCCTTTTCAAACACAACAGGCTTGTAACCCTCAATGGCTAAGAAGTAAGCGCATGCCATGCCGGCAGGGCCGCTGCCGATCACGGCAATCTTCTGGTCGAAGGCCGCACCGGTGGAAGAGTTCATAGCCGGTACATAGCGGTGTTCCTCCTTCAGATCCTGCTCGGCAATAAACTTCTTGATATCATCAATAGCCAGCGCTTCGTCCACGCTGCCGCGCATACAGGCACTCTCGCAATACTTATGGCAGATAGAACCGCAGACGGCGGGGAACGGATTGTCCTTCTTGATGAGCTTCAGTGCATCACGATAACGGCCCTCGCTGGCCATCTTGATGTAACCCTGAATGGCGATATGTGCCGGGCAGGCCACCTTGCAGGGTGCCGTACCGGTAGGCCAGGTCTGAATAATGCCGTTTTCGTTGCGGTAGTTCTTATTCCATTTTTCCTCGCCCCACTTCACATCATCGGGCAGCTCCTGACGGGGATACTCCACAGGGCCGTCCATCGTGCACAGCTTCTGACCCAGACGGACAGCACCGGCAGGACAGGTTTCCACACACTTACCGCAGGCGGTACACTTGGTGGCATCACTTTCGGCAATATAGGCCGAGCGGGACAGGTTCGGCGTGTTAAACAACTGCGAAGTGCGCAGCGCATTACAGACACCGACCGCGCAGTTGCAGATGCCGAAAATCTTATTCTCTCCGTCGATGTTGGTGATCTGATGGACATAGCCGCGGTCTTCGGCCCTTTTCAGAATCGCCATGGCTTCCTCATAGGTAATATCACGGCCCTTGCCGGTTTCACGGCAATAATCAGCGAAGTCACCCACACCGATACACCACTCGGCCTCAATATCGCCGGAGCCTTCGTTACGAATACGCTGCTGCTTACGGCAGGAGCAGACTGCCACACCGATGTGACCTTCGTACTTTTTCAGCCAGTGGGACAGATGCTCAATATCCAATGACTCGCTCTCAGCCGGGATGGCCTGTTCCACGGGAATAACATGCATACCGATGCCGGCGCCTCCGGGAGGCACCATCTCCGTCAGGCCTGCCAAAGGCAGATACGCCATACGCTCAAAGAAATCGGCGATTTTGGGCTGTTCGTCACACATATCCGGATGGATCACCATGATCTCCGCACTGCCGGGCACAAACATATCCAATACCCAGCGCTTCTCATGAGTGGGATTTTTGCCGTCTAAGTTTTCCCAATGATATTCCACCAAGCCACAGTCGCTGATGGCTGCGAGAACCTTTTCCAGATGGGATGTTTCCAGTCCGGTCTTTTTTTGCATCTGTGCAAACGTCATAGGTACGCGTTTTTTCATGCACAGTGCCAGATCCAATACATCCTCACTCATCTTCCGGCCGTATTTGTCTGCTACAAACTTCAGCGCAGAATCAATGCCCCAGTATTCGGGAGAATCCGTGGTGACTTTTTCCAAGCCCAGCAGCACCTTTGCCCGATCGGTGATTTCTTTTGCCAACTTGAAAATTTTTTCATCTCTTGTCATCGCCATCTTTTTGCCTCCTGTTTCTTTCTATCAAAAAATTCTTCTTATTCCTCCTTATAATAATACATTTATATAATATAAGAATTACACCTGAACTACAATAGGGCAACTGTAAATTCTGCACTTTTCACAAAAGAAATGTCTGTTTTTTCACAACATAATAAAAAAGGCGGTACACCTATAAGCGAAGACTTATAGGTGTACCGTCAGTCTGCTGTTTTAACAGAGATACGGACTCATTTTACGGAAAGACGAACGCTTTTGTTTAAGCCTTACGATATTTTTTCATCCGTACAACAATGAATACGCACAGCACGGACACAGTGGCCGCGACGACCCACACCATGACGCCGGTATCACCGGTAACAGGCGCTTTGCCGCTGTTGGTGGGATCGCCGTTGTTTTTATCCGTTGAAATTCCGGAGGGAGCCTCCTCCACCGTTACGGTGCAAACAGCTGGAACAATGGAGTTGTCGGCCTTGGAGACAACGATCAGATAGCGGCCTGCCTTGGTAAAGGTCACCGCCGTCCCCTTTACGCTGCAACCGTCGGAAACAACATGCAAATCACTGTCGCACACGGTCAGCACAACATTCTCACAGGCCGTAAACACGGTGTTCCAATTGGCGTCATATCCCGCCTGCTGCACCTCCACGGTGACAGACTCTCCGGCCTTGATGACAGCCGAGGACGGTGTTATCCTGGTATACGCATCCGTATAGTACTGCTGATCGGCATATACAAAGGCCACCAGATTGTCCCCTGCTTTCACTGCATCTTCGGCACTCCAGCAGGAAGCATCGTTGAGCCAATAGCCAAAAGCGCCGCTTGTATTGCCCCACAGCTTGGTCAGGCTCAGGCCGTACGCACCGTTCATCGCCTGATAGCCGGCCTCTGCACCGCCGGGGTAGGCCGTCTCATGGGCGGCGTACAGGGTTTCATCCACATCCAGTTTGCCGTCGCCGTTAAGGTCGGTCACGGTGATGGCCTCGCGGCCCATCACAACATTGCCCCGATCGGAGATCGTCACATACACGGTGGCCTTTGCCGCATCGGTCGGCACGGCAATCTCACGGGTAAAGCCACAGACATTACATTCCCCGTCGCGGCTGTTATCATAGGTGTGCTCAGCCAAATCGCCGTAGGCTTTACCGCACTTATCGCAGACCGCCTTTTTGGTGCAGGTGGCTGTTCCGCCGGTGTGCTCGGTGCAGTTTACCGTTCCCACCGCCAGCACATTACCGGAATCATTCTTGTAGTAAATGGTGCCGTCAGCATCGCAAATGGGACTGCAAATGCAATACTGCTCATAGCCGGCAGCATCGTAAATCTCCACCAATTCCAATGCTTCCTCGGTTGTTGTCTTGGTGGGATCCACCTTAATCAGGCTCAGGCCGCCGGGTTGGTTGTTGTAGGTGCCGTAGAAATACAGCTTGCCCTCATTGGCATAATACGCCGTACTGAGCAGCATGGAGCACTGGGGATAACCCTTCAGTCCCGCATAGCAGCACATCTCCAAAGAGACGGCGTCGGCCACCACAAAATTACCCTTGGAGCCGGAGGAACTGATGCCGCTGCCGGTGGCAAAATACACCTTATCACCGTACACGATCGGCGTGGAAGTGGACTGGGCATTGTAATCGACCATCTTCAGATCGCTCAGCGCGCCGGTAACGCCGTCTACCGCGGCAGAGCAGAGATAGCCGCCCTTGGTAGTGAAGTACACGCGGCCCATTTCCTCACTGTATGCCATGGAGGAGCGCTGATCGCCGGCGGCGGTCAGCTCCAGTGCACTGATTTCCGCGCCGGTTTTTTTGTGCAGGGCATACACATGAGAGTTGCCTGCAGAGCCGCCTGCGCCGTCATCCGTACCGAAAATCACGGCATCACCGATCACTACAGAACCGGCCCAATAGAAGCCGCCGGTCACCGTCTTTGTCCACTCGGCGGTTTTCGCTTCGTCTGTCTGTGCCGTATCCTCGTCCTTTACCGAAAGGCAGACATAGTTGGCCTCCTTCTTTTCACCGTTCCAAAAGCCGGTATAGATGCAGCCGTCCGAATAGGTAATCGGGCTCAATGACTGTCCTTTCAGGCTATCCTGATATACCCAAAGGGAATCCAGCGTTTTTGCATCGAAGGCCTGCACCGTTCCGTTTGCCAACGGACAGAATATCATGCCTTCGGCGTAAGTGGGCGGTGTGTAGCCGAAATTGGGTGCCTCGCACATTTCGGTCTGCTGCAAAATCTCACCTTTTTCAAGGCTCAGCTTATACAGCACCTTTGCGGACATTACCACCAGGCAGTCGTCCACGATGATCTGCACGCTGGGCGCCGCCGTCCAGCCGGTGCCAAGTTTCTGTGCCCATTTCAGCTCCGTACTTTCGGCGCTTTTGGGTGTGTAGGCGCCGGTAATGGCCATGTTGACATCGCTGTTGCGGAAATTCTTCCACTGTGAGGATACTTCCGTACCGGCAAATGCCACTGTTGGGATCAGGCTCAGCACCATCACCAGTGCCAAAAGCAAAGTGCATACTCTTTTTTTCATCTGTTTTCTCCTTCTTTATTTTTTTCAGTCGGCTTCTTAAAACGCCGCTGTTGTATATATAAAACGCGATCAATGTGATACGCGGAGAAAAGAGGTATGGCGGCTGCAGCGATGCCCACGCTGCAGCCGCGCAGGAAGGAGTGTATGGAAAGCAGCTCCCTGCTTGCAAAAAGAATAAAAGAAAAGCTGCGGCAGTTTTGAAAACTGCCGCAGCCGTATTTCTGCGTACATAAAAAAGTCAGCCACCTCGTAACTCGCAAAGTATCCTGAAAGTCTCATTCAAGCAGGTCTCCTGACTTACGCATCATCAACCGTACATTGCCTTCTCAAAGATTCCTCTTCAATGACCGACTTTCGTCTGTTTGTACGATCTCCGCGCTTACAGTGGCGGTACCGTTCGGGATTTTCACCCGATTCTCTATTCTCCGTCGATCCCCTTGTCAGGATCAACAGCACTTGAACGCTATTTACTTTTCAAATGCATTATATCGCGCGTTTTTCTTTCTGTCAAGGCGAATCCCGTTTTTTTTACTGTCTGATTTTCACTTCATTATTGCCAAAAAACAAAACGCTTTCGGCCTTCACCGAAAGCGTTTTGTTGTAAAGCAGGTCAAAGCCGTGTTACAGCAGTCCCCATACAAGGAAGCCGGCGCAGGCCACCAAGCCAACGAAGATCAGGATCACCACAAGGTAGCCCATAACATCGCGGGCAGACAGCTTGGCGATACCCAGAGCAGGCAATGCCCAGAACGGCTGGATCATGTTTGTCCACTGATCGCCCCATGCCACAGCCATGGCGGTACGTCCGGCATCAATGCCCAATGCCTGACCGGCGGGCATCATAATGGGGCCCTGCACCGCCCACTGGCCGCCGCCGGAGGGAACGAAGAAGTTCACAATACCGGCAGACAGGAAGCTGAGCAGCGGGAATGTGGTGTTGTTGGAAATGCCGACAAAGAAGTTGGAAATCACACCGGCCAGAGACACACCGGCTTCATTCTGCGTAATCATCATGCCCATGATACCGGCATAGAACGGGAACTGCAGCAGCACACCGGCAGCACCGGAGGCAGCCTGAACGATCGCATCCACATAGCGGCGCAGATCGCCGTGCAGCGCGATACCCAGGAACATAAAGATGAAGTTGACAATATTCAGGCCCAGTGTGCCGCCCTTGACAAAGTAGTACACGATGTAAACAAAACCGGCAACAGTCAGAATGCCCCACAGGATCTTGGAGTGCTCAATCTTGTCGGCAGGCGTCTCGATCTTGTAGACCTTCTCCTCCTCATCCTGTAGCAGCACGGGGTCAATGGTAATCGTATGCGCCTTGTCCGGGTGCATGGCATAGTTGATCAGAGGCATACCGATCAGAATAACGAGGCACATGATAATATTGACGGGATGGAAAATCGTCTGAGAAATTGCCGCCTGGTAAGTCACTTCTCCGAAAACCTTACCTGCCGCCAGATCCAGAGGAATGGAGCCGGACAGACCGGCGTGCCAGATGACAAAGCCGGAATAGGCAGACGCAATCAGCAGGGGGTAGTCAACCGTGGGCACACGGCGCACCACTTCTTTCGCCAGCAAAGCGCCGATAACCAGGCCGAAGCCCCAGTTCAACCAGCAGCAAATGGTGGAGACAAATGTGGTGACAATGATTGCCTGGAAATTGTTGTGGCACAAGCCCGCCAGGAAGCGAAGTGCTTTCTTGAAAGGCTTGGCGCTGGCGCAGGCAGAGCCCAACACCAACACAAGCGCCATCTGCATGGAGAAAGACAGCAGGCTCCAGAACCCCTTATCATTTGCCCATGCAACCAGCATATCAATCGGGCCGAGTTTTGTGGCAAACATACCTGCCACATAAACCACGATGCTCAAAATGACAGCAAACAAAAATGCATCCGGCAGCCATCTGTTCACAACTCGCACACATCCGTTTGTGAATTTCTTGAACATAACTCTTCTCCCTTCTTATGTTTAGGTTTTTGTGTCCATGTTTGACGAACACTTTGTTTATATTATAACAATTTTTTTAATAATGAGAAATATTTATTACTTATACGTAATATAAGCAAAATAAGCAGAAGTCATAAAAAACGACTTCTGCTTATCTGTCTTTTATATAATTTGTAGTTTATTCCACTGTCACGCTCTTGGCCAGATTGCGGGGCTTATCAATGTCGCAGCCGCGTTCCAAGGCGATATAGTAGGCCAGCAATTGCAGCGGCAGCACGCCCAACTGCGGCAGCAGCATCTGCTGCACTTCCGGTACGCTCAGCACCATAGGCACGCGCTGTGCCAGATCGGCCGCATGCTTTTCGGTGGTCAGGGCCAAAACCTTTGCGCCGCGCGCCTGCACCTCCACCACATTGCTCATGGCCTTGTCAAACAGCGGTTCATATGTGCTCAGCGCGATGACCAGCGTGCCATCCTCGATCAGAGAGATCGTACCGTGCTTCAGCTCGCCGGAGGCATAGGCCTCGGAGTGAATGTAGCTGATCTCCTTCAGCTTCAGACTGCCTTCCAAGGACAGGGCATAGTCCAGATTGCGGCCGATGAAGAACACATCCTCCTTATCGGCACATTCCTTTGCCAGCGCGTGAATGGCTTCGGTGTCCTTGAGGACTTTCTCCATCTTCTCCGGCAATTGCTGCATATCACGCACCATGGCCGTATAAGTTTCGTAGCTGACAGTACCCATAATATCGCCGAAATACAGGCCCACCAGATTCAGCACCGCCATCTGCGTGCTGTAAGCCTTGGTGGTAGCCACAGCGATCTCAGGGCCTGCCCAAGTGTAAAGCACATCGTCCGATTCCCGGGCAATCGACGAGCCGACCACATTGACAATGGACAAAATGCGTGCCCCGCGCTTCTTCGCCTCGCGCAGAGCGGCCATGGTATCCAGCGTTTCGCCGGACTGACTGATGACAATGACCAAATCGCCCTCGCCGACAATGGGATCGCTGTAACGAAATTCCGATGCCAGGCAAACCTCTACCGTGCGGCGCAGCATGCGCTCCAGATTATACTTGCCCACCATGCCCACATGGTAGGAAGAGCCGCAGGCGATAATATAGATTTTGCCGATGCTGCGGATTTCCTCCTCCGTCATGGCCAGATCGCTCAACACCACACGACCCTCCTGAATACGGGCCGCAGTCGCTTTACGAATGGCCTCGGGCTGCTCAAGAATCTCCTTGAGCATGAAGTGGTCATAGCCGCCCTTTTCCGCGGCGTCCACATCCCAGTCAATATGGTGATGCTCCTTCTCCACCGGCCGCATCAGACGGTCGTACACGCGGATGCCTCCGGCACTCAAAACAGCCATTTCCCCGTCGTCCATGTAGGCAATATCACGGGTATGACGGATCAGCGCCGTCACATCAGAGGCAATGAAGCTGCCGTTTTCACTGTAACCCAGCAGTAGCGGTGCATCCTTGCGGGCGGCAATCATGCGGTCGGGGTAGTCAGCGCATACGATACCCAGTGCGTAAGCGCCCTCCACCGCGTTGAGTACCCGCGTCATGGCTTCAAAAAAGTCCTGACAATCGGCATAGTAATAGTCCAGCAGCTGTGCCACCACTTCCGTATCCGTTTCGGAGCGGAAGGTATAGCCCTTTGCTATCAGCTGACCTTTCAGCTCGGCATAGTTTTCAATGATGCCGTTATGTACCACAGCGATCTTGCCGCTTTGGCTGACATGGGGATGGGCATTGACATCGTTGGGCTCGCCGTGGGTTGCCCAACGGGTATGGCCGATACCCAGTACGCCGGGCAGATCAGCCCCTGCATGGGTCAGGTCACTGAGCACCTGCAGTCTGCCGCGGGCTTTCTTCACGCGCAGGCCGTCTTCACCGCACACGGCAATGCCTGCCGAGTCGTAACCGCGGTACTCCAAACGGCGCAGCCCATCGAGCAAAATCGGCGCTGCCTGCTCTTTCCCTACGAATCCAATGATTCCACACATATTATTTTTCCTCCTGATTGTTTTTCGATCAAAAGGATCAACACGCAGAAGTTTTTCCTTTCTTTCCGGTCACGGCCCCTTTGTTTTGCAGTTGCCTGCATATTTGTCGGCCCTGTTACGCGTCCGGAACACACGGGAGAGCATCCGCCGAATGTTCGATTCTCTCTCCTCCTCGTTATCCTGCCTTTTACGCAGGCACATGGCGCTTATGATGGGATGACCCATAATCTCCTTTCTCTGTTCTGCGATTTTTATATGGTCTATGCACAAAGCATACCACACATTATAAATTCCCCGAAAACGGGAAATACTTGCCTCAAAGGGGGCATTTTACATGGTAACTGCGTTTATCCGCACCATTATCCTCTATCTTGTCTTAATCATCGGTTTGCGTCTGACCGGCAAGCGGCAAATCGGCGAGCTGGAGCCCATCGAATTGGTACTGACCTTGCTTCTGTCCGATCTGGCCTCCGTCCCCATGCAGGATTTCGGCATCCCTCTGCTCAACGGCCTGGTGCCGATCCTGACACTGCTGTCACTGTCCACCCTGTTCAGCTATTTCAGCCTGCGCAGCGTGCGATTCCGCTCACTGGTCTGCGGTGAGCCGGCCATCATCATCCGTGACGGCAAGCTGCTGCAAAATGTCATGCGTCATAACCGTCTGACACTGGACGAACTGCTGGAAGAGCTGCGCGGTCAGGGCATCTGCGATATAGACGATGTGAAATACGCCATTCTGGAAACCAGCGGTCAGCTATCCGTTCTCCTGCGCTCTGACTGTCAGCCCATCACGGCACGACAGTTGGGAAAGCAAGTAAAAGACGATGTATTCCTGCCCACCATCCTCATCAACGACGGCCGATTGATGCGCAGTAATCTCCGACAGCGCGGACTGGACGAGAGCTGGCTGCAGGAAGAATTGCACAGGCAGCATCTCACCGACACAAGTGAGGTCTTCCTGCTCTCCATCGACCCTGCCGGCCATGTCATATGCCTTCCAAAGGAGAACAGCCAATGAAAGTGCTTCGTATTCCCTGCTTTATCCTGCTGCTGCTGTTGGTGTTTTCCCTCTGTAACAGCAACGCTGTATCCTCGCGCTGCCGCGACTGGACATCGCAGATCGACGCCATCGACCAAAATGCCGATGCACAGCACTGGTCTGCCGCCGCTGACGGTCTGGAAACTCTATATCGGGATTGGACCGACTGCCAGACATGGTTTCATGTGGTCATCGAACACAAGGAAATCGATACCGCCGAGGCCCTGCTGCAGCGCTGCCGCGTACTGTGCCAGGAAGAGGATGATGTGGAGTTTCGCGCCTCACTGTCCGATCTGCGCGCCCAGCTCATGCTTCTGGATGAAATGGAGCGAGTCAGTATCAAAAATATCCTGTAATCACTTCTCGCTCAGCAGCTTATTCAGCTCGCTCATAAAGGTGTTGATGTCCTTGAACTGACGGTAGACAGAGGCAAAACGCACATAGGATACTTCGTCGGCATTCTTCAGCTTCTCCATCACCTTCTCACCGATGATCTCCGTGCTGACCTCCCGCTCCAGAGAATTTTGGATCTCCTGCTCGATCTCCTTTGCCATGCGTTCCATGTCCGCCACAGGCACGGGGCGCTTCTCACAGGAGCGCTGGATCCCGCGCAGGATCTTGTTGCGGTCAAAGCTCTGTCGGCTGCCGTCTTTTTTGATGACGACCATGGGCAGACTCTCCACCGTTTCATAGGTGGTAAACCGCTTTTCGCAGGAAAGACACTCACGGCGACGGCGAATGCTGCTGCCCTCGTCTGCAGGGCGGGAATCGACCACTTTACTCTCTTTATAGCCGCAATAGGGACATCTCATCTCTGTACCCTCCGTTTTCTTCAGCGTCTGAAACGCCAGTGTAGGTATCATTATAGCACAATCCCACAAGATATGGTAGTCAAATTTTATATTTTTTTATTTTTCTGTCATTATCGGTCTCCAGGCCTCATCAAACCGAAAGACGGCCCACCGTTTTCCCGCCATCCGGCATATTTTTGCAAAACAGAACAGCGGCAGCAGCGGAAAAGTGTCTCCCTCCTCATAGGGCATCGCCAATTCGTATTGCCTGCCGTTTTTACGGCAGCGCGCATTTGGCGGCAATTGCCAGTCGGGAAATTCTCCGTCTTTAACGCATCGCCAATCCGGCGCGGTCTGTGACAAGTGCTCTATCCGCCCGCAAACCGGGCGTCCGATGGTACGCGTCATATGCGGCGAAAAACGGCGCCGCAAGCGGCCGTTTTCCATGATGCCCAGCAGCAGCTCTCCCTGTTCTCCTTCTACCCATGCCCGGTATATACCTGCCTCGTTTCCCGATACTTCAAAGCAGGTGTCCTCACCTACGCTGCTTACATGCAGCAAGCCGCTCTGCTTTCCCTCCCAATAGATCGGATAGTCCAAGGCCATGCCTCCTTATCAAAAAATTGCCTGTGCATTTCTATGCACAGGCAATTTCCGTTATGCCACACACGCTGCGCCGAAAGGTATGTAGCCCTTCGACCAAGCGGCTATATCAGCCGGTTGCGCGGCAGGCCAAAGCTTACCGCAATGGCAGCATCCACTTTTTCCATGACTTCACTGTCTACGCGTCCCATACGCTCCCGCAAACGCCGTTTATCCAGCGTGCGGATCTGCTCCAACAGAACCACCGATTCTTTCGGCAGACCATAACTCTGGGCTGCCAGCTCGATATGTGTGGGAAGCTTTGCCTTTCCCAATTGCGAGGTGATCGCCGCTGCGATCACTGTGGGACTGTGCTTATTGCCGGTATCGTTCTGCACGATCAGCACCGGACGCACACCGCCTTGCTCACTGCCCACCACCGGACTGAGGTCAGCATAGTAAATTTCACCGCGTTTTACGTTCGTATCCACAAAGTTCACACTCCGAGCGGAAGAAGTACCTGCATTGCATCAGGTCACTTTCATTCTCCCACGCAGCCGTGGAATTTATACTTCCCAACGGGAAAAATCTCTTCCCGTTTATCTCCGCCCCTTTTCAATATATGTGAATACCGCCAAAAGGTCACTTGCTTTCAAAGGCAAGCATACGCGCTGTCAGGATCACGCGGTCATTCTGCGAAAATTCCGCATAAATCGGCAAATGATTGCCGTCAAACCAAACGGTACACAAAACCTTCTCTCCGCTGCCGGCTGTGGTGTCAAAGGCCGCGCGCAGACACTCGGTATCCTCCAGGATTTCTGTGCCCCACTCTGTCACATATCCGTCCGTAGCCGCGTACAGCAGATACGGCAGACAGTTGGCCGGACAAATATCTGCCGGTTCACCTGCCGAGAGGATCGTGCCATCATATGTAACCGTCAGTCTATCGCCGGACACGGTAGCCGAAATGCCCTTTACCTCCTCCGGCGCCGTAATGCTGGTGGTTGCACCCTGCTCCTTGTCGTAGCTGCACGCCACAGTAAAGACGCGGTTTTCCGATGCCGAATGACACACCACTTCTGCACTCAACTGCGCGCTTGTAATCATTCGATACTGCTGCTGCAGGTCCGCCATACGCGTATCCTCATGACAGCCGCACAGCAGAAGCAGCAGCATGATCGTGCCAAGTAATCCTAATTTTTTCACGGTAGTCCCTCCGTATCGTCAGTTTCGGAAGGCTCTCCGTATCCCATTTATTTATCTGATAGATTTTTCATTGCATACGGAATCTGTTCCAAAAGATCGCCGGGTATCATGCCCCGCTCGCCCTTATCCGCCGCCGCCAGATCACCGGCGCGGCCGTGCAGCCATACGGCCGCGCAGCAGGCTTCAAACGGCGCCATTCCCTGTCCCAGCAGGGACAGCAGCATGCCCGACAGTATATCACCGCTGCCGCCCTTTGCCATACCGGCGTTGCCGGTGGTATTGACTGCCATGCGGCCGTCAGGTGCCGCCACGATCGTGCGATGTCCTTTGAGAACAAGATATGTGCCGTGCTGTAAAGCAAATTCCCTTGCTGCTCTCTCACGACCTAAGGACAGATCGCCGCCCACGCGGACAAACTCTCCCTCATGGGGCGTCAGCACCGTGACGCGATCGCGGCGGACAGACAGTGTATTTATATGATGCTGCAAGGCATTTATACCGTCAGCATCCAGGATCAGCGGTTTTTCCATATCCAATAATCGGCGCACCAGTTGGTCGCTTTCATCGCTGCGGCCCAGACCGCAGCCGATCAGCACGGCATCGCAGGAAGCTGTCCGCTCACGAATAGCGCCCTCGGCCAAGCGTGACAGCTTGCCGTCCCTGTCCGGCAGCGGAAACGGCATGGCTTCGTCAGATTTCACCGCCGTCACCTGCCAGACAGCAGCCGGTACGCCCAAATAGACCAGACCCGATCCGGTACGCATGGCGGCACGGCCGGCAAATACAGGCGCGCCGGTATAGCCCACACTGCCGCACAGGCAGTATACCTTGCCGAATGTGCCCTTGTGTCCCCACGGGTCACGCTTGGGAAGAAGCTCTTTTACCCAACCCGCTGTAATTTCCTTCATGCTATCGCCGCCTTTTCGGTCTTTTTTTCACAGTATAGCACATGTATCATGTATGAATCGAGTGCTTTTTATCGAAAAAATGAAAAATTTTACTTGCAACTATTTGCCTGATGTGGTATAAATAGTAACAATCATTCAAAAGCTATGAACGGGAAGTGCAGTGAGTTTTCACTTATCAGAGAGAGTCGGTCACCGGCTGCAAGCCGACTTGAAGTGTGTTGCTGTGTTCGCCCGGGAGCTGCCGCGAGGAAATGCGCGGACGGGTCATCCTCCGTTACAGGGAAACGAGTGCGCGGCGGATTTGCCGCGAATTTGGGTGGTACCACGGAAGAACTGTCAAGCCTTTCGTCCCTTGTTTTGGGATGAAGGGTCTTTTTTTATTCCAAAACGAAAAGCCTATCTTGAAAATCCTATTCTGAATTGGAGGAACGGTAGATGAAAGAAAAATTAGATGCTCTGCTCCTTGAGGGCAAGCAAAAAATCGAGTCCGCGAAGAACGAGACCGAGCTGCAGGATATCAAAGCCCTCCTGCTGGGTAAGCAGAGTCCCCTGACGGAAATGCTCAAGGAACTGCCCAAACTGGATGTGTCTGTGCGTCCGGAAATGGGCAAGGCTGTCAACCAGGTCAAGAGCCAGTTGACCGCCCTGATCGACGAGCGCCGCAACGAGCTGAAAATGAAAGCCTCCGAAGTGTCCGCCGACTTTGATATTTCCGTGCCGGGCATCCGTCCCCTCGGCGGCGGCCTGCACCCCATTACCCAGATGTGCTATGATCTGAACGACGCGTTCCGCTCCATGGGCTTTGAGGTCTTTGAGGAAGACGATATTACCAGCGAGCTGTACGGCTTTGACAAGCTGAACTTCCCTCCCGATCATCCTGCCCGCGAGAGCATGGACACCTATTGGATTGAAGGCCACGAGGAGGGCCGCGGCGGCGACCGCCTGTGCCTGCGTCCCCACCTGACCGGCGGCTCCGTCCGCTATCTGCAGACCCACAAGGCGCCCTACCGCTTCGTCTACCCCGGCCATGTGTACCGCAATGAAACCACCGACGCCCGTCACGAGCGTGCCTTCTTCCAGTATGAGGCGCTGATCGTGGATAAGGACTTCACCTTCGCTTCCGGCAAGGTCATGATCAAGAGCATCCTGAGCAAGGTCTTCGGCCGCGATGTGCCGGTGCGTATGCGTGCCGGCTTCTTCCCCTTCGTTGAGCCGGGCTTTGAAATCGACATGGGCTGCCTGGTCTGCGGCGGCAAGGGCTGCAGCGTCTGCAAGAATGTGGGCTGGATCGAAGTCATGCCCGGCGGTACGCCTCATCCCAATGTACTGCGTGCCGCAGGTCTGGACCCCGATGAATACACCGGCTTCTATGTCAACATCGGTCTTGACCGTCTGGTCATGATGCGCTACGGCGTGGACGATGTCCGCCTGTTCCACAGCGCTGACCTGCGTTTCCTCAATCAGTTCCGTTAAGGGAGGTACTACACATGAAATTATCACTTTCTTGGATAAAAGATTATATTGATATGCCGGCGGATATGGACCTGAAGCAGTTGGCTTACGATCTGACCATGTCCACCGTGGAAGTGGAAGATGCCACGGACCTTTCCAAGCAGTTTGACAACATGGTGGTGGGTATCATCCGGTCCATTGAGCAGCACCCCAATGCCGACAAGCTGCGTGTCTGCAAGACCGACATCGGCGGCGGCGACATCCGCGACATCGTCTGCGGCGGCACCAATCTGTACGAGGGACAGCGTGTGGCGGTGGCTCTGCCCGGCTCTTTCTGCCGCTGGCACGGCGAGGGCGAGCCGGTGATGATCAAGCAGAGCAAGCTGCGCGGTGTGGAAAGCTACGGCATGATCTGCGCTTCCTCTGAGATCGGCCTGTTCGACCTGTTTCCCTTTGAGGAGGGAGAGGCTACGATCCTTGATTTGAGCGACTTCGATGTACCTGCCGGTACACCTCTTGCCGAGGCGCTGGATCTGGACGATATTATTCTGGAAATCGACAACAAGTCCATGACCAACCGCCCCGATCTGTGGGGTCACTACGGTATCGCACGCGAGATCGCCGCACTCTACGATCTGCCCTTGAAGGAGTTCCGACCCTTTGTCACCGATGCACCCCTCACCGAGCATGTCAAGGTGACGATTGACGACACCGAGTCCTGTCCCCGCTTCATCTGCGCCCAGATGGAGGGTCTGCACGTCAAGCCCTCTCCCTTCAAGATGCAAAGCCGTATCTGGCGCGTGGGCATGCGTCCCATCAATGCACTGGTAGACATTACCAACTATGTCATGCTGGCAACCGGTCAGCCCTGCCACGCTTACGATTCGGACAACATTACCGGCCACATCACCGTGCGCCATGCCGCCGAAAACGAGAAGCTGCTGCTGCTCAACGACAAAGAGCTGGCTCTGCATCCTACCGATCTGGTGATTGCCGATGATGAGGGCGCTGTGGGTCTGGCCGGTATCATGGGCGGCGCGAAGGATTCCATTCTGCCCAAGACCCAGTCGGTGCTGCTGGAGATTGCCAACTTCAACGCCAAGGTTATCCGCAAAACCGCGCTGCGCTACGATAACCGCACCGAGGCTTCCTCCCGCTACGAAAAGGCCATCGATCCGGAACGCTGCGCCCAGGCAATGAGCCTGGCCATGGAACTGTTTGCCCAGCTCTATCCCGAGATGAAGGTCACCGGCTTCATGGACAACTATCCCAACAAGCTGCAGCGCGCCGAAATCGATGTGGAGCTGAGCTGGCTGGAGCGCCGTCTGGGCAAGCGCATCGCCAACGAGGACATTGCCAAAAAAATGGGCGAAATGGGTTACGAAATCAGCTTCAACGGCGATACAATGCATGTAACGGCTCCCACCTGGCGTTCCACCGGTGACATCTCCATCAAGGCCGATATCATGGAGGAAGTCGCCCGCATGTACGGCTATGAGAATTTCGATGCCGCTCCCATCACCACCTCTTTCGAGGGCGCCATCAACCAGCTTGACAAGGATCTGTCCCGCCGCATCAAGGAATATCTGGCCATTCGCTGCGGTATGCAGGAGATCTTTACCTATCCCTGGATGGACGAAACCTTTGTCCATGCCATCCTGCAGGATACCGACGGTATTCTGACGCTGGCCACGCCTCCGTCTCCGTCCGAAAAGTATATCCGCTCCTCCCTGCTGCCCAACCTGTGCAAGGCCGTGGCGAAGAATGAGCGTTACTACTCCGAGTTCTCCCTCTTTGAAAACGCTCAGGTCTTCAGGGATGCCGACTACACCGCCCCCTATGATGAGCGCGAGTTGCTGCCCTCTCAGCGCCGTCACATCGCCGGTGCCTTCACGGACAGCGCCAAGGATATTACCCCGCTGTTCCGCAAGGCGAAGGGCGTCATTGAGAACATGGCACGCTATACCCACATGGAGGCACTGCATCTGCGGCAGGCGGAAAAGCCGGTGTGGGCGGACAATGTGGTCTGGCTGAACATCTTCCTGGGTAAGGAAAAAATCGGCAATCTGGCTCTGCTGAACAAGAAAGCCTCCATGGCCTGCGGCATCAAGAATCTGAATGTGATGCTCTTCGAGCTGGATATGGATGCGCTCAAGCCCTACCGTTCCCGTACCAACAGCTTCGAGCATCTGCCCGAATACCCCATGACCGATTACGATGTATCCATGCTGTTTGAGGACAGCGTGAAGTGGGAGGATATTTCCCGCACCGTCCTCGGCGGCCACGACAAGCTGCTCCACGGCGCCTCCTTCGTGGATGAATACCGCGGCAAGCAGATCCCTGCCGGCATGAAGTCCGTCACCATGCGTTTGTCCATCGGCTCTATGGAAAAGACGCTGACCTCCGGTGAGATCGAGGATTGCGCCAATGCCGCGCTGAAGCGTTTGAGCAAGCGTTTCGGTGCCGCACTGCGTACCAGGTAAGCAGTTATTTTCCTCTTTACACAGCCGAAAAAACAGGGTATAATATAGGCAATATAACAGAAAGGTGGTGCCCGCGTGGACGAATATACCAGAAAATTCAACACGGCAGAGGAAAAGGATGAACAGATTCACCATATTCTTACCTCGGTTTATGAGGCGCTGCGTGAAAAAGGGTATGATCCCATTAACCAGATTGTCGGCTATATTCTCTCGGAGGACCCCACCTATATCACCAACCACAATCATGCCCGCACCCTGATCTGCAAGATCGACCGCGACGAGCTGCTTCAGGTGTTGGTAAAGAATTATCTGGAACTGTGATCTGTTCCCTGCTTACGACAAAGGAACCGCGATAATACGCGGTTCCTTTTTTCTGTCTTGCCATTGTTTTTGGATTGTTCACATATTTTAACGGCCATCGAATTGACAGAATTGCCGCTTTGTGTTACAATTTGGTTACAATTTTGTGTGAATCAATGATAAAGGAGTTTATATTATGGCAGAAACGAAAAAGGCCGAAGGTCTTGTTTATAAAAATCATCCCCTGCGCCGCATCGACAATCTGATCTATTACGGCAGCATGGCGGATAAATACATTATCATGTTCCAGATCCTGGAAACCAAGAAGGAGAAGGATATGGACGTGGCAAGCCGCGTCAGCGTGCAGCTTCAGTTGACCGATCCTGATCTGAAGTCCCGTGACCGTGTGGTTAAGAAAACCGAGAAAGACAGTCTTTACGCTGCCATGGATGTGGGCGCTATCTGGCTTGAGCGCGCCTTGGCAGGCAAGTAATCCGCTTTCTGCAAAAGACAAAAAGGAGTTCCTTTTATGAAACACCTTCGCAAAATACTTCCCGCTGTTCTGCTGGCTGCTGTAACAGTCGTTGCCATGTGTATCATCGCTTTTTCCTCCCCGATCAATACGACGGAATTAGACACTTCTCTTGCCGCTTACACGGTTCCGAACACGGATGCCCAAGACCTTATTCCCGTGGCAGATCCCACTTCCGATAAAACGCCCGCCGACGGAGAGACGACTGCTTTAGAAACACCTGCCGACGCGGAGGAAAACAAACCCGAGGAGGAGAAGAAGCAAGCTGAGGAGCAAAAATCCTCCTCCACTTCCGTGATAGCAGTAGGTATTGTTGATGACGATGTCAATCTTCGCAAGAAAGCCAATACGCAAAGCGACATTCTTACCACCTTATCTTCCGGCACAACCGTTTCCATCCTCGATGAAAAGGACGGCTGGTATCAGGTGAACTATAGCGGCCAAAAGGGCTATATGTCCGCCGACTATGTGGTCAGCAAGACCTCCGCTTCCGATTTGAAGGGGTATGCCAAAGTCACTACGGATGCGCTGAATATGCGCAGCGCCCCCGATACGGGCAGTGATGTGGTCACTTTGGTCTATCAGGACGCATATGTCAAGCTCAAAGGCTTTGACAACGGTTGGTACAAGGTGTCCTACGACGATCATACCGGCTATATGTCCGGCGATTTTCTGGATCCTGTTGCCAAAAAGCCCGAAGTGACATCCACCTCAAATTCCTCCGGCAGCGGTTCTTCTTCCCTCCCCAGCGGACAATCTGCCGGTGAGGGAACCGGTACAGGCGCCGATATTGCCGACTTTGCGCTGAGCTTCTGCGGCGTGCCCTATGTCTATGGCGGCGCCTCTCCCAGCGGTTTCGACTGCTCCGGCTTCACCATGTATGTATATAAGCACTTCGGTTATAGCCTGCCTCACGGCGCTACGCCGCAGATGAACTACGGCAGCGCGGTCAGCAGGGACAACCTGTCCGTGGGCGATCTGATCTTCTTCTTCGATTCCGACTTTGCCGACAGCGGCGCCTCTCATGTGGGCATTTACATTGGCGGCGGTAAGCTTGTGCACGCTTCCTCCGGCCCGGGTTATTGCGTGAAGGTATCCTCTTTCAAAGGCGACAGTTCCACCGGCAATTACTACAACAGCGTCTATTTGACGGCCCGGCATATTGCCGACTGACGCGTTGCTCTGCCGTTATTCCGCGCTATGCGTCCTCCCTGTTGGTTGATTCCGACAGGGAGTTTTTTTCCTCCTGCTGTGCCGGCTGCGATTTTGCCCGGCAGCGTGAGGGTCGTTCCATATACTGTAAAAAACGGTAAAAGCATCGCCGGTTCGTTTGAACCGGCGATGCTTTCTTTATTCGGAAATATGATATTATTTCGGGATACGGCATTTGGCGGCCTTATAGGTGTTTTCCATCAGCATGGCACGGGTCATGGGCCCGACACCGCCGGGCACCGGCGTAATATACGAGGCCACCTGGGAAACGGCAGCAAAATCCACATCGCCGCAGAGCTTACCGGCTTCGTTGCGGTTCATGGCCACATCAATGACCACGGCGCCCGGCTTCACCATGTCCGCCGTAATCAAGCCTGTCTTTCCCACGGCACTGACCAGAATATCCGCCTGAAGGCACTGCGCTTTCAGGTCCGGTGTTCTGCTGTGGCAGATGGTCACCGTGGCATTCTCATGCAGCAGAAGCATCGCCATGGGCTTGCCCACAATATTGCTGCGGCCCACCACCACACAGTGCTTGCCGCCAGGGTCAATGCCGTATTCATGCAGGATTTCCATAACACCGGCAGGCGTACAGGGCTTATAATAGGCCTGTCCCTGCATGATGCGGCCCACATTTTCCGGATGGAATGCGTCCACATCCTTATCCGGTGCAATCGCTTCCAGCACCACACGCTCATCTATCTGCTCAGGCAGGGGCAACTGCACCAGAATACCGTCCACCGCGCCGTAATTGTTCATCTTTTCCACCAAGTCCAGCACATCTTCCTGCGAAGCATCCTGCGGCAAATGGTAATCATAGCACATGATACCGCACTGGGCGCAGTCCCTTTCCTTATTACGCACATAGACCTGCGAGGCGGGATTGTCCCCTACCAGAATAACTGCCAAACCGGGTTGACGGCGCAGTTTTGATGCCTTTTCACGGATCTGCGCTTTCACTTTCTCGGCAAGGGCCTTGCCGTCCATGATCACTGCACTCATTTTGTTTCCTCCTGACGCGCGGCCACCTGATTGACATATAATTCCTCGGGCGTATGCGGTTTGATTTTTATATGGTATAGCAGCATAAATGCCGACACCAGCACCATCACCAATGACAGGGCCTGGCTGACACGAATCGGCTGGCCGGCAATCGTCCAATTGAACAAATACAGACTGTCGGTACGCAGGCCCTCGATCCAGAACCGGCCAATGCCGTACCACAGAAAGTAAAACAATGTATTCTCACCGTCAAAACGGCGTGCCTTGGACACCACAAAGACGATCAGCAACAGACCGATCAGATTCCACAGGCTCTCATAGAGGAAGGTGGGATGTACCTCGATCAGCGTACCGGCGGTAGTCGTCAACTGCATGCGCCAGGGCAGCGTGGTTTCTGCGCCGAAGGCTTCGCGGTTCATAAAGTTGCCCCAGCGGCCGAATATCTGACCGATCAGCAATCCCATGACCACCAGGTCAAGCATGGCGCCGATTTTGAACTTCCGGCGGCGGCTGAGCAGCAGCGCCACGATCACCGTGGCGATAACACCGCCGTAAATGGCCAAGCCGCCGTCCCATATGGCGATCACTTCACGCCAATTGATGGTTCCGTCGCTGTTGCGGTAAAGATCCAAATAAAAAATCACATAATACAGTCTTGCACCGATGATGCCAAACGGAATACCCCAAAGCAGACCGTCCAGCAGATCATCCTCGCTGATGCCGTACTTTTTGCGCTGCTTCATGCAAAACAGCAGCGCCATCAGCAGGCCGATGGCAATGATGATGCCGTACCAATACACGCCCTTGCCGATGTCCAGCGCCTTCGCGCTTGCGGTAAATGCCCAATCCCCGAAAAGGCCCGGAAAGCGGATGGGACTGTCTGTCATAATTTGCATATTACTCTGCCTCCTTGGGTTCGATCACGGACATGGCCGCATGTTCCTCACAAATATAATGACCAATGAAATCCAGCAGATCCTGCTTGCTGATGGAATCAAAAACCTCCGGGAAACAGTAGGCATCAAAGCCGTTAAAGCAGCCCTCCACCATGGAAACGGCAATGGATTCAAAGGAATTCAGGCTCTTGATGCTTGTACCGAATACGGCGCGGCGTACACGCTGGTAATACGCCTCATCGATGCCTTCCCGCACCAGGCGCTGTGCCTCGTCCAGAATGGCCTTCTTAACGGCCTCCGGGTCATTACTGTCGCCGCCGGCATAGACATAGGCCACGCCCGGCAGCAGGTCATAGGCGCAGCCGAAGGAGCTGTTGACCAGTCCCTCGCTGTAAAGACGGGTATACAGCGGGCTGGAATCCCCCATCAGAATATCACACGCCAGATCACCGATGACATTATTGCGGATGCGCTCATTGCCCTGCGGCGCATTGGGACACTTAAAGCCCAGCAGGAAGGTCGGCATGGACACCTCCATCCGCTCACGGCACACCTTATGCTTGGGCACAAGCGCCTCGTCCGCGCCGTAATCACGGCGGATTTCGCCGCCGCTCTCCTGCGGCAGCACTTCCTCCGCCAGACGGAAAACCGCCTCCGCCTCCACATCGCCTACCACCACCAGGCACATATTGGACGGGGTATAAAACGCCTTATGGCAATCGTACAGCGTTTGGGCGGTGATATGGGAAATGCTCTCCACCGAGCCTGCCACAGGTACGCGGACAGGGCTTTTTTCATACAAGCACTGCATGAGATTTTTATAGACCTGCCATTCGGGATTGTCCTCGATCATGCCGATCTCCTGGGCAATAATCCCCTGCTCCTTGGCAACACTTTCCTCCGTAAAATAGGGGATCGACACAAAGGAGAGCAAAATTTTCAGATTCTCAAAGAAATGCTCCGTGGAATCAAAATAGTAGGCCGTCATGGCATTGGAGGTGAAGGCATTGGGCTCAGCGCCGTTCTTTGCCAGCTCCTGCAGGGCATTGCCCTGCGCCGTGTCAAACATCTTATGCTCCAGGTAATGGGCAATACCTGCCGGCGTATCCAGCCATTCGCCGTCCTTTTCAAAACGCATATCCATGCCGCCGTAGCGTGTGGCAAACATGGCATATTTGCGGCGGAATCCCCTCTTGGGAACGACACAGACCGGCAATCCGTTAGGCAGCGTATGCCAGATCGCCTGCTCGCCAAGGCGAGGATAATCGACTATAGGCAACTCACTCCCCCTCCTTTCCCTTCAGGAAATACACGGTGTCCAGCCCAATACTCCGTGCTGCGGCACAGATGCGCTCCGGCGTAACCTGCCGGATCTGCTCGGCCAGATCTTCCGGTGTATCGCTCTGGCCGGTGGCCGCCTGACCCAGATAAAAATTCTCCAATGCGCCCTGTGAATCATGCAGCGATTGCAGCGAGCTGAGCATGGTACTGCGTGCACCCTCCAGCTCCCAGTCCTCCCAATCGCCGCTTTGCACGGCGGTCAATTGCTTCATGATCTCCTCAAAGGCCCGATCATAGTCCTTGGTTTCAATACCGGAGGATACGGTCATAATCCCCTTGGACCGGGCATAGGAGGATGAGGCGTAATAGCACAGCGACAGCTTTTCGCGGACATTCAAAAACAGCTTGGAATTGCTGGAGCCGCCGAATATCAGATTCGCCATGATAAGGGCAGGCACATCATGGCTTCCGCAGCGAAACCCCATGGACAGCTTGCCCTGTGTCACATCCATGGTTTCCGTCACAATCCGAGGCTCGGTGGGGGCGTCATAGCGGCGAGCAGGTTCAATCTCTGCTGCCTTGCCGCGGCAGAGTGCGGCGAACGCCTCCAGCAAGGCATCCTCCACACGGCGCTCCTCCGCACTGCCGCAATAGAACAGCTCCATGCGGCTTTGGGGCAGCAGGCTTTGATAATGCTGATACAGTTTTTGATTATTGATCTTCTTCACCGTTTCTTCATCGCCCAAACGGCTGACACCGTAGGGCTCGTCGGCACACATCTCCTGCAGCAGACGCAGCTCCGCCCAATCGCGCTTATCGTTGCGCACCGAGCGAATGGCATCGATCAGGTTACACTTTTCGCTCTCCACATAGGCGGGCAGAAAGCGGCCGCCGCGGGTAACAGGGTCCAAAAACAGCTCGCCCATCAGCTCTGCGGCAGGCTCCAGCAAACGCTCACCGCCAAGGGCAAAATGATCGTCTACCACCGTGCCCACAAAACCCACACACTGGGTTTCGCCGCACTTGCGGACAGTGGGACTGATCTGTGCGCCGTAAAGGCGGTCCATCGCCGCAGAAAGCTGCTCCATATCCGGGCAGCGCATGGTGCCGCGGTGCAGCACAGCAGGAAACAGCGCGTTATAGCTTGCCGTATCCTTGCACAGAGGCGTGACCAGATGTGCCGAGAAACAGCTTGTTTTAAACTTCGTCGCAGGCAGATATGTTAAGAAGACATTCTGCATGATCTCCTTGCGTACTTCATTCATCACAGGTACCTCCTGTTCGTACAGCAATACAGGCTATATTATATCTCAACCGGACAAAAATTGCAAGAAATCCTCTTGCCAGATAACGCGGCAGTGGTGTATGATACAAATATATTTTGTGAAGGGAGTGGTGAGGTGTGACCTCTGTGGAAAGACGACAGCAGATCTATGCGCTGCTGTGTGCGGCTGACAGGCCGCTCAGTGCCGCTACACTGGCCGGTCAATGTGGCGTGACACGGCAGGTCATCGTGGGTGACATTGCCCTGCTGCGCGCCGAGGGGCATAACATCGCCGCCACACCGCGCGGTTATGTGATTCCCGCCGAAAATACCGGCTTAATCCGCTGCGTGGCCTGTTCTCACTCTTTAGAAGGCACCCGCGAAGAGCTGCATGCCATGGTGGACTGCGGCTGTACCGTACTGGATGTGATTGTGGAGCACCCCGTTTACGGTCAGTTGACCGCCATCCTGCAATTGAGCAGCCGCTACGATGTGGAGCAGTTTATTTCCAAAATGCGCAACAGCAGTGCCGCGCCCTTGTCGGCTTTGACCGAGGGCATCCATTTGCATACCCTATCTTGCCCCAGCGAGGATGCTTTTGCTCATTTGAAAGAACAACTGAAACAAATGGGTGTCCTTCTGCCGGAGCAGACCGATTGACCATTGACAAATCGGATATTTCGCCTATAATGAAGTAGACATGTGTCAAGACACCTGTCTACTTCTCTACATATATGAGGGTTATTATGGAAAAGATTCAGGCATTTTTGAAGAGGAAGAACATCGTGTTCTCCGCCAAACGGTATTTTATCGATGCCATGAGCGCCATGGCGCAGGGTTTGTTCTGTACGCTGCTGGTGGGCACGATTTTGAACACCATCGGCACGCAGTTCCACATTGCTTTCCTGACCGATGCTTTTTTGATTATTAAGCAGGGCGATCAGGAGCTGGCCTACACCATTGGCGGTCTGTGTTCGCTGCTGGTAGGCCCGGGTATGGCCGTGGCGATCGGGCGGGCCCTGGAGTGCCCTCCCATGGTGCTGTTTTCGCTGATCCCCGTGGGTTTTGCCACCAACGCATTGGGCGGTGCAGGCGGCCCGCTGGCCGTGTTTTTTGTGGCCATTTTGGCTTCCGAGATCGGTAAAGCGGTCAGCAAGGAAACCAAGATCGATCTTCTGGTAACGCCTATCGTCACGATCCTTTGCGGTATCGGATTTGCGGCCATTGTGGCCGCACCCATCGGTACGGCCGCCAGCGCCGTCGGCAAGGCGATCATGTGGGCCACCGATCTGCAGCCGTTCTTTATGGGTATTCTGGTGTCTGTCATCATCGGTGTGGCGCTGACATTGCCCATCTCCTCCGCTGCCATCTGCGCGGCGTTGGGTCTGACCGGTCTGGCAGGCGGCGCGGCCGTGGCAGGCTGCTGCGCACAGATGGTGGGCTTTGCCGTGATGAGCTTCCGCGAAAACCGCTGGGGCGGCTTGGTGGCACAGGGTATCGGTACCAGCATGCTGCAAATGGGCAACATTGTGCGCAATGTACGCATTTGGATTCCGCCTACGCTGGCCGCCGCCGTGACCGGCCCTATCGCCACCTGCCTGTTCCGTCTGGAAATGAACGGCGCGGCGGTTTCCTCCGGTATGGGCACCTGCGGTTTCGTGGGCCAGATCGGTGTTTATACCGGCTGGGTCAATGATATTGCCTCCGGTGCAAAGGCTGCCATCACCGGTATGGACTGGTCGGGTTTGGTGCTGATCTCCTCCGTGCTGCCCGCCATTTTGACTTGGCTGTTCGCCATGCCGCTGCGTAAGTGGGGCTGGATCAAAGAGGGCGATTTGAAACTGGATCTGTAAGCAAAATAACGCCATCACCCAACGGTGATGGCGTTATTCATTCATTCAAAAAGGCTGTTTTCCAGATTTTGCAGACCCTCTTCCATTTCAGCAAAGCCGGATACATCGGGCTCCGCCAAAACCTGCTGTGCCTGCTGCAGCTTCTGGGAAAACTGCTCCGTGACCGCCAAATACTTGGTCTTCATTTCCTCACACCAGCCACGCTGCTTGTTCACAATCTCCTGCATCTGTGCAATAGCCGCCCTGCGGAACTCCTCCGTGCGGCGATGGGCGCTGATTTCAATATCGGCAATGTGGTCCTTCAAAGAACGGTACTCCTGCGCCTGCGTGCGCAGCATGGCAGCCTCCTCCTCCAACTGCTGCAGCTTCTCCTGCGCGGCCTGCCATTCCTGCTGCCATTTTTCGGCGGCGCGATTTTCGTTTTCTTGATCGACAAACTGCTGGCGCAGCATCGTCAGCTCAACCTGCATTTCCTGATTACTCTTGGTCAGCGCCTCGTTCTGTTCCGTCAATGTAGCGATTCTCGCTTTATTCTCTTTTGCCGTTCTGTCAATATACGCAATGACATCTTCGGGATCAAAGCCACCGAACATACATTTTTTAAAGTTTTCACTCATCCCATGATCCTCCGTGCAGTTTTCTCTACTATGTCTTTTACCATATCATAAATACATCTTAAATACAAGTGCGAAAAAGTTTTAAAAAAATTGAAAAAATGCTTGCATTTTGTAAATCCGTATGGTAATATAATCAAGTCGTCTGAAGTGACACGCGCCGTTAGCTCAGCTGGATAGAGCGTCTGGCTACGGACCAGAAGGCCGGGGGTTCGAATCCCTCACGGCGTGCCAAAAAGTTCGTGAAATCTTTGATTTCACGAACTTTTTGTTTACAATTGTTTCAAGACATTTTGGGTCAAAAACTGGGTCAGCGTTTGACCCAAACGCTGACCCCAACGGGACGCGGAGCGGAAAGTGTCAGACAGCACGGGAGAGGATATTCCCCATGGTTTGCGCCGCTTTCAGCTGCGCGTCGGTGGTGACGTGGGCGTAGGTGTCCAGCGTGAAGCCTGCGGAGTATAGTGACCCAACATACTGCTGACGGTTTTCACGTCCATACCGTTCTGGAGTGCGAGGGTGGCGAAGGTATGGCGGAGGTCGTGAAAGCGGATGCGGGGCAGTCCGGCTCGTTTCAGCACCCGCTGGAGCATATCTCTCTGGTGCAGTGTCCCTGCCCCATCCTGAAAATGGTCACACAGCGGCTCACATGGGCGAAGAGGAGTGACTGCCGCCAGATGATACCGATAACCGGAGGAAGCGGATGTGCGCGTTTACAGCGCGCATCCGCTTCCTCCGGCACCGCGGCCCCGCAGGGCAGCGCAGCTACTACTACTGAGTTCCTGATGCGCCTGCCTTTCGAGCCGAAACACGGGCAAGAGAAAGATGACTTTCACGCCGAAAACGACATCGCAGGGCAGTTGCCTTGCGGGATCCCATACGTTCAGACAGAGAAACACCCTGCAAGATTTTGCCGTCTTGCAGGGTGTTTGCGATCGGTTATTCTATTTTGTTCCGTTTCTTGTTATCGGGAGCTTCTTCTGCGTTTGCTGTACACGCCTGCGCCCATCACACCGGCAGCGGATACCGCGAACAGGGCCAACCACAGCGCGAAATGGCTGTTGTCGCCGGTCTGCGGGGTTTCACTATCGTCGGGCAGTTTCGCTATTACGGTGTCTGCCTTAGCGATCTCTTTCGTTGCCGCAGCGTCCTTGAAATACTTGCCGCAGTCGGAGCAGTACCAATATTCGATATTGCCCTCGGCGGTCTTGGTCGCCGCCTTTGCTGGGAAGTGCTTCAGATCGGCATGGCTGTTCGGAGCAAGTGCGCCGTACTCTTCGCCGCAGTAATCGCAGACTGCCTTATCCTTGCAGGTAGCCTCGCCGCCGCTATGCTCGGAGAGTGTCGCACCGCAGATGTCGCACTTGTGGTCTTTGGGTGCGGCATCGATATGCTCGCTCTTGAGCGATACAACCTTGCTTGCGGAAATATCAAACCCGTCGGCTGTCTTTGCGGTTGCTGTTACCTTAAAGCTGTTTGCACTCAAGTCATAATCTGCAGCAGGCACAGCACCGTACAGTTTGCCGTCTTCGGTGACTGGTTTAAGACCGGAGGCGCCCATGTATTCAAACTCATAACCGTAGACGGCATCGGTTGCGCCCTCCGGCAAAGTAAAGCTGAACTTGTAATCCTGCGTTACGCAAACCGTATCCGCACCGTTGATTGTAATGGTCGGAATATCCTTTTTCGCGGTTTCATCATCACAGAATTTGCACTTCTTCCAGTACTGTCCGTTTTCGCTCTGCCATTCGTAGGTGTGTCCGTTATTGACTGTTACGGTTACTGAGGTTTCATTGTCTGAATTGTCTTTGGCAACAACGGTTACGGTACCTTTTCCTTTTTCAAGCGTATATTTGCCGTAAGCATCCGGTATTAATTCACCACCATTTGCCGTAACGCTTGCAACACCAACGTTATCGGAGACTTCAAACTCTGCTGTATCGCAATAGGTCTTGCCGTTTTCCAGCCCTGTGATAACAGGATTTACAATGTCTTTCCATATGGCAGTCAGGCGGCCCACGTTGGCGGGAACCTGCGCGCCCGGCTCGTAGTGGTTGCCGTTGCTGTCCTGCCACATGAAGTAGGTGCCGTCGTTTCCATCCGGGCGGGTCACGTCCGTGCCCCCGGGGAGAGTAAGATTGAAGTCGGACTTCACCGCCAAATTGACCGTCCCGGTGATGGAGCTGATGGAGCCACCGTTCAGGTCCAGCGTGACAGTCGCCAGGCCGCCAGAGCCCAGGGTGTCAGAGGATGGGAGTTCAAGCACGGGACGGAAACCGACGCTCGGAGACAGTTGCAGGTCAAACTGCCAGGAGCGGGCTGTAGAAGACCCGCGCGTCGCACGGTTCCAGTCAGGATCGGGACCATCATGGGTATCCTGCCCCCAGGAATACATACCGTTCCAGTTTTTGATATAACCATCCGTGTTATCCTGATAGCTTTGGTTCGCTTTGTCCAAAATCGCGTCCCACTCGTTGTTCAGCGGAGTTCCACGCGCACTGTCCTGCGAGCCGGTGCTACCACTCCCCGCCGAGGGCACGCGGAGGGTGTAGCCCACGCCACCGCTGGTGTAGGCCGTGCCGAAAATCAGGTTCCTCCCATTCAGGTTATTCCAGTTGGCACTACTGGTCATGTTGTAGTCCGCAATGAACAGGCTGTGGTCATAGGTGTAGCCAATCGGGTTCGTGGGGTCTGTACTGCCTGCCGCATTCGCTGAATCGCCTTTTGCGGTGTTGTCATTGGGAGAACGGCTTTTCAGCACATAGGCGTTCACGGTGCCCACGTAGGTGAAGGGCACCCAATGAAGGGAATCGTCCAGCAAGCTGCCGTTCTTGTTGCCCGGAATGTTCGCTCCGGACAGGTCGAACCAGTAGGTTTCGCCGGGGGTGAGACCGGTAAACTGTTCCGCCGGGTCCGCCGCCAGCGCCGCCGTCGGCAGAAGCCCCACCAGCATCACGCAGCACAACAGGATGCTCAATAACCGTTTTTTCATGTTTTTTCAGTCCTCCTTTTGGATTGCGTTCGGGTTGTACTTCATCACAAATAATTCAAGGGTTTCCTTCAGCACTTCTATCTGAGATTTCATATAGAACTCATCCTCAAAGAGTGCATAATGCACACAGGCTCTGATCAGAATGAAAATCAGCGGTGTGATCTTCTCGTGGGGAATCCCCAGCTTTGGCTCCAAACTCTTTGCGTATTCGGTATAACGTTTATCTACACCCGCAAAGAATTTTTTGCCGTATTCTCTGTATTTCGGGTGAGTGTAGACCTGATACATAAACCTGTATTTCTTGCCGTGGTTTTTTGCCGTCCAGTAGGGTATCTCGTCGAAAAACCGCCACAAGTCCTCTACATCTGTGGGCGCTTTCGCCATAAACTCGTCTTCCACCTTGCTCATGCAGTATTCGGTGGACTTAACGATAAGGTCATCGAGATTGTCAAAATACTGATACAGGTTCGCAACACTACAGCCGCAGGCTTTTGCAATCGCTTTTATTCCGACAGAGGAAAAACCGTTCTCCGCATAGCAGTCAAAGCATGTTTCCATGATCTCGATTTCCTTATGCCGGTGGGCTTCTTCATTCACAGTGCGCAATATCTTTCCTCCCCTCCCTACAAATGATTGAACGGTCATCCACATTATACTGCTTTTGCTTTGACTTTTCAAGAGAGTAATGCAAAAATCTCCATCGCACTTGCCAGAATAGTATTCATTCTCCTCGTCCATTCCATGGCGTTTTCTGCCTTTAACCGCTCTGTGATAACCTGCGCCAGCTTCATATCCTCTATGAGCCGTTCAAAGCGTTCCTGCGCCTGCCTGTCAATATCGGCAAGATAAGCAGCTTGCCCTCCATCAGCATTAACGAATTGGGATAGGTAACTTCCCGTTTGCAAAGCTACGCACTTGCTTCTGACCCACTTTTGACCCAGAATACGAATGGAGCAGGCAGTTCCGGACGGAAACATCGGAATATTTTCCGAGTGAACAGAGGCTAAAACCGCAAAACGGAGCCGAAATGATGCCATTTTCGCTCCCAGATACCCTACGGACCAGAAGGCCGGGGGTTCGAATCCCTCACGGCGTGCCAAAAAGTTCGTGAAATCTCTGATTTCACGAACTTTTTGTTTTTTATCGGCTTTTGGCCGGCCCCGATGGCCATGCAGCAGAATCAGACTGTCGGACACTGCCGGAACCGGCATTTTCTCTCCTCACGATACTTTCAGATAAAACCGTCTGTTTTGTGGAATTATTGTAAATTCAGCATTGACTTTTTGGCAATTTTTAGCTATATTATATGATGCAACGAAATTTGAATAGAAACGAGGTAATCCTGTATGAATGCTATCGACCTGAACAAGTACGGCATCTCCGGTACTACCGAGATCGTCTACAACCCCTCCTATGAGGTGCTGTTCGAGGAAGAAACCAAGGCCGGTCTGGAAGGCTATGAAGTCGGCCAGGTCACCGAGCTGGGCGCCGTCAATGTGATGACCGGTATCTACACCGGCCGCTCTCCTAAGGACAAATACATTGTCATGGACGAGAACTCCAAGAACACCGTGTGGTGGACTTCCGACGAGTATAAGAACGACAACCATCCTATGGATGAGTCCGTTTGGGCGACTGTCAAGGATATTGCCGTGAAGGAACTGTGCAACAAGAGATTGTTCGTCGTGGATGCTTTCTGCGGCGCCAACAAGGATACCCGCATGGCTGTCCGCTTCATCGTGGAGGTGGCATGGCAGGCTCACTTCATCAAGAATATGTTTATCCAGCCCTCCGACGATGAGCTGAAGAGCTTTGAGCCCGATTTCGTGGTCTACAACGCTTCCAAGGCTAAGGTTGAGAACTACAAGGAGCTGGGCCTGAACTCCGAGACTTGCGTGGCCTTTAACATCACTTCCCGCGAGCAGGTCATCATCAACACCTGGTACGGCGGCGAGATGAAGAAGGGTATGTTCTCCATGATGAACTACTACCTGCCTCTCAAGGGCATTGCTTCCATGCACTGCTCCGCCAACACCGACATGAACGGCGAGAATACCGCCATCTTCTTCGGTCTGTCCGGTACCGGCAAGACCACCCTGTCCACCGATCCCAAGCGCCTGCTGATTGGCGACGACGAGCACGGCTGGGACGACAACGGCGTGTTTAACTTCGAGGGCGGCTGCTATGCCAAGGTCATCAATCTGGACAAGGATTCCGAGCCCGACATCTACAACGCAATCAAGCGCGATGCGCTGCTGGAGAATGTGACCGTTGACGCAAACGGCAAGATCGACTTTAACGACAAGTCCGTCACCGAGAACACCCGCGTGTCCTACCCCATCAGCCACATTGAGAACATTGTTCGTCCCGTTTCTGCCGCTCCCGCTGCCAAGAATGTGATCTTCCTGTCCGCCGATGCTTTCGGCGTTCTGCCTCCCGTGTCCATTCTGACGCCCGAGCAGACCCAGTATTACTTCCTGTCCGGCTTTACCGCTAAGCTGGCCGGTACCGAGCGCGGCATTACCGAGCCCACCCCCACCTTCTCCGCTTGCTTCGGCCAGGCTTTCCTGGAGCTGCATCCCACCAAGTATGCCGAAGAGCTGGTCAAGAGAATGGAGATGAGCGGCGCAAAGGCGTATCTGGTCAACACCGGTTGGAACGGCACCGGCAAGCGTATCTCCATCAAGGATACCCGCGGCATCATTGATGCGATTCTGGACGGTTCCATCAACTCCGCTCCCACCAAGACCATTCCTCACTTCAACTTCGAGGTTCCCACTGCTCTGCCCGGCGTTGACCCCGCGATTCTGGATCCCCGCGACACCTATGCCGACGCTTCCGAGTGGGAAGCCAGGGCCCAGGATCTGGCAGGCCGCTTCGTGAAGAACTTTGCCAAGTACACCAGCAACGACGCCGGCAAGGCCCTGGTCGCCGCCGGTCCCCAGGTGTAAACCAATCCGACTTAACAGTTAAAAAACAGGAGTTCGCCATGCGAACTCCTGTTTTTTTATCCTTTTTCAAAATCGTTGTTGACAAATAACTGTATCACTCATATAATACAGTTAAAGAACCGTATTGGTCGGGTAATACGGTTGAGGAAGTGAGGTGACGCACATGGTTTCCTTTGACAGGTTTACGCTGAATGACGGAAGTCCTATCTATCTGCAGATCATCCGCCATATCAAGCAGGGCATTGTGGCCGGAACGGTTGCCGATGGCGACGAGATGCCCTCAAGGCGTATGCTCTCCGCTCTGCTGGGGGTCAATCCCAACACCGTGCAAAAAGCCTATCATCTGCTGGAGGAGGAAGGCCTGGTTTACTCCCGCTCCGGTGCAAAGAGCTATATCTCGCTGACAGAGGCGCGCATAGACAGCGTGAAGCAGGAAATGGTCAGCGGCGTGGTACGAGAACTGGTTGGCACAGTGAAACGCATGGGTGTTTCCTATGAGGAAGCCGAGGTGCTGCTGCGGCAGCTATGGAAGGAGGAGACGGCAACATGAGAAAACATCTTTCTGTTCTGGCACTTTATATTCGATCAACCGCCCGGTGGATACTCCCGCTGCTGGCGGTGACGGCGGCAGCGGAAGGCGCGCTGCTGAGCCGCCCAATCACGCCTGATAACGGAAGCTATATGGATCTGTTTCTGTATTCGGAGCAGTGCCATATGGAGTGGGCCTGCTTAGGCTTTTTCCTGGTGCTGATGACACTGCTTTGTCTGAGCGGCACAAGCTACGGCTCCCGGACCGACTATACGCTGCAGCGGCTCTCCATTCGGCCGCAGACAGCCTTCCTGTGGCAAAGCGTATGCTACTGTATTTGGATCACCGCATTCTGGGCCTTGCAGGTCCTGCTTCTTGTGGTGTGCAGCAATCGCTTCCTGCTTACAACCGCCGAAAATGTGGGGCCGCAGACATTGCTCACCCGTTTATATCAATGGGATTTTTCCGCCAACCTCCTCCCTCTTGCCTGCGTCATAAGGTGGATACGAAATATCCTGCTGGTGATGGCTTTGGGTGCTTCTGCCGCCTACTTCAGTTGGCAGCAGCGTAAAGGGTCTTTCGGTTTTACCGTCATTTTATCCGTTTTGCTGTGTGTATTTGCCTTTTTGCAGACAGCGAATCTATTTCTCACGCTGCTCGGTGTAATTGGCGCACTTCTCATTATGGCATATGTGGTGATTCATATTGTCAACGGAAAGGAGGAAGATGCTCTTGAAGCGCTGCGACAAGATACAACGGCTGCTGCCGCCGAACCTCCACTTTGAGAATTTCCTTTCGGGCATGATCGCCATCAGTATTCTCTCCGCAGTGATTAGCATTGATCTCTTTTTTTCAAGCCTGCAGGAAAAGCTGAACGAATTATACATTTTTTCCCCAAACGGTGTACGGCATTTTTCGCCCGAAGTACTCGATCACCATCGTAAGATGGCACCCTTTGGCGAAGTATTGGGCAGCAGCCTGGTGCCCACGATCGTGCTGGCGCTGATTGCCTTGCTGAGCGCGATTCTGCTCTATGCCAGTTTTTATCAGGGCAGCCGCAGTATCTATCTGATGCGCCGCTTATCCGATAAAAACGAGCTGCGGCGGCGCGTATGGACCGTGCCGCTTCTATGGGCCGGCGCGGCGCTGCTGCTGACTGTGGCGCTGTTTTGGATATTCTACGGAAGCTATATGCTGAAAACGCCCTCAGAGGTATTGGAAAATCATCAGTTATTGCGGTTTTGGCAAGACCTCACCGCAGGTAAGATAGGAGGTTAAGACCATGTTGGAGCTGCATCATGTCAGTAAATCCTTTGGCAAGACACAGGCCGTTCAAAATGTGTCACTGGAGCTGCCGCGGGGCGAGATCATCGGTTTGTTCGGCGAAAACGGCGCAGGCAAAACCACCTTGATGAAATGTATCCTCGGCCTTTTGCCCCATGAGGGCACGGTCACGCTGGACGGCGAGGAAATCAGTCATAAAAACATCGCAAAGCTCAGCTTTGCCACCTGTGAGCACTCCTTCTTTCCCCGTCTGAGTGCCGATGCGCACCGCGATTTTTACGCCGAGCACTTCCCTGCCTTCCGCCGCAAGCGTTATGACCGTCTGATGGATTTCTTTGAGCTGCCCCACAACAAGGCGCTGCGTCATCTCTCCAACGGGCAGAAAAACCAGTTCGAGGTGATCCTGGCTCTATCCCAGGGTGCGGACTATATTTTAATGGATGAGCCCTTTGCCGGGAACGACATGTTCAACCGCGAGGACTTCTACAAGGTGCTGTTGGGAATCCTGGAGGACCACGAAACGGTACTGCTGTCCACCCATTTGCTGGAGGAAGTAGCCTCCTTTATTTCCCGGACCGTTCTGCTGCGGCAAGGCAGCATCATAGGCGATATGTCAACGGAGGCAATGGATGAAAAGGGCATTTCCTTAACAGATTATGTGAAGGAAATCTACCACTACCAGCGTGACCGTGTGCGCCGTATTCTGGAAGAACAGGACGATGCGTAAGAAAGGAGCCGACCATGCGTAAACGAGTTTGTTTGGCGGCCATACTGCTTCTTGCGTCTGTGGCTGCCTTGGTGGCCGTCAGCCGCTATGTGGAAAAACCGCGTGACAGTGTGGCATTCTTTACCGTAAGCGAGTCCGGTGATCGTGCTGCCGCGGATGGCCTCACGCTGGATGTAACGAGTCGTTGTTGGCCGCTCCGCTGGGAAAGTCATCTGCAATTTTTCAGCGGCAGTCTGAGCGCCGAAACACAGTCCGATTATGACGATAGTAACCGTTACCGTATCACCTATTCCACCGACATTCCGGCGCCCACTTTGGACACTTTTTATCAAGACTCCCTTACTGTCATCGAACCAAGTCCGCTGTATGAATTGGTGAAAAGCTGGTATCAAGACAGCAGCGCAGGCTCCACTCCCATTCGCTTGCAGGACTGCTGCCCATACTACCCCCTGTTCCTCACATCGGGCTATGACCTCACCACATTTGATTTGACGGAGCTGATACAGATAGAGGTGCCGGAGGACCATACGGTTTCCATTACTTCTATGTATGACGAAACATATTTTGAAATTGAGAGCAGTCATAATCAGATGCCTGCCGTGGATGTGGTGTATCAGTATGACGATAGCGGCATCTACTTCAGCGTCGCTTTTGCCGCCGGTGCAGCACCGCAGCAGAGCTGGGCGCCGCAGGGTTTCGGCGTGTGGTTTCTCCCCATCGAGACCACCCCTCTACAGCTCAATGGCGGCGTCAAGGTGGAATATCTGTGGGAGGATCTGCAGTTGCTGCTGCCGCTGGATATCACGGCGCAGCGTGTCGTGGCTCTGGATCGCAGTGAGGACGGCAAGCTGCTGTTGACCACCTGCGAAGACGGTATGTATCACCTGCGCGTTCTGGATGAGCAGAACCGTGTACAGCAGACGCTGCCGGTGCTGGCGGAGACAAAGGTAAACCGGGACAGAGAAAACGCCTCGCCCGATAATTGCCGCTTTTTTGGTTTTTCTAATTTTAACATGATCGACACGGAGCTGTACATGGGTGACGGCTTCATGGTCCTTTATTGCTGCGACGGGCGCTTTGCTGTGTTGGATAAGGAAAACGGGCTTTACCGGGTGGCCATGGTGCAAGACGAGGAAGAAGAGGAAGACACAGGTTACCAGTATGTCGCCTCCCCCCGCAACGGCGAAATCCACATGACTTGGAACGGAGAGCGGTTGGCCACCGTTTCCGCTTTTAAAGTTATAGGAAGGTTCGCTTTTCACCTGCGTGTTTATCAGGACACAGGCGAAAAGCTGTACGACGCGCACTGGTCCTCCAGTTTGTCACAAGGCACCTATGATGCGTATCTGGAGGAAACGCCCGCTATCGCCTGGTCAAAATAAGGCCCCCCCTTCCCTGCCGGATATTGCCGCATAGAAAGCCTATGGCTTTGTCTTCGGCGCATCCAAAATAAAAGCTGACAGACCTCTGAAGTCTGTCAGCTTTTCTATGTTTATTCTTCGATGGGCACCAATTCCGCCAACACAATATATCTGGCATCATCAAATTCGTAGGAGCAGGTCGAAAGCGTCACAATCGGGTTCTCCGCAGGAATGTCGGTCTGCGCGGTAAAGGTAGAGCGCGACACGCAGCGCTGCAGCTGCTCCATAGTCACATCACCGAAATAGATGTCATCATCCGCTTCGACCACCAAACCGGCAAACAGATCCAAGCGGTAATTCTGCTGCGGTGTGAAAAGATACATGCAAGGATGCTTCTTATAAAAATCGGGGTCTTTATACTTTATCAGATTGGCAAACATAGCGCCTGTTTTCATGTGGTGTCCGTAAAGGATATTGTTGGCGTCCGAAAAATCTGCCGCGCCGTGATAGTCCATGAAAATCGTGCCGTTGGCATTATAAGAGCCGTCAAGCAGGTGCGATAAATAGTAGTCATTGTCCGAGCCCTGCACCACGGGATAATTGATCTGTGTATCCGGGCAATAGATCCACGCAATCACATCGCTGTTGACCTCACGCAGCGCATCGAAATCCACCGTGATCATTTCCAGTTCGGCATCCTCTGTTTTCTCCACCTGGACATATTTCGCCGCCTCTTGCGTTACTTGATCGCTTTTATGTTTCTCCCACAGATAGCTTCCTACTTTGTAGGCAGAAAAAGCAAATACGCCGATCGACGCAGCCAGCAGCACATAATACGCAGCCTTCTTCATACGCAGCCTCCTATCAACGCCATCATTTTAGCAAATAATGCGGCTTAAATCAAGGGAAAGCTATGTCAGACATTAATAAATTGCGCTTTACAGACATAGATAATTGCTGTAAAATAAGGAAAAAAAGGAAGGAGAAGCGTTCATGATTTATTTTAACAGTGACTATCTGGAGGGTGCACACCCCTCTATTATGAAACGGCTGATGGAGACCAATATGGCGCAGTCCGTGGGTTACAGTGAGGATGAATACTGTGCTGCGGCGCGCGAAAAAATCAAAGCGGCCTGTGAAGCGCCCGATGCAGATGTGCATTTTTTGGTGGGCGGCACACAGACCAACACCACGGTGATTGCCTCCATCCTGCGTCCCTATCAGGGCGTCATCGCGCCTACCACCGGACACATCAATTGCCATGAAACCGGCGCCATTGAGTCCACCGGTCATAAGGTACTGGCCCTGCCCACCGATAACGGTAAAATTACCGCTCAGCAGATCGAAGAATACTATCTGTGGCATCATACCAGCCCCGATTTCGAGCATATTGTTATGCCGGGCATGGTCTATATTTCCTACCCCACAGAAGGCGGCACCATATACTCCAAGGCGGAGCTGACGGCCATCTACGAAACCTGTCAGCGCTGCGGTCTGCCGCTGTATATTGACGGGGCCCGCATGGGTTACGGTCTGATGTCTGACGAATGTGATCTGACACTGCCGGAACTGGCAAGACTGTGCGATGTTTTCTATATCGGCGGCACGAAGGTCGGCGCGCTGTTCGGTGAGGCGGTGGTGGTGATGAATCCCGCTTTGAAGAAGGATTTCCGTTTCTTTATGAAGCAGCGCGGCGGTATGCTGGCAAAGGGCCGCCTCTTGGGTATTCAGTTCGATACATTGTTTACCGACGATTTGTACCTGAAGATTTCCCGTCACGCCATTGACATAGCCCATCAGATCCGCGAGATTTTTGTTTCCGCCGGTTATCCGCTGCTGTTTGACTCCCCCACCAATCAGCAGTATCCCATTATGCCGGACAGCGAGCTGGCCGAGATCGGCAAGAACTTCGGCTATGAATACTGGGAACGCGTGGATGAGACCCATTCCGGCGTGCGTTTCTGCGCCAGTTGGGCCACCACGCAGGAAAATGTGGACGCCCTGCGTGAAGCGGTAAACAACTTGAAAAAGTGAACCATGATAGCAATAAAAAGTTGGGAGCGATGCTCCCAACTTTTTTCTTCGTTCATATGTTTTTTCGCCAGTAGGATCAAAATAGCTAAGCGGATTGTTCTTGCGGTATAAGACCATATTAGCACTCAAAATATCGCCAATATCTCAAAATATCATCAATATCTGTAGTAGCATATTTATCCGCATTAATAAACCGCCCCACCTCGGGATCATAGTACCGGCTGTTGAGGTAATACAGCCCCGTCTCGGTTGGTTTCTGCTGTGTATCCCGGAGGGGTTGTCCCCTCCGGGTCTGTGTTTTCGGAATGTTACTTGCCAAAAAAGAGAATATATTTGCTATGTACCGGCAAACATCACCGGTGTGATACCACGGCACATGTCATCATTCATATTTATATAACTGTATAATAATTCGTGATCGTTTATAATATACCACCATAATTTTATCTTCTTGACGCAATTCTCCACAATAAACATTCTCAAATAAAAGATAGTTTTTTGTAAGTACTTCGTCATCAAAATAGATATTAGAAAAACTTATTTTTCTAAAAAAATCAAGATGTTCTGCTCCTAAGTTGCCCATAAATATTGTGCGTTTTTCTTTTGATCCTTCAATTATATCGATGAATAACCTCACTCCCATAATAATTTTATGTATGAAATATAAAGAACCAATTAGTGCAAGTGCAACAATCACCATGTTGAATTCAATGAAACACAGTCCGACAATTAAAATCAACACAAATATACTTAAAATTGCTTCAATAAGAATATATAAATGTTTCTCCATTCTATCCCAAGCACCTACCTATCGAAGTTGAAGTTACTGTTGCATAGACACCAGTCCCGTCTCGGCTGGTGTCTGCTATGTCCCCGGAGGGGTTGTCCCCCTCCGGGACTGCGTTTTCGGAGTGTTTACTTGCCAAAAAAGAGGATGTATTTGCTATGTACCGGCAAGCATCGCCGGTGTGATATCACGGCACATGTCAGGAGGATTCCTGAAACCTTTTTAGTCTTCAAATAATATTTCTTGACAAACCACATTGAATTCAAAACCATTTATTAATACCACTTTTAACTCATAAAATGGATTCATTAGATTTTTTTCTGAATCATAAGACTCCATCCCATATAATTCATATGTCTTTATCCACATAGGATGTTCACTTGAAATAATCTTTTCGATAAATACATTTTCAATGATAACCTCATCCCAAGTAAACATTTTACTGATTCCTATACAATTTGAGCAAACAATATTAATCTTTTTTTGTAATGCATCATTAAAAACGGCTATTAATATTTTATCATATTCAATTACTGTTCTTTCAATTGTACTGTCTCCCCAGAAAATTTCATGATAATCTATCATCCTCTTAACCACTCCATTAATCCTGTATAAATTTTTCTAAATGGACCTGTATTTCCTTTTTCTCTTCTATCAATATGAAAATGTGGATTACAATGATATGGATTATTTGACCCTTTATATCCAGGTGTCGGATCATGTATTTCTACTCTAATCCTAACTGGACCTCTGGAATCTTTACCGTAGTATTTTCCATTTCTGTTTTCTAGTTTTGATAAATTGCTACTAAATCCCTTTCGGGTTGCTGGAATCGCATCTCCTGCAGGTGTAACATAATAATCTACTTTTCTCGCAGTCTTTATGGTATCCGCCACATCATCTGATTTAGTAAGTGCTTTTACCAAAGCTCCTCCACCAGTCACAAAAGGCAATGCCAGACATGCTGCGTCCGCCGCAAGACCAATCCATGCTCCAACATCATTTGGGTTGTTTACAACATCAATAATACTAGCACCAAAAGAAACTGCATCTAATGCAGTATCCCATACTGCTCCGCTCACGTCTTCTCGTACTACAGGGTTATTATCGCAATAAGCATACAGATTTTTGTCTGTCAGCCCCATAGGTGAGGCAATTAGGACATCTGTTGTATCTGGGGAAATAAACCGGCCCACCTCGGGATCATAATACCGGCTGTTGAGGTAATACAGTCCCGTTTCGGCTGGTTTCTGCTGTGTACCCGGAGGGGGTTGTCCCCTCCGGGTCTGCTTTTTCGGAATGATACTTGCAAAAAAGAGGAAGTAATTGCTGGGATAGGTCTGTTTGCTACTGATTTCGCAAGTTTTCTATGGGTTTATAGTATTGAGCAACCGCTTTTCTCGCTTCTTTTTCTAATTGGAAGTAGTGATCGTATGTTCCGAACGGTTCCGGTTTCCCGGATTTACTATATATTATCACCTCAATGAGCTATGCCCGTAAAAAACCCCCGGCTTTGCCGGGGGTTTTTTATAATGTAATTGCTGTAAAGCAAAGCTGCTTTACTTCAGATTCTCCTTGATGGTCTGGCACAGAGCGGTGATACCCTCGCGGATCTTATCCTCAGGCATGCAGGAGTAGTTCAGACGCAGGGTGTTCTCGTGACCGCCGTTGGGGAAGAAAGAACCGCCGGGAACGAAGGCAACCTTCTTCTCCAGACACTTCATCTGCAGGTCCTTGGCGTCCATGTACTCGGGCAGAACGACCCAGGCAAACAGGCCGCCTACGGGGCGGGTATAGGAGCAGCAATCGGGCAGTTCCTTAGCCAGGGTATCCAGCATCACCGTGCGGCGTACCTTATAGACCTCACGAATCTTGCTGACATGAGCGTCCAGATCGAACATATCAATCCACTTAGCGGTTTCCATCTGGCCGATGGTGGAAGCCTGCAGAGAAGCTGCCTGCTCCATAAAGTTGTATTTTGCCAGGATTTCATCCGCGGCGCAGACCCAACCCAGACGATAGCCGGGAGCCAGAATCTTGGAGAAGGTGCCCAGATAAACGACCAGACCCTTGGTGTCCAGGCTCTTCAGAGCGGGCATGTATTCACCTTCGAAACGCAGCTCGCCATAGGGGTTATCCTCAATGACGGGAATTTCGTACTTGTTGATAATCTCCATGAACTTATGACGGCGATCCAGATCCCAGGTACGGCCGGTGGGGTTCTGGAAATCGGGGATGACATAGATCATCTTGACCTTCTCGGTGGTGGCCAGAATCTTCTCCAGCTCTTCCATAATCATGCCGCCATCATCGGTGGGAACTTCAATGAACTTGGGCTCGCAAGCCTTGAAAGCGTTCACGGCGCCCAGATAGGAGGGGCTTTCCAGCAGCACCACATCGCCGGGGTTCAGGAACACGCGGGCGGAGAAATCCAGACCCTGCTGGCTGCCGGAGGTGACCAGAATATGATCCGCGTCCGTGTGGATGTTATTCTTGGCCAACATTCTCTCAGCGATCTGCTCACGCAGACGGGGAAAACCTTCGGTGCTGGAATACTGCAGAGCAACACGGCCGTTCTCTTCCAGAACTGCCTTGGATGCAGCGATCATCTGCTCAACGGGAAACAGCTCGGGTGCGGGCATACCGCCGGCAAAAGAAATAATATCGGGCTTTGCAGTTAGCTTCAGCAGCTCACGAATTTCGGAGCCCTGCAGCAAGTCCATTCTGCTAGCAAATTGTACCATGAATTTTTCCTCCTCAAATTTTGTCGATATTTCCCCACCTTATAAAATGCGGGGAACTCGCACTTGGATACTTTAATTAAAGCACAAATTGTCCGCAAAGTAAATAAAAGGAACGGAAGAAACTTGCCAAAATTGGCACGTTTTTTCATTTTTGGCGAGTCCAACAAATTTTCGGAAAAATCTCTCAGCATATTCAACAAAACATTATTTGTGAAAATATAACAAAATTTGCGGCAAATACAAATATTTTCTAACCATTATGGTGATATTTTTATTAATTGCGAACACGGACTGACAAAATTATGAGCGGTTTTCTTTGGCCTTTACATACGCTGCAGCTTGCAGCAATATATCACGGTCCGGCTGATAACGGATTGCGGCAAGAGCTTCGTCAAACGGAAGCCAAAGAGCCTCTTTTACTTCCGCGGCGCGAGGCTCTTTCAGCCCCTCAAGGCTGGTGCCGAGATAAAAGGTGACAGTGCGCCGATCCCGGGAGCGGGGACTTTCCACCGTGCGGGAAAAAGCGGCGTCCAGCGCAATACGGATACCCGTTTCCTCCCAAACCTCGCGTACAGCCGCCTGCTCCGGCGTTTCGTTCTCTTCAATATGTCCCTTCGGAAAGGAAAGGCCGTTAAAGCCGGTGACAAGCAGCACCATACAGCCGCGGTCAGTGCTCTCCAACACGACGGCACCGTAAGAATTGATGGTATCTAACATATAAAATCTTCTTTCAGTCTAATGACGGGATTTTTGTTAGTATATCACGAAAGCCGCATTTGATAAAGCAATAAAAATTTTTTATGACCGTTTTCTTTTTGCCTTTGGTATGATATACTGGCGGTAAACAAATATAAAAGGAGAAGATGTCATGCTGAAAGATAAGAAAATTTTCATGGCACGCGCTGAACAACCCCTTTTCCTGCTGCCGCAAATGGCGAACCGCCATGGCTTGATCGCCGGTGCTACCGGTACCGGTAAAACCATTACCATGAAGGTGATGGCGGAATCTTTTTCCGATATGGGCGTACCCGTCTTTCTGGCAGATGCCAAGGGCGATTTGACCGGCATGTGCATGGCCGGTGAGGATAGTGAAAATATACGCTCCCGTGTGGAGAAGTTTGCACTGGAAGATTTTCAGCTTAAAAGCTATCCCACGCGGTTTTGGGATATTTTCGGTGAGCACGGTGTGCCGATTCGCGTGACTGTATCCGATATGGGCCCGATGCTGCTCAGCCGCCTGCTCGGTTTGACGGATGTGCAGAGCGGTGTGCTGAACGTTGTATTCCGCGTGGCGGACGATCACGGATTGCTTCTGCTGGACCTGAAAGACCTGCGTGCCATGCTGCAGTATGTGGGTGACAACCGGGCAGAATTTACGACACAGTACGGCAATGTGTCCACGGCCTCTATCGGCGCCATTCAGCGTGCATTACTGGCCTTTGAAGATGAGGGCGGTGAGCAGTTTTTCGGTGAACCGGCTTTGGATATCCGCGATTGGATGCGTACCGATTCCGACGGCCGCGGCTTCATCAATGTGCTGCACGCACAGCGCCTGATGCACAGCCCTACCGTCTATAGCACCTTCCTGCTGTGGATGCTGACAGAGCTGTTTGAGAGATTGCCGGAAATAGGTGATCCGGATAAGCCGCGTATGATTTTCTTCTTTGATGAAGCGCATTTGCTGTTTGCGGATGCACCCAAGGCTTTGGTGCAGAAGATTGTGCAGGTGGTGAAGCTGATCCGCTCCAAGGGTGTGGGTGTCTACTTTATCAGCCAAAGCCCGTCCGATATTCCCGACGATGTGTTGGCGCAGCTGTCTAACCGTATCCAGCATGCACTGCGTGCCTATACGCCGGCTGAACAGAAAGCCGTGCGGGCAACCGCCAAGGCATTCCGCGAAAATCCCAACTTTGATGCAGAGCAGGTACTGATGGAACTGGGTGTCGGCGAGGCATTAGTCAGCTTCCTGGACGAAGAGGGCATCCCCGGTATGGTGGAGCGGGCTAAGATCCTGCCGCCTCAGAGTCTGATGGGCCCTGCTGATGAGGGCAAAGTGGAGAAGCTGATCGTGGCCGATGAATTTGACCTGAAGTACCGCGAAAATGTGGACCGTGAATCGGCCTACGAAATTCTGGCGCGCGCAACCGAGGAATTGGCCCTGCAGCGTCAAAGAGAAGAAGAGGAAGCTGCCGCAGAGAAAGAACGGCTGAGAGAAGAAGCAGCGGCCGAAAAAGCACGACAAAAAGAAATTGCTGCTGAGGAAAAGGCCGCGGAGAAGAGAGCGGCTGCACGCAGTAAAGCTATGCAGAGAGCGGCGACGAACGCGGCAAATTCTGTTGCGCGAGCAGTCGGCACCAATCTGATCAATTCCGTTACCGGAGGCAAGAAAACTTCGGCAAAGACCATTGCCAAGCGCGCTGCCACCAACGCGCTGAACTCTGTCATGCGTTCCGGCACCAATGCCGTGATGCGCGGACTGTTCGGCAATAGAAAATAAATGTAATACATAGCAAGGGACTGATGTGTTCTACATCAGTCCCTTGCTTGCTGCAGAAATGCCGGAAGGTTTTCTTTTCCATGATATGTTTTGGAAAAACAGGTTTGTGCATCGCCCTGTCATGCTATGACCGCAGGCTTATTCAGCGATCGAACGACGGGTTGATATAATAAATGTTCTTCTGATCCATTTTCTCCTTAGCAAGGCGCAGACCCTCGCCGAATCGCTGGAAATGAACGATTTCGCGAGCCCGAAGGAATTTGATCACATCATTGACATCGGGATCATCGCTCAGACGCAGGATGTTGTCGTAGGTAACGCGCGCTTTTTGTTCTGCCGCCAAATCTTCGGTCAGATCCGCAATCATGTCACCCTTGACCTGCATGGAGGCGGCGCTCCATGGGAAGCCGGAAGCGGCAGTGGGATAGACGCCGGCGGTATGATCCACAAAATAGCTGTCAAATCCGGCGGACTTGATTTGATCTTCGGTCATATTGCGGGTTAGCTGATGCACGATGGCGCCTATGATTTCCAAGTGTCCCAGTTCCTCTGTACCCACATCGACGTCAAAAAGAACACGGGTTTAAAAAAATCCCGGAAAATCAAAGCTTTCCGGCTCGCATCAAGCTCGCCGGTCTTTTTGTCGCTCCGCTCTTTTCCCTCCCCGGCAGAACCGGGGATTTAGTCCCGCGTCTAAAGGCACTAATAAGAGCCTCACTTCACTTGGAAGTGAGGCTCTGCTGCTCTTTTAGCCCGGAGGCCAGGTCATATCACGTCCGCCAAGCACATGGAAGTGCAGATGGAACACGCTTTGTCCTGCCTGCTCTCCGATATTGGACACGACGCGATAGCTGTCAAGCCCCAGCTCCTTGGTGACCTTGGCAATCACTTGGAAAATGTGAGCCACCACGGCGCTGTTTTCGGCGTTCACTGCTGCCACAGAGGAAATATGTTCCTTGGGGATCACCAGAAAATGGGTAGGAGCCTGGGGGGCAATGTCATAAAAGCCATAGCAAAGCTCGTCTTCATAAACCTTGTTGGAGGGGATCTCACCTGCTGCAATCGCGCAGAACAGACAATCATTCTTCATGTCGGAACGCTCCTTTCAGATAAATTGATTTTGTATCGGGTCGTATGGATATAAAAGCATCCTTGTATCTTTGGGTAGTATTTCACTTCAGCTTCTCCGCCACAAAGGCTTCCACCGCGGCAAGAGCCTCGTCGATCTTGGATGCATCGCTGCCGCCGCCCATGGCACTGTCGGGCTTGCCGCCGCCCTTACCGCCCATGATGGGCGCCACGGACTTGATAATATCGCCGGCCTTGATTCCCTTCTTCACCGCTTCCTTGCCGCAAACCACCTGAATGGTGATTTTTGCGCCGTTTTGCAGCACCATGGCAGCTACGATGGCGTCGTCCTTATCACGCAGCACATCGCCCAACTGCCGCAGCGCATTGGCGTCGCCCTCGCTCAGCTTTCTGGTCACCACTTTCACGCCGCCGATCTCCTTGGCGGAGCGAATCATATCGTCAGCACCACCGGCAGATTCCTTCGCCTTGTACTGCTCAATCACGCGCTTTTCTTCCTTCAGCTCCTCCATGAGCTGCTGCGTGCGGCGCAGGATATCGGCAGCACCGGCAGCCTTGATGGTATCGGCCACCTGAGCCATTGTCCTGTCCGTATCATCCATCATCTGACGCACGGCCGTGCCGGTAATCATCTCAATACGGCGCACACCGGAAGCCACGGAGGACTCGCCTGTAATGCGGAAAGCGCCCACCTTCGCCGTATTGTTCAAATGCGTACCGCCGCAGAATTCCATGGAGATGTCGCCCATCTTCACCACGCGGACGGTATCGCCGTACTTCTCGCCGAACAGGGCCGTTGCGCCCAGCTTCTTGGCCTCTTCAATGGGCAGCACCAGCGTTTCCACGGTTTCGCCGGAAAGCGTGCACTCCTCAAACAGTGCGTTGATCTTTGCCATTTCCTCATTGGTCACAGAGGAGAAATGGGTAAAGTCGAAGCGCAGGTGGTCCGGTTCCACCAGAGAACCCGCCTGATGCACATGATCGCCCAGCACCTTCTCCAGTGTACTCTGCAGCAGATGGGTGGCAGTATGGGCACGGCGAATGGCGTCACGGCGGCCATCATCGATCGCAACAGTGGCCACATCGCCCACCTTCAGCTCACCGCTCTCCAGCTTGCCGTAATGCAGGTATTTGCCGCCCTTGTTCTTCTGCACATCGTTGACCGTAAACACGGCGTCACCGCACTTAATTGTACCGTGGTCAGCCACCTGACCGCCCATTTCCGCATACATGGTGGTCTGATCCAGCACCACGATGGCATCAGCGCCTGCCACGATGGCATCGCGCACTTCGCCGTCAGCCACGATGGCAAGGATCTTGCCGTCGGTAACACTTCTGTCATAGCCCACAAATTCGGTGGCAGGGATTTCCTTGCCCAGATCCACACCGGCCCAGCCCAGATCGCCCAGAGCTTTGCGTGCCTCGCGGGCGCGGACCTTCTGCTCCTGCATCAGCGTCTGGAAGGCTTCTTCATCTACCGTCAAGCCTTCATCGGCGGCCATTTCGATGGTCAGATCAATGGGGAATCCAAAGGTATCATACAGCTTGAAGGCGTCCGCGCCGGAGAACACTTTCTCGTTCTTTGCCTTGTGCTCCTGCAGCAGCTCGCTGAAGATCTTCATACCGCCGTCAATGGTGCGGGCGAAATTCTCCTCCTCGGTGCGAATCACCTTGGTGATATAGGCCTGCTTTTCACGCAGATCCGCATACTGGCACTCATTCTCATGTACAACGGTATCCACCACTTCAAACAGGAACGGATCGTTTACGCCCAGCAGCTTGCCGTGACGGGCAGCGCGGCGCAGCAGGCGGCGCAGCACATAGCCGCGTCCTTCGTTGGAGGGCAGAATGCCGTCACAGATCATGAAGGTGGCGCTGCGAATATGGTCAGTAATGACACGCAGGGACACATCGCGCTTCTGGCTTTCGCCATAGTGTGCGCCGGTCAGCTCAGACACCTTGTTGGTAATGTTCATCACCGTATCCACATCGAACAGGCTGTTCACATTCTGGCATACGCAGGCCAGACGCTCCAGACCCATACCGGTATCGATATTCTTCTGCTTCAGCTCGGTGTAGTTGTTGTGACCGTCGTTATCGAACTGGGAGAACACGTTGTTCCACACCTCGATGTAGCGATCGCAGTCGCAGCCTACCGTACAGTCGGGCTTGCCGCAGCCGAATTCCTCGCCGCGATCATAGTAAATTTCGGAGCACGGGCCGCACGGACCGGAGCCGTGCTCCCAGAAGTTATCCTCCTTGCCGAAGCGGAAGATCTTCTCTTCGGGAATACCGATCTCATCGTGCCAGATGTTCCAAGCCTCGTCGTCCTCCAGAAAGACACTGGGATACAGGCGATCCGCCTCCAGACCGACCCACTCGGGGCTGGTCAGAAATTCCCAGGACCAGGCAATGGCCTCGTGCTTAAAGTAGTCACCGAAGGAGAAGTTGCCCAGCATTTCAAAATAGGTACCGTGGCGAGCGGTCTTGCCCACATTGTCAATATCACCGGTACGGATGCACTTCTGGCAGGTGCAGACGCGCTTGCGGGGAGGCTCTTCTTCCCCCTTGAACCAGGGCTTCATGGGGGTCATACCTGCATTGATCAGCAGGATGGACTTATCGTTCTGAGGCACCAGCGAAAAGCTGGGCAGGCGCAGATGGTCTTTGGTTTCAAAGAACTTGAGAAACATCTCGCGCAGTTCGTTCAAACCATGATAGGGATGTGACATAGTTGTTTGCTCCTTTATATAATATATTTTTTGATACAAATAAAAAAAGACCGCGCCACCGCATAGGGGCGAAGTCTTACTTCACGGTACCACCCTAATTATCCCTCCTGCGAGGGCATCTTAGATCATCCTGTATCGCGGATGGGACGGACGGCTCATCGCCGTCTGCTCCGAAGTGGCTGTTTGCTCCGCTTTGCCGATGGGCTTGCACCCTCCCCATCTCGCTCAGGCTGCGTATAGGCAAACTGGCTTCCTCAACGCATTTTCATATTGCTATATATTTTACCACAAATCATCCCATTGTCAACACAAGAAATGACATCCTTTGCCCTGTTTTTGTCCATTTTTCTCTTGAAGACGATCCGTTTTCTGCGAAACTTATGCAAAAAGCGCTGTCAAAAAAGCCCCCAAAGCCATCACACAGTAAGTTTTCCGTAAAAACACCTCGGTATCGGAGGATACCGAGGTGCTTGGTTTATTTCGTTTTGACCACGACATTTTCATCCCCCAGCCACTCCCTGCACTCCTGTAAAAGTGCGGGATGATGCAGGCAATGAGTGCCCAGCAGCTTACCGCTGTCAGCGATGCGGATTTTGACCGGTGTTTCTCCCTCAAACATGGACATCACCAGCTTAATATGCCGCATTTCCCTGCTGTCCAAGCTGGGAACGCGCAGGTAAATGGTGGCATCTGCGGACGGTTCCGCTTTTTTTTCGCTCACAGGCCTGTCCTCGATCTGCTGCAGCGGATAGAGGGAATCACACATGATCTGCGGCGGTTTTTCATCGCGCACAGACAGTCTGCCCTTTACCAGGACAGGCGTGTTGACCTGCATATAGCTGCCGCACTGCTCGATCACCCGGTTAAAGCACAACAGCTCAATGGAGGCCAGTTCATCCTCCACCACCACATACGCCATGAGGGAATTATTCTTGGTCGTGCGGGTCTTGCTGGAGATCACCACACCGGCCACGGTGACATTTTGTCCGTCGCGGAAAGGATGCGGGCCGTCTTCTGAGGAAAAGCTCTCCATAATGGCATGGATGGGTGCTGCACCGGATCGTCTGGCCGCCTCGCGGTAATCGGACATAGGATGCCCGCTGAGATACAGGCCTGTCGTTTCCTTTTCCATAAACATCCGCTCTGTGGCGGAAAATTCCGGAATATCCGGCAAATCGATCTGCGAAGCCTGGCTGTCCCCTGCCGCCATACCGAAAAAGTCCAACTGGCCTTCCACATTTTTACGGCGACTGGCAGCAATGCTGTCCAGCACCTTTTCATACACGCTGATAAGCTGTGAGCGCCGCGCACCCAAGCCGTCAAAGGCCCCGCTGCGGATCAGGTTTTCCACCGCGCGCTTGTTCATGTCGTTACATTCAAACATGCGCTCGCAGAAATCCTGGAACGACTGAAACACACCGCCCCGTTCGCGTTCACGCACCAAAGACCGGATAAAACCGCGCCCGATATTCTTGATGGCAACCAGCCCAAAGCGGATACCTCCTTCCTCCACGGTGAAGCGGTCATAGGAGCGGTTCACATCCGGCTTCAGCAGCGCAATACCGCACTCCTTGCACTCGTTGATGTACTCTGCCACCTTGTCGGAGTTATCCAGCACCGAGGTCAGCAATGCCGCCATATATTCGCGTACATAATGGCACTTGAAATAGGCCGTTTGATAGGCCACCACCGCATAGCTGACCGCATGGGCCTTATTAAACGCGTAGTTGGCAAAGTCATAGATCTCATCATAGATCGCCTCGGCGGTTTCGCGGGGGATGCCGTTTGCAACGCACCCGGCAATGCCGCGCTTTTCATCGCCGTTAATGAAGGATACGCGCTCTTTTTCGATCTCTTTCGCCTTTTTTTTGGACATGGCGCGGCGCACCATATCTGCCTGTCCCAGTGAATAGCCGGCCAGACGGCGGAAAATCTCAATGACCTGCTCCTGATAGACGATGCAGCCGTAAGTGATCTGTAAAATCGGCTCCAGCGAGGGGTGCTTATAGGTAATCAGGCTCGGGTCATGCTTACAGGCCACAAAACGCGGGATGGATTCCATCGGGCCCGGGCGATACAGGGCGATAATCGCGGTGATATCCTCGATCGATTGCGGCTTCAACCCCAGGCAAACCCCGGTCATACCCGTCGACTCCATCTGGAATACACCGGAGGTACGGCCGGCCGTCAGCATCTCAAATACCGCCGGATCGTCCATGGGGATCTTGCTCAAATCAAAGTCCGGCTCATGCTCACGCACCATCTTCACCGCATCGTCCAGCACCGTCAGATTGCGCAGACCTAAGAAGTCCATTTTAAGCAGACCCAGTTCCTCCAGTGTAACCATGGTATACTGACAGACGATGGAATCATCATTGCGCGCCAGGGGCACATATTCATATACCGGCCGCTTGGTGATGACCACACCGGCGGCATGGGTAGAGGCATGACGGGGCATGCCCTCCAGGGCACGGGCCATGTCGATAAGCCGATGCACCTTCTCATCGGCTTGGTACAGATCACTGAGCTGCTTGCTCAGGCGCAGGGCGTCGTCCAGCGTTATATGCAGTGCACCCGGCCCGCTGGGCACCAGCTTGGCGACCACATCCACCTCCGCATAGGGAATGTTCAGCGCACGGCCTACATCGCGAATCGCGGCGCGGGCCGCCATCGTGCCAAAGGTAACGATCTGTGCCACATGGTCATCGCCGTATTTGCCCCGGACATAGTCCACCACTTCACCGCGCCGCAGATCCCCGAAGTCCATATCAATATCGGGCATGGACACACGCTCCGGATTCAGAAAACGCTCAAAATAAAGGTTGAACTGCATGGGATCAATGTCCGTAATATGCAGGCAATAGGACACCATGCTGCCTGCCGCGCTGCCGCGGCCGGGACCCACGGGAATCCCCACGCTTTTGGCATAGCGGACAAAGTCCGACACGATCAGAAAGTAATCGGTAAAGCCCATGCGCTCGATCATGTCCAGCTCGTATGCAAGCTGCTTGCGGTAGCTCTCCTTTCCCGCGCCATAGCGCTCGGAAAAACCGTCATCGCACAGCTTGCGCAGGTAGGAACGGGAATCGTAGCCCTCCGGCGTTTTGAACTCCGGCAAGTGGTATTTACCGAAGGTAAATTCCAACCGGCAGCGGTCTGCAATACGCTGCGTGTTTTCCACCGCGTCGGGATAGGCGGCAAACAATGCCTCCATCTCCTCGGTGGAACGCAAATAGAAATTCTGCGGCTCATAGCGCATACGGTTTTCATCGTCTACCGTCTTGCCGGTCTGAATACACAGCAGCACATCATGGCTGGCCGCATCTTCCTTGCGCAGATAGTGGGCATCATTGGTACACACCAGCGGAATCCCCGTGTCCTGATGCAGGCGCAGCAGCTCCCGATTCACCGCCGTCTGTTCGTCGATACCGTGATCCTGCAGCTCCAGATAGAAGTTGCCCTCTCCCAGTATTTCCTGCATCTGTAAAGCATAGTTCCTTGCGCCCTCATAGTCACCATTGAGGATGCGTTTGGGGATCTCACCTGCCAGGCAGGCGGACAGCCCGATCAAACCTTCGGCATGGTCGCGCAGCAGATCCAGGTCGATGCGCGGCTTGATATAGAACCCTTCCACATAGGCCTGCGACACCATGTAGGAAAGATTGCGATAGCCTGTTTCGTTCTTGCACAGCAGCACCAGATGGCGGGATTCGGCATCAAATTCATGCACCTTATCAAAGCGGGTACGGCGGGCCACATAGACCTCACAGCCGATGACCGGATGGATACCCTCCGCCTTACAGGCACGGTAAAAATCAATAGCGCCGTACATGACACCGTGGTCCGTAATCGCCACCGCCGTCTGCCCCATCTCCTTGACCAGCTTCGGCAGGTCACGGATACGGCAGGCGCCGTCGAGCAAGCTATATTCCGTATGAACATGGAGATGTGCAAAAGGCATACCGTTTACTCCTCTACTGGTGGTTTCGTCATGGCAACTCCTGCGCCATGCTCATAAGCTTCCTCATGCGGTGGTTCAGGCAGGATTTGGTAACCGGCGGATCACAGCGCTCCGCCAATTGGGTCAGCGACAGCTCCGGATACTGCAGGCGCAGCAGGGCTGTCTGCCGGAGCTTGTCCGGCAAATTCTCCAAGGCGCCGCGCTGCCGCAGCTTTTCAATGGCGTTTTTCTGCTCCAGCGCAGCATCCAGTGTCTTGTTCACATTGGCCATATCGCAATTCATCGCCCGGTTGGCGCCGTTGCGGATCTCCTTATCCACCTTGGCGGTCATAATATCCATGGCGGATGCCGGTGCGCCGATCTTGGTCAGAAAATCCTCAATGTGCTCGGACTGTTTGAAATAGATCACGGCACTGCCGCTGCGCATAACGCTGCGCGGGAAAAAGCCCAGCTCTGTCAGCAGAGCCGATACCTCCCGGCTGGCCTGCAGATGGGAGGTGGCCAATTCCAGATGATAGCGCTTTTCCGGGTCTGTCACGCTTCCGCCGGAGAGAAATGCGCCGCGCAGGAAAGCCGTGCGGCAGCACTCGTCCTCAAGCATGCCGAAATTCACATGCAGCACCGGATTTTGTCGGGGATCATAGCCAAACTGGTTGATGATTTTATTTAATTTATCCTGCTGTGTGATTTGAAAAATCAGCTTTCCGCGGCCTGTGTCCTCCTCCGGCAAGCGGTCAAAGCGCAGTGTGAAAGCGCGCTGGAACAGGCGTGGCAGGCGGGCGGCAAATTCAGGGTTTTCCGTAATAATGCGGATTTCGCGGGATGTAAAGGTATTGCAGTACAGCAGCACGCCGTAGGCCTCTGCTCTGGCACAGCACAAACGCTGCACAGCGGTACGGCACAGCTCACTTCTTACTTTATAGGCAAAGGACTGCAAGGCCGGTCACCCCCCTCTCTTTTCTGTCGTTATTTCTTCGGTGTATATTGCCGCAGCTTTGTACGGCGTCTGCTCTGGTAAATATCCATCAGTTCCCGGGCAAGATGTCCGGAATTATGGCGAATCAGGCCATTTTCAAGCATGGCAACAGGGCGGGAAATCATCTCCACGCCCAATGCTTCACAGACTGCCGTGTCATAAAGCAGGGGTTTCTCTCCCTCGAGGGCATATTTTTGGGCAATCAGCGGAGGAATCGTCGTGGAATTGGCCAGACAAATATCAAAGATACCCGGATGAGAATGTTTATACAGCGCGCGCAAATGGTCGGAAGCCGTATATCCCTCCGTTTCACCGTCCTGCGTCATTACGTTGCAAACGCAGATTTTCAAAGCGTCCGCCCGATCAATGGCATCGACAATACCGTCAACAAGTAAATTGGGGATGATGCTTGTATACAGGCTGCCGGGGGCAAAAACGATCATTTCCGCATCGGCGATCGCCTGCAGCGCTGCCGGAAGCGCCTTGGGACGCTTTGGCAGCAGCCGAATCTCACGGATCCGGCAATGCTGTTCTTTCTTACCTTTAAAGATGGAGGACTCTCCTACCACCTTTGCGCCATTTTCAAAGGTGGCCTCCAACTGTATGTTTTCATTTGTCACCGGCAAAACCCGTCCTGTGATGGCCAGCACCTGGCTCAAACTTTCCACCGCCGCGTCAAAGCTGGGCATAATGCCGTCCAGCGCCGCCAGAAAGAGATTGCCGAAGCTCTGGCCTGCCAAGGCACCGTCCGGAAAACGATAGCGCATTAGCTGCGTCATCAGCGGCTCCGTGTTGGCCAACGCCTCCAGACAGTTGCGAATATCGCCCGGCGGAAGCATCCCCAGATCGCGGCGCAGTACACCGGAGCCGCCGCCATCATCCGCCACGGTCACAATCGCGGTAATATGCCTGGTATACAGTTTCAAACCGCGCAGCAGCGTCGACAGGCCGGTACCGCCGCCGATAGCCACAACACGCGGGCCCTTCTCCGGCGGAATCCGATACAAACAAGAATCCATACCCATACTCCGTTATCGAGAAATATCTCTGTGGTTTTCTGCCACCTGATACCCTTCCCTGGCAATATATTCCGCCAATTCATGGGCAACGGCTACGCTGCGGTGGTGGCCGCCTGTGCAGCCAATGGCGATCACCAATACGCTTTTGCCTTCTTCGCTGTACAGCGGAAGCAGAAACGACATCATCTTCTCCAGCTGCTCCATAAATTGATGGGTCTGCTGGAAATTGAACACGAAATCGTGCACCTCCTGATCCAGCCCGGTTTTTTGTTTCAATTCAGCCACATAATAGGGATTCGGCATGAAGCGCACATCGAAAACCAGATCCGCTTCAATAGGAATGCCGTGTTTGAACCCGAAAGACAGCACATTGACATTTACCCCCTGCCTGTCTGCCTGCGTGCCGAACAGATTGATCAGCTCGCTGCGCAGCTTGGCTGTGGAGAAGGAGGAGCTGTCCAGCACAAAGTCCGCATGGTCGCGTACCGGCTGCAGCATCTCGCGTTCGATCTGAACTGCCTGGGCGATACTGCGTCCGTTCGTGGCCAACGGATGCATGCGCCGTGTTTCCTTATAGCGGTTGATAATAACCTGTGTTTCCGCCTCCAAAAACAGCATACGGCAATTGACACCGCTGGTTTTCAGATTCTCCAGCGTTTCAATCAGCAGATCAAAGGGTTCACCGGCACGCACATCGTACACCAGCGCCACGCGGTCATAGCGTCCGGAGGACGCGGCGCAGAACTCCGCGAACTTCGCCATCATCTCCGCCGGAAGATTATCCACGATATAGTATCCCATATCCTCCAAATAAGTGGCCGCACGACTCTTTCCGCTGCCGGAAAGACCGGATATAATCAATATTTCCATGCTGCTCCTCCTTATCCGATGATTTTGACCTCCGGTTCCAAATGTACGCCGGATGCCTGAAATACTTCATTTTGCACTTTAGCGATCAGCTCTTTCACATCCGCGCAGGTTGCACCGCCGATATTGATGACAAAGCCTGCGTGTTTTTCCGACACCTGCGCGCCGCCGACGGTCAGCCCCTTCAGCCCCGTCTGCTCGATCAGCGTACCGGCAAAATAGCCGGTGGGTCGCTTGAAGGTACTGCCTGCACTGGGATATTCCAGCGGCTGGCTCTTCTTGCGGCGTGCCATCAGCTCGCGCATGGACTCGCGGATCGTCAGCTCCTCGCCCTTCTCCAGGCAAAACACCGCATACAGCACCACGGCATCCGTTCTGTCCGACAGCAGGCTGTGGCGATAACCCAGATTCAGTGCATCCACGCTCAGGAATTTCACGCCCTCATCGGGAAACAGCACCGCCGCGCCTTTGAGCACATGCTTCATCTCGCCGCCGTAAGCGCCGGCGTTCATGCACACGGCGCCGCCGACTGTACCGGGGATACCGTGGGCAAATTCCAAACCCGTCAATCCCCGCTTGCAGGCAAAGTTCGCCACACCGGCAAGGGTGGCGCCTGCCATGGCAAACACTTCCTTTTCTGCGGCAATACCGTCGTAAACCGGCGTTTCGATGCCATTCATTTTTGTTGTGTTGATCACCAGGCAATCCAATCCCACATCGGTGATCAGCAGATTCGTGCCGTTGCCGATTACCAGCACCTGCGCGCCGACCTGCCCGGCAAAATCGATCAGCATCACCATTTGTTTTCCGTTTACCGGAAAGGCCATACGCTTTGCCGGACCGCCGATACGAAAAGAGGTATACTGCGACATCGGCACATCCTTCTCATAGGTCAGGTCGGGCAAATGATCCGTTATTTTTTTATCCAGACTCTCATACCAGAGCATTTTTTCCTCTCCCATCAAATGCGTTTTTTCTTCCCCAGCAGTGCCGCGCCGATGATGCCGGCCCGTGTACCAAGCTCCGCTTTCACCACTCTTGTCATCTTATCGCGGTTGCAGGGGATGCTCTCCTGCAGCGCACGCCGCTGCAGCGGGATCAACAACTGTTCTTCCGCTTCATTGCTGACGCCGCCGCCGATGGCCAGCGTGTCAGGCTGAAAAATGTTGATCACATTCACAATGCCTGCGGCGAGATAATCAATGTAGGTATCACAAACCTGCTGTCCTACGGGATCGCCGCGCCGGGCCGCAATAAAGGCCGATTGGCCTGATACATGCCCGTCGTTTTCCTGCACGACCTGCTCCAGTATGCTGCCGGGATGCTCCTCGATCGCCTTTGCCGTCAAGCGCTTCAAGGCGCTGGCGGAAGCATAGCGTTCCCAGCAGCCTTGCCGTCCGCAGGGGCAGGGCTCACCATGATGTACGATGCTCATATGGCCCACTTCGCCTGCCATACCGTTGGCGCCGTGGTAGATCTTGCCGTTGTGCACAATGCCGCCGCCGATACCCGTACCTAAGGTAATCGTCACAAAACGCTTGCTGTTGCGCCCTGCGCCGACAAAATACTCCGCCAATGCGGCACAGTTTGCATCGTTTTCCACATACAGCGGCGTACTCAGATAACCGTGAAAAAGCTTGCGAATGGGCACATTTCGCAGGGGAAGATTGCAGGTATATAAAATGGAGCCTGAGCGTATCTCCACCGCGCCGGGCACGCCCACACCTACGGATGCCACCTGATCAAGCGGTACGCCCACAGTCTTTGCCAGCTCCTGCGTCACGGACACCAGTGTCCAGGCCAGAGATTGCTGATCGGAAACGGAGGCAATCTTCATCTTTTGCGTTGCCAATATATTGCCCTGTTCGTCTACCAATCCTGCTTTGAGATTGGTGCCGCCCACATCTATGCCGATATAGTACATTATTTCTCCTTTGCATTTGCCATCATTTCATCCACGCGGCGGTCAAACTGCGTCACAAAATCCCGTGCCGCGTTGAATCCGTATTTCATCTGACGGTTCTTCATCGTGGCAATCTCCACAATACCGGCCAGATTTCGACCCGGACGCACCGGAATGGTCACGATCGGGCGGGAAACGCCCAAAATCTCGTATTTCTCCTCGCCAAGGCCCAGCCGGTCATAGAACTTACCGTCCACCCACTGTTCCAGATTAATTACAAGGTCGATTTCCGTTTCAAACTGCACGGCGCCCATGCCAAAAAGCTGCTGCACATCAATAACGCCTACACCGCGAATTTCAATATAGTGCTGAATCAGTTCCGGCGCCGCACCGTAGAGCAGGTCGGAAACTCTGCGGATCTCCACTGCATCGTCAGACACCAATCGGTGACCGCGCTTAAGCAGTTCAATCGCTGTTTCGCTCTTGCCGACACCGGAATCGCCCAGCATCAGAACGCCTTGGCCGTAAATATTCATCAAAACACCGTGTCGCGTGATCTGGGGTGCCAACCGGCGATTCAAATAGTCGATAATACGGCTGGTAATCTCAACGGTGGTAGCTTCCGAGCGCAGCAATGTACGCTCGTGCTTTTCGGACAGTTCCACAAGCTCCGGAAAAATATCCAATCCCCGCGCAATGATCAGTGCCGGAATTTCACAGCGCAGCAAATCGTCGAATACGCGGCGGCGTTCCTGGATCGGCATAGACTTCAAAAAAGTGATTTCCGACTTGCCCAATATCTGCAGGCGCTGCGGCTCAAAATACTGGTAAAAGCCCACCAACTGCAGCGCAGGGCGGTTCACATCGGAAACGGTAATTTCACGGGAATCAAAGTCCTTGCCGCGCACCAATACGGTCAATCCCATGTCATTTACCAACTGATGGAGCTTAGCCGGCGTTCTTCTCACTTTTTCCGTCATAATGTCCTCTTTCCGGCAGCGGCGCATGATACTTTGCCACCCCTTAATATATTACCCTTTATTATAACTTATCGCTGTTATTTACGCAATAGTTTCCCACTCCCGAAATTTTTTCGTTTTTTTGTCAAATAATGCTTGCATTTTTTGTAAACATCTGCTATCATATTTAATGCTTGCGAAAGCAAGCAGCCAGTATGTCACAGCAAGGAGGTGCAACGGATGGCTAAGTGCGAATTTTGCGACAAGGGCGTGACCTTCGGCATCAAGGTTTCCCACTCCCACAGACGTTCCAATCGTCCCTGGAAGCCCAATGTTAAGCGTGTGAAGGCAGTGATTAACGGTACGCCCCGCCATGTGTATGTTTGTACCCGGTGTCTGCGTTCCGGTAAAGTTACCAGAGCGATCTAAACTTGGACAAGCAAGAGCCCTGCTCCTATGAGCAGGGTTTTTTACATTTATCCGCCATTAAATATTGTATGAGAAAACCGGCTGAAAGAGTATGCTGCTTCTTTCAGCCGGTTTTTTATGGAAAACTGCCAGGCGCCATACGCATAATCGGCCGCCCAAATCCGTTTTTACAGCTTTGTCAAATGCGCGCCGGCCGCCTTTAGCATGAGCTTTTTCGTGCCCACTTGGTCAAACGCCACTTCAAGCAAGGCGTCATTGCCCATGGGCCGCACGTTGAGCACCATGCCCTGCCCGAATGCCTTATGCTTCACGCTGTCACCCGCCTTGAGCTGCAGCAGCGGCGCGGAAGCTGCCTTGTGCATACCGCCCACGCTCGCTGTGGGTTTCTTCGGTACATTGCTGCGCGGCTGTGTATAAGCGGCGGTATAACCGCTGCCGCCAAAATGCTCGTCGTTCCAACCGTCACTCCACCGGGGCTGTGCCGGTTTCGGCTCCGCCTTGCCGATCCACTCCATGTCGGCCTCAGGAATCTCCGTCAGGAAGCGCGAGGGCATACAGGGCGTGGTGCGGCCGAAAAGCATACGCTGACGGGCATTGGTCATGGTCAGTTTTTCCTTGGCGCGGGTCATAGCCACATAGCAAAGACGGCGCTCTTCTTCCATCTCCTCGTCGTCGCCCATGGCACGGTTGCCCGGGAACAGGCCGTCCTCCATGCCCACCACATAGACCTGCGGAAATTCCAAACCCTTGGCGCTGTGCATCGTCATCATCGTCACGCAGTTATCCGCGTCGCTCTGACTGTCCAAATCCGTATAGAGGGCAATCTCATCCAAAAAGCCTGCCAAAGTCGGATTTTCAGGGTCATTTTCCAGAAACGCCAGGATGCTGGAGGTCAATTCCTGTACGTTCTCCAAGCGGCCGCGACTCTCCATGTCATTCTTTTCCTGCAGCATCGGCACATAGCCGGTCCGCTCGCAGACAAATTCGTAAAACGCCACCAATCCCATGTCAACGACATGGCTGCGCAGTTCTTCAATCAACACTGTAAAGTCTTTTAGCTTGCCGGACACATTCTTCAATTCCGGATACTGATCCGCTGTTTTGAAGATGTCATACAGGGGCACGCCCTGCTCAGCGGCAATCATTTGTGCCTTGTCCACCGTGTTCGGTCCGATTTTACGGGACGGCACATTGACAATGCGGCGCAGGCGCAGGTCATCGGCAGGATTGTTGATCACGCATAGATACGCCAGCATGTCCTTGACCTCGGCCCGGTCAAAGAACTTCAAACCGCCGATGATCTTGTAAGGGATTCCGTTCCGCTTGAAGGCATATTCCAATGCGTTCGACTGCGCATTCATACGGTACAAAATCGCGTGATTGCGCCAGTTGGCGCCGCGATGATAATTCATCATGATCTGACCCACCACGAAATTGGCTTCATCGCTTTCATTAAAGGTGGTCTTTACGGTAATCTTTTCACCTGAGCCGTTCTGTGTCCAAAGTGTCTTGCCCTTGCGCCCCGTATTGTGGCGAATCACCTCATTGGCCGCGTTCAAAATATGCTGTGTCGAGCGGTAATTCTGCTCCAGACGGATGGTGCGGGCATTGCGGTACTGCTTTTCAAAGCTCAGAATATTCTCGATATTGGCGCCGCGGAAACGGTAGATACTCTGGTCGTCATCACCTACCACGCAAATATTGCGATAGCCGCCCGCCAACAGCTCTGATAGCAGGTACTGCAGATGATTGGTGTCCTGATACTCGTCGATCAGCACATAGCGGAACTTCCGCTGATAATGCTCGCGGGTTTCCCGATCCGTCTGCAGCAGACGCACCGTGTGCAGAATAATATCGTCAAAGTCCAGTGCGTTGGCATCCCGCAGTCTTTTTGTGTAAAGCGCATATACTTTACCAATGCGTATTTTACGCCAATCCCCCACATTTTCCCAATAGGTTGTAAACGCTTCGGGCGTCTGCATGGCATCCTTTGCCGAGGAGATGACGGCGAGAATTTCACGGGGTGGAAATGACTTCTCCTCCAGATCCAGCTCCTTCAGAATATCCTTGACCACACGCTTGCTGTCGTCCGTATCATAGATGGTAAAATCCCTGGAAAAGCCGATCTTGTCAATATCACGGCGCAAAATGCGCACACACGCCGAATGGAAAGTAGACGCCCACACATCCCGTGCCGCCTCCGGCCCGATCATGCGTTCCAAACGCTCTTTCAGCTCGTTGGCAGCCTTGTTGGTGAAGGTGATGGCCAGCACCTCCCAGGGCTGCGCCGGCTCTACTGCACACAGATACTGTGCTAACGGCTTCTGCTCCTCGGTAGGGTTTTGTATGTACTGCTCCAGGAACTCCACTTCGTCCTCAGAGATGGGCATGGGAATTTCATCCGAATCACTGCCCCGGCCGTAGCGCAGCAGATTCGCCACGCGGTTGATCAGGACCGTCGTCTTACCGCTGCCTGCGCCTGCCAAAAGCAGCAGCGGCCCCTCTGTGCAAAGCACGCCCTCCTGCTGCCTGCTGTTCAAATGCTTATATTCCAGCGCAATCGCCTGTCGTCTTGCGCGAATAAATCTTTCCTCTAACCGATTCATAAGTATCCTCTCTGCCATGTTTTTCTCTTCTATTTTAATACAGAATTTCCCACAGGTCAACCGCCTGATAAGAAATATAGAATTTTTGTTCGATTTTCTCTTGACAAGCACATTTGTTCGATTTATAATACAGATAGAACAAAAGTTTCACAGGAGGTACCCTATTATGACTACATTCGGTTTCATCATCACCATTCTCGGCGCCGGTTCTCTGGCCGTCAACATTATGCATCTGATCGACCGTCTGGACCAGCCGAAGCAGCGCAGGCGCCGTACCGCTTGAGCGTGTGATGGATCTTCTGGACAAGCTGACGATCCTCTCTGATGCTGCCAAGTATGATGCCGCCTGTACTTCCAGCGGTGTGAAGCGGCGCTTTCAGCCGGGTAAAATCGGCAACACTTCCTCCTCCATTGCCGGCTGCTGTCATAGCTTTTCTGCTGACGGGCGGTGTATTACCCTGTTAAAGGTGCTGCTGAGCAACTGCTGTGCGTATAACTGCCAATATTGCGTCAATCGCTGCACCAACGATACGCCGCGCGCCACCTTCACACCCAAGGAATTGGCCGATTTGACCATCGGCTTTTATCGCCGCAATTATATTGAGGGGCTGTTCCTCTCCTCCGGCGTGCTGCGCAATCCTGACTATACCACAGAACAGATGATCCGTGCACTGCGTATTTTGCGCTATGACTACGGGTTTAACGGCTACATTCATGCCAAGGCCATTCCCGGCACATCCCCGGAGCTGGTCTGTCAATTGGGATTGTTGGCGGATCGTTTGAGCGTAAATATTGAACTGCCCTCGGAGCAGGGGTTAAAATTATTGGCGCCGGACAAATCCAAGCGGGCCATTTTACGGCCCATGTCTTTGATTCGCGATCAAGCTGCGCAGAGCAAGGCTGAGCTTGTCAAATATAAGCACGCGCCATCCTTTGCGCCGGCCGGACAGAGTACGCAGTTGATCGTCGGTGCCACCAATGACAGCGACCGGCATATTCTGCATCTGACGCAATCGCTTTACGATACCTATCGGCTCAAACGCGTATTCTATTCCGCCTATGTGCCGGTTGTGGAAAACACGCTGCTCCCTTCGCCGGATACCAAGCCGCCTCTTTTGCGTGAGCATCGACTGTACCAAGCCGATTGGCTGCTGCGTTTTTACGGCTTTCGTGCGGAGGAACTGTTGGATGCGCAGCATCCGGATTTTAATCCCATGCTGGACCCCAAATGCTACTGGGCCCTGCATCATTTGGAGCAATTTCCGGTTGAGATCATGCACGCAGACTATGAAACGCTGCTGCGCGTACCTGGTATCGGGCCTGTCAGTGCAAGGCGTATCGTGTCGGCCAGGCGCAGTACGCATTTGCGCTTTGAGGACCTGAAAAAGCTGGGAGTTGTGCTCAAGCGGGCACAATTCTTTCTTACCTGCAGCGGCCGGCTTCGTGACGGTCTTCGCTATTCCGTCACTACCCTGCACCGGCAGTTGGAAAGTATCGAGCGCGGACAGCTTCCTGCCGATGAAGCGCAGCAACTATCCCTATTTGGTTCTGCGGGGTGATGTATTATGCCATGGGAAAGTGTCATTTTTCAGTATGACAGCACTTTTGACGGTTTTCTCTGCTGTGTCTTTGAAAGTTATGTCTATAAAGAATTCCCCACCGCCTTTTACAGCGATGAGGAATGTTGTCCCATTTCTTTTTATTCCGTGCGTTCCATTATCACTCAGTATGACCATGCCCGGCGTGTTCTAAGCGGCTTGCGCAGGCACTCTCCGGAGGTCGTCAGTGTTTTGCGCCGTGCCTTTCTCACCTGTATGGAGAATAAAGAGGCGTGTCTTTATGCTTTTGTGCATAAGGTATTCAAATGCGGCACAGATTTTATGAAAAATCAGTCCGACGAGGTGTATTATCCACTGGTCAAAGCCATTCGCCACTTGAACGGCGAGCTGGAAAAGCTGCGCGGATTCATTCGCTTCTCCGATTATAACGGCACACTTGGCGCAGAGATTGAGCCGAAAAACTGCGTGCTTCCCCTGCTGCGCCATCATTTCTGTGCCCGATATGCCAACGAATCCTTTTTTATCTATGACCGCACACACAAGAAATTGCTGCTGCACAGTCGCGGGCGCTCTTGTATTGTAAAAACCGATTCACTGCAATTGACGCTGCCCGGCGAGGAGGAGCTTCATTACCGCACCTTGTGGAAACGATTCTATGAGACCGTTGCCATCAAGGAGCGGTACAATCCACGCTGTCAAACTACACATATGCCCAAGCGGTATCGCAGTACAATGACAGAATTTTTACCGGTGGATTATGAAAAACAGCAGCGGCAAACGGCTACGCCGACAGAATCTCCCGCAGATGCCCTACTGCCCGACGCTCCAGGCGCGAGATCTGTACCTGTGATACCTGCAGAATGCGCGCCGTCTGCTCCTGTGTCAAGCCCTTGAAAAAACGTAGTAGTATAGTCATTTTCTCGCGCTCCGGCAAGGTGTCTATCGCCTCCCGGAGCGCGATTTTTTCCACCAGATTTTCCTCCGGCCCGTCTGTGCCCAAGGTAGACTCCAATGTAAGTCCTTCCGCTGTTTCCTGCTGCAAAGATTCCGGCGCAACAGTCGCCAAATCAATGCTGGCGATTTCCTCCGCAGTCATGCCGGTTTCTTCCGACAATTCCGACAGCTTGGGTTCTCTCCCCAATTTTGACTGCAGCCGTTCTCTGGCGCTCCATAAGGCTTGCCCTTTTTCCCGGATAGTACGGCCCACCTTGATCGCACCGTCATCACGCAAAAAGCGGCGAATTTCTCCCGCAATTTTTGGAACTGCATAGGTGGAAAACTGCGTGCCATATGTGAGGTCAAACCCCTTTACCGCTTTGATGAATCCGATACATCCCAGTTGATACAAGTCGTCCGTTTCCACGCCGCAGCCGTAGTAGCGGCGTACAATACTCCATATCAGGCCGGCGTTCTCCACCAATACCTGCTGACAGGCGTCATCATCTCCGCTTTGTGCGCGTTCGAGCAACGCAAACAGCTCGCTCATCGTTTGCCGGATATGCGCGCTGCAATACGCTTACGCATGACAACGCTTGTTCCTCTATTGACTGCGGACCTTATGTTTACCCGATCCATGAAACTCTCCATGATGGTAAAGCCCATACCGCTGCGCTCTTCTCCTCCGGTGGTAAACAGCGGCTCACGCGCCTGCTGTATGTCTTCGATCCCCTTTCCCCAATCCCGGACGGTGATCTCCAACACATTTCCCTCACGGATTTTTAATTTTAAAACGATTTTGCCCAGCTTGTCCGGATAGGCGTGTACGATTGCATTGGTCACAGCCTCGCTGACTGCCGTCTTAATATCACCCAGCTCATCAAGTGTCGGGTCCAGCTGCGCCGCAAAACCTGCCGCGGCCACCCGCGCAAACCCCTCATTACTGCTGCGGCTTAGAAACTCCACTGTTACATAATTTTCCGCCCTTGTCATATGTAAACCTCCTTATTCCATGGTTACCAGCCGGTCGATTCCGGCTGCGTCAAACACTTTTTTCGACTGTGCCGGTATGTTGCGTATGGCAACACTGCCGCCGATCTCCCGCATACGCATTTTGGCACGCATCACCACCGCAATACCGGAGCTATCCATAAATGTGATGCCTGAAAAATCCAACACGGTTTTTGTCGGTAGGGCCACTTCGATCTCATGCTCCAGTTGCCCAATCAGGCCTTTTGCCCCGTGATGATCCAATTCACCCTTCAAATATAAGGTAAGCTCACGCGCCTGGCATTTTGCTCTTACTTCCATTGCCCTCGCTCCTTTGTCAAAAAAATCACCGCAGATCAATGATCTACGGTGATTATAGCGTATTTTAGTTGTTGCTTTCTGTCGGAAAACCTGTCCTGACACGAAAATCAAGCTTTCATTGCAGCGGCGGATTCCTCCAGCTTGGCAATCAAAGCCTTGGCCTTTTCCGCCTTCTCGCGCTCAGCGTTGACCACTGCTTCCGGCGCACGGGACACAAACGCTTCGTTGGCCAGTTTCTTCTCGATGGACGCCAGATTTGCTTCCGCCTTTGCCTTTTCCTTGGCAATGCGCTCCAGCTCCTTCTCAAAGTCCACCAGCTCCGCCAGCGGCATATACACATTGGCATCGTGGGTTACGACAGTAACCATACCCGTCAAATCGGCAGGGGCTGCCGTAGTAACCGTCACATCGCTTCCGTAAGCCATACGGTTGATGAAGTGCTTGCCCACTTCATAATTCTCCGGCTTCTCGGTCACAATAATCATCTGCGCCTTCTTGGAGGGCGGTACATTCATCTCAGCGCGGCGCGCACGGACAGCGGAAATGGCATCCTTGACGGCTTCCATGGCATTCTCGCTCTCGGCAAAGTTAAATTCCTCACGGTATTCAGGCCACTTTGCCTTGATCAGGAAATCGCCCTCATGCGGCAACGCCTGCCAAATCTCCTCGGTAATGAACGGCATGAACGGATGCATCAGTTCCAAAATACGCAGCAGCACATAGCACAGGACATTTTCTGCCGCCAGCTTGGCCTGCTCATCCTCGCCGTTCAGGCGCGTCTTGGTCAGTTCAATATACCAATCGCAGTAGGTATCCCAAATGAAGTCGTAGATCTTGGCGGACGCCACGCCCAATTCATAGGCTTCCATATTGTCGGTGACTTCGCGGATCAGCTTATTCAGCTTGCTCAGCACCCACTTATCCTCCAGCTCCAGTTTCTCAGGCAGCACCACCTTGTCGATGGTCAGATTCATCATCACAAAGCGGGAGGCATTCCAGATCTTGTTGGCAAAATTGCGCATGGCCTCGCACTTTTCCACGAAGAAACGCATATCGTTGCCGGGACTGTTGCCGGTGATCAAATTGAAGCGCAGCGCATCTGCGCCGAACTGATCGGCCATCTCCAGCGGATCAATGCCGTTGCCCAGCGATTTGGACATCTTGCGGCCCTTATCGTCACGCACCAAACCGTGGATAAGCACGGTATGGAACGGCTCTTTCTTCATCTGCTCCATGCCGGAGAAGATCATACGGGCCACCCAGAAGAAGATAATGTCGTAGCCTGTAACCAGGACGGATGTGGGATACCAATACTTCAGATCCTCGGACTCCAGATTCGGCCAGCCCATGGTGGAGAAGGGCCACAAGGCAGAGGAGAACCAGGTGTCCAGCACATCCTCCTCGCGAGTCAGATGCTCGCAGCCGCATTTTTCGCACTTGGTCGGGTCTTCCCGCTTGACATTGATATGACCGCATTCGTCGCAGTACCAGGCAGGAATCTGATGTCCCCACCAAAGCTGACGGGAAATGCACCAATCGTGGACATTTTCCATCCAGTTGATATAGGTCTTGGTGAAACGCTCAGGCACAAACTTGATGGTGCCGTCATTGACCACGCGAATCGCCTCCTCGGCCAGAGGCTTCATCTTCACAAACCACTGTGCGGAAATCAGCGGCTCCACATCGTTGTGGCAGCGATAGCAGGTGCCCACATTGTGGGAATAGGGCTCCGTCTTGACCAGATAACCCTGCTCTTCCAGGTCCTTAACAATGGCCTTGCGGCACTCGTAACGGTCCATGCCCTCGTATTTGCCGCCGTTTTCGTTGATCTTACCGTCATCGGCGATCACGCGAATGACATCCAGATTGTGGCGTAAGCCTACCTCAAAGTCGTTGGGGTCGTGGGCCGGCGTCATCTTCACAGCGCCCGTACCGAAGCCGATTTCGCAATAATCATCGCCCACAATGGGGATCTCACGGTTCATAATGGGCAGAATACAGGTCTTGCCGATCAGATGCTTGAACTTTTCGTCCTCGGGGTTGACAGCCACACCGGTATCGCCCATCATGGTTTCGGGGCGGGTGGTCGCAATCATAATATCGCCGCTGCCATCGGCAAGAGGATAACGGATATACCACAGGCTGCCGGGCTTGTCCGTATATTCCACCTCGGCATCGGACAAGGCGGTCAGGCAGTCGGGGCACCAGTTGATGATACGGCTGCCCTTATAGATCAGTCCCTTGTCGTACAGCTCGCAGAAGGTTTCGCGCACGGCTCCGGAGCAGCCCTCATCCATGGTGAAACGGGACCGGCTCCAATCACAGGAAGCACCCATTTTCTTCTGCTGCTCCACAATACGGTTGCCGTACTTTTCTTTCCAGTCCCAAACGCGCTCCAGAAATTTCTCGCGGCCCAGATCATAACGGGTCAGGCCCTCTTCCTTGCGCAGATTCTCCTCCACCTTGATCTGCGTGGCAATACCGGCATGATCCGTACCGGGCAGCCACAGTGTCTCGTAACCCTGCATACGCTTAAAGCGTATCAGAATATCCTGCAGCGTGGAGTCCATGGCATGGCCCATGTGCAACTGGCCTGTCACATTGGGCGGCGGCATAACGATGGAGAAGGGTTTCTTATCCGGATTCACTTCTGCCTTAAAGCAGTCGTTATCCATCCACATTTTGTAGATTCGCGCTTCCACATCGCGCGGATCGTACACTTTCGGCAGTTCTTTACGCATATGATATACTCCTTTTTCAGAAATTTGGCAAAACAAAAAGTTCGCTCCGTTTTGCCATTGCAAAACAGGGCGAACATCAGTCCGTGGTACCACCTGTATTCGGGATCACTCCCGCACTCTGTCGGTGCATTCACACCGTGTCCCGATAACGGCGGACACACCGTTGCCGCTTACTGACCGTTCAGCGCAAAGCTCCGGGACGACTTGAGCGGCGCCTCACGGGAACTTACACCAACCGTTCCCTCTCTTTGCCTCAGCACTCCGCCTACTGCTCCCCTTCATAGCTGTTTTCCTATGCAGATAGTATAATATATCCCCGTCGAATTGTCAAGATTTCCATGCTTTGGTATGAAAAAAACGGCATCCGAAGATACCGTTTTCTTATGTGATGTGCAGTTCTTCATTTTCCTCCGCGCAATCCCGCATGACACCGGCCGCGCGCCTGGTATGCTCGTAAGCATCCCAGTTGAGCAAAATCAATTCCGTTTCCTCTCCAATCTCCGTCAGGCAATCGTGAAGCGCGTCCAGATTGTTGCCGTAGTAGGCGGGCAAATGCAGCATTTTGGCAAGATAGGCGTGCATCTCCTCACGCGTGGATAGCTGTGCGCCGTTCAAAATAATATGCAGCATGGCCTATTCCTCCCCATAGAGCAGCGTGAAGCTCTCATAATGGTCATTTGTGTAGTAAATCAACCCATCATTGGAGAAAACGATACGCTCGGCGCCGCGGGAATCGGCACCCATGGTATTGATGTCACATTCGGTATAGGTGCGGCCATCCGCCTCCGGCAAAAGACCTTCATAGTTGCCGAAACGACTGCCTCCGATGCTCTTGCCCGGCGCATACGGCTCCAAAGACCCGCCGCTCCATCCCAAATCCCGGGCTTCATCCTTGGTGATGAAATTATCGGGCAAATGGCCGTACAAATGAATGTATAACGCCACATCGTCTTTGGTGGTATATAAGCCGTCCTCCGGCAGGCTTTCCGTGGCGTCTGGCACAGGCCGGTCATCCGGCAGCGGCACAGGTATGTTTCCGCAGGCTGTCAAGCTGCCTATCAACAGCAATGTTAAAAACAGTGATACGATCTTTTTCATTCCGTTCTGCCTTTCCTGTTTTTTTATATCATACCACGGTTTCGCCCTTTCCACAATAAAAAAAACACTCCATCAGTGCCTGCACTGCGCTGATGGAGTGTTATTATGTATTTATCGCTTGTTGGAGCGAATCCAGATGCCCTGCTTCTCTGCCGCAGCGATCAGCTCATCGCGGAAATTGGGATGCGCCACGGAAATCAGCTTCTCGGCACGCTGCCATGTACTGCAGCCTACCAGATTCACGCCGCCGTACTCGGTCACGATGTAGTAGGCCAGGCTTCGCGGGTCGGTGACGATGTCGCCCTGCATAATGGTAGGATTGATACGGGACACCATCTCGCCCTGCTTGTTGGTGAACGAGGAAGTCAGGCAGATAAACGCCTTGCCGCCGCGGGACACGGCTGCGCCCTCCAGGAAGTCCAACTGGCCGCCGGTACCGCTGATCTGGCGCACACCGGAGGTTTCTGCACAGATCTGGCCGTACAGGTCAACCGAAATACAGTTATTGATGGACACGAAGTTATCCAGCTTACCCACATTACTGGGGTCATTGCAGTAAGAAATAGGATAGGTCACCACGCCGGGATTCTCACGGATCCAGTCGTACAGGTCCTGAGAGCCGATGGCAAGACCGAATATACTCTTGTAGCGGTCCAGATTTTTCTTGCGGTTGGTAATCTTGCCCGCCTTGTACATATCCAGATAGGAATCGCACAGCATTTCCGTGTGAATACCCAGGTCCTTCAAATCGGACTTGGCGATCATCTGTCCCACCGCATTGGGCAGCGAGCCGATACCAAGCTGCAGCGTGGAGCCGTCCACCATGTTCTGCACCACGTATTCCGCGATCTTCATCTCCGCCTCAGAAGCTGCGGGGGATTTCACGCCGGGCAGCGGGCCGTGATCGCCTTCCACGATCATGTCCACATCGTCAATATGGATACACTCATCCAAACCGCCGTAGACCCAGGGCAGGTTCTCGTTGATCTCCAGAATTACCACATCCGCCTTGTCCAACACGCTGCGGGCAGAGGCATTGCTGACCGAGAAGTTAAAGTAACCGTGCTCATTCATCGGCGTCACGCACATCATAGCCACATTAACAGTCAGGAAATGCGAATAGTAGGCACCCAAATTACGGAAAACCATGGGAATAAAGTTGCACAATCCCTTGTCGCAGAGCTTACGCTCATAGCCGGACATATGCCAGCTATTATACAGGAAGTGCTGACGGGAGGGGTCACATTCCACCATCTGGATGGGCTGCTGGATCAGATAGCCTCTGATTTTTACATCGAACAGTTCATCCCTGCGTTTGGCAATAGCGGCATCCATCAAAGACGGAAAGGCACCGCCCATGGAAATATCCAGCCAGTCACCGCTTTTTACGACCTTGGCCGCTTCGTCCGGCGTGCAGAGCTTGCGTCTGTATTCAGATGAGTAGTCAAATGGTATTGCCATAAACTTCTTCCTTTCTTTGCCTGTCGGTACGGTCTATCCTCTATTTGTTAATTTTATCACCAACTCGTCTATTTGTCAATCCTTTAACGAAGTTTTCCGTAACATATACGATATATGAGGCGAGCCGAGGTAAAGGGATACCTCGGCTCGTATGATGATTGCTTAGTCCTCGCTGCGGCGTTTGTAGTACTCGTACTTAGCCTTTGCCGCCTCCTCTGCCTCAGCAAACAGCTTCTTGGCATTGTCGGGGAAGCTCAGTTCCAGAGAAGCGTAGCGCACTTCGCCCTTCATAAAGTCATACAGGGCCATGCTCGGCTCCTTGGAGTCCAGCGTAAACTTCTTATTTTCGGGATTATAGCGATACAGGTTCCAGTAACCGGAGTTGACAGCGTCCTTCATCTCCTGCTGCACATTGTTCATGCCCTTCTTGATACCGTGGTTGATACAAGGCGCATAGCAGATGACCAGAGAGGGACCCTTGTGCGCTTCGGCTTCCTTGATGGCCTTGATGAGCTGGTTGGGGTTGGCACCCATGCAGCACTGTGCCACATACACATCGTCATAGGACATCATCAGCAGGCCCAGATCCTTCTTCTTGGTCTTCTTACCGGAGGCCTGGAACTGTGCCACAGCGCCCACAGGCGTTGCCTTGGAGGACTGACCGCCGGTGTTGGAGTACACTTCGGTATCCACCAGCAGCACGTTGACATCCTCACCCATAGCGAAGACGTGATCCAAACCGCCGTAGCCGATGTCGTAGGCCCAGCCGTCGCCGCCGTACATCCACATGGTCTTCTTGGACATATCGTTCTTGCGCTTGAGAATCTCATCCACAACGGCCTGCTCCTCTGCATTGAACGAGCCGCTTGTCAGCAGCGCCACCAGCTCACGGGTAGCGGGCGTGGAAGCATCCAGATCGTCATAGGTCTCGAACCACTTGGCGATGGCCGCCTTGACGGCCTCGTCATCGGTCATGGCATCCAGCTTACGGATATACTCGGTCACAGCGTCGCGCAGCTGCTTGACAGCCAGACACATACCGTAAGAGAACTCGGCATTGTTCTCAAACAGGGAGTTGGACCATGCCGGGCCCTTGCCCTCTTTGTTCTTGCAGTAAGGCACGCAGGGCATCGCGGCGCCCCAGGCCTGGGTACAGCCGGTCGCGTTGGCCAGGAACATCTTGTCGCCGAACAGTTGGGTCAGCAGCTTGACATAGGGCGTTTCGCCGCAGCCTGCGCAGGCGCCGTTGAACTCCACCAGCGGCTGGCGGAACTGGCTGCCCTTCAGGGTGAATTTATCCACCTTGTCGTTCTTGGCGGACAGGTTCATCACATACTGCCAGTTGGTCTGATCCAGAGAAACCTCATGTGCGGGCACCATCTTCAGTGCCTTGCCGGACTTCGGGCAGGAGCTGACGCAGCTGCCGCAGCTTGTGCAGTCCAAAGTGGACACGCCCATGGTGAACTGCAAGCCCTTCAGTGCCGGACCCTTGGCATCCACCAGCTCCATACCGGCAGGGGCGTTGGCAGCCTCCTCCTCATTGAGCAGGAACGGACGAATAACCGCATGGGGGCAAACGAAGGAGCACATATTGCACTGCAGGCACTCATTCTTATCCCAAACGGGCAGATGGGTGGCAATGCCGCGCTTTTCATACTGAGAGGTACCCAAAGGCATGGTGCCGTCCTGCATATTCATGAACGCGGAGACAGGCAGGTTATCACCCTTCTGGGCATTGATAGGCACCAGGATGTTCTTGATAATGTCGGGCAAATTCTCATCGGCGGGCTTGATGGCAGCGCCGCTGAGATGCTTCCAGCTATCCTTCACCTTGACTTCCACAACGGCATTGATACCGGCATCCACAGCCTGCAGGTTCATGTTGACGATCTTCTCGCCCTTCAGGCCGTAGGTCTTCTTGACGGCAGCCTTCATGTGCTCCACGGCGTCTTCAACGGGGATGACATTGGCCAGCTTGAAGAAGGCCGCCTGCAGCACCATGTTGGAGCGGTTGCCCAGGCCCAGCGCCTGAGATTCCTTATTGGCGTCGATGATGTAGAACTTGATGTCGTTCTCGGCGATGTACTTGAGAATATCGCCGGGCATCTTCTCCTCCAACTGATCCTCGGTCCACTCGCAGTTGAGCAGGAAGGAGCCGTGGGGCTTCAGCTCGGAAATAATATCGTACTTGGTCAGATATGTCTGGTTGTGGCAGGCCACGAAGTCCGCGTTGCTGACATAATATGTAGAGCTGATGGGCTTCTTGCCGAACCGCAGATGGCTCTTGGTGATACCGAAGGACTTCTTGGTATCGTACTCGAAGTACGCCTGGCAGTACATATCGGTGGTATCGCCGATGATCTTGATGGAGTTTTTGTTGGCGCCGACGGTACCGTCAGAGCCAAGGCCCCAGAACTTGCAGGAGATGGTGCCTTCCGGCTCGGTCAGCAGTGCCGGGCCGACGGGCAGGGACAGCATGGTCACATCGTCCTCGATACCGATGGTGAAATGATCCTTGGGCGCATCCAGCAGCAGGTTATCGAACACGGCCTTGATCTGAGCGGGGGTGGTATCCTTGGAGGACAGGCCGTAACGGCCGGCATAGATCATGGGGCGGTTGCTGTCATTGATGTAAGCGGCGCAAATATCTTCATACAGAGGCTCGCCGATGGAACCGATCTCCTTCACGCGGTCGAGGACAGCGATCTTCTTGACGGTCTTGGGCATCGCGGCCAGCAGATGCTTGGCAGAGAACGGACGGAACAGGTGTACCTGCAGGAAGCCGACCTTCTCACCCTCGGCGTTGAGGTAATTGACCACTTCCTCAATCGTACCGCCCACGCTGCCCATTGCCACGATCACGCGCTCGGCATCCGGTGCGCCGTAGTAATTGAACAGGTGATATTCACGGCCGGTCAGCTTGGTGATCTCAGCCATGTAATTCTCGACGATGTCAGGCAGCTCGTTGTAAGAGGTGTTGTTGGCCTCACGAAGCTGGAAGTAGATATCGGGGTTATCGACCAGAGAACGCATACGGGGATCTTCGGGGTTCAATGCGTTGGCGCGGAAAGCAGCCAGCGCGTCGTAATCCACCAGCTTGGCAAAATCGGAATACTCCAGCCCTTCCACCTTCTGAATTTCGTGGCTGGTACGGAAGCCATCGAAGAAATGCAGGAAGGGGATGCGTGCCTTGATGGCAGACAGATGTGCCACACCGGCCAGATCCATAATCTCCTGTACGCTGCCGGAAGACAGCATGGCGAAACCGGTCTGACGGCAGTTCATCACATCGGAATGGTCGCCAAAGATGGAGAACGCGTGGGTACCAACGGTACGGGAAGCCACGTGCAGCACGCCGGGCAAACGCTCACCGGAGATACGGTGCATGGTGGGGATCATCAGCATCAAGCCCTGAGATGCGGTAAAGGAAGTAGCCAGCGCACCGGCTTCCAGGGCACCGTGGCAAGCACCGCAGGCGCCTGCCTCGGACTGCATTTCCACCAGGCGAACGCTCTGTCCGAAAATGTTTTTCTGACCTTTTGCAGACCACTCGTCGGCATGCTCCGCCATGGGAGAGGACGGGGTGATCGGGTAGATTGCGGCGACTTCGGAGAAGGCATACGCCACGTATGCGGCAGCTTCGTTACCGTCGCAGATCTTCATGATCTTACTCATTTGCTTTTCCTCCTGTTATCCATTTTATCCTCTATAAGTATGTCTACTATACATAGCATACAACTTATACTTTGTTTATTTTATATATTTACATGGAAAATGTCAATCTGTCATCCCTCATTTTTGTAAGAAAAACAAAAAGCGGCCATCCTGTCCGGGATGACCGCCCTGTGATTTACTTCAATAAATCCAAAAATTCCTCTTCCGTTAAAACGGGAATGTGCAGCTCCTGCGCCTTACGCAGCTTGCTGCCGGCATTTTCGCCTGCCACCACATAGGTGGTCTTTTTTGACACACTGCCGCTGCTCTTTCCGCCGCGCTTTTCGATCATTTCCCCTGCTTCATCGCGGGTAAAGCGCTCCAGCGCGCCAGTCAGTACGAAGGTCATTCCGGCAAAGCGGTTGTCAAGTCGTTCCTCTTTACAGACCATGTTTACGCCTGCCGCCTTCAGTCGTGCCATCAGGTCCTGTGACTGGGGGCTGTTGACCCATGCGCGGATATATTCCGCTGTCACCTCACCGATATCGTCAATGGCGACCAGCTCCTCCATAGAGGCCGAGGCGAAATCATCATATGAGCCAAAATGAGCGGCAATCACTTTGGCGGCCTTCTCTCCTACCTGACGAATCCCCAGGGCATAGATCAATCGCCACAGGTCGTTTTCCTTCGACTTGGCAATGGCGTTCACCGCATTTTGCGCCGACTTTTCCCCCATACGCTCCAACCGGGCCATATCCTGCACCGACAGATCGTATAGATCCGCCGCATTGGCTACCAAGCCTGCCTCCACCAACTGCTGCAGCACCGCAGGGCCTAAACCGTCAATATCCATGGCATTGCGGCCGGCAAAATGGGTCAGATTCCGCAGCAATTGGGCCGGGCACTCCGCGCCGGTACAGCGGATCGCCGCGCCGTCCGCATCGCGCGCCACCGGCGCGCCGCACACAGGGCAAACAGTCGGCAGACAGTAAGGCTTCGTACCGGCAGGACGCTCTTGCCTTACCACCTCCACGATCTCCGGAATGATCTCCCCTGCCTTTTGCACGATAACGGTATCCCCGATACGAATGTCCTTTTGCGTAATATAATCCTGATTGTGCAGTGTGGCGTAGGTCACCGTCGTACCTGCCAGACGAACAGGCTCCAGCTCCGCCTTGGGTGTCAGTACGCCGGTGCGACCCACCTGCACCACAATATTTTTCAGCTTGGTGGCTTTCTGCTCCGGCGGATATTTATAGGCCACCGCCCACTTGGGGCATTTGGCCGTACTGCCTAATATGTCACGGTCTGACAAGTCGTTTAGCTTTACAACTGCGCCGTCAATATCAAAGGGGAATGTCATGCGTGTATCGCCCAGCCGGTCGATTTCACGCAGTATGTCATCGGCATCGGACAGCAGCGCATGGGGAATCGTCGGAAATCCCTGTTCGCGGAGATAGGCGATGGATTCCGTATGGGTGGCAAAATCCCGTCCCTCTGCCAACTGCAGATTGAACACGGCGATGTCCAGCCGGCGCTGCGCGCAGATTCTGGGGTCTTTCTGCCGCAGGGAACCTGCCGCCGCGTTGCGGGGATTGGCCATCAGGGTTTTGCCCTCCAGCTCCAACCGCTCGTTGATCTCCTCAAATACACTGCGCGCCATATACACCTCGCCGCGCACGATCAATCGCGGCAGTTTTTCCGGCAGCGTTTTGGGAATCGAACGGATCGTCCGCAGATTCTCCGTTACATCCTCGCCCACCCGTCCGTTACCGCGGGTCGCTCCCTGATAAAACACACCGTTGCGGTATTCCAGCGCCACGGACAGGCCGTCAACCTTCGGCTCCACGCTGTATGCCGCCTGCGGCAGCGTTTCTCTTACCTTCTGCAAAAACGCCCTTACCTCATCGCCGTCAAACACATCCTCCAGGCTCTCCAGCGGTACAGGATGCATTACCTCGGCAAAATCGTTCAGGGTTTGATCTCCCACGCGCTGTGTGGGGGAATCGGGCGTAATTTCCTCAGGATGCTGGCGCTCTAAATCCTGCAGGCGGCGGTAGAGCCGGTCGTATTCATAGTCGGACATGGTGGAGGCATCCAGCGTATAGTAAAGCCGGGCATTCTCATTGAGTGTATCCCTCAACTGCTTCATTTCTTCACGGTAATCCATATCGTCATCCTCTTATCCGTTGTTCATAATATATTCCTCTGCATATTCTTTAATTTCATCCGGTGCGGTACTGAAATAGGTATAATTTTCCGGCACAGTTCCTACAATCACCGTTTCTGCCACGGCAATCTCATTGGATACCTTTGTATAGGTGGAAAAGGTCGGCAGCAGAATGCTGACATACACATCCACATCCAGCAGGATCTGGTGTTTGGTCTGGTTGATGCCTGCCGCCGTAAACACATTGTGAAAGGTGGCGGTAGTCGAGCCTACCGACTGCATTTTGACATGGATAGACGGCCCGCGGCCTGCCAGCAGCGTTGAACCGGTAAGCGTCCCCAGCGGGATTGCGAGCTTCACCGTGGAGACCTCGGAGAGCCGCTGCAAAATATCATCGCAAATAGCCGTTTGCAGGCGGCTTGCCTCGGCCATATTGCTTTGCAGCGCCGCCACATGCCCCTCACTGTCCTTTTCAAAGGACACCAGCGTACCGTAGTCGATCTCGCCGCGTTCCACCGCCTCATTCACCGCAGCGGCCACAATGCGGTTGACTTTATTGGACACGCTGGCCGTGGCAAGGCTTGTCACGATGGGTTTCATGTGCAGCAGTGCCACGCAGCACAGCGCAATCAGGGCCGCTGCCAAAAGCGACAGCCACACCGCCGCCCGCTGCCGTCCGCTCATGCGTACAAAGCGCCATCTATTCACGGCACACACCTCCGAAAAAGTGTATGCCCTCACAGCTTTTCCTTATGCTTCCCAGCTATTGACGATGGTCTTGAAGGTCTTGCCGCGCACCATAAAGTTTTGGAACTGGTCGAAGGCGGCGCAGGCCGGCGACAGCGTCACCACATCGCCGCTGACGGCTCTGTCGCGGGCAAATTCCACCGCGGCCCGGAACGGAGATACCATGGCTATCTCAGGTTTACCCGGGGCATAACCCGGCGCATGCTCCACCGCCTCCTTGATTTTATCCGCCGTAGCGCCGCACAGCACCAGCAGCTTCACATGCGCCACGATCTCCGGCCCGAGCACGTCAAAGGGAATGTGCTTATCGTAGCCGCCGGCAATCAAAATCACCTTCTCCTGAAAGGAGCGCAGACCTGCAATCGTGCGGGAGGGGCTGCTGGCAATGGAGTCATTATAAAACCGCACGCCGCGGTAGGTGCGCACCAGCTCAATGCGGTGCTCCACACCGTTAAACTCCCGTGCAAACCGACGGATCACCTCATCACTGACCAATCCGTCCACCGCAGCAATCGCCGCCATGTAGTTTTCCACATTGTGAACGCCGGGCAGGCGAATATCTTCGGTGGTCATGATCCGGCGTTCCGTGCCGTTCCTGCGCAGGATCATGTCATCACCGCGCAGGAACACACCCTGCTCCACTTCGGCCTGACGGCTGAAATACAGCGCCGAGCCAACTGCGCGGCCGCCTTGCTCGCGGGTAATCTCGTTATCCCTATTGAACACGGCAATGTCGCCTTCCGTCTGATGGCGGAAAATATTTTCCTTGGACGCCACATATTCCTCCATGCCCTTGTGCATATCCAGATGGTTGGGCGCCAGATTGGTTACCACCGCAATATGGGGACTGCGCTGCATCGTCATCAATTGGAACGAAGAAAGCTCCAGTACCGCATAGTCGGAGGCCTTCATCTCCCCCGCCTCACACAGCAAAGGATGTCCGATGTTCCCGCCCACATGGACGGTGTAGCCGGCCGCCTTTAAAAGCTCGGCAATAATGGTGGTCGTGGTGGTCTTGCCGTCGCTGCCGGTCACGGCAATGATGGGACAGGGGCAAACCTCAAAGAACACTTCCATTTCGCTGGTCAATGTACTGCCCTGTGCCATAGCCTCCAAAAGCTCCGGCACATCGGGACGCAAACCGGGTGTGCGGAAAATCACATCCTGCCGCAAGCCCTTGAGGTAGTTCTCACCCAACTGCAGCCGGGCGCCCAGCGATTCCAGTTCCTCCGCCAGCTCGCCCAAATCCTCCCGCCGGCGCTTATCGCAAGCCGTCACATCTATGCCGGCGCGCAGCAGCATACGCAGCAGCGGCGTATTACTCACGCCGATACCGATCACAGCCACGGTCTTGCCTTTTAATGTATCCAAATATTCCTGCAAAGTCATATGGAGATTCCTCCCCTATCCATTTATTTAACTAATGTATTATACCGCATTTATTATCATAGTTCAATGAAAAATATTCCTTAAAAAGCGGCGGCTGTGTCGTTGACTTTCCCCGCGGTCTTATGTAAAATGAACATAGCGAGTAAGTCAGACAGTCGCGGGAACAAGGCGAAAGCCTGTTCATGAGGAAAGTCCGGGCTCCGCAGGGCAAGGATAACGGGTAACGCCCGCCGAAGGCGACTTCAGGAAAAGTGCAACAGAGATATACCGCCGTCAGGGCATTGCTCTGCCGGTAAGGGTGGAAAGGCGAGGTAAGAGCTCACCCATCGGCTGGGAACAGACCGATGCTGTAAACTCTATCCGGAGCAACACCGGTATGGGAGCATATGGTTGGCCCGACCGCTCCCGGGGTGGCTTGACCGCAGCGGCAACGCTGCGGCTAGATAGATGACTGTCAAGACAGAACCCGGCTTACAGACTTACTCGCAGATACGATATGGGGGTGGCCGCGTAAAGACGCTGCCATCCCCTTTTTCCATGTTTTCCGCCGCAAATCTGTCAAAGTTCCTGCATTTTGTGCATATTGCATATTTCGCGCCGACAATAGAAATAATTCTTTGTCACATCTACCTCTTTACATTAGTTCGATAAAGTGGTAAATTGTTAGCGTAGTAAATAAATAGGCACGAAATCGTGCAAAAAGAACGAATTGGAGGAAAGAGAAATGAAAAAAGTGTTAGCATTGGTTCTGGCGCTGGTAATGGCGCTGAGCCTGGTTGCCTGCGGCAACGCCGACAATAACGAAGGAGACGACGGCAAAAAGACGTTTATCATGGGAATCGACCCTGAGTATCCCCCCTTCAGCTATCTGGACGAAAACGGCGAGTACAACGGCTTTGATGTGGAGATCTGCAAGGCAGCCTGTGATCTGCTGGGCTGGGACTTTGAAGTGTTCAGCGTGAACTGGGATCAGAAGCTGGTGCAGTTGGATGCCAAGGAGTGCGACTGCATTTGGTCCGGTATGACCATTCTGGACAGCATGAAGGAGGCCGGTTATGTGATTTCCGCCCCTTACTATGACAACACGCAGGTCATCATGGTCAAGGAAGGCAGCGATATCAAGTCTTCTGCCGATCTGGCCGGTAAGGTTGTTGCCGTTCAGCTGGGCACCTCCGGTGAGTCCCTGCTGAAGGGTGATCTGGCTGATATGGCTGCCACTTTCGATGAGCTGACTACCTGCGACAGCTTCCTGAAGTGCTTCACCGAGCTGGACAGCAACGGTGTGGATGCGGTGTTCGTTGACAAGCCCGTGGCTGAGTCTTATGCCGCCAAGAACGAGGGCTTTACCATTATCGACGAGAATCTTGGCGCCGAGCAGTACGGTATTGCCTTCCGCGCTGACGATGCAGAGCTGTGCGCTTCCATCGAGGATGCTGTGGCCAAGCTGGTTGAAAACGGCACCTACGCCGAGATCGCTGAAAAGTATCCCGACATTGTGAACAACCTGATTTTCCTGGGCTGATTCACAAAAGGCTGATTCATCACATAACCCGGAAGCATGGCAATGCTTCCGGGGTTATGTGCGTAAAGAAAGAGGAATTTCCATGACACTATTGACAATGATCAAGCTGATGGCCGAAGGCATGACGAAAACCTGTGCCATCTTCTTCCTGACGCTTCTGTTTTCCCTGCCGCTGGGTATGATTGTTGCGATGATGCGCATGAGCAAGAGCAAGATCATCTCCGGTATCACGCGGGTTATCATCTCCATTCTCCGCGGCACGCCATTGATGCTGCAGCTCATTGCGGTTACATACGGCCCTTACTATCTGTTCGAGGTTTCGGGCTTTCGCAATAAGCTGATCCCTGTGGTCATCGCGTTTGCCATCAACTATGCGGCCTATTTTGCGGAAATCTACCGCGGCGGTATTGAATCCATGCCGGTAGGTCAGTATGAGGCCGCCGAGGTGTTGGGCTATACCAAAACGCAGACATTTTTTCATATCATTCTTCCTCAGGTCATCAAGCGTATTATGCCCAGTATTACCAACGAGGTCATTACGCTGGTAAAGGACACCTCTCTGGCTTTCACCGTTTCCTACGCGGAGATGTTCACCGTCGGTAAGCAGATTGCCAACTCCGAAACCAGTTTCATGCCCTTCCTTGTGGCCGGCGTGTTCTATTTTGTGTTTAACGCGGTCGTTGACTTTGTAATGGGCAAAATCGAAAAGAGCATGGATTACTATAAATAAGGAGGTGCCGCTATGAAACTGTTGGAAATAAATCATGCACAAAAAAGCTTTAACGATGCCTCCCTGCATGTTCTCAAAGACATCAGTCTTTCCGTTGAAGAAGGCGAGGTCGTGGCCATCATCGGCCCCTCCGGCAGCGGCAAGTCCACCCTGCTGCGCTGTGCGACACTTTTGGAGACCATGGACGGCGGCGATCTGATATACCTGGGCAACTATGCTGCCAGGAATAATGAAGCCGGTCAATCGGTCTATGCCGACAAGGCTCAGCTAAAGAATATCCGCGGCTATTTCGGTCTGGTCTTCCAGAATTTCAACCTTTTCCCCCACTACTCCGTGTTGAAGAATCTGACCGATGCACAGATCAATGTGCTTGGCCGCAGCAAGGACGACGCTGTCAAGCGCGGCATGGCCCTGCTTGAGAAAATGGGGCTGGCCGACAAGGCTGACGCCTATCCCTATCAGCTCTCCGGCGGTCAGCAGCAGCGTGTAGCCATTGCTCGCGCACTGGCCATGGATCCTCAGATCCTTTTCTTTGATGAGCCTACCTCCGCGCTTGACCCGGAGCTGACCGGCGAAATTCTGAAGGTCATCCGCTCCTTGGCGGAAGAAAATATGACCATGGTCATTGTCACCCACGAGATGGCCTTTGCCCGGGACGTAGCCGACCGCGTCATCTTCATGGACGGCGGCGTCATTGTGGAAGAGGGCGACCCGAAAGAGGTCATCAACCATCCCAAGGAGGAACGCACCAAGCAGTTCCTCTCCCGTTTTGCCAATCACTGAAAAAAAGACGATTCGCATTTTTGCGAATCGTCTTTTTTTAATCAAACTCCTGCCAGAACTCTTTTACGGCGGCCTCGTATCCCTCCCGATCGACCAGATAACTCACGCCGTGCTCAGCACCGGGCACGATGAGCAATCGGCATGGCGCCTTGCAAGCCCGGTAGTTTTGCAGTGTCATTTCCGGCGGCACAAAGCTATCGTCCGTACCGTGGATCAACAGCACCGGCTTCGTGTTCTTTTGCAGCGCCGTCACCGTGGAGTCATCACCCGGCCCGCAGCCGATTTTTCGGCGGCACATGCGGTCAATCGGGCGGCGCAGCAGGTCATAAGGTATGTGTAAGTTCTTCTTTGCCACATGGCGCCAGATGTCCTGCGGTGAGGTAAAGCCGCAATCGGCCATGATACCATGCACCCGATCCGGCAGCTCCAATCCCGCGGCCATCAGCACCGTTGTAGCGCCCATGGAGATACCCGCCAGATAGATAGGCAGTTCTTTTTCCGTATGTGCCTCCAGCCAGGCAAGCCAGTCAAGACAGTCGTAGCGCTCGGTAATGCCAAATCCCATGGTTTCACCGCCGCTTTCCCCCTGTCCGCGCTGCTCGGCATAGAGTATACTGCAGCCATTGTCATGCCAGAAATCGGAGGAAGCGCCGAAATCCCGATACCATGCCGAGCGCCAGCCGTGCATGGCCAGCACCACGCGCTTGGCGTTCTCGCAGGGATACCAGTGCCCCACCAGCTTGACGCCGTCGCGGTTGGTGATTTCCACACGGCAGGTGACCTTCTCACGCAGCGCTTTCGCCGGTGCCTGCCCCGCTTTGTAAATATCCGTTTCGTTGAAGCCGCCGGTAATGCTGTCCCTGTCTTTACGAAACAGCGCCGGCTCTTCCCGGTCCAGTGCTTCGTCCAATAATAGCTTGATAACAGCTCCCACTGCACAGGCGCAGGCCGTCCCCACGGCAAGTACGCCGCCTATGATCGCCATTGTCCGTTTTGCTCGTTTCACCTGACTGCCTCCTGCTTTTTTCATCATTGTACCATATCTCCGGATTATCTTCAATATCTTCTCTATCCTCTTGACAAGGTGCCGCTTCGGTGGTACGTTCTTTTCAGAGCATATTACAGAAACGAAGCAGAAACGGAGATACTGCCATGCCATATCATGAAGAGGAAGCGCGCCGCCTTGTCATCCAGGCCGGTCTGCTTCTGACGGAGAAAAAGCTGATCGCCCGCACATGGGGCAATATCAGCGCACGCATCTGCGATACACAATTTGTCATCACGCCCAGCGGCAGGGCCTATGACACATTAAAGCCGGAGGATTTGGTCAAGGTAAACATTACAGACGGCTCTTACACGGCTTCAAATAAGCCCAGCAGCGAATGTGGCGTACATCTTGCCGCCTATCAACTGCGCAGAGATATTTCCTTTGTGATCCATACCCATCAGTTTTACGCCTCCGCCGTATGTGCCGCCTGCGAGGATACGCCCTTTGCCCCCTGTGCCGCTTACGGTAAGCCCGGCTCCGTCGCGTTGAAGGAATCTCTGGCGAAGACCATCACTGCTCATCCGGAAAGCAAAGCATTTTTGATGGCGCGTCACGGCGCGTTATGTTTGGGCAGCGACTATGACGATGCCTTTACCGTGGCAGAGGAGCTGGAGCAAAACTGCAAAGCGCTGTTTGCACGGCGTGTCGCCGTTGATGAAGCCGCAGAGATCACAAAAGTCGCTATTGCCGGACACGGTACGGCCCTGTTGGAGCGCAGCCGCTATATCGACCGTTTTTGTCAGCGCAATGCCAAGCTGCGTCCTTACATTGATGATTTTGCACAGATCGTGGGCCCTTATGCCCGCTGCGTAGCGATGGCCGCAGCGGCGCAAGGTTTAAGAAACCGCGGCGCTGTCTTGATTCGCGGCCAGGGTGCGCTGTGCGTTGAGCCGGATGCCGAGGCGGCAGCAATGATTGTTAACAAGAATTGTGCTGCCGCACTCTATGCGGCAAATACCGCTCCCCTCTCCCTCATGGATGCGGCGCAGCAGCGACGTTTTTACCTGAAAAAATACGCCAAGCGGATCAAATAAGTCTTCATCAGAACAATGTAAACCGACAAGGAGGCATCTATGAAAAAGATACTGATTATCGGAACAGGCGGCACCATCGCCTCAAAGCCTTCCGCTGACGGATTGACCCCCGATCTTGACAGCAAGCAGTTGATTGACAGTATTCCTTCCATCTCCGATATCTGTGATGTGGATTGTATCCAGGCTTTCAGCCTTGACAGCACCAATGTGCGTCCCGAACACTGGCTGATTTTGGCGGAGATCATCACCGAAAACTATGACCGTTATGACGGCTTCGTCATCACCCACGGCACAGACACCATGGCTTACACCGCCGCAGGTCTCAGCTATCTGATTCAAAACAGCAAAAAGCCTATCGTTCTTACCGGTGCGCAAAAACCCATCGGTGAGGAGATCACCGATGCCAAGCGCAACATGATAGACGCACTCATCTATGCCGTCGATGAGGGCAGTCACGGCGTTGTCATTGTCTTTTCCGGTGCCGTCATCTGCGGAACCCGGGCGCGAAAAAATTACTCCAAACGCTTCATGGCGTTTGGCAGCATCAACTTCCCCGAGCTGGCCCGCGTAGAGGACGGCAGGGTCATTCGCTATGTACCGGAACCCTACAGCGGCGAAACGGTATTTTACGACAACCTCAACGCGAATGTGGGCTTGCTGAAGCTGACGCCGGGCATGCGCAACGATGTGATGCGTTATGCCATCGACCGGTACGACGGCCTTGTGGTGGAGAGCTTCGGTGTAGGCGGTCTGCCGGAATACTCCGACTTCTATCAGCAGATCAAGCGTGCCGTGGAACGCAGGAAGCTGATCGTCATGACAACGCAGGTGCCCAATGAGGGCAGTGACCTCTCCGTTTACCGCGTGGGCAGCATACTGAAAAACAGTCTGCGCGTTTTGGAGGCCCACGACATGACCAGCGAAGCCGTATTGGCAAAGCTCATGTGGGTGCTGGGCGAAACCGATGATTTTGACAGAGCCGAGGCGCTGTTTTACCGTCCCGTTCATCACGACACCCTGTTCCGATAGCAAATTATCCCTGTATAAAGCACCGCCGCCATGTTGCATGGCGGCGGTGCTTTATACAATATCATTTTTCTTACTTCAGCATTGTTTCCAGGTCATTTTTCGGTCGGTAACCCAGAGAAGTGTTGACCACCTCACCGTTTTTGAACAGCATCACCGTAGGAATACTTGCAATCCCGTATCGGTTGGCCAGATTCGGCTGCTCGTCCACATTTACTTTGCCCACTTTCACTTTTCCGGCATATTCCTCTGCGATTTCCGCAATGACCGGCGACAGCATCCGGCACGGGCCGCACCAGCTTGCCCAAAAATCCACCAGCACAGGCAGATCCGCGTGCAAAACTTCCTGTTCAAAATTCTGATCGGTTAACTTGATTTCCGCCATTGTTCAGCCCTCCGTTTATTTTCGTCATATCTTTTATTTTTGTTCTTTTCTGCGTACATCCAGCAACAATAGCATGTGCAAAAATGTCAATGACTAAACAAAAAATATTGCTTCATCATGCTTCCTTATTGGATTTGTAATAAAGCAGGCAGTGGCAAAAGCCTTCAAAATTCGGGTCCTTCATCTGATCCCGGAATTCTTTGCACATACATTTGGTTTCCGGCGTTTTTTCCCTGCGGCACGGGCAATACCCACCGGTCTTTTCCAGTCCCTCACGAATCATTTTGACGATCTTCTTATCAGGATTTTCTGTAATCTTCATTTGTTTCTCCTTTTTATGACTCAAGGTACATATTTTTTATTTATCATACCATAAAGCCACTGATATAGCAATCCGCAATTGCTTCTTTCATGAAAGGGGCAATTGCGTAAAGTCCGTCACCGCCCTGCGGCAAGTGCCGTTTTCGCACAAATACCAGTTGGCAGCGTGCTCGGGCACAGGATAATCCGCCGTAAAGGGCGCACACTTGGCAAGACGCGAGGCATTTTTCGATGATTTATACAGCACATTCAAATCCTCCGGCAGCCCCTTCTTTATTTCCTCCGGCAGTTCTTCTCCGCAGACAACCAGTTCCCTGCCCGGTTTCAGCGCACGCTGTATGGCCAGCATGGCAAAGCAATGTGCCGCAGGATAATCCTCAGCCTGTCCTGCCGCAAACCGGAGCTGGCGGTCGGCCGCCTCACGCCATCTGTTCTCGCCTGTGAGCTGTGCCAGCATTTCCAATACCATCGCCGCCACGGAGTTGCCCGACGGGATAGCGCCGTCATAGGTTTCCTTGGGCCGGTGGATCAGCGGCGGGGCATCATGCGCCGTGAGAAAATAGCCGCCGTTTTCATCCTCGAAAAAGTCCATCATCTGCTCTGCGCGAAAAATTGCCTGCTCCAGATAGTCAATGTTCAAAGTCGCGCGGTACAGGGCCAGCAGTGCCAGCGCATACACCGCATAATCGTCCAACTGCCCATCGTTGGCCGCCTCACCGTCACGATAGCGCAAATACAGCCGGTTATCGGCGTCTGTCATATTTTCTTCGATAAACCGGCAGCAACGAACGGCATCGTCCGTATAGCCGCAGCGTACCAGCGCAATGATCGTCCAGGCGTTCCAAGACAGCAGTATTTTGTCGTCCGTGTGCAGTTTGGTGCGTGCCCTGCGATAGTCATAGAGCTTTTGCAGCCGCTCCTCACGCCACGGCGATTCCATGGACTCAATGCGATTGGGTATATTCACCGTTTCACTGATACCGTACACGCGGCAAAATGCCTCGCCCTCGGCATTGCCCAAAACGTCCTTGATCTCATGGGGCCGCATGGCATAGTACTTCCCCTCCACTCCCTCACTGTCGGCATCCTGTCCGCAGTAAAAACCGCCCTGCGGCGATTGCAGCTCACGCAGCAGATAACGGGCCGTGCGGTCTGCTATGTCCGCATACGCGGTATTTTGTGTTTGTTCGCCTGCCTGACGGTAGGCAAGCATCAGCAGCGCATTGTCATAGAGCATCTTTTCAAAGTGCGGTATAAACCATTGGCGGTCGGTGGAATAGCGTGAAAATCCGCCGCCGATCTGATCGAAGATACCGCCGCGTGCCATGGCGGTCAGCGTGGTCTCTACCATATCCCATTCTCCGTATGCCATAAGAAACAGCAAATTATGCGGCGTAGGAAATTTCGGTGCCGTACCAAAACCGCCCCATTTTGCATCAAAACTGCTGCGCAGGGCGCAATAGGCGCTGTTCAAAAGAGCTTTGTCGGGGTGGGCGGTTTTTTCGCTTGTTTGCCGCAGAAAATCCGTGATCCGTTCGCCTGTTTGCAGCAGGCTCTCCCTGTCATTTTCCCACAGCCTGACCACCTCCTGCAGCAGCGCCAGCAATCCCGGCTGACCGTAGCGGCTGTGCTTGGGGAAATATGTGCCGGCAAAGAACGGTTTTTGCTCCGGTGTGAGCAGTACCGTCATCGGCCAGCCGCCGGCGCCTGTCATCGCCTGGCAGACTCTCATATACACTGCGTCAATGTCGGGCCGCTCCTCCCTGTCCACCTTGATGCATATAAAATGTTCGTTGAGCTCTGCCGCCACCTCCTCATCTTCAAAGGATTCGTGGGCCATTACATGACACCAATGGCAAGTGGAGTAGCCTATGCTGAGAAAAACAGGTTTGTCCTCGCTTTCGGCCCTCGCAAACGCTTCGTCGCACCACGGATACCAATCCACCGGATTGTCCTTGTGCTGCAGCAGGTACGGTGATTTTTCCCGAGATAATCTGTTCATGTTCGTCTTCCCCTCTCGCTTACTGATGAGATGTATGCTTCCTTTATTTTCTGCAGCAAAGCAGCGCGAAATACATTACCTGCCGGAGCTGAAAGAAAAAATTGACGCGCAGAAGACATAAGCGTATTTATAAAAATACCCATGATGCAGAGAATCTGTGTCATGGGTATTTTTTCCTTTTTCATTGTGATACGCTCAACTGGTCGTCCAGCACCAGGCCGTCGTTGTTCTTGGTCAGGAACCCCAATGACCAGGCGCCGCAGTAGGCGATAAAATAACGGTCGCGGAAATCCTGCAGTACGCGGGAATCGGTGCAAAGGGTAATATCCTCCATTTTGCCGGGATATTCCTTGATGCGGATCAGATGGCTGTAAGGCAGCCCCTGCATACGCAGCTCCACACCGTATTCATTCTTCATCCGGTACTCAAACACATCAAACTGTAGCGAGCCCACAACGCCCACCACAATATCCTCGTAGCCGCTGCCGGGGAACTTGAAGATTTGAATCGCGCCCTCCTGCGCAATCTGTTCCACGCCCTTGATGAACTGCTTGCGCTTCATGGTGTCCTTGGGCGAAACCGAGCGGAACATTTCCGGCTCAAAGGACGGGATACCGGAGTAACGGAATTTCTTGCCCGGCACGGTGATGGTATCACCGATGGCAAATAACCCGGAGTCGAACACACCGATAATATCACCGGCATAGGCCTCGTCAACGATCTCGCGCTCGGCCGCCATCATGGACTGCGGCTGGCTCAGGCGCATTTTTTTACCGCTCTGCACATGGTAATACTCCCGATCGCGCTCAAACTTACCCGAGCAAATGCGCATAAAGGTCAAGCGATCACGGTGGGCCTTGTTCATATTGGCCTGGATCTTAAAGACAAACGCGGAAAAGTCCGGAGAAAAAGCGTCGATCACACCCTGATCGCTTTCCCGTGACAGGGGTGCGGTGGTCATGTTCAAAAAGGCCTCCAAAAACGGCTCCACGCCGAAGTTGGTCAAAGCCGAGCCGAAAAACACCGGGGACAGGGTACCGTTTTGCACGGCTTCCAAGTCGAACTCCTCACCGGCGCCCAACAGCTCCACATCCTCGCGCAGGGTGTTGGTCAATCGCTCACCGATGAGATCCGGCAGCGTCGGGTCATCCAGTTCCACTTCTGTAACGGCGGCCTTTCTGGCGTGACCGGCATCAGTGAAATGCAGAATGGACTTCTTCTTTCTGTCATACACGCCCCTAAACTCGCTGCCGCAGCCGATGGGCCAGTTGACGGGGTAAACATGGATCCCCAGCTCCCGTTCCACTTCCTCGCAAAGTGCCAAGGGGTCGCGTGTTTCGCGGTCCATCTTGTTGATAAAGGTAAAAACGGGAATATGGCGCATAGCGCACACCTTGAACAGCTTTCTGGTCTGCGGCTCCACGCCTTTTGCGCCGTCAATCACCATCACGGCACTGTCTGCCGCCATCAGCGTGCGGTAGGTATCCTCAGAAAAGTCCTGATGGCCCGGGGTATCCAGAATATTGACGCAAAAGCCGTTGTGGCGGAACTGCATCACGGACGAAGTCACGGAGATACCGCGCTGTTTTTCGATCTCCATCCAGTCCGAGGTGGCCGCGCGGGCGCGTTTGCCCTTCACCTCACCGGCCTGTGCAAGCGCTCCGCCGTAAAGCAGAAATTTTTCCGTCAGTGTTGTCTTACCGGCATCGGGGTGTGAAATAATGGCAAAAGTCCTGCGTCGTGATATTTCTTCGTGTAATGAGGTCATGTGTTTTTCCTCCTGTATCGGATACGGCAATCGTGTGCCATTTTTGTTGTCATATATTATCTGCAGATAAATACCGCAAATAAAAAACCTTGAAAGCACAAGGTTTTCAAGGTTTTTTGGTGGAGATAAGCGGGATCGAACCGCTGACCTCTTGAATGCCATTCAAGCGCTCTCCCAGCTGAGCTATACCCCCATATTTTGTTGTCGTTCATCAGTTCTGTTCCCTGACGACTTGTTTAGTATACCTTGCGTACCGCCAAATGTCAACCCTAAATTTTAATTTTTCCCATCTTTTTGCAAATCATCGCCGTACACGCTATTTTTGTCCGGATGCTAAGCGCGCTGCAAGATGCAGCGCGCTTAGTATCCTCAACATACAGTTATTCCACCTTGGGTGCTTTCTGCTTGGCAAAGTACTCCTTGGTTTCCTTGCCGATCAGGCCGCCCAGAACGAGCAGAGCCACCAGGTTAGGCAGCGCCATCAAACCGTTGAAAATATCGGCAATGGTCCAAACGGAGGATACGGTCATGAACGGGCCGATAAAGATCGCCAGCACAAACAGGTAACGGTAGATCTTCACCAGGTTCTGCTTGCCGTTGCACAGGTACTCCACGCAGCGCTCACCGTAGTAATCCCAACCCAGGATGGTGGTGAAAGCGAAGAAGACCAGGCAGATCATCAGCACGAAAGCGGACACAGTGGGATTGAAGGGCAGGCCGCTCTGGAACGCATGGGTGGTGATTTGCACGCCTTCCAAACCCAGCTCAGGCTTCCAGCTTCCGCCGATCACGATGGACAAACCGGTCATCGTGCAGATGATGATGGTGTCGATAAAGGTACCGGTCATGGTAACCAGACCCTGACGGGTGAAATCCTTGGTCTTAGCGGCGGCAGCGGCAATAGGCGCAGAACCCAGGCCGGCCTCGTTGGAGAAGATACCGCGTGCGATACCCTTCTGCATAGCGATCAGCATCGTACCGACCGCACCGCCGGTCACAGCGCTGGGATTGAATGCACCGGTAACAATCTCCACCACGGCGGCGGGGATCTTGGTCACATTGCAAACCAGCAGGATCAGAGCAAACAGAACGTACAGCACGGCCATGAAAGGCACCACAACCTCTGTCACCTTGGCGATACGCTTCAGCCCGCCGATGACGACCAAACCCACGCAGATGGTCAGCACGATGCTGGCGCCCACCAGCAGCATGTTGGTCTGAACACCGAGAATGGTAAAGGTCTTGCTGGTTTGATTCGGATCAAAGAAGTTGGTAATAGCGGAGGTAATGCCGTTGATCTGGGTAAAGGTACCGATACCCAGCAGACCGGCGCAGGCGCCGAAGACGGCAAACAGCACAGCCAGCCACTTCCACTTGGGGCCCATGCCGCGCTCAATGTAGTAGAACGGGCCGCCCAGTGCGTGACCGTCCTCATCCAGCTTACGGAAGCGGACGGCCAGATACCCTTCGGCGAACTTGGTCGCCATACCGAAGAAAGCCGCAACCAGCATCCAGAACAGGGCGCCGGGGCCGCCGGCTGCGATAGCGGTCGCCACACCGACGATATTACCGGTACCGATGGTGGCGGACAGCGCCGTGCACAGAGCGCCGAAGCTGCTGACTTCGCCCTCGCCGCCTTCTTCGTTCTGCACCATGTACTTCAGGGCCTTACCCAGATGGCGTACCTGCACACCGCGCACGCGGATGGTCAGATAGATACCGGTGGCCAGGATCAGGACGATCAGGGGTATGCCCCATACAAAGTCATCGATTTTTACAATGATTTCTTCAAATCCCATGTTGATTTACTCCTTTGTCTGTCTATTCATTTCACACAATAAAAAAGAGAACACCCGAAGCGGCGTTCTCACACAAAAAGCAAAGACGGAAGCAGATTCCGTTTCTCTGTCCTTTTGCCTGAGAGATTCAGCTTTCAAAGCCTTACACCTTCGGCACCCAATTGAATGGGATTCTCCAGAGCCCCCTCCTCTTTCAGTCTCCTTTCGGATTCTTAAAGACTCATAGGGCAATATGAAATTGATGGATAGACTATAGCACACTATTTTCCTCTTTGCAACACTTTTTTTAATTTTTTGTGAACATTTTTTATGTTGACCGTATGGCGAAACGACGCGGCAAGGAGAGCGAGAAATACAGCTTGACAGTATTTCCCAAGGAGTCCGCTCCGTGTAAGGTGTCCCGTTACGGCGCCTGCGGCAGCATGTGGCGGACATCGCTTGTGGTGGTGCCGGTGATTTGCCTGCTTCCCTTTCCCTGTTCGCTCATACATAACAAAAACGCCTGCGTGAGCAGGCATTTTTGTTATTGATCTCTCCGAAAAGCGCCAAGCAGTCCCATCAGCGCCGGATATAATACGCCGGCCACCGGCCAGATGATCCAAGTGCGGTTCCAATCGTTGCTGATAAAGCTCCATGCCAGAAAGACGGCCGTGGCCGTCATCCAATAGGCCGTTCCGATGGCCGACAGGCGCTTATTTTTGCCGGTTTTATTTTGGCGCGTGTACTCGCCCTCCTCCAGCAGTTTTTGCATGGCCGACCAGGGCGTCGCACCTCTGATAATCATGTATATGCCCACCGCCACCATCAGCAGCAGCGCCCCCACGCCTACCGTGGCCCAAATGCTGGCGCTGGTGTACTCCATCAGCGCGCCCAGCGCAAGCGGTACCACCGACAAAATGCACAAACATACGCCGATCACCAAATGGCGCATATAAGTGGCGCGATAGCGTTCCTGCTTCTCGCGCAGCATACCGCTTACGCCGTAAGCGGTTTCAATGACTTCGCTTTCCAGATATTCATAGGGCTTGCGTTTCATGCCGATATAGATAAACAGCGCGACCGCCGCTGCCACAAGAAGCAGCAGTACCGCCAGACCTATACCCGCCGCAGCGCCCTCGCTGACTGTTCCTGTATCCGCCGCACCTGCCAGCAAAATCAGACAGATGGGCGAACAGATGCACATGGCCACGCCCAGAGCCAGCCATTTACCTGTGCGCTCGGTCACGGAGAGATACGTATTGGCCTCCTCCATAGAGACCTTGCGCGGTGTTATTTCATCCTCTGTTGTCACATATTCCGGCTCGCCCTGTTCATCCTTCAGGAGGTAGTCCGTTGTCACGCCGAAAAGCTGGGACATGGCCAGAATCTTATTCAAATCGGGCGTAGACTGGGCGCCCTCCCATTTGGAAATCGACTGGCGCGTCACCTGCAGCTTTTCCGCCAGTTCCTCCTGCGACCAGCCGTTCTTCTTCCGCAGGTCGATGATTTTATCTGCCAATATCATATCAGTCACCTCAAAATCAGTTTTGCCGGAGCGATCCGGTACGGAAACCATAGCATATTTACCGCTTTACTTGCCAGAAAGCGAACTTGGCAATTTGTCAACTGACGGTTGCAAAGCCTGTTATTCAGCCAGTTTGAACGACATATGCACCGGATTATGGTCGGAATAAGCAAATCCGGTGTCAATCACCTCCGTCATCGATACACTGACATTATCCGACACAATAAAGCCGTCTACCGTCAGCACAAACTGCCCTGCATGATAAGGGCCATCGGCATTGCGGCAGCTTGGCACAGGCTGCGCTTCATTCAGCGGCGCTATCAGCGTCAGATTCGTGCCCTCAAAAATCCCCTCCGGCAGTGGCTGTGCCCAGTTATACGCCACATCCGCTTTTCCGAAATACACACTTGAATCACCAAGAATATCCTTGTTGAAATCACCGCCGCAGACGGCGTAGTTGCCCGCCTCATATTCGCTCTGCATATCCTGCAGCAGCATTTGCAGTTGCTCCGTTGCGATGGCACCGTCCGATGTATAGGCCGACAGATGCACATTGAAAAGCACCAGCTCTCTGCCGTCCGATACAGGAATATAGCTCTTGGCATAGCAGCGGTCCAGATCCACCAGTTTCATCACACCGTCCTCCACCGGCAGTTCCACGCGTTCCGCCGAAAGGATGCCAAACTGCGAGAAAGTGGCAATACCCGAAACGGATTTCCCGTGGGGTTGGGTCAAGGGATACATCAAATACGGCGAATCGTAGTTGCATACATAAAGATCGTCATAGTTATGCTCCCGCAGCTTCCCTTTCAGCATGGCATATTCATCCACATGATAGGTGCGTGTGGCGTCGGTATCTACCTCCTGCAGCAGGAGGAACTGCGCCTCCTGTTCATCTAACAGGCCGCCGATTTTTTCCATGTTGCTGTGCAGCCGCTCCTTGCTCCGGGCCCGGGACTCCGTGCCGCCGTCCATAAAGAAGCCATAATCGCTTTCATAGGCGCCAAAGCCGATGTTCCACGATACCATATCATATTCCTTATTCACTTCCGCTTTTTCTGCGATAGCAGGGTTTCTGTCGATCACTTCATTGCCGATACGGTGATAGTCGATCAACACATAGGCAAGATAGCCTATGACGATCAGTACCAGCGCCAAAACAAGGCATACAATGACTTTTACGGCTTTTTTCATGGACGGCACTCCTTTATTTACATTTTTCCGCAAATGTATTATAATCGATATAGATTCATTTGAAAAGAGGATTTTACCTTGAAGAAATTAGTGATTCGTTTTAATTCTCCTGCCGTTTTGACCTTTGCGCTGCTCAGTCTGCTCACGCTTTTGTTGGACAGCCTTACCGGCGGCCGCACAACGATGCAGTTTTTCAGCGTCTATCGCTCCTCGCTGGCCGATCCGCTGACCTACATACGCTTTTTCGGCCATGTGCTGGGCCATTCCGGCTATGCCCACTACATGGGCAATATGCTGCTGTTGCTGCTGGTCGGTCCGGCTCTGGAGGAAAAATACGGCAGCCGCACGATAATACTGACCATTGTCATTACCGCGCTGGTCACCGGCTTGGTGCAGTTCATCTTCTTCCCCGGCTCGGCACTGCTCGGTGCCAGCGGCGTGGTGTTTATGATGATCGTTCTCTCCTCGTTCACGGAGATGAAGCGCGGCGGTATTCCCCTGACGCTGATTCTGGTGGTGGTCTTCTATTTGGGCGGTGAGATCTCAGACGGCCTGCTGAAAAGCGATAATGTGTCGCAGATGACCCATATTGTGGGTGGTGTATGCGGCATTGTGTTTGGCTTCACGCTGCCCAATTATCGCAGACGCTAAGGAGGTTTCGCTATGTGGATCGCTCTGCTTGCCGCCGCTGCCCTATTTGCCTCAGACCGCCTGCTGAAGCACCTCGCCCGGCAAGGGAAGCTGACATTCTCCGCCGCAAACGGCCATGTTGTCACGACGCATCATGAAAACAGCGGTATGATGTTCGGCCTGTGTAAGAAGCAGCAAACACTGACAAGGTATTTACCCTGCGTGTCTTTGCTGGCCGTTTTGTGGTATTTCCTCCCTCATTTTTCCCGGAGAAGCACCCTGTCCAAAGCCGGTATCGTCCTGTTTACGCTGGGCGGTATCAGCAATATATATGACCGCATCCGCCGCGGCAGTGTCACGGACTATATCCGTTTTCCCAAGCTGCCCGTGAAAAAGCTGGCGCGTTTGATATGGAATGTGGCGGATTTCATGATCCTGCTCGGTGCCTTGTTCACATGGATCGGCACATGGAAAGGCAAATAGAAAAACAATGCCTGAGGGATTTCCTCACAGGCATTGCTTTGTCTTATGCAAAGAAAGTAAATCTGGGATGCTCCCGATCCACCACGCCGGTTTCGACGGCAATACTGTCACCGAAGAAGCGGTGCAGCAGCGTCACAAACTCCTCCATCGCCTTATGCACTTCCTCGGCATTCACATCGGAGAAGCCGTCAATGGGAAACAGCACGGCTTTGGTTTCCTCGGTGATTTTGCCGCGCTCACTCTGCCGCCATGTCCAGCGGCGGGTGCGCACTTCGCTGCCTGAGGCATAGATGGCCTCGCCCACATCGGGCGTTTCCTCCTCCGTTTCTCCGAAGGCGATAAAGGTATCGCCCTCCCAGGCCAAACGCACTTCCAATCCGTCGCTGATGGTATCCAGATCGTGCGCGCCGATGGGCAGATGGTATTTGATGGAGACGGCGTTGCCCAAATCCACAATGGGATTGATATGCGGGAAACCCTTGCCCTTGGCGATGCGTGTCAGCAGGGCTTCGATAGAGCACAAAAACTTGTTGGGATTAATATCCAAGGCGCGGAACGCCTCACGATAGGGCACGATGTCAGGCGTCTCCTTGGGCTTCTTTCCGGCAAAATACTGCTCGCAAACGGCAATATTCGCCTGCAGCATCTCCTCCAGCTCCGCGATGGGTTTGGTGTTGTCCAAACCGCGAACGGCCACAGCGCCAAAGTAAGCGTTGGGCATCCTGTCAAAGATTTCTTTTGCTACTTCATAGTACATAACCATCGCTCCTTTTTTATCGAAGCTCCAGCGTATCGCCCACGCATACCTCCTCCACCGGAATACGCGCATGGATCGCGGCCCTGGCATGGAAAGACGTACAGTGACATGGACACAGGTGCTTCGGATTTTCTTTTTTCAAATAGTCTGCGGTTTTTTTCACGCGGGACGTCATCTCCAACAGGTGAAATCCGCCGATCACGCCGCCGATACGCTCCTCGCCGCACACTTTTTTGGCATAGTCAATGATGTTGCAGATACCGGCATGGCTGCAGCCGGTGATGATCCACAGGCCCTCCTCACCGCGATAGGCCAAAGCCGAATCGTCCGCCAGATCATCCGGCTGCCAGCTTACGCCGTCAAAGCGCTCGCCGATGGGTTCTTTTCCCTCAAACGCCACGGTGCGCGGAATCTCACCCAAATAGGTCAGGCGCTCACTAAGCTGCACCGGCCGGCGGGATAATTGCAGCGTGAAGCGCCTCGCCAGCTCCTCCCGCGAAAGGGGCATACCGATCATCAAACCGTCACAGCGCTTTGGCTCCAATACACCGGGATGGGCACAAATGGTAACCGGCCGCTCTGTTTCGGGGAAGTAGATAATTCCCCGCGTGTGGTCGTTATGGCCGTGGGAGAATACAATGGCCGTCAGCTTGGTCAGATCGATCCCCAGCTTTTCGGCATTGCGCAGGTACACATCGGAGTAGCCGGTATCGAACAAAACGCGCGTTTCGCCCTCCTCCAGATAGTAGCTCACACCCGGCTCGCCCAGATAATAAGCGTCAATCCGTGTGGTATTATCTGTCAAAACCGTCAGTTTCATGATGCATTCTCCCTACCAACTGCTTTTATCTGCCCATTTCCCCCGCCAAATTTTCACACATTATAACGCAAATTATTTATCTGCGCAATAGTTTTTTATACTCGCAAGGTATTTGTATATAAAAAGATCTCTGTGCGGCTGGATGCCTGTCATGAAAACGGCTCTGTCAGCGCGGAATAGCTTCCGGCAGGAAAAACAAGGGTGTGAGCCCAACGGCTCACACCCTTTCTCTGCGTCATTGTCAAAACCTTAGTATTCGTAGCAGCTTCCGCCCACAAATTCACGCACAATCGAATTGTGAGGAACGAACGGCGTCTTCAGCGGCGGTACGCCGTTAACGACCTTCATCAGATCCGTCAGTCCGTGCTCGGCCAGGAACTCCTCCGTCAATTCCTCACGGAACTGGGGAATCTCATTGAGGTATTTGGCCAGAATACACGGTTCATAATCGTGAAATGTGTCGATATGAATGGCTGCATTATTCTTATGAGGCATGATATAGTTCACCTCACCCCGATCGACGCTCTCGGCACGGTTCACGGTGTCGCGCATGGAATGACCGCGCGTATTGAAGTCGCGGATCATACGGCGCGCCACACGCAGCTGCTCCGGCCGCACGATTTTGTCGTCATTGGTGATAATACGGGTACGCGGCGCCACATATATGCCGTTAGCCGCCTCGCGGATCTTATCAAAAATCAGCGGATTGAGCATATGGATACCCTCGGCAATGATGATGGCATCCTTATCGCCCTGCATTGTCCGGTATCCGCCGGTATTGCCGGTCTTGAAATCATACCAGGGCACCTCTGCTTCCTTACCCTCCGCCAACCGGCTGATGCAGGAGATCAGGAGCTCCACATTGACGCAGTAGGGCGATTCCCAGTCGGTAGCCTCAGGGGGCCGCTGATCCAGCGGCAGGAAGAAGTTATCCATGCTCAACAGGCAGACCTTCACGCCAAGATTTTCCAAATACTCGCGCAGGCGCATGGCGGTCGTGGTTTTACCGGAACCGGAGGGGCCGGTCAGCGCCACAAAGGGCTTCTCTTTTTTACTGTTCAAAATCGTGGCAGCAGCGGCGCTGATCTTATCATGAAAGACCTCCTCACAGCGCAGCACAAACTGCGTTTCATTACGCATTGCATAGTTGATATTTTCCAAATCGATAACGCGCACGAACAATATCCTCCTTATCGAAAATAAAAAACCTGCCAATAGTATAGCAGGTTTTTTTATTAATAGCAACAATTCAATTTGCAATACCGTGGTGGCAGGGTCTGGTTGCTTCCGTCAGCGCCAGCAGCTCATAGCCATGCGCCTTGGCATAGTTGATAATATCCTGCAGCGCATCAGCCGTGGTGGTTTTGTAGTTGGTATCGTGCATCAGCACCACATTATTTCCCTCGCCCAAGAGGCCCTCTGTCACATTGCGGTAAATCTTCTCTCGCGCAATGTTGTTACCGTTTGCATCACCGCTGGAAATATTCCAATCGAAGTAGGCAAAGCCCTCCTGCTCCAGCCGTTTTGCCAACCGCGTCATGATGCCCCTATTATAATCAAGGCTTACGGTATTGGAGCTGCCGCCGGGGAAGCGCACCAATTTGGCGTCGTATCCAAAATCGGCCTTCAGCTTGTCCCGCAGACGATACACATTTTTCATAAAGGCCTCGTCGCTGGCATAGATCGTGGCATAATCGTGGGAATAGCCGTGAATACCGATGGTATGTCCTTCCCTGATGGCGCGTTCGATGGTCGCCTTATCGGCTTTGGAGTAATTCAGAATAAAAAATGTGGCTTTGGCATTGTTACTCTTAAGAATGTCCAGAATACGCGGTGTTACTTTGGAAGAAGGGCCGTCATCAAAGGTCAGATAAAGCCGCTTGCTGCTGCCCACATTGTCAGAGAAGACGTTGACAACACGCGTAGCGACACCCACATTGCCTGCCCTGTCCGCAACCTTGTAGGTCACGGTGTAGGATCCGGTCTTTTCCGTATTGACCTGTCCGCTTACCGACACATGGTCTGTCAGATCGCCGTCCAAATCATCTTTCGCCGTGTAGCCGCTATCCGAAAAGGAATCGCCCACACTGATATATACATGTTCACTGCCTTTCAGTGTAATAACCGGCGCAACAATGTCCTTGATGGTCAGTTTACGCACAGCCGTGCTCTCATTCCCGGACCGGTCTTTTACATGGTAGGTCAGCGTGTATACATCGCCGCTATGCTCTTCCTTCACCGTTACGCCGCCGGTCAAGTCACCGTCATAGGCATCCGTTGCCTTATAGCCCGGCTCCTTGTATAACGCCCGGCTGGATACCGTCATTTCGGATTTCCCGTTCAGCTCCAAAGCCGGCGCTGTTGTGTCCGCAACCGTAACCAGACGTTGGGCGGAATAGGTGTGTTTTCCCTTCGTCACGGAGTAGGTAATCGTATATTCACCGATTTTATTGGTATCAACGGTTCCCTCTGTTACGATCTTGTCCGTCCAATCGTTTTTGCCTATACTGGCTGTGGCGCCTTTGTCCGTATAATCGGAAAACACTTCCAGATTGACTGTCTTGTCACCGATGAGTGTAATCTTCACCTGCGGCGAAAAAATAAAGCGTCCTTCTATCAGGCTCAAAGCTCCGATGATCAGGATCGCCAACGCCATCACGCCGCCTGCCAAATAAGCAATTATCTTTTTGTTCATTTGTTTGCTCCCACCTTCTGTCTTTCCTCGTTGTCCATTATACTTTCTCCCCTCCCGAAAGCAACAACAGCCCTATGACAATAGGTTACAAAACAGTAAAAGGCCAGTCCGAAGGGACTGGCCTTCCATGCGATAAAATTCAGATGCGAATTGCCAAATTGTAAGCCGCCTTGGTGGCCTGCCACATATTACCGGGCTTTTCGGTATTGTAGCTATCACCGATGTTGTGGATTTCCGGGGCAATATGCGCCATCTGCGCAGACAGGAAGGGCCGATCCTCTCCCTTGTTGCCGATGGCCATAACCACCAGATCGGCCGGGATCTGCTCGATATACTCCTCATTGGTCATCTTGGGTGCCAGGGGATTCTCCACATTCTTGGGAATGATGGGTGCCCAAGTGCAGTAAGGATCGGGCACCGCCTTGGAGCGGTTGCGTGCGATGACCACATGACCGTCCTCAAAGCGCATCACGCGGGCGCAGTTGATCAATTCGCCGCCCTCGGCCTCGAAGTAGTGGATCAAATGACCGCGGTTGGCGGTGCAGGCGCCGTCCTCGAAGTGTTCCATCATCTCCACACAGGTGACCTTGCGCTGCTTCTCGGTTGCCAGCCAATACGCGGTTTCCAGACCCACGGCACCGCCGCCGACAACAACGATCTTCTTGTCGGTCTCAGCCAGTTCTTCGGGATGTGTCAGCAGCCAAGTGGCTTCGATATGGCGGGTTTCCTCCAGACCGGGGATGGGAGGCAGGCCTTCCTTGCTGCCGTTGGCAAACACAATTGCGTCATACTTCCCTTCCTTCAGCTTCTCGTTGGTCACTTCCGTCTTCAGCTTCACATTCACGCCCTTGGTTTTCTTGACCTGTGCGATCAGCCAATCCATGTAGTTGTGCAGCTCATACTTGCTCAGCGGTGCACCGGCAGCGTGCATCTTGCCGCCCATCCTGTCAGACTTTTCAAACACATCCACCTTGTGGCCACGCTGAGCAGCGGTAACGGCAAAGTTCAAGCCGGCACAGCCTGCGCCCACAACGGCGATCTTCTTCGGCGTTTCCGCTTTGTTGGGGACGGCGGGCAGCAGTTCTTCAAAACCGGTACGGGGGTTGACGGCACACTGAGGATGGCCGCCCTCGACAAATTCATTGACGCAGCCCTCCTGACAGCCGATACAAGGACGAATTTCCTCCACTCTGCCTGCATACGCCTTATTGCACCAGTCGGGATCGGCCAGAACGGGACGACCCAGCATAATCATATCTGCCTTACCGTCGCGCAGCGCCTTTTCCGCCAGGTCGGGATAACCCAGCTTACCCACGGCAACGATAGGCACATCCACGCCCACATTGGACTTTACGCCGCGAGCGGCAAAGTACTCCTTAGCCACCTTGGACACATCCAGGAAGCAGCCGGCAGGCATACCTGCAGGGGGATGCGGCAGCCACCAGTTATCGTAGCAGCCCAGGTCCACATCGAATATATCCACACCGGCCTTGACCAGGTTTTCCATGTAATGCAGGGTATCGGCGATGGAGCGTCCGTTCTTAAAGCCCTTCAGGCTCTTCACGGTGTTCATGCGCTCGCCGTATGTTTCGTTGAGCGCCAGACTCAGATCGATGCGGTACATAATGGGATAGTAAGGGCCGACCTTCTTGCGTATGGCCTTAATCAGTTCAATGCCGAAACGCTGCCAATCGGCATACTTACCGATCTTGCGGCGGTTGAATGCCGGGGAGGTCAGTTGATCCAGCAGATAGCCCTCATGGCCGTGCAGATACACGCCGTCCATCCCCATGACCTTGGCATCCATGGAGGCCTGCGCGGCGTTCTTGATGATCTTGTCGCATTCCAAATCTGTCAGCGGACGGCAAGGCACATCAGGCAGATAGAAGTTGGGGTTGAACGACGCGGACACGGGTAGCTGGAACTTGGTCAGCAGGCACTGGGGATTACCCACACGGCCCAGACCGGGCGTCAACTGAATGAAGATACGGCTGCCGCGTGCATGCACACCCTGTGCCAGATCGCGCCAACCCATGAAGTTGGTACGGGTACCGTCGATACGGGGGAAGTAAGAGTAATTGCCCTTTTCCGTCACGGAGGCATCAATATGATGGCTGATAGGGACCAGGCCGGTGGTCAGCAGACCGATACCACCCTCAGCACGGGCAAAGAAATACTGCAGCATCTTGTCGTTGGGTCGACCGGTTTCCTCGGCCATCTGGCAGTTGCCCATAGGTGCCATCACCAAACGGTTCTTCACTGTCAGCTTGTTGATCTGAATGGGGGAAAACAGCTCATGATAGGGATAAAGCTCCTTGGTCATACGAGCCGTACCGCCCTCGCGGTTTTCACAATCCGTGCGGACCCAGTTGCCAAAGCTATTGACCAATTGTTGTACTAAAATATCCTTTTTCAAAAGATTGCCCTCACTTTCCGATTTTTTAAAAGCGGTCTGATGATTTGCTTTTTAAAGCATACCACATTTTCCTCTCATAATCAACAAAAAGTGCCGTAAAATACAAATTATTTTATTGCATATTGACCTATTTTATGCTAAGATGAAATAGATTAAATCATGTATTGATTGACAACACATTTTTCCGCTGTTACACGGATCAGAAAGGATGTGAAACGCTATGGAACGGCAGACCAAGATTCTGGCTGTGGCCGGCAAAGGCGGTGTGGGAAAAACATCCATTTCCTCGGCATTTGTCCGCTTGCTGACGGAAGCATATCCGGATGCGCGTATCCTCGCCATTGACGCCGACCCCGCTGTGGGCTTGAGTACCGCTTTGGGCGTAGAGGTTCGTGAAACACTGGATGATATTCGCAAAAGCATCGTTGCAAGTGTAGAAGACGGAGCGCCCCGCGAAGCCATCGAATTGCTGAGTGAAGCGCGATACCGCATTTTTGACACCATGGTAGAGCAGCAAAAGTTTTCCTTCCTGGCCATTGGCCGTCCGGAAAGCGCCGGCTGCTACTGCAAGGTCAACGCCTATTTGAAAGAAGTCATCAATCTTCTCAGCCACGATTTTGACTATGTCATCATTGACGGAGAGGCCGGCATTGAGCAGATCAATCGCCGCGTCATGGAGAAGGTCACCCATCTGATACTCATCACCGACCCCAGCCGCAAAGGCACGCAGGTAATCGACACCATCAAAAAGGTGGCCGACGAGCTGGTCATGTATGACCGCTGCGGTGCCATTGTCAATCGTATCGGCGATGTTGAAATGATCCCCTACATCCGTATTGAAGGCACGGAGGTCCTGTCGTATATCGGAAGCGACAATAAACATGCCGCCAATGATATACAGGGTCTGAGTGTTTTTGATTTGCCTGCCGATGCGCCTGTCATCGCAGGTGCCCGCGAAGCCCTGCAGAAGTTAGAGATTCTTTAAGATGTCAAAATATGAGGAGAGAGGTGTAATACTTGAGAGATCTGAAGCATTTGATCTACTTTGAAAATCTGCTGGAAAACGCCGACAACGAGCTGGTGGAAAAGGCAAAAGCCGATGGCAAGCTGGCCATAGGCTATACCTGCTTCCATATACCCGAGGTCCTGCTCAATGTTGACAACTGCTTCTCCGTGCGCCTGCGCGCACCGAGAACCGGCTCCATCGACATCGCCACCTATTACATGTCCAATTATACCTGCGAATTTGCCCGTGCTCTGACCGAGCGCGGTATTGAAGGCGGCTATAATTTCCTGGACGGTCTGGCCGGTGTGGATGCCTGCTCGATGATGAACCGCTTTTATGAGCACTTCGAGCTGCTGAAGATGAACGAAAAGCCCCACTTCTTCGTCACGCACACCGATATGCCCTATAAGATTGAGGACTATACCGTGCGTCAGTATGTCAAGCAGATGCGTGTCCGCCTGCTGGACATCATGGAGAAGAGCTACGGCGTGGATACCTCCGATGCCGCCATCCGCAAAGCGGTGGCTGAGCATAATGAGGTTTGCCGTATCATCAGCGAGATCGGTGAGATGCGAAAGGCCGACAACCCCGTGATCACCGGTTATGAGTTCCACATACTGAATCTGGTTACCTATGCCTGCCCCAAGTATCTGATCCTCCCCTACCTGCGTGAAACGCTGGAAGAGCTGAAGACCCGCAAGAGCGATGAAAAGCCTGCATTCCGCGCAAGAGTTGCCGTAGTGGGCAGCGAGATTGACGATCCCAGCCTGACCAAGATGATCGAAGATGCCGGTGCTCTGGTGGTGGCTGACCGCTTCTGCTATGGTTCCACGCCCGGCCGCGAGGTTATTGAGCTGAATGATGACGAGCCTGCTTTGGATCAGATCTGCCGTCATTATATGGAGGTTTCCGAGTGCGCCCGTTACATCAGTGATGAGAAGGTTGCTCAGCGCCGTGCCACTGCCGACCGTCTGGCCCGTGAGTTCAAGGCCGACGGAATCATCTATGAGCAGATGAAGTATTGTGACTTCTGGGGCTTTGAGCGCGCTCTGGTCAGCCATGTGATGGCTGAGGAAAAGGGTTGGCCTGTGCTGAGTATCGACCGTCTGTATAATAACCGCGGTTCCGGCCAGCTTCGTACCCGTTTCCAGGCATTTGTGGAATCTCTTGAAATCAAACGCATCCAGAAGAACGGAGGTGTCAAGTAATGGGTAAGAGCAAATATCCCAACCCCAAATTCTTCCGTGCCAAAACCAATATGGATTGGAAGGCACAGGGCGAAAACCTGAAGGAAGTCGGCGGCATTATCGTCGATATGCTCAAGGAAACCGATTGGAAAGCCTTCGGCAAGAAGCAGCTTGACAATATCAAGGATGACGGCCGCCGTCTGGTTCGTGAGTTCAAAACCGTCAAGGCCATGAGCAGGGACGAGAGGATTGACCTGCTCAAGAACGGCGAAAAGCATCTGGGCTACCTGTATCGCAAGGGTGCCATGGCCACTGTCCGCCGTGAATGGAAGGGTCTGGAGAGCACTGCCATTGACTTCTTTGAATGGGTCAAGATGTGGGGTCTGCTGCTGGGCACTTTCTCCAAGGATCTGATTCCCGCATTGAATACCACCTTCTGGTATCGCTGGATGATCTCCTATATGTGCTGCGTGGGCTTCATGGATAAGAACACTCTGGGCCAGCGCGGTAAGGCTCTGCAGATGAGCCACCTGATGATCTACGACATTTTCCGTTATGTTGCCGAGAATCTGGTTCTCATGGCAAAGGCCGATAGGAAGAACGGCAACAGCGAAGAGCTGAACAAGAAGCTCGTGCTGTTCGATGAAATGACCATGGGCCAGATCATGGCGGGCTTCCCCGACCTGCTGGGTATCCCCTATCAGTTGATGCCTGTGTTCCTGGTGTCTGAGATCGACCAGTTGACCTGCATCCCCTACATTGATGCTGTGGAATCCTACGGTCTGCCTGCCGACACCTGCCCCGTTCCCTCTTCCGAGTGCGGCGCACTGGTTATTGACGCTCTGCCCCACATGGGAAGCTGCTTTATCTCCAGCTCCATGCCCTGCGACGGCTCCGTGATGGCTTCCAGCTATATGTCCCGTCGTTTCCCCGACCTGCCCACCTTCCACCTGACCTTCCCTGTCCGCTACGAGTATGAGGAAACCGTGGAGGATGCTGCCGAGGACATCAAGGCCTGCATCAAGTTCATCGAAGATCAGACCGGTGCCAAGTGGAGTTGGGATGCTTACTTCGCCGCTATGAAGCGCTTCAATGAGGAGACCAAGTACGAGCTGGAGAAGTGGGAAGTCAATAAGACCGCCTATCCCCAGATCATCGGCCCCTGCTACGAGCTGTTCCGCAAATGGAATTACGAAATGGACGGCGGCATCGATCCTCGCGTCATGAAGACCTTCAAGAAGGTCAACAAGCTGATGCTGGAAGCATACGAGAATCGTGAAGAGGCATGGCGCGGCAAGATGAAATACCGCGGCATCGTGTGGTCCTGCCCCGCTCACTACTATGCCAACTTCTCCAACTGGCTGGCAAACTGCTGGGGTGTTGACATTTTGGTCGAGATGGAGTCTTTGAACTTTACCAAGCCCTTGGAAACCGAGGATAAGGAAAAGGCTCTGATGGATCTGGCCCGCCTGTATGAGCGTATGGTCATGCGCCGTCACACCAACGGCGGTTACCACAATGTAGTTGACGAACTGTGGCGTCAGTGCGAGGCATGGAATGTCGAAATCATCATTATGTACCAGAATGTGGCTTGCAAGAATATGGCTACTCTGCAGGGCATTTTGGATGAGCAGTGCCGTGATAAGGGTTATCACATGATCTGGATTGAGCACGATCTGATGGATCCGCGTACCGTTTCCCGTAAGGATATGCGCGCTAAGGTCAACGAGTACATGAAGACCGTTATGCACGCCGAGCCTGTGGACGCTTCTCTGCTGGAGTTTGATGACGAGTCCTGCATGTAAGCATTTCTCTTAAAATTCACTACATAAAAATAAAGGAGTTTTATGACTATGAAATATTTTGGCGGCTGCGACGTAGGTTCCACCTACACGAAGGCAGTGATTCTGGACGAGAACGGCAAGATCTGCGCCGATACCACGATTCGCAGCAAGATCAATTCTGAAATTTCCGCAAAGCTGGCTATGGAAGAG
>SFIY01000064.1 GCA_004555205.1 Clostridiales bacterium
CCGGTGTATACGCTGCCGGTACGGCGATAGGTATAGGTACAGATAATGCTGAATACCAGAACCTGCGGTACAAACAGAATGAGCAGCGACATAAACGGTCCGCCGAATGTGGAGCCGAAGAGCAGGTCGGCGCCGGGCGCGATGTTTAAAAAGAACGGGATATACTCGATCAGCACAATGATCAGCACGCCGCCGACCATCATCAGCGCATTACGCCACCAGCAGCCCATAAATCCGGCAAAGCCGGGCTTATATGTTGCCTCGCAGCGCGAGGCCGCCATGATTTTGCTGTTGTTGAGGATAAAGAACAACCGCGTCAAACGTTTTGAAAAACGGCCAAATGAAGCGGAAGTCCAGCAGGAACACCTTTTCGCAGATAAAGAGCAGAAGGTACATATATGCAAGCATGCAAAGAACCAGCAGCGCACTGCGGCCAAGGAGACCCCAGCCCATTTTTCCGGGGGCGTCCGCTCCGGCAAGCCCCATACTCTGCCAGGAGTCGGCAGCTCCGTGCTTTTTGGCTTTTTTATTGCTGACAATGCTCGTAATGAGCATGATGAGGATGAGCAGCAGATACCAGCTCAGGAAGCCGTTTCCAACCGTCATGCGGAAGATACCCTCCGGCAGCGGGAGAAGGCCGTGGCCGAGCTGCGTCATGAACGGATACGTTGCCGCGGCCAGCAGCATCGTAATGATCGCGCCGCGCCACCATTTGGGCTGAGCGATTTTTGCGAAGAACGGAACGGTGAGCAGCAGCTCCATCATCGCAAGGAGGGACGCAACGGCAAAGAGCATCGCGGCAAGAACAAGAACTTCCTTCGTCATTGCAACCTGATCGGTCGGAGCAAGCGTCGTATCCAGACCGATGGTATCGGCAAACCACGTCATGGCGGCAGCAATGCCGTGGGCGTTGTGCGTTGTCAGGCGGTGATTGGTGTTCAGCAGCTCCATCCGGCGCGCCGTGCCGTCGGCAAAGCTGCCATAGGTTGTGTTCCATGCCGCCTCGTCCGCTGTGCAGCCGAGGAACTCGGTGCGAAGATCGCTGCGAAGCAGATCGTCATCCACAAGATTTGTATAGTCGCGGAAATAGCTGAATTCATCGTATTTCGCCTGAAGCAGAAGCACGTTATTGAAGTGGATTTTTTCGGAATCGTAGGCGCTGTCGCGGAAGAGCTCGCCGCACTGGAGCACGACGGCCTTCGGCTCGATGTCTGTGCCGGAGAAATTTGCCGCGACCGACCACGAGGACCATGTGCCCATCGAGTGACCGCTGATGGCAAGGCGGGAAGAATCCACGTTGTCCATCGCCGCGAGCACGGCATAGGCATAGTTGCCGCCGGCAGAGCTGTCGGTCAGCGTGTTGCCGTCGGAGTCCGTCGTGTAGTGCTCATCAAAGAAGCTCAGATTCGAGAAGTTCATCATGACCTTATAGCGGATCGGTCCGCCGATGGTCTTGAACGTCCCGTCAGCCTCACTGTCCTCGCCGTAATTCACGGTGACTTTGTGGTTTACATAACCTCTGTTGACCAGCCCGGCGGTCGTAGCGCCGTGGCCATATTCGTCGAGGCACAACACGACGGCGCCGCGCCGGGCGAGCTCAACGGCGTAAGCTGCGCAGGTCTCGTGATCGTTCTGGTAGCCGTGCAGGAGCAGCACGCCGGGGGCTTTTGACTCCGCCGTGGCGTTCTCCGGTGTGTAGAGCTTGTAGAACAGATTGCCGACGTCGGTTTCGATCCAGCCTTCGGTGACTTCAATGCTGCCATTGCCGGTCTGAATGCGATCAGCCGCAAACATACAGCCGAAAATGGCAATGAGGAACACCGCAAGCGCGATAATGGCCTTTGTGCGGTTCTTCTTCATGGTTCTCTTCCTCTCTCATTATTTGTGGCTATACCACAGATGAATGAATTATATCACGGTTTGCAGCGGCTTGCAAGCATCAGAAGAAGAAAATCGTCCGGATCTTGTGCGGTCGGCTGTTTGCGCCGACGGTTAGCTCCGTTATTCTCTTACAGAGTGTCCATCAGCGCAACCAGATACGCCGGGCTGATGGAGCCGTAGATAAACTGGTCGATCAGCCCGTCCTTTTTTGCCTGCCGGACCCGGTCGGCCGCTTCTTTTTCTGAGTTTTCGTCCACCACAAGAACCACCTTGCAATCCGGATGGACGTTTTTCACTGCGTTGCGGATCTTCAGCCGTTCTTCCATCCCATAGGGCGGATACCGGGTCACTTCCATCAGTACGGCGTAAGGCGAACAGAGCGCGCTGTAGTGTACCAGCTCCTCCGGCGCGGTCACACGCTGCACGGTGAACCCGCCGCGGGGATCCGCCTGCAGCGACTGCGCCAGAGCGTCGGCGAAAAAAAGGTCTGTATCGCCGGCGTAGATCACATACTGCTCGATAGCATTTTCTTCGTTTATATACCAGCAAATCTGTGTATCCGTATCGATATAGACCACCGTATAGCCCGTTTGGTCCCAGGAGCCGTCCTCCAGGCGCATCCAGTTTTCTGTTTCTTCGCTGATGCCGTAGCTGGTACTATAGATCCTGCCATCGGAAATCAGAAAAGACGAGTTCATAACCGCATCCGAAACCTCCGTCTCCAGAGTATCCAGATTGACGCGGGTCAAATTGCCCGTATAGTTTTCATAGTCATGGACGTCCACATAGTAAAGGTACGCGCCCTCCATGACACAGCCATAGACTTTATCCTCGCTGAGCCGCTGGTCGCAGCCGTATTGGATATTCGTAATATGCAGGCTTTCCCCGTCGGCGTCGTCCTGGTACAGGAACCAGCCGTCCCCCAGACAGTAAGTGTAGTACACCTCTTTGTCGATCAGGGTAGTGATGTTCTGCCCGTCCAGATCGGCGCTGACCAGATGGTTGTTTTCATCCGTGAAGTACATGGTGTCGCCGCAAATCTGTAAGTAGTCGCAATTCTTATCATAGAGCACCGTTTTATCGCTGCCGTCCATACCGATCCGGCACAGCGTTTTTATATTATTGTCGCTCCAGGAGATATAATACAGGTAACCGTTTGCCGTCTGGAGATAGCATGGTGTGCCGCCCTCATCCAGCTTCCGGTAGCCCGTAAGCCGGCTTTCTTTTGGCTGCGCAGGATCATAATCGTAGCAAATGAGCCTGCGGTCAGATTTTCTGTTCGAATAGTAGGCGTACAGCTTTCCGTCAAGGATGGCGTATCTTCCCAACCCCATAAAATTGGACATATCCCTGGCCTGTTCCGGGGTAAAGCGTACATCCAACAGGGCCAGTGGCGCGGCATTAAAGGCCTGGGGTGCCGTCTCCGCCTTGGAGAGAGTAAATTCAAAGGCCGCGTTCTCATCCTCTACGCTCAGATCCGCCGTCCCGTCTCCCCAGTCGTAGAAGGACAGAGTTTCCCCCTCCTCGCCGCCGATATGGACATCAAAGCCGGTGTCGCTTTCCTCCCAGGTTCCGGCGGTGCACGCCCCAAAATAGATCATATAGGCTCTGCCGTCCTCCCGGAGCCGCAGGGACATTACGGAATCCGCGTCGGTTTGGAAGAAAGCGCGGATCGCCTCCGCGTCCATCACCTCGCCGTCGCCCATATCCAGACCCGTGCAGACCCAGAAGCCGGGCAGGGGCACCGCCTGCGCCTGTTCCTGTGCCGGCAGGTCAAGAACCGCGGGTCTCGTTTCCGCTCTGGACAGGAGGAAAACCATCCCCGTGTCTTCGGTGTCAACTACGCATTTCATTTTCCCGTCGGGCTCCGCGGTAAACTCCGCCACAACGCCATCGTATTCCGGGGATGTCAGCTTTCCGCCGGTCTCGGTTTTCGTCCATTCGCAGGAGAGAAGATCTCCCATGAGGTACAAGTCCCCTTTGCCGCCGTCAATGCACAGAGTCATCACCTCGGCTCCCTCGACCCCCAGCAGGGATCGTATGGCCTCCGTGTCCATCATTTCGCCGTCGCCCATATCCAGCCCGGTGCAGACCCAGTATTCCGCCGCCGATACGGTGTTTTCCGCCGGAGCTTTCCCGGAAGCTCCGCCGCAGGCCGCGCATGTCAAAGCAAGAGCCAGGGCTAGGCATACCGCCAAAATGGATTTCCCGTATTGTTTTGCTCGCATATCTGTTTCCTCCTTGTGTCGTACTTGTAGCAGGGTTTTCACTCCCACATTTATCATTATAGGAAAAAGAGAGGAAAAGCGCCATACCCAATCGGGTAGTTTTTCACGGCAAATACGGCACCGTTCCGGAAAACGGGGAATCGGTTATTTACAGCAGTCTACGGGGTTGATTCCGGGCGTTTATGACGCCCTTTCGGAAAAACGTTTCCTTGCGCTTGCGAAAAAAATAATCCGAACCCGTCTCTTGCAGGGAAGAGCCGGTTCGGATTATTCCGGCTTGGCAAATCACGCTAATAATGATACCAAATGCACCCAGGGGTCAAGGCGGGATGCATTTTATTATGCCCGGGGTGCATTTTTAGAGGGTGGGGTGCATTTTCGAGGGGTGGGGTGCATTGCCGTCAATCTTAGTCCTTTTGAAGTACATATAGAAGCTGTTGGATCAGACCGATACTGCTGCTCCTGACCTGCTCAAGGTTATTCAAGACAATCCTCTTGTCATCTGTGCATTGGGTTAAACTGATAAATGATCCGCCATGTGACGCATTGTTTCGATTGTCGGCGGTTTGAATAATGTCGGAAGTGAAATCCTTGCACTTTTGCATGAATGATTGATCCTGGAACATGTCCGCTCTGCTGGCAAAGCCCACCAGTTTCGCAAAGTAACCACAGAATCCATTGAGTTTGCTCGGGTTATCGATGCTTTTCATTATTATGCCAAAACTCTTATACATAC
>SFIY01000065.1 GCA_004555205.1 Clostridiales bacterium
TGCCGTCCACAACCGCCGTTCCAACAACTTACCCATGAGGCCTCTCCGCTGGATGTCTCCCGCCCAGGTCACTGTCCAATATGTTTGACAAACCTACAATACTGGCGATTATCTTTATATTTAGCGTTTTTTCGACGGGCTTTGAAAATAAGAGAATGACTGCACTTATAGTGGAAAGATGCGAGGCATCAAAAACTTTTATCTCTTTTCGAAAACAATACTTGCATTTCCGATGGTGGGGTGATATACTGACGTTGATTATAGAAGGTTAAGGAGGGTTTTGCAATGAAAAAGCTTCTTGTTTCCTTAATTATGACTCTTGCGCTGTGCCTGATGTTGGCCACCAGTGCTTTTGCCGCAGTTAAAAGCCCGGAGCATTCCAACACACCCGTGGACGATAAGCCCACCTCTCCTCAAACCGGATATGAGATGGGCATTGGCAGCGTTGCTGCGGCGGCTGTACTTTGCGGTGGTATCGCTGTGGCCACAGGGAAAAAGAGCCGCGACTGAGGATCCCCGGAAACAACACATGATGAAGAGAGTCCCATAAATGGTGTGCCGTTTATGGGACGTTTTCTTGTCTGAAAAGGAGCTTGCTTCATGAAAAGGCCTGTAAAGATCCTGCTGGGCTGTGTGTCGGCCGTGGCGGTGGTGTTATGCGCACTGTGTATTCTGTTTATTATCCAGTATGTCCGGGGCCAGTCCTTGAATGACCGCTTGGGCGGCGGTTTAACCTCCGCAGTACTGGCGGACATCACGGTGGATCCCGACAGCGATACCCGCTACATGGAAACTGACATTGACTTTGATGAACTGACTGCCCTTAACGACGAGATCTATGCTTGGATTGAGGTGCCCGGTACCGTCATCAATTATGCCGTGGTGCAAAGCAAGACCGACGATCTGTTTTACAACAATCACGGTGTGGACAAGGCCTATTTCTCCGGTGGCAGCATCTATTCCCAGCGATACAACAGCACGGACTTTCAGGACAGCATGACGGTGCTCTACGGCCACAACCGCAAGTCCCAGACGATGTTTGCCCAACTGAACAACTTTGCCGATGCGGCGTATTTCGCCGCCAATCAGGACATCTACATCTACACGCCGGAGACCGTGTACCGCTATGAGATTTTCGCCGCCTATCCCCATTCCAGCGAGCATCTGCTGCTGTGCTACGATTTCGACGATCCCGATCAGTTTAACGCCTATTTCGCGTCTTTGCCCGACAATGTCAATGCGAACTATCGCCGGGAGCTGTTTCCAGAGTTTGGGGATAAGGTGCTGACCCTGTCCACCTGCTATAAGCAGAACCGCATGCAGCGCTATCTGGTGCAGGGTGTGCTGACGGAGCAGTACACCGTCCTGCAAAAGTGAGGGGCCTATGGAAGAACAGAAAAAACGCAAAAAGCTGCCGTTGGCGCTGCTGCTGTTCATCATTCTGATGGCGGTGACGCTGCTGCTGTGCGCCACGGTATTCGGCATCTGGCTCCACGGCCGCAGCGTCCTGCGCAGCAGGACTGTCAAGGCTCCCGCCATTGACCAGAGCGACAATGCCCAACTGGACAGCTATACCATGTATCGGGACGGGAAGTACTACCGCTATAAGGATGGCATGGTGAACCTGCTGCTGATGGGCGTGGACGCTGACGAAAAGTTCAGCCAGCCCCAGGCCTACGGCGGCGACTATCAGGCGGACGTGATCCTTCTGGCGGCGCTGGACACGGTGAACAACCAGATGACGCTGATCTCTGTCTCCCGTGATACCATGTGCGATATCGCCATTCTGGAGGACGACCGGCACCAGCAGGGGGTGGCCCATGCCCAGATTGCCCTGTCCTATGCCTACGGCGACGGCCTGACCGTCAGCTGCGAGCTGTGCCGTGAGGCGGTGTCCACCCTGTTCCACGGTCTGGAAATCGACGGCTACGGCGCGTTCTTTCTCGGCGGCGTGGGCAAGCTCAATGACGCCCTGGGCGGCGTGACCGTCACCGTGCCGGAGGGCCTGCCCAATATTCCCGCTTTTTACGGTATGACGTCCGGCAACACCGTCACCCTTACCGGCGATCAGGCACGGGCCTTTATCCAGTGGCGCGAGGAGAACGCCGCCGGCAACGATGGCCGCATGCAGCGGCAGAAGCAGTTCCTGCTGTCCGCCATCTCCCAGATGCGCCGGCAGATCAAGAGCAATCCCGCCAGCGTGCTGCGCCTGTACAACACCGTCAGCGACTATGTGCTTACCGACCTTGACCTGAGCTACATCGTCTATCTGGCCACCGAGGCCGCGTCCATGAGCTTTTCCGGGGATATCCTCCGGGTGCCGACCGGTGAGGGTACCGTCAGCGCCCAGAATCATCTGGAGCTTCCGGTAGATGAGGAGGGCCTGAACGACCTGATCCTGTCGGTTTTTTACGAGGAATTTACACTCGACGCCTGATAGCATCATAAGACGCGCCTGCCACGCTCTGCGGCAGGCGCTTTTGTGCGTTTTGTACGCAAAACCAGCGGAGTTTTTTCGAAATTACAGATAAAATGTAGGTTTGTCAAACATATTGGACAGTGACCTGGGCGGGAGACATCCAGCGGAGAGGCCTCATGGGTAAGTTGTTGGAACGGCGGTTGTGGACG
>SFIY01000066.1 GCA_004555205.1 Clostridiales bacterium
GGACGAGGTCAAGGAATCCATCATCAATGCCTATGAAATCAAGACAGGGATGAGCCGCACCAAGCTGTCGCACCTCATGGATTCGGAAACCTGGATGGACGCCCATACGGCGGTCGATCTGGGTTTTGCCGATGAGATTATGACTCGTCCAGCAGACGCTGGTTCGGAGAATCACGCTGCCGGGCCGATGCTGTTCTCTCGGGCGGCTGTCACCAACCATCTGATGGACAAGCTGGCGGCAAAGTGTCGCATCGAAAAGAAACCCACCAAACCGGAACGCTCCGTGGACGATCTCATGGAGCGGCTCAATCTGATGAAACATTAAGGAGGATTTTGATTATGACGATTCAGGAACTGCGCGAGAAGCGCAACACCGCATGGAATGCCGCCAAGGCATTTCTGGATTCCCATCGTACCGAGAAGGGTACCCTGACCGCCGAGGATGATGCCACCTACACCCGCATGGAGCAGGACATCGCTGATCTCGGCAAGGAAATCGCCCGTCTGGAACGCCAGGAGGCACTGGATGCTGAACTCAGCAAGCCCGTGAACGCACCCCTCACTTCCAAGCCCACCACCGGAAAGCAGCCGGAGGTCAAGACCGGACGAGCCTCTGATGAATACCGCAAGGGAATGCTGACCGCCCTGCGCACCAATTTCCGGCAGGTCAGCAATGTTCTGCAGGAGGGTGTGGATGCCGATGGCGGCTACCTCGTTCCCGAGGAATATGACCGCCGTCTGATTCAGACGCTGTCTGAGGAGAACATCATGCGCCGCCTGGGCAATGTGATCACCACTTCCGGTGAGCACAAGATCAACATCGCGGCCACCAAGCCTGCCGCAGCATGGATTGAGGAGGGCGGTGCTCTTCAGTTCTCTGATGCCACCTTCGCCCAGATCCTGCTGGATGCCCACAAGCTGCACGTTGCCATCAAGGTGACCGAGGAACTGCTCTATGACAGCGCGTTCAATCTGGAAAGCTACATCATCGAGCAGTTCGGCAAGGCACTGGCCAATGCCGAGGAGGACGCCTTTCTGAACGGTACCGGCGTGGGTCAGCCTCTGGGCCTGTTTGCGGAGACCGGCGGCGGTCATGTGGCCGGTACGCTGACTGCTGCGCTGAAGGCGGACGATGTGATGGGCCTCATCTATGAACTCAAGCGTCCCTACCGCAAGAATGCGTCCTTCATCATGAATGACAAGACCGTGGCGCAGATCCGCAAGTTTAAGGACAACAACGGTGCCTACCTCTGGCAGCCTTCCTACAAGGAGGGTGAGCCTGACCGTGTCCTCGGATACGCCGTTCATACTTCTGAGTTTGTGCCGGAGAACGCCATCGCCTTTGGTGACTACAGCTATTACAACATCGGCGACCGTGGCACCCGTTCCTTCAAGCAGCTGACCGAACTGTTCGCCGGAAACGGCATGATCGGCTATGTGGCCAAGGAGCGTGTGGACGGCAAGCTGATCCTGCCCGAGGCAGTGCAGATTCTGAAGCTGAAGACAGAATGATCCTGATTACGGCGGTGCTGCTCATACGGGTGGCACCGCCCATCTTTTCTGACCGAGGTGGTGATGAGACATGATTGTGTCCCTTGATGAAATGAAACAGTATCTCCGGGTGGACTTCGATGATGACGATGCCATCATCACCGCCCTGATCACAGGAGCCGAAAAACTGTGTGCGGATATTCTCCGGGCAGACAGCACCGATGCGCTTATGCAGGTGGAGAACGGCAAGGTGGCGGTCATGTATACGGTGGCCTATTTCTACGAGCACCGGGAGGAAGCTGACCATCACGCCCTGACGCTGACCCTCCGTTCTCTGCTGTTCGGTTCCCGGAAGGAGGCGTTCTGATGAAAATTGAACTGCTGAATGTCCGTATCCACATCAGCAAAAACACAGTGACGGTGGATGCCATCGGCAATCACAAAAATGAGTGGCAGCCCTACTACACCTGCTATGCAACCGTCAGTGCCGAGGGCGGCAAGGAAATGACCGATGCCGGGATGGTGGTGGATGATTCCACCATTGATTTCACCATCCGCTGGTGTGCGCAGTCTGCCGCCATCACCTCCACGGGCTACCGGGTACAGTTCCAGGATGAGGCGTACGATATTCTTTCTGTCGATCACATGAATTTCAAGCGGAAAGGCATCAAGCTGCACTGTCGGAAAGTGAGACGATGATATGGCAAATACGAAGATTTCCATTGATGCGCTCTCTGAAACCGTCATGCAGGAACTGAATGAGTATGCCGATGTGGCCTGTGACGAGATGAAGGAAGCGGTGAAACGTTCCAGTACGCTGGTGAAAAACCAGATCAAGGCCAACGCGCCCAGGGAGACCGGAGCCTATGCGAAAAGCTGGTCCACCAAGAACACCCGGGAAACCGCCCACTCTCTGGAGGTGACTGTGTATTCCCGCAACCGCTATCAGCTGGCGCATCTGCTGGAGCATGGTCATGCCAAGCGCGGCGGTGGCCGGGTTCCAGGCAAAAGCCACATCGCCCCGGCGGAACAGGCTGGCATCGACCAGCTGGAGAAAGACATCGAAAGGAGCCTGCGGCATGGATAAGCTGGTACAAATACTGACGGAATCCGGGCTTCCCTTTGC
>SFIY01000067.1 GCA_004555205.1 Clostridiales bacterium
ACCGCAAGGAGCGCCCTAGGGTAAAACCGGTGACTGGGGCTAAGTCGTAACAAGGTAGCCGTACCGGAAGGTGCGGCTGGAACACCTCCTTTCTGGAGCCTTCCGCCACGATGGCGGAGATGCCCGGCGCCACGGCGTCGGGGGCCGCGCGACGACTTTACAAAAGAGGCAAAAGTAGTCGACTCGAGACAAACGAGCACAAATACTACAGCGCTTTACAAAACACCAAAAGCGACATTGTCTATTGAGCCGGGGGATTAGCTCAGCTGGCTAGAGCACCTGCTTTGCAAGCAGGGGGTCAACGGTTCGAATCCGTTATTCTCCACTCTTGGAAAAGAGTACATTGACATGCTGGAAGCTGTGAAAACAGCGAAGACACATTGGAGCACAAGCGCGGGAGACTGCGCGAGTGCACGCAAATACAAAAAATAAATACGAGCAACAAGACAAAACTCAAGAGCAAACAACCCTTCAGTAAAAGATGCGCGAAGTGCGGTCATTACGGCCGTACAGGCGCGAAAAAAGGCGACTTTCCCCAAAAGGAAAAAAGGAAAGGAGAGAAGGGCGCATGAAGGATGCCTTGGCTCTCGGAGGCGAAGAAGGACGTGACAAGCTGCGAAAAGCCGCGGAGAGGGGCAAATACCCTTAGATCCGCGGATCTCCGAATGGGGCAACCCGGCACGCAACGCGTGCCGTTCCGCGAAGCGGGACGCCAACCCGGGGAACTGAAACATCTCAATACCCGGAGGAAAAGAAAACAACAGTGATTGCGCTAGTAGCGGCGAGCGAACGCGCAGGAGCCCAAACCGAAGCTGTGGCAACGCAGCGTCGGGGTAGAAGGACCGAGCGACAAAGTCAAGAGCGACGGATAGCAGAACGCCCCTGGAAAGGGCGGCCGCAGAGGGTGAAAGCCCCGTAAGCGAAATCCGGGACAAAGACGAGTTCGGCACCTGAGTAAGGCGGGACACGAGAAATCCTGCCCGAATCAGCGGGGACCATCCCGTAAGGCTAAATACTACCGAGAGACCGATAGCGAACCAGTACCGTGAGGGAAAGGTGAAAAGAACCCCGAACAGGGGAGTGAAAAAGACCCTGAAATCATGCGCCTACAAGCGGTCGGAGCGGTGCAATACCGTGACGGCGTGCCTTTTGCATAATGAGCCTACGAGTTGCCCTCACCGGCGAGGCTAAGTGTCCATAGGCACGTACCCGGAGCGAAAGCGAGTCAGAACATGGCGATAAGTCAGTGGGGGCAGACGCGAAACCAAGTGATCTACCCTTGGGCAGGATGAAGGACGGGTAACACCGTCTGGAGGTCCGAACCGGTAAGCGTTGAAAAGCTTTCGGATGACCTGATGGTAGGAGTGAAAGGCCAATCAAACTTGGAGATAGCTCGTACTCCCCGAAATGCATTTAGGTGCAGCCCCGGGCGCAATTGCGCGGAGGTAGAGCGACTGACAGGATGCGAGGGCTTCGCCGCCTATCAAGTCCTGACAAACTCCGAATGCCGCGCAACGTTCCCCGGGAGTGAGGGCGCGGGTGCTAAGGTCCGCGTCCGAGAGAGGAACAACTCAGACCACCGGCTAAGGCCCCCAAGGGGCGACTAAGTTGAAGACAATAACGAAGTGGGATCGCACGGACAGCTAGGATGTTGGCTTGGAAGCAGCCATTCATTTAAAGAGTGCGTAACAGCTCACTAGTCGAGCGATCCCGCGTGGATAATAATCGGGCATCAAGTCGTCCGCCGAAGCCGTGGAATATTATCAGAAGATGATATTGGTAGGGGAGCATTCCGGCCGCCGTAGAATCCGAGGCGTGAGCCTTGGTGGAGGTACCGGAAAAGCAAATGTAGGCATAAGTAACGATAATGGGGGCGAGAAACCCCCACGCCGGAAGGCCAAGGGTTCCTGATCAACGCTAATCGGATCAGGGTAAGTCGGGACCTAAGAGGGAGCCGCGAGGCGTACTCGATGGACAAACGGTAAAGATTCCGTTACCCGGCGCAGGAGTGAAGTGGCGACGGAGAAGTGACACGCCCGCGTGCTGACGGAAAAGCACGTTAAACCGCGTAGGTATACTTAGGGGAGGCAAATCCCTCCTGAGTGCTGAAACGGGAAAGTACACCGAGTCCTGCGGGGCGAGGTGATAGCGGCGGTAATCAGGCTTCCGAGAAAACCCGCTAAACATATGCTGCGACGGCCCGTACCGCAAACCGACACAGGTGGCCGGGTAGAAAATACTGAGGCGCTCGAGAGATTCACGGTTAAGGAACTAGGCAAATTGACCCCGTAACTTCGGGATAAGGGGTCCCCTCCTCCGGGAGGGGCGCAGAGAATAGGTCCAGGCAACTGTTTAACAAAAACACAGGGCTGTGCGAAGTTTAAAGACGAAGTATACAGCCTGACACCTGCCCGGTGCCGGAAGGTTAAGAGGAGACGTCATCGCAAGAGAAGCGTTGAATTGAAGCCCCGGTAAACGGCGGCCGTAACTATAACGGTCCTAAGGTAGCGAAATTCCTTGTCGGGTAAGTTCCGAC
>SFIY01000068.1 GCA_004555205.1 Clostridiales bacterium
TGGGTGGCAGCGATTCAGAATTGCAGAAGCAGCGGTCTTCCGGTACGGCAGTGGTGCAAGCAAAGAGGAATCACACCATCTACATACTATCGTTGGGAACGGGAAGTGCTGTCCATCGCAGATGCGGCACCGGAATTCCCCGGGGCACCTGCGTTTGCAGAGTTACCAGCACCGAAACAGCAGGATCGGAACGTTTCAGAATGTTCCGCCACGCTGCGGATCGGCAATAGCAGCATTGACTTCTATCAAGAGCTGAGTCCGGACCTGCTGAAAGCCCTGGTCGAGGCGCTGCGGCCATGCTGAACGATTTTTCCGGAGCGGATCGGGTCTATATCGCCTGTGGCTATACCGATCTGCGTAAAGGCATAGACGGTTTGGCCCGGATGGTGCAGCAGCAGTTTGAATTGGATCCGTTCACCAACACGCTGTTCCTGTTCTGTGGGCGGCGCAGAGACCGGATCAAGGGACTATACTGGGAAAAGGACGGGTTTATTCTGCTCTACAAGCGGCTGGAACAGGGTGCATACCAGTGGCCGAGAAGTGAATCTGAAGTACGGTCACTAACGCCGCAGCAGTACCGCTGGCTGATGGAAGGCTTACAGATCGAGCAGCCAAAAGCCCACCGCCCAGTATCTGGGCTGAGCATAATATAAGGCAGATTAAATTTCCGAAAAGCATTGAAAACACTGGCTTTTTGACACTTTTTGTGGTATAATTTTCACATGGAAAACGAGAAGAGAATTGCCACAAGTAACGCTGAAATGGTGACCATTTCACGCACGGAATATGAATCTCAGCAAACTCAGCTCACTGAACTCAAGCTCCAGAACCAATGGCTTCTGGAGCAGTTGGGTCTTGCGAAAAAGCGGCAATTCGGCTCCTCCTCCGAGAAGTTGCAGGAGGGCCTGATGGATCAGCTTTCGCTAAGCTTCAATGAGCTTGAAGCCTACGCCTATGGCACCAAATCCGCTACGCCGGAGCAGGTTGCCGTGAAAGCCCATGCGCGCAAGAAGCAGTCCGGCAGCGTGACCGAGATCGTTCCGGAGGGCACACCCACTGAAGTGGTGGAGCACCGTCTGAGCGAAGAAGAGCTGATCTGCTCCGCCTGCGGCAGCAAAATGGAGGAGATCGGCAAAGAGGTCCGCCGGAGCCTGCAAATGGAGCCTGCCCGGTTCTGGATTCGAGAGGATGTCTACTATACCTACGCCTGCAGGAAGTGCGAGCAGGACAGCGGCGAGGCCAACATCCTGAAAACACCGAAGGAGCCTGCGCTGCTGCCCGGCAGCTATGCTTCCGCGGAGGCGGTAGCGCATATTGCGGTACAGAAGTTTGTGATGTATTCCCCGCTGTACCGGCTGGAGCAGGAGTTTCACCGCCAGGGATTGAAGCTCTCCCGGCAGACCATGTCCAACTGGCTGCTGAATGTCTCTGATACCTGGCTGCAGCCCATCTACGAGGTGCTGCACCGGCAGCTCTGCAGGGAGAAAGTTCTCCATGGCGATGAGACGACGCTGCAGGTACTGAAAGAACCCGGGAAGGCGGCGACCAGCAAGTCCTACATGTGGCTGTACAGGACCAGCGGCTGTACGGAGCATCCGATTGTCCTGTATGAATACCAGCCGAACCGGAAGGCAGAGCACGCGGAGGAGTTCTTAAAGGGCTTCTCCGGCTGGCTCCATGCGGATGGATACCATGGTTACCACAGGCTGCCGGAGAATATCCGGGTGGTTGGCTGCTGGGCCCACGCGCGGCGAAAATTTGATGAGGCGCTGCAGACGCTACCGCAGGAAAAGCGAAAAGATTCTCTGGCAGCGGCCGGCGAGTGCTACTGCTCAAGGCTGTTCCAGTTGGAAAAGTCTTTCGCAGAACTGACACCAGAAGAACGACATGCTAAGCGGCTGGAACAGGAAAAACCGGTTCTGGACGCTCTATTGGCGTGGGCAAATGCGGCCAGCGGCAAGGCGGCACCGAAGTCCGCTCTGGGTAGGGCGCTGCACTATCTGCTGGAGCAGTGGCCATACCTGATCCGTTATCTGGAGGATGGGCGGCTGGAACTGAGCAACAACCGTGCTGAACGCAGCATAAAGCCTTTTGTTATGGGCCGCAAGAATTGGCTGTTTGCCAATACACCGGGCGGCGCACAGTCCAGCAGTGTGATCTACAGCCTGATTGAGACAGCGAAAGAAAACGGATTAGATCCGTACCGTTACTTGCTCTGGGTTCTGCGGAATGCTCCCGCTATGAGCCAGATGGACGAGGCTTGGGCCGAACAACTCTTGCCTGCCAGTGCACCCCAGGAATGCAGAATACCAAAAGAATGAACATCTCTGGCCCAGCTGCGGTTGCTAAGCCAGAGATGCTTTTTTATGCGCCGGGAGATTTGACGGTTACGTT
>SFIY01000002.1 GCA_004555205.1 Clostridiales bacterium
TGTCCGTAACATACTTCACGAACAGCAGGGTCAGGATATAGTCTTTATACTGAGAGGCGTCCATGCCGCCCCTCAGTTTATCGCAGCTCGCCCAAAGGGGAGCTGTACAGCTCATTTTTCTTGATTGCCATGTTTGCTTACCACACTTCTCTTAATTTGTTGTTTCTGCTTTCCCGCGAATCGGTTTCACAGGAACCGCCTTGTGTTATCTTTTCAATTTGTATACGCGGTTCTTATTGTTACCCTCTGCAACGACAACACCCTCATCCAGGAGCTCCTTCAACAGCTGCTTTACGCGCGTGCTCTTTACACCCAGCAGTTCAGCAATATCTGTATTCTTCGCAGAAACATGATCTGTAAGATATGTGATAATTTCATTCTTTTGCCGTGCGGATTTTATCGTCACTTTTTTATCGTCACTTTTTATCGTCGCTTTTTTATCGTCACTTTTCTTGAATGCTAGCGACAACATAATCCGATCAGGATCGAAGTTTTCAGAGATCACCGGTGCGGTCCACCCCTGTTCACGCCACACACGGAAGATGTTGGGGATGCCGCTGCCTGCGCGCTCACCAATATCGATCAGGTTGAACATTTTCAGCATAGTACCGTTACGGGGATCAGACACGCCGCCGCTCTTTGCGGTATCAATCTCAATGCGGAAGTTGCCGGGATTGGACATAGTAATGGCATCGCGCTTTTTGATGACTACCAATCCCTGTCTGCCGTAATAGTCAGCATTGACCAGACAGTTGGCCAATGCCTCGCGCAGAGCCTGATGCACGGAGGTATCGTCTACGCGGGCACCACCCTCCATTTTGAAGGGCACTTTGATATCCTGCGTCAGCTTGTTGTAAACGCGGAAATAGAAGTCATAAACGTTGCCGCTCCAATCCCCGGAGGAGGAGATAATGCGGTCTGTCCAACGGGTATCGGCGTCATACTGTTCCTGATAATCAAGGAAATAGGCATTATACTCCCGCACGATGTCATACTCATTGCCAAACATAAGAAGTCCTGCGGAAGTAGGGTGCTTCTTTCCGTCAGAACCGATGCCCACAGCACCGAGTTTCATCAGAAAGTCCTCGTCCTCCAAAGCCTCCCATACATGACCGGGTCGGGAAAGGCGCATCCGCTGACGATAGCTGCGGACGCTTTCCTTGTTGAAGACGCTCATATCCATTTCATTCAGAACCAGCATATCCTGCGTCTTGACGGACGCATCACGCACCATGGCCTGATATTCCTCTTTGGTGCATTTGTAATCACCCTCACCGTTGCGGCGATAGGTGGACAGCGGGTTTCCATCCACATAGACCGGACGATAGGACCGCTCGGCGCGGGGCACATTGATGACCACAATATGGTCGCCGTCCACTTCCTGCACAAATACATCCTTGGAAGACAGTAAATTCACGCTGGTCTTATTGGGATTGTTGGCGATGTCCCAAAATTCCTTGATTAGTCTGTCAGGATCGGGAAGGTCAATCGTATGCAGCGTCTTGTCGGGCCATTCTTCCACACCCAACAAAATGATGCCGCCATGAGTATTGGCAAACGCTGAATAGGTCTCCCAGATGCTTCCGGGCAGACCGCCCATGGCCTTTTTCGCCTCAATGCGGTTATTCTCTCTATATTTTTCAAGATTGCTGAAATCAATCATACCGTGCCCTCCTGAATTCTGTTCTCACGCCAGCTTTTTTCAAGCGGCTCATAGGGGAGGTCATTCTCCTCACAATACTGCTTCAAAGCTTTCATTGCCTTGATGTTGGGGCGGGCCTTTCCGTTTTCCCAACGATTCACGGTTGTAAAAGAAACGCCAAGAGCGTTGCCAAATTCTGTTTGATTCATCAGACAAGACAATCTGAAATTCTTAATTTCGGAACTGAAAGGCATCTGCAACTCTCCTTTACCAGATGATTAAACTTATTATATCACTGATATAGCGTTTTTACAACATCAAGTATGTGCTTTAATGCAAAAAAGCGCCCATCGGTCAGAGATTGACCGATGGGCGCCGCTACAATATCTTCAGTTATTCCTCCATGACTTCCAGCATCATTCTGGCGCCCAACTTGAAGCTATTTTGAAAAATCAGGCAATCAGTTATCGTCTGACACTCTCGCACACAATCCGTGTACTTCTCAAACAGTTCTTTCTGATCATCTGTCATGGTTGCCCGAAGCTTTTCTTCGTTTCTGCAGATCAACTCCTGCAGTTTCCTATACTCCTTACAGGAAAAGGTATCGTACTCGGTTGGCTCGATATTGCCGTACCAGAATTCTTCGAGGATTCTCATACAGCGCCCTCCCCGTAGATCAGTTCCCGGAGGATGATTTCCTCTGCGCGGTTACGGATGTTGTTCATGGCTCCGACCCACGCCATCGGGTCAGCAACCTTCAAATCCTCGGTCACACCCTCGGCAGCCTTCATCTGCTCGACGATCAGGGACAAACTCTCCTGCGCCTGCTCGTTCAAGTCTGCCAGATAGGTCCAGAGCTTGCCGCTGAGAACCAAATTGTTAAACAGGATCGGGTGCTCCATTTTGAGATACTCCCGGTGCAAACGGCCCCATTTCCCGATGGGGCGAAGCTCTTCGGGCAGGGCTAAATTGGGCAGAAAATAGTCCCCGACAAGGGTGTATTCCAAGCCATTTTTAATGATTGTTTTTCGCATGTTTTTTGCTCCTTTTACGACAAATTCCATCATAGCCCGGCTTTTGTGTCGTAAAAGTGTCGTAAAATCAGGTTGTCAAAATCGAAAAAAGCTTGATATATCAAGGGTTTCCGGCTTCAAGTTAATACCATGCCGTGGCACACGAAAAGAATCCTCATTGTGTCCCCTCTCCTTTCCTGATCCTGCGGTAGAGCAGCAGCGCCACGATCAACGAAATACTGTCCACCGTGGGCTGCACCAGCATACAGCCGTACAGCGGCAGCAGCGCATCCATGATAAACAGCAGCGGGATGTCCAGCACGCCCTTACGCAAAACGGAGCAGATCAATGACTCCCCGGCCTTCCCCATGGCCTGGAACTGAACGATCATCGGATAGCACACCGACATCATAGGCATGGCCGTCACCATCAAGCGCAGGAACGATGCGCCGTAGGCCACTGTCTGAGGGTTTTTGATGAACAGCCCCACCAGCGGCTCGGCGAAGATCTCGAACAGTATCAGGCAGCAAAGGGAAAAGCTCACCGCCGTCAGCGTGCCGAAGCGGAACGCCTGACTGCGCCGCGCTGTGTTCCCTGCGGCGTGGTTATAGGCCAGCAGCGGCAGCAGACCGTTGGCGACACCGATGGAGAAATACAGCGGCAGTTGGTCGATCTTTTTCACAATGCCCAGCGCCGCCACCGCCTCCGTGGGGTAGGCGGAGACGAATTTTGCCTGCGCCGCCACGGCCACTACGGTCAGCGCATACTGCAGCGCCGACGGGAAACCGATCACCAGAATACCGCCCAGATGGGCGCGGATGTGACGCAGATGCCCCGGTGCAACGGACAGCACCGTGTCCTGCCGCCGCCGAAAAATGCCGCACAGGAAATAGACGGTCGCTGCCATGTTGGAGATGGCCGTAGCGATACCGGCCCCTGCGGCGCCCCACCCCAAAAAACGGGGCAGGACAAACAGCGGATCAAGGGCGATATTCAATACACCGCCCAGTGACACACCCACAAAGGCGCGGCGTGCGCTGCCCTCAGCGCGTACCAGATTGGCCAGCAGCGTGTTCAGCACGGTCCAAGGCCCGCCGATCACCACCACCCACTTGGCGTAGGCCATGACGACGGCAAAGGTCTCCTCCCGTGCGCCGCACAGGGTCAGGATCGGGCGCTCCAGCAGCCAAAACAACAGGGCAAACAGAATACCCATCACCAGGCCGCCCCAGAACGACACGGAGGCGATCTGTCTGGCCCGGTTCGGCTCTTTTTTGCCCAGGGCCCGTGCAATGGCGCTGGCGCCGCCCACGCCGAACAGGTTGGAGATGGCGGTCAGCATCACAAAGCACGGCGAGACAACGGTGATGGCCGCCGTCTGCACCGGATTGTTAATCAGCCCCACAAAATAGGTGTCCGCCAGATTGTAGAGCAGGGCAATCATCTGGCTGGCAATGGCAGGAACGATCTGCAGCAGCACCGCCTTTTTGATGGGCGTATTTTCAAATATTTCCGTTCTGTTTTGCAGCGATGACAAATTTCTTGCCTTCCTTCATGGCGCAAAACACCGGCATGATACGCCGGTGTCCTGCGTTTTTCCGTCTTGCAGGGATTGCCGCCGCAGCGGCAGTCCTGCGCGACGCACGGCTGACAGCAGCCTCCACGCAGCAGGCTGCCGTCATAGTCCGCAGATAATTTAATAATTATTCAGCCTCATAAACGGCCTTGCAGCCCTTGTAGGTCATGAAGCAGTCCAGCTTGGCCACCGTTTCAAAGGGTGCGTGCATACTCAGCACCGGCACGCCGGCATCCAGCGTGGCAATATTGCGGTTGGCCATGTACTGTGCCACCGTCCCGCCGCCGCCGGCGTCCACCTTGCCCAGCTCGCTCATCTGCCAGATCACATCCGCCTCATCGAACACGCGGCGCAGGAACGCCACGGTTTCGGCATCCGCATCGGAGGAGCCGCTCTTACCCCGCGCGCCGGTGTACTTGCACAGGCCGATACCGTGGTTGATGCGGGCCACATTGCGCTTGTCGAACACATCGGCGAAGTTCGGGTCATAGGCCGCCGTCACATCGCTGCTCAGGCAGAAGGAGTTTTCAAAGCACTCGCGCAGCGCCACGCCCTGCCCTTCGCACAAATCCTGCATGAAGGTGTCAAAGGCCGCCGACTGCATACCCGTCACGCCCATGGAGCCGATCTCCTCCTTGTCCGCCAGCACACACACGGCGGTCTTGGCGGGCGCCTCACAGTCCAGCAGGCCCTGCAGGGCGGCGAAAGCGCACACCCGGTCATCGTGGCCGTAGGCGCCGATCAGGCTGGCGTCCAGGCCGATGTCGGTGGCATGCATCGCCGGCACAACCTCCAGCTCTGCGGAGATAAGATCCTCCTCTGTGATACCGTATTTATCATGCAGGCGCTTCATGATCTGCATTTTAAAGCGGTCCTTGTCCTCCTCATCGCCCAAAGGACGGCTGCCCAGCAGCACATTCAGATTTTCGGCGGGAATCGCCTCGTTCAGCGGCTTTTTCCCCTGTTCGGCGCCCAGATGGGGCAGCAGGTCGTTGATGACATACTGCGGCTCGTCGCCCTCGCCCAGCACCACGCACAGCGTTTCGCCGTTTTTCAGCGCCACCACGCCGCGCATCTGCAGGGGGATGGTCACCCACTGATACTTGCGGATACCGCCGTAATAGTGGGTCTTACCATAGGCCATCTCCCCCTCCTCATACAGGGGATTGGGCTTAAGGTCCAGGCGCGGGGAGTCAATGTGGGCGGCGATAATGCGGGCGCCGCCGGCCAAGCTCTCCTTGCCGATCACCGCCAGCATCACGCTCTTGCCCCGGTTGAGGACGTACACCTTACTGCCGGCTTTCAGCGCCATGCCGCGCCGGTAGGGCACAAAGCCGTGCTTTTCCGCCAGGGCCACCGTGTTGGCGGCACATTCGCGCTCGGTTTTGCCCAGATTCAAATAGGTTTTGTAGGCAGCGCAGTATGCCTCCATAGCGGTCAGATCGCTGTCGCTGATGCGGTCATATCCGTTCTTGTTGGCGCTGAGCAGCTTCTCGCGCAGCACCTTCATTTCTTCACTCATGGCAATATCCTCCCGATTTTGCTTTCTCTATCATCTTTCGCAACTCCCGTGCGGCAAGCGCTTCAAACGCCGCGCTGTCGGGCGCGGTGTTCTCTAAAACCGCCGTGCAGTGGGTGCGGTAAAAGTCGTCGTCTTTCTGTGCGCCGATGCGCAGCCTTGCGTATTCCTCGGAAATGCCGTCCCGCGCCATAATACGCCGTACGCGCAGCTCAGCGGGCGCAATCACGGCAACCGTAAAGTCGCACAGCCTGTCAATGCCGCTCTCCATCAGATTGATGGCGTCAATGGCCACCAACGGCGCGTCGGCCGCGTCGATCCGCGCCGTCAGCTCCGCGGGAAAATGCGCATAGATGATGGCATTGAGCCGCTCCAGCGCTTCGTGATCGGCAAACACCACATTCCCCAGCTTCTGCCGGTCCAGCGTGCCGTCGGCGGTAAATACCCGGCCAAAGGCCGCCGCAATATCGCGCTGCAAAGCGGTATTGTTTTGCAGCATTTCGTGATAGATGGCATCGCAGTCCAGTACGCAGCCGCCCATTTTCTCAATGGCACGCAGCGCGCTGGTTTTCCCTGCGCCGCTGCCGCCGGTAAGTCCGATGATGATTTGCTGTTTTGCCGCCACCGTGCGGAAGCCCGCCGCCTTTTTCAGACGGTTAACCACCGCCATGTCCAGGCCGCTCTCATCGGGGCACTGGGCATAAATTTCGGAAACCTCCGTACCGTCGAAGGCACGCAGGGCATCGAACACGCGCCTGGCATGGCTGCGCCCGTCGCTCTCCGGCCCCAGAGACCGGACGATGTGGCCTGCAAACTGCGCGGCATATTCGTCAAAGCAGATAACGCCCGTCCGCGCCGTCAAATGGTGCTTTATATAGCGGGCACTGTCCCTGCCGGCGCCGGTCACCACCGTCACCGGTGCTTTGGGGGCATAGTGGCGGTACTTCATGCCGGGCGCTTTGGCCTTTTCGCCGTCGGCCAGCCGGTGTTTGACCGCCTTATCCACCTCCACGTCTCCCAGCACATCCACCAGCAGCTCCAGCGGCAAACCACCCGGACGCAGCAGACGGGGCGGTGTAACGGTCAGGTCGATGATGGTGCTCTCCACCCCCACGGCGCAGGGGCCGCCATCCACGATGCCGTCGATTTTGCCCATCATATCCTCCGCCATATGCTGCGCGGTGGTAGGACTGGGTCTGCCCGAGGTATTGCCGCTGGGCGCGGCGATGGGCACACCGGCCTGCTCAATGATAGCCAGCGTCAGCGGATGGTCGGGGCAGCGCACGCCCACCGTTTCCAGCCCGCCGGTGGTGCGCAGAGGCACAATGGGACGGCGCGGCAGGATCATGGTCAGCGGGCCGGGCCAGAACCTCTCCGCCAAAGCGTAGGCGCTGGGCGGCACATCACGGCAATAGCGCGCCAGCCAATCGGCGCCCCGCACATGGATGATGAGCGGATTGTCCTGGGGACGGCCCTTGGCCTCAAAAATACGGCGCACCGCCTCTTCGTTCAGCGCATCCGCGCCCAGACCGTAGACCGTTTCCGTGGGAATCCCCAGCAGGCCGCCGCGTCGGATGATCTCCGCCGCCGCGGCAACCGTCCCACGGTCTGTGTCGGGATGAAAAATCTTTGTTTCCAAGGTGAATACTTCCTTATTCCGAAAAAATCAACATATGTCTGATAAAACGATCAAAGCCCCAGATCCTCACCGATCAGCACGACCTTGATCTTGCCTGCCGGACGGCAGACGCGGGTCTCCACCATGTAGCAGCAGCAGCAATCCTCTCCCCGGCAGTCCGCGCACATACCGGTGACATTGCAGGGCGTCTTGGCCTGGGGAAAGCGCTGCACCACCTGCGGTGCGGTGTAATGGCGGACGCGGGCATAGGCTTCGTCCATGTCGGACACCACCTTGTTCATGCCGGCCACCACGATGACGCTCTTGGGCCCGAAAATCATGGCTGCCACACGGTTGCCGTTGCCGTCAATGTTATACAGCTCACCGCTCTCGGTAATGGCGTTGCTGCCGGTCAGGAAGGTATCTGCCGTCAGACCCCGGCGCATCAGCTCCATGCGTTCTTCCGAGGTTTTGGCGCTGTCGCGGTCAATGAGCTTCTGGCCGCGCTGACGCAGCAGGTCCTTGATGCCCAGTTCGTCCACGGTCATGCTGCCGCCCCAGGAGACGGTGTCCCCGGCATCGATCAGCTCCATCACCTTTGCCGCGGCCTCCTCTCTGGTGGAGAAGTAGTAGGCGTCGAAATGGCGCTTTCTCAGATTCTCCGCGACTTTTGGCCCGGCCTTGTCATACTTCATCTTTCTCGGCTGCAGCATTTGAAAAACTCCTTTCTTATTGTCCCTCCTGCAGGCGCGCCGTCTGGTCTGCCAGCGTCAGCGCATCCACAAGAGCGTCCAGATCGCCGTTGATGACGGCGTCAATGTTGAAATTCTTCTGATCGCCCGTGAGCCGATGATCGGTCACGCGGTTTTGCGGGAAATTATAGGTGCGGATCTTGCCGCTGCGGTCACCGCTGCCCACCTGACTTTTACGCCGGGCGGCAATGGCGTCGTTCTGCCGCGCCTGCTCGGCTTCATAGAGCTTGGCGCGCAAAATCTTCATGGCGCGGTCCTTATTTTTATACTGGCTGCGCTCATCCTGACATTCCACCACCGTGCCGGTGGGCAGATGGGTAATGCGGATGGCGGATTCGGTCTTATTGACATGCTGACCGCCGGCGCCGGAGGAGCGGTAGGTATCGATCTGCAGGTCCTTGGGATCGATGGTAAACGCCACTTCCTCCATCTCCGGCATAACGGCCACGGTGGCCGCCGAGGTCTGGATACGGCCGGAGGATTCCGTTTCCGGTACGCGCTGCACGCGGTGGGTACCGGCCTCATACTTCAGCCGTGAATAGGCGCCGGTGCCTTCGATGGTGGCGCAGACCTCCTTCACGCCGCCCAGCTCCGTCATATTCTCGCTGACGATATGGAGCTGCCAGTTTTTGCGCTCGGCGTACATGGTATACATACGCAGCAGGTCTGCGGCAAACAGGGCGCCTTCCTCACCGCCCACACCGCTGCGGATCTCCAGAATCACATTCTTGTCATCGTTGGGGTCCCGCGGCAGCAGCAAGCGCTTCAGCTCCTCCGACAAGCGTTCCCTCTCCGCCTTGGCGTTTTGCAGCTCCTCCTGTGCCAGATCGCGCAGTTCCTCATCGCTCATCATGGCAAGGGCCTCGTCATAATTCTGCATGGCGCGGCGGTAGTCGTGATAGGCCGTCACAATGGGCTGCAGCTCCTTCTGCTCACGGCTGAGCTTTGTCAGCTTGTCAAGGTCGGCGTAGACCGACGGATCGCCCAACTGCTGCTCCACCTGCGTGTAGCGCAGAACGACTTTTTCCAGTTTATCAAGCATCCACTTGACCTCGCTGCTCCTCCAAGTAGCGCTGCGCTTCCTGAATGAATTTGTCGCGCCAGAAGGGATAGCCCACCGAACCCACGCGCAGCGTGCCGCCGATCACATGCTTTTCGGCGGTATAGCGGTCCATCTGGTCGTAGATCTCCTCATAGCGCTTTTCACAGGCGCGGGTCAGCACATAGGCCACGCGGCTCAGCTCCAGGCCGCGGCGCTTGAGAAAGCCGCGCACGGGTGCCGCGCACCGTCCTGCCCAGACAGGCGTACCCACGATGACCAGACGGTATTCATGCAGCGGGCGCTGGGTATGAATGGGCCGCAGCGGATGGGTAGAGCGGCGCATGGCCTCCATACCGGCGCGGATATAGCCCAGCCGACCGCTGCGATCCACACCGTCGCTGATCTCCGCCAGCTCGGCGCCCAGCGCTTCGGCAATTTCGTTCATGGCTTCCTTTGTTTTTCCGCTGCGGGAGTAGTAAATACATAAGACATCCTGCATGGCTTATTCCTCCGTTTTCTCGTTTTCCAGCAGCAGGCTCAGCTCCTCCCAGCGGAGCATCTGCTCTTCAAGCTGTGCTTCCGTGGCCTGCTTTTGCTGATACAATTCGTTTAATTTCTCCGCCTCACAGGCGTGCAGTGCCATCTCCTCATCCCAGTGCTCCAGCTCCTTTTCCAGCTTTCCGATGGTGCTTTCGCAGATGGTCAACTGTCGCCGTGCCGCCTGCTGTGAGCGGTTGCCGCGGGGGGTGCGTGTATCGCCCTTTTTCACCGCAGGGGCAGGTGCGAGCTTGCGCTCCTCCGCCTTTACGGCGCGATACCGGGCATAGCCCATGGGATAGTCGTTGACGGTGCCGTCCGCCAGCTCCCAGACGCGGGTGGCAAAGCGGTTGATAAAATAGCGGTCATGGCTGACAAACAGCAGCGTGCCGTCAAACGCCTCCACCGCCTCCTCGATCCACTCCCGGGCGTCGATGTCCAGATGGTTGGTGGGCTCATCGAGGATGAGGAAATTGATCTCCTCGTCCATCAGCATGCAAAGCCGCAGCCTTGCCAGCTCACCGCCGGACAGCACGCTGACGCTCTTGAATACCTCCTCGCCCCGGAATTGATAGGCCGCCAGGCGGTTGCGGGCGCTCTGAGGCGTCATGTTCTTCTTTTCATAGAGCATGGTGTCCACCAGCGAGCGCTCGGGGTGGGCAAAGTGAATGGTCTGCTCCAGATATGCCGCGCGGACGGCAGGGCCTAATTTGATGCTGCCGCCGTCCACTCCCTCGCGGCCCATGAGCATGTTGAGAAGCGTGGTCTTGCCGGTGCCGTTATCACCGATAAAGGCAATGCGCTCACCGCCGCCTACGCGCAGGTTCACACCGGAAAACAGGGTGCGTCCGCCAAAGCCCTTTTGCAGATTCCTCACCTGCAGTACATCGTCACCGCTAAACTCGATGCCGGCAAAGCGGGCGTCCATTTTTCTGGCCTTGGTGGGTTTTGCCACCGTGCGCATACGCTCAATGCGCCTTTCCATGGAAATGGCGCGGCGGTAGGTCTTGTCCATCCCCTGAAAGGCCCACAGGCGCAGCTGCTCCGCCGCTTTTTCCAACTGCTCGATCTTGGCCTGCTCTTTCAGGTATTGCTTCATCTGCTCTTGATAGCGGCGCTCCTTTTCGATGGCGTAGAAGCTGTAATTGCCGCTGTAAAAGGCGGCTTTGCCGTCCAGCACCTCGATAATGCGGTTGACGGTGCGGTCGAGGAAATAGCGGTCATGGGAAATGGTGACCACCGTACCGCGGAAGGAGCGGATATACTCCTCCAGCCACTCCGTGGCCTGCAAGTCCAGATGGTTGGTCGGCTCGTCCAACAGCAGGATGTCCGTGTCCTCCAGAATGAGCCTGCCCAGGTTGACACGGGTCTTTTCGCCGCCGGAAAGCCGGTCGAACAGCCGCGCGCGCATCTGCGCATCAATGCTCAGGCCGTTGGCTACCTTATTCACCGCCGTATCGGTGTCGTAGCCGCCCCATGACTCAAAACGGGCGGTCAGCTCACCGTAGCGCTTCAGGATGGCAGGGTCGCTCTCCCCTTGCGCCATGCGTCCGGTCAGCGCGTCCATCTCCGCCTTCAGGCGGTGCATCCGCGCAAAGGCCGACTGCAGCACGTCCTCCACCGTATAGCCTGCGGGGTACACGGGGATCTGGGAGATCAGACCCACCCGTCGGCTGGAGGCGATGACCACATCGCCCTCGTCGTAGTCCAGCTCCCCGGTGAGGATCCTGAACAGCGTGGTCTTTCCGGCGCCGTTCTTGCCCAGCAGTCCCACACGCTCGCCGGCGTCGATCTGAAAGGTCAAGCCGTCCAGTATTTTCTTTTCCAAATCGAAGGACTTGACCAGTCCCGTTACGTTAATGTCGATCATGTATCACAGTTGTTCCAGTTCCTTTACAATGCTGCCAAACTCCATGGCATGGGAGGCCTTTACCAGCATAACGGTATCCGCGACAAGCAGCTTTTTCACCGTAGGCAGCGCCGCCTCCACGGTGTCAAAGTGGTACACCTCGCCCTTTGCGTTGGCGGCCACGGCGGCGCTCTTAGGTCCGATGGCCACCACGGCGGTCAGGCCCAGCTCGGCCGTCAGCTCACCCACGCGCCGGTGGGCGTTTTCGCTCACGGCGCCCAGCTCGCCCATGTCGCCCAGTATGGCCACGCGGCGCTTGCTGTGGGTGTTGGCTAAAATCCGCAGCGCCGCCTCCATGGCCTGGGGGTTGGCGTTATAGCAGTCGTCAATGACCATGCGGCCTTCGGACAGGCGAATGCGGCGCATACGGGAGCCGGTGGACTGATAGGCGGCCACACCGGCCACGATCTCCTCCCGGCTCAAGCCAAGATATTCGCCGATGGCGGCAGCCATGGAGGCGGAATAGATCATGTATTCGCCGGGTGACGGAACGGACAGGCGATAGCTGTTCTTTTCGGTGGTGACGGTGCAGTCGATGCCCTCGATGCCGCGGTCCACGATGTCCGTCACGCGGACGTTGCAGCCCTCGCTCTTGCCGCAGCGCAGGGTGGGAAACGGCAGCTTCAGCGTGTTGAGCAGCGCATCGTCGCCGCACAGCACCGCCAAACCGCCCGGCTGCAGATTCTCGAAAATCTCGCTTTTGGCGCGCAGCGTACCCTCACGGGTGTTGCCCAGATTTTCGATATGGGCATCACCGATATTGGTCAGCACGGCCACCGTGGGACGCACCATTTCGCCCATGTAAATCAGGTCACCGAAGTGATCCAGCCCCGTTTCGATGACGGCGGCACGGTGGTACTGCTCCAACCGCAGCAGCGTCTGGGGCGTGCCGATGAAGTTATTATAGTTCGCCTCGGTTTTCAGCGTGGGGTAATGCTGACTCAGTACGGCGGCGATCATCTCCTTGGTGGTGGTCTTGCCGGCGCTGCCGGAGATCTCCACCACGGGAATGTCAAACTGGCTGCGGTACCAGGAGGCCAGCGCCTTCAGCGCCAGCATGGTATCGGCCACCCGAATGTAGAACTTGCCGGGCAGCAGGGTTTCCGGCGCCTGCTCGCACAGGCAGCCCACCGCGCCCTTTTCCAGCGCGGCATGGAGATAGGCATGGCCGTCAAACTTCTCCCCCACCAGCGGGATAAACAGTTGTCCTTCCGTGACGGTACGGCTGTCGGTGGACACGCCGGTGACAGCCGCGTCGGTGGACTGCAGCATCGTGCCGCCCACCGCCGCGCACAGGGCCTTTACGCTGAAGGGGATCATTTACCCGCCGCCTTTCTCACCCGCAGGGATTCTTCCACGATCTTTTCGCACAGCTCGCCGTAGCTCAGACCCACCTGTGCCGCCTCCTGGGGCACCAGGCTGGTGGGGGTCATGCCGGGCAGGGTATTGACCTCCAGGCACCAGGCCCTGCCCTCGCTGTCGAGGATAAAGTCGGTGCGGGAATAGACGCTCAGGCCCAGCGCACGGTGCAGCTTCAGCGCCATCTCGCCGATCTGCTTCCACTCCTCGTCGGTGATGGGCGCCGGGCAGAGCTCCACCGCGCCGTCCTTCTGATACTTGGATACATAGTCGAAATAGGCGCCCTTGGGAATGATCTCCACGGCGGGCAGATAGGTATCACCCAGCACGGCCACCTGAATCTCGCGGCCGACAATCTTCTTCTCCACCACCACATGGTTGCCGAAGCGCAGCATATGGCGCAGTGCATCGGCCAATTTTTCCTTGGTGTCGGGCAGTTCCACGCCGATGGAGCTGCCGCCGTTGACGGTCTTGACCGCGCAGGGCACCTCCAGCTTTTCCACCAACTGCGGAATATCCGCCTCGGAATAGACAATATTGTGCCACGGGGCCGTGCGGATGCCCTCGGCATCCATAAACCGCTTGGTGACGGACTTATCCATGGCCATACCGCTGCCCAGATAGCCGCTGCCGGTATAGGGCACACCCAGCAGATCCAGCGTGGCCTGGATACGGCCGTCCTCACCGCATTCCCCGTGCAGCGCCAAAAAGACGATGTCCGCCATCATGCACACCTGCAGCACATCCTTGCCCAGCAGGGACGGGCTCTGATCCCGGCGGCTGCGGCGCACGGCCTCCAGATCGGGCGCCTCACTCTCCACGCGCACATCACTGCACAGGCCGTCCGGCGCATCAAAAATATCCTCCAGCCTGCCGCTGTAATTTTCCAGACCCAGGAACATATCCACCAAAATGGCCTGATGACCCCGCTCACGCAGGGCACGGCACACGCCGGTGCCGCTGACCAGCGCCACATGGCGCTCCGTACTCAGGCCGCCTGCCAGGACAACGATCTTCATATATTCTCCATCCTTTCCATAATCTGCGAATACCCATTCTATATCAGTATGACAGTATATCACATCAACGCGCCGATTACAACCAAATTACCCGGCAGCGCCGCACAAAAAATTCCCGGCCCATCCAAGGACAGGCCGGGAACGGTCCCCTTTCTATCGCAGCCATTCCGGGCGCGAGCGCTTCTGCACGCCGGACACCACGCCCATGGCAACAAACAGCGTCACGATGGATGAGCCGCCGTAGCTGAAAAACGGCAGCGTCAGGCCGATGACCGGCATCACGAACAGGCACATGCCGATATTCGCCACAGTCTGGAAGATCAGCATAGCGCCCATGCCCACGCAGATATAGGCGTCCATGGTGGTCTTTGCCCGGCGCGCCGCCGTAAAGCAGCGCAGGATAATGGCCGCCAGCAATCCGATCACCGCCAGACAGCCGATCAGCCCCAGCTCCTCGCCGACGACGGTGAAGATGAAGTCCGTATGGCGGAAAGGCAGGCTGGCGGCTGACTCGCTCTGGGTCTGGGTGCCTTGGAACAGCCCCATACCGGTCAGCTTACCGCCGCCCAGCGCCAGCAGACCGCGGGTCTGCTGCCAGCCGAGGCCCTGCGGGTCAAGGTCGTGGTCGAACAGGATCAGAAAACGCATTTTCATGTAATCCGGAATCTTATCCTCCTGCCACAGCAGATAAAAGGCAAAGGCGCCGCCGAACAGGCCCAGGGCGATCCAGCGCTTGGCCACGCCGGCCACAAACACCATGCACACAAAGATAAAAATATACACCAGCGCGCTGCCCATATCGCCGGAGATCACATAGTAAACGCCGATCAGCGCCACAAGGTGACCGCCCAGCATGGCAACGGATGAGACGGATTTCAAATCATGCTTTTCCTTCAGCCAGACGAGCTGCTTGGCAAGAACGATGATGAAGGTGATCTTCACCACCTCCGCCGGCTGGACATTGATGGGAAAGCCTTCGATACCCAACCATGCCCGGTTGTTGTTGATATTCAGGCCCAGCGGTGTGACCAGCAGCAGGATAAAGCCGAAATTAAACGCCGTCAGCCATTTCCAGTGCTTCGCCACTTCATTCATATCAATGGCGGACACGATGAAATACAGCCCCACGCCCAGCAGCAGCGCACAGGCCTGCACGATCACATTTTTCAGCGACCCGGTATAGTGGGTGGCGCTGGCGATCATCAGAATGCCGAACAGCGAGGCCACCGTGCAAAGCGCCAGCAGCAGCATGTCCGCCTGGCGAAAAATATCCGCTATAAATTCTTTTGTGCGTTGCAGCATATGTCTTCTCCTCTTTGGGAAAGCCTCTTTTGAATCTTATATAGTTTACCACAAGAACTTTTCCGTGTAAACCACGGTTTTTTCTCTTTCCTTTTGTTTTTTTCTGTGGTAAAATAACATGATTTCAGGGAAAGCGGGGTGAGCCGTTTGGAATATCTGTCCCACAGCGTGGCGGAAACGGAGGAACTGGGCGTCCGGCTGGGCGAGAAGCTGCCCAAGGGCAGCGTAGTGGCCTATCGCGGCGGACTGGGCATGGGCAAAACGGCGTTTACCCGCGGTCTGGCACGGGGCCTGGGCTGCCGCGGCCGGGTGACCAGTCCCACCTTCACCATTGTGAACGAATACAGCGGCCCTACGCCGCTGTTCCACTTTGATATGTACCGTCTGGAGAGCAGCGACGCCCTGTTTGACATCGGCTGGGAGGACTATCTGGCGCGCGGCGGTGTGTGCGCCGTGGAGTGGAGCGAGAATGTGTCCGACGCGCTGCCGGAGGGCACCGTGTTTGTCACCATCGCGCGGCATGAAATGCATGACGATTGGCGCATCATTACCGTTACGGGAGGCGAGACACTATGAAAATTCTGGCATTGGAGACCTCCGCCAAAAGCGTCAGCGTGGCCGTAACGGAGGAGGGCAGAATCCTCGGAAGCGCCTATCAGAATGTGGGGCTGACCCACAGCCGCACGCTGATGCCGCTGCTGGACGCTATGCTTAAAAACAGCGGTCTGACGCTGGCGGACATGGGCCTGATCGCCGTGGCCGCCGGACCGGGCAGCTTTACGGGCCTTCGCATCGGCGTGTCGGCCGCCAAGGGCCTCGCCTGGGCACAGGGCCTCCCCTGCTGCGGCGTGTCCACACTGGAGGCCATGGCGCAGAATGTGCGCCACATGGACGGCTGTACCGTGATCTGCGCCATGGACGCCCGCCGTCAGCAGGTATATAACGCCCTGTTCCGTGCCGAGCGCGGCTGTCTTACGCGCCTGACGCCCGACCGGGCCATTGCGCTGGAGGAGCTGGCGGCAGAAATAAAAAATGACGAAAACGAGAAAATAATAGTTGGAGACGGCGCACAGTTGTGCTATACTTATTTGTCAGAGCAAGGTATACCCTGCCGTATGGCGCCGCCGTCACTGGTGATGCAGCATGCCGTGGGCGTGGCCCAGACCGCCGGTGAGATGGCCGCGCGGGGCGAAACCGTCAGCGCCCACGAGCTGGTGCCTGTTTACCTGCGCCTTTCCCAGGCGGAGCGTGAGCGGCTGGCCAAGGGGCTGCCCATTACTTTGGATTGAGTTTTCAAATTTTTTATATTTCGGAGGATATTGTTATGAGCGAAAAATTCCCCACCCTGCACATTGTGGATCACCCTCTGGTGCAGCACAAGCTGACGGTCATGCGCGACAAGGACACCAGCGTGAAGGATTTCCGTGCGCTGGTCGGCGAGATCGCCATGCTGCTGACCTACGAGGCCACCCGCGATCTGCCTGTGACCACGAAGACCATCGAAACGCCCCTGTGCACCTGCGAAGCGCCCGTGCTGGCCGGCAAGAAGCTGGCCATCGTTCCCATCCTCCGCGCAGGTCTGGGCTTTGAGGACGGTATTCTGACGCTGGTTCCCTCCGCCCGCGTGGCACATATCGGTATGTACCGCGATGAGGAGACGCTGGAGCCGCACTTCTACTTCCTGAAGTACCCCAAGGACATCGCCGACCGCGATGTGCTGATCGTTGACCCCATGCTGGCTACCGGCGGCAGCGCCGACATGGCCATCACCAAGATGAAGGAGCTGGGCTGCAGGAACATCAAGCTGATGATCCTGGTGGCTGCCCCCGAAGGCGTGGATTTCATCTACAAGAACCATCCCGATGTGGAGATCTACTGCGCCGCGCTGGACGATCATCTCAACGAGAACGGTTACATCGTGCCCGGTCTGGGCGATGCCGGTGACCGCATCTTCGGCACCAAGTAAGGCGGCCAATCTCTCTGACTTTTTCAAAAGAGGTCTGTACCGACGGTACAGACCTCTTTTTTGCTTTATACATCCGTTTCCAACTGTCCGATCTGACGGATGATCTCCGTGCGGCGCTGGTAGAACAGCAGGGATTCGTTGTGACGGTAATAAGCCTCACAGCCGTAGCGCGCGATAAACCGCGCCGCATAGTGGCTGACGGTCAGCTCCGTCACCAGAATCAGCAGCTCCTGCCCCTCCTGCCAGGCGCTCTCGGCAAAGCGGAACATCTGCTCCATATGCTCACCGGCTGTGGCCGCAGCGGCGCGCATAGCGGCCACCTCCCCGTCAAAGGCGGCCTTGACGGCGGGGAACTCGGCATTTTCACGGCGGCGGCTGCGCAGGAATGTCAAAATCCGCTCATAGCGGGTGCGGCGGTCGATGCCCAGCGTGCCGCAGCGCTCCTCCCGCTCCATGCGTGCCTTGACGGCCTCGATTTGCTCGGCGAGAGTTTTGCCCGTCTTGACCTCCTTGAGCAGCCCCAGCAGCTCCGTAATCATATCCTCCGTTTCCATGACGGCACGCACTTCCCTTGATACGCTGTCAAGCAGCAGCCCGATCAGGCTCAAGCGCTCGTCAAAGGGCGCGTTCTCCGCCCGCAGGCGGATCTCCTCCGGTGCGCTGCCTGCCAGAATGGCCTCCACCCGGTAGTCGGCCTTGTACTTATTGAACAGGTCGTAGTAGATGGCGAAATCCTCCGCGATCTCCTTATCCTGCAGGTATTGGCCGATCAGGCGCTCGTCCACGGTCATGCCGTGTACTTCATAGAGCTTTATCATGTCGCTCAGATCATCCCAGCCCCGGGCGGTGACGAAGCGGCGGCCGTCCACCGTGGTCTCCACATGGTAGAAATTCTCCTTGCGGGCGTCGAGGTAGGTCAGCACCGAGGCGTGTACGCCCTTTTTCAAGGCGTATTCCTTCCACGCGGTATAGTCCGGCTCGATGTCGATACGCTTCAGGCGGTCCCATGTGACGATGTCAAACTCCCGTGCGCTGCGGTTATATTCCGGCGGATTGCCTGCGGTGACCACCAGCCAGCCGTCGGGTACCTTGTGGCGGCCGAAGGTCTTGAACTGCAGAAACTGCAGCATGGTGGGCGTCAGCGTTTCGGACACGCAGTTGATCTCGTCCAGGAACAAAATGCCCTCCTGCACGCCGCTCTCCTCCATCATATCGTACACCGAGGCGATGATCTCTGACATGGTGTATTCCGATACCTCATATTCCCTGCCGCCGTAGGTCTTTTTCACGATCAGCGGCAGGCCCAGCGCCGACTGGCGGGTGTGGTGGGTCATGGAATAGGACACCAGTCCCACGCCCAGCTCATCGGCCACCTGCTTCATGATGGCGGTTTTACCGATGCCCGGAGGGCCCATCAGGAATACAGGGCGCTGGCTCTCCGCCGGAATACGGAAATTGCCGAATTCGTCGCGGGTGAAATACGCCCTCATGGCGTCGCGGATCTGATGTTTCGCCTCAGCAATGTTCATAGTGCAAACTCCTCTTCTGTCTCATCTCGTGCTGTGCCTTTTGCCTGCAGCAGCAAGGCGGTGATCTCCGTCAATCCTCTTTGCACGGCTTTCGCCACATAGTCGTCGATATGCGCCGGTGAGAGCAAGCGCCGCCGCACCAATCCCGTCATGACGGCGACGGCATTTTGTTTAAGCACCTGCTCCATGACCTCCGCCTGTCGCTCACGCAGGCACTTTTCGGCGCGCTCAGCCGTTTGTTCGGTGTGTCTTTCCGGGCAGGTACACCACAGCATACTGCAAAGCAATTCTGCCTCGCGGTTCCCCTCCCGGGGGAATCCCGGTGCGATATATCCCTCCATCAGCGCCGGACAGTTGCCAAACACATCCCGCTTCATGTCGGCGCGGGGATTCAGCACCTCCGCCCTTTTTAGTGCCCTGCAATCGTAAAACGCACTGTCACCGATCAGCTCCACCTTTTCGCCAACGCTGATCTCCTCCAGCGCCGTGCCCCAGAACGCCAGCTCGCGGATCTCGCGCAGGGCCTGGGGCAGACGAATCTGCCGCAGGGCCGTGCAGTTGAGGAACGCCCCCTCGCCGATCATGGTCAGCTCATCGGGCAAAAGGACGGTGTGCAAGCTCTCGCAGCCGGAAAAGACGGCGGCGTGCAGCTCACGCACTTTGGGCGGCAGAACGACCTCCTCCAGCTTCACGCAGCCGGAGAACACCTCCTCGCCGATAAAGTCGATGCTGTGGGGCAATACCGCCCGGCGAATATCGCCCTCCCCTGCCAGCGCACCGCCCTCCAAACGGGTGATGCCCTCCGGCAGAAGCAACTCGCCGTTACGCGTTTGAAAATCTCGAATCAAGGATTTCGTCCTCCGTCAATACCATGTGCATCGCCCAGGGCGGTACCTGCACCTCATGATAGTCGTCTGTGTGGATGATGAACGCCGTGTCATACGGCGGCTTTTTCTCGGGGAAGGTGCCCAGGCCGTCCGTGAAATACAAAAGTCCCCGCAGATCCGTCAGCTCCCTGCGCCGTATCAGCTCCTCCACGCGGGCAAACACCGGGCGGAAGTCCGTCTGTCCCAGGCCCTTGATCTGCATGGTCTTGATATACGCCTGAAATTCCTCGCGGCCGGTAATATGTACATCCTCGCGGACCTGATCGTCGCACTGGATGATGTGCATATTGACCTTGGTGAAGAAATTCTCCTGCCGGCTCAAAATATCGTGGGTATGCTGGATAAACGACTGCACCACATCGCCCTTTACGCTGCCGGAGGTGTCGATGGCGATGACAAAATCGCGGATACGCTTCTGCTCCCGGTACTCCAGCGGCTCGATCAGCGGCACATTGCCGTACAGGGACAGGCCGTAGGTATAGTAATTGTTGTCAAACTCCTCATCGCTCAGGCGCACCACCTCACCGCGCACGCCGAAACGGCGCAGAAAGGCGGTGTAGTCATGCTTGGCGCGGTTGAGGCTGCGCAGGTTCTGTACCAGAACGCCTGCCGCCTCCTGACGCATGGTCTCCAGCTCCGTCTGCATCCGGCGTGACACATCCTGCCACATCTGCTCCAGATCGTCCACGTCCTGCTGTCTCTCCGCGTCGGGATCCAAACCGCCGTACCACAGACCGTGCTCGTCCGCCTTTAATTCCCGGCGCAGGCGGTACAGATCGTCCTCGTCGTAGTCCTGCTCGTCCAGCCATCGGTAGATCCGCTCGGCGGTCATGGTGCCCACCTCCCGGCGCAGCATTTCCAGGGTCATCAGTTGGTTCACCTCACGCTGCGACTGCAGCACAGGGCTATGCAGGTCGCTGATGGCGCACTCCACCGCCGCGTCGCAGGCCGCATCCCAGCGGGCTCGGTCAATATCCTGCCCCACAAACCAGTGGCGGAACACACAGTGGAGCAGCGCGTGCATCATGTCGCGGTTGACCGCATTGGGCTCTGCCTGATAGCGCTGCAGCACCGTCCACGGCTCGTAGTAAAGGGCGCGGCCGTCGGTGGCAAAGGGAATCTCCCCGTCACAGGTCAGCGTCAGGTGTGAGATGGCGCGGTCCATAAAGCGCAGGTGCACCATCAGCGTATTGCGCGCCAAGGTCATGATATTTTCCGCCAGTTCTTTGGCCATTTCCTCACGCTGCTGCGCCATGGTGTCACCTCCCGCTGTTTATTCTTTCCTATTATACCGATTTGCCCTGTAAAAGTAAAGAGCCTCTGCCCATGAGGGGCAGAGGCTCTTGTGCCGTATTCCTTTTATTCCTCTTTTTCCTTGCCACAGGTCATCTGCTTGACCGCCTGGTCTGCGCCTGTGGCGGCCAGACCCGATACGATACCCACCGCCGCGGCCGAGATCACATCCTGCGCGGGAAAATCGGGCATGACGAACATACCGGCGATCCCCAGCACAGCGCCGCTTGCGGCGCAGATAATAGGAATCCACTTGCGGTCCATTTTGCCAGCACGCACCGCCATGCCCACGATATAGGTGATTACCGTGATGGCCGCCACGCCTGCAATGCCGAAATCCATGGTTTTTCCCTCCTTTCATGTGATGATGTCCCATGTTTTGACTTCCTCATAAATGCGGTCGATAAAAGAGTTGCCGCGCAGTGCTTTGTAGGCTTTATATTCATAGAGAAAATTCTCGTACTCATACTGCCTGATAGCGGCATGCTCCCTGTTCTTATAATATGTATGCAGCATATTGGCGCGAAGAAGGCATTTCAGGCCGTCCTTCAAGTGTTTTGTGCCGCTGAACGCCTCACGCAGCGGTTTGACAAGCAGCAGCAGCGCCGCGGCAATTCCCGTCAGACAGGAACACATCTGCGCGGCGGTTTGCAGTCCTTCCATGCTCTCCCTCCCTTCACCTATGGCCACACGCACCGGGCGGTGAAATGCAACTGTCTAACAATCGTCATTTTTGCCAAAAAATACCGCGATATTTTTCCTCGGCAAGGCGAAGAGGGTCTTGCATTTTTTCTGCGAATCATGTAAAATAAGTGTAACAATCCAAGATTGGTAGCTGTAAGGAAGTGCTTCGCGCACGGGCTGCAACTATCACTCGGCTAAAGCTTGAGTGTTTCAAATCTCTCGAAAGAGGATTTGGAACATTTTTTGTTATATAACCGAGCGAAAAAGGATGACAAAAAAAGGAGGATAACTTCATGTATTTGGTCACTAACGGCAGACTGATTACCCGCGACAGCGACGCCAAGGGTTATTACGAACACGGCGCCGTGGCATTCGAGGGCACCAAGATCGTGGAAGTCGGCGAGGAGAAGGAGCTGCGCGCTAAGTACGCAGATGCCGAGATCATTGACGCCAAGGGCGGCGTGATCATGCCCGCTTTCATCAACGCTCACACCCACATTTACTCCGCGCTGGCCCGAGGCCTCTCCATCGTGGGCAACAACCCCACCAACTTCTACGAGGTGCTGGACGGCACATGGTGGGCCATGGACCGCAAGCTGACGCTGGAAGGCTCCCGCAGAAGCGCCGATGCGCTGTATATGGACTGCATCAAGCAGGGCGTGACCACCATCTTCGATCACCACGCCGCTTACGCCGAGATCCCCGGCTCTCTGTTCCAGATCGGTGAGAGCGCCAAGAAGTTCGGCATCCGTTCCTGCCTGTGCTACGAGGTCTCCGACCGCGACGGCGAGGAGAAGTGCCTGCAGGCCATCAAGGAGAACGCCGACTGGATCACCTACTGCCAGCAGCAGAAGGACCCCATGCTGGCTGCTATGTTCGGCGGTCACGCACTGTTCACCATCTCCGACAAGACCTTCGATCGCATGGTGGAGGCCAACAACGGCCGTACCGGCTATCACATCCATGTGTCCGAGGGCATGAACGATGTGTATGACTCCCTGCAGAATTACGGCCGCCGCCCCGTGCAGCGCCTGCAGGATCACGGTATCCTGGGTGACAAGACCATTCTGGGCCACTGCATCCATGTGAATACCGCCGAAATGGACATCATCAAGGAGACCAACACCATGGTGGTCAACAATCCCGAGTCCAACATGGGCAACGCCATCGGCATCTGCCCCGTGCTGCAGCTCTACAAGCGCGGCATCCTGCTGGGCATGGGCACCGACGCCTACACCAACGATATGCTGGAGTCTTTGAAGGTCGCTCTGTGCTCTCAGCGCAGCCAGAACTGCCTGCCCAATGTGGGCTGGTGCGAGGTCACCGATATGCTGTTCAAGAACAACGCCAAGATCGGCGCCAAGTACTTCCCCACGGAGCTGGGCGTGCTGAAGGCCGGCGCCGCCGCCGACATCATCGTGATGGATTATAAGCCGTACACGCCGTTCTCCGACGAGAACATCGACGGCCACATGATCTTCGGTATGACCGGTCGCCAGTGCCAGACCACCATCGGCAACGGCAGGATTCTGATGAAGGACCGCGAGCTGGTGGGTATCGACGAGGAGGCCGAAAACGCCCACATCCTTGAGTACGCCAAGAAGTTCTGGGGCAGCCTGAACAACCGGGTGTATTGATAATGTGAAAGAGACTGGCTTTATGATGACATTATCTGCATTGAGTTCATGTCTTCGACGGATGTATGACTCCGCCCGTGAGGGTGAGCAAATCGCAATGATTCACTTATTCGGCATCCGATATGCAAGTGAAATTAAAAGCGCAGGGTATTCGCCTAAAGATATTGTTTTGGCTGCCCAGATGAAGTCAAGTCTTGCAACAGAGCTGAATAAGGGCATCAAACTTGCTGCCTATGTTGTTGAAAAAAACTGTTAATAAGGAGGAATCCCTATGTCTGAAAAAATGTATCCCATTCCTTTTAAGTCCTTGATGAACTGGATCGTCACCGAGTACGCCGAAAGCGGCGAGATCTTCGGCATCCACAAGGCTTACAAGGCAAACGGCAAGAGCCTGCCCATCTTCGGCGAGCGCATTGAGACCCCCTTCGGTCCCGCCGCCGGTCCCAACAGCCAGTTGGCCCAGAACATTATCGCCTCCTATGTGGCCGGTGCCCGTTTCTTCGAGGTCAAGACCGTGCAGAAGATGGACGGCGCCGAGCTGGCCGCCTGTGTGCCCCGTCCCTGCATCCTGGCCAACGACGAGGGCTACAACCAGGAGTGGTCCACTGAGCTGACCGTTCCTCAGGCCATGGACGAGTACATCAAGGCCTGGTGCGCTCTGAAGGTGTTGAGCAAGGTATACGGTCTGGGCGATCCCAACGGCTTCGTGTTCAACATGTCCGTGGGTTACGACCTGGAGGGCATCAAGGGCGAGAAGGTCAACACCTATCTGGAGGGCATGATGGACGCCACCAAGACCGCGATCTGGGGCGAGTGCCTGTCCGTTCTGAAGGAGATGTTCCCCGAGGAGAGCGACTATATCGACGCCATCAATCCCCGTGTGTCCGGCTCCGTCACCGTTTCCACCCTGCACGGCTGTCCCCCTGATGAGATCGAGCGCATCGCTTCCTATCTGATCAGCGAGAAGCACCTGCACACCTTCGTTAAGTGCAACCCCACCATTCTGGGCTACGAGACGGCCCGCAGGACGCTGGATGCCATGGGTTATGACTACATCGTGTTCGACGATCACCACTTCAACGAGGACCTGCAGTGGGCCGACGCCGTTCCCATGTTCGAGCGTCTGCAGGCGCTGGCCGACAAGAACGGTCTGGAGTTCGGTCTGAAGCTGTCCAACACCTTCCCCGTTGACACCACCCGCGGCGAGCTGCCCAACGACGAGATGTATATGAGTTCAAGGGCAAGATGCGTATTTCTTTTGCCGGCGGCGCAGAGTACTTCAACTGCGACAAGCTGTTTGCCGCAGGGATCTGGCCCATCACCGTGGCCACCACGATTCTCAAGCCCGGCGGATACAACCGTCTGCTGCAGATGGTGGAGAAGGTCCAGGATATGCCCTATAAGGCATTCTCCGGCACCGACACCGAAGCGATCTGCGAGATGTCCGCCGCTTCCCACACGGATTATCACCATGTCAAGCCCATTAAGCCCCTGCCCTCCCGCAAGAGCGACAAGCAGGTGCCCTGGATCGACTGCTTCTCCGCACCCTGTCAGGGCGGCTGCCCCATCGAGCAGGATATTCCCGAGTATATCGAGCTGGTGCGCAAGGGTCTGTACGGTCCCGCGCTGAAGCTGATTACCGAGAAGAACCCCCTGCCCTTCCTGACCGGTACCATCTGCGCTCACCGCTGCCAGAACAAGTGCTCCCGTAACTTCTACGAGGAGTCCGTCCATATCCGCGACACCAAGCTGGTGGCTGCCAACAAGGGCTACGGCGCACTGATGGCCTCCATCAAAAAGCCTGCCAAGGTGGCGGGCAAGAAGGCTGCCATTATCGGCGGCGGTCCCACCGGTATCTCTGCCGCCTACTTCCTGGGCCGCGCCGGTATTGAGACCACTATTTTCGAGCGCGAAGCCTGCCTGGGCGGCGTGCCCCGCCATGTGATCCCCTCCTTCCGTATCGCCAATGAGACCATTGAGAAGGACATTGCGCTGATGCAGAAGTACGATGTGGAGGTCAAGTGCGGCGCTCCTGCTCCCTCCGTTGACGAGCTGAAGAAGATGGGCTACACCCATATTCTGTTCGCCGTCGGCGCATGGAAGCCCGGCAAGCTGAACATCGAAGGCGATGTGGCCGGCGCCATCCAGTGGATGAAGGGCGTCAAGGCCGGTCATATCAGCGTCCGCGGCAACGTGGTCGTCATCGGCGCGGGCAACACTGCGATGGATGCCGCCCGTCTTGCCAAGCGCAGCGGTGCCGAGAATGTGACCATCGTGTATCGCCGTACCAAGAAGTATATGCCCGCCGATGAGCACGAGCTGGCGCTGGCCATTGCCGACGGCGTGAGCTTCGCTGAGCTGGCCGCTCCCGTGAAGCAGGCTGACGGCAAGCTGGTGTGCGAGAAGATGGTGCTGGGCGAGGCCGATGCTTCCGGCCGCCGCAGCCCCGTGGCTACCGGCGAAATGTTCGAGATCCCCTGCGATCTGGTCATCTCCGCTGTGGGCGAGCAGGTGGACGACGCGCTGATGGCCGCCAACGGCATCGAGGTGGATAAGAAGGGCCGTCCCGCCTTCCGGACCAACATCGAGGGCGTGTACGCTGCCGGTGATGCCACCCGCGGTCCCGCTACCGTGGTGGAGGGCATTGCTGACGCCGCCCGCTTCGCTGAGGAAGTCATCGGCGAGCCTCATGTCTATGAGATCCCCGCTGCCGCTTACATCACCACTGCTGACGCCGTGGCCAAGAAGGGCATCCTGAAGATGGCTGAGTGCGCCTGCTGCGAGGGCAACCGCTGCCTGCAGTGCTCCACCGTCTGCGAAAACTGCGTGGATTCCTGCCCCAACCGCGCCAATGTGGCCATTGAGATGCTCGACGGCAGCCACCAGATCCTGCACATTGACAAGATGTGCAACGAGTGCGGCAACTGCACCCAGTTCTGCCCCTATGCCTCCGAGCCCTGCCATGACAAGTTCACGCTGTTCCAGACCGCCGAGGATATGGTGGATTCCCACAACGCCGGCGTTCTGTTCCTGGGTGACGACAAGGTTCGCGTGCGCACCTTCGGTGAGCCCAAGGATTACGATCTGAGCAAGGATAACGACCTGCCCGCCGAGCTGGAGACGCTGATCGTCACCATCCGCGACAAGTACAGCTATCTGTTCAACTGATCCATTTCCCCTGCAGCACAAGGGAGTGACCTTTTAGGTCACTCCCTTTTTTGCGCAAAAAAGGAGGACGGTCAAGCCGTCCTCCTTTTTGTACGATTTCAGTTCGCCTGATCCGTCGGAATCAGAACCATTCCTTCTTCTTGCCGATCATAACCGCAGTACCCATCAGGGCAGACACAGCCAGACCCACATAGACCACACTGAAGGTGTCGCCGGTAGCGGGAGAATCGCCCTTTTCCGTCACTTCCCCTGCGGGCTTATAGCCAGGATCTGCCTCACCGCAAACCGTGCATTTTCCGTCCTTGAAGGTATGGCCCAGTGCCGAGATCTCCTCAAAGGACAGGATCAGGCCGCAGTTGGTGCAGTATTCTGCCGTAAAGCCTGCTTCCGTGCAGTTTGCATCCACTGTAATCGACTCGATGGCATCGGCATGATCGCAGACCACGATGCGTCCCTGAGGCTGGGCATACTCCTCACCGATCACACCGCCCAGTTCCTCCGTGATATAATCCATCAGAACTTCATCCAGCGGCAAACCGGTATCAAACTGGGCCGAAGCGTTGGCAAACGCATAATAGGTGTCGCCGCCGGCGGCCAGGAAGTTATTGGTAATGACCGCATAGGTAGCTTCCGGATCAAATTCCTCGCCGTTAACGCCTATGATGGTCACACGGTTGATGGACTTGGGCCCATAGTAGGTGGAGCCGGGATAGGTCGTATCGTTGGCATCATAAGCAGCGCTGGTATCAACAATGAACTCAATGCCCGACACCTGCGGGAAGCCGCCAACAGCCTCAGGCGTGCAGTAGGTAGAGGCCTCCAGCGCCTCCAGCAGCTCAGCACCGGTGACATAGACCACCGCTACGGTGTTGCCGAAGGGCAGGACGGTGTTCACATCCTTCTTGGTCACATCGCCCTTATGGATCGGTGCACGGATACCGCCGCCATTGGTGATGGCCAGTACATTCTCCATGGGAACGGTCACGCTGTCCGGGTTCTTTTGAATCGACCACAGCATGGCGTCGGTGATCAGATCGCCCAGATTGGTCTCGCCGTCACGGTTGCCGTTGGGCGCCTTGGCGCCGTTGAGCTCCACCTCGCTCTTGGCAAACACCGCGCCGTATGCCATGTTCACATGCTCCATGATCTCATGTGCTTTCGCAGCCACGGCGGTATCGGCAGTCAGCGTACCGGGCACTTCATACAGGAAGTTATCCACGATCTTCTTGGTGGCATTGTCAATGACGATCACGCCGATATTGGCAAAAGCCGTACCGGTGGACTGGATGGGTGTTTCCGCCGTGGCCGTCATCACGGTATGGGAGTGGCCGTCAATGACCATGTCAATACCGTTGGTGTTATCCAGCATATCATAAGAGGTATTGGGTTCGGAAGACGCATCCACGCCCAGGTGGGACAGGCAGATAATCACATCGGCGCCGGCAGTTTCCAGCGCGTCTACCTGCGCCTGTGCGCAGTCATACAGGTCCTTGCCTGCCAGGAAGGTCAAGCCCTGAATCAGCGCAGGATTGGCCTTGGTCTGTGCCTCGGGCGTCTGCATACCGAAGAAGCCGATCTTTACGCCGCCCTTTTCAATGATGGTGTTGGGGTCAAAGATGGTCGCACCGCCCTCCAGCACATCGGCACAGACGATCTTAAAGGTCGCTTTACCTGCGTTGGCCTTGAGCTGTTCCCAGCCATAGTCGAACTCATGGTTGCCGATGGTCGCCACATCGTAGCCGACAGCGTTCATCATGTCGAAGGCATTCTCACCCTTTGTGATGCTCACATAGGCTGTGCCCTGGGAATAGTCACCGGCATCAGCCAGAATGACCTCTGCGCCTTTGCCCTTGTACTCATCGCGCAGCGCAGCCATATAGGCATACCGTTCAATGGCGCCGTGGACATCATTTGAATGCAGAATGACCGTTTTTCCTGTCATTTCTTTCGGCTCGTCCGCCCATGCCGTCGGCACAACCAGTGTAAACGCCATGACCAGACTCAGAAACAGGGATACGAATTTCTTCATGTCGCGTAGAACCTCCTTTTTATTCTTAAGATGCTTGTCCGCATCTTATACACTTATTTTACACAATTGTCATCTCTTTGAAAACATTTTTTTGTTTCTTTTATAGAGAAATTCTTTAAGCTTTTTTGTATATTTTGTAATGAATCCATCATTTCGTGCTATTTTACTATAGCTTTTTTCTGTTTTTGTGCTATACTGTAAGATAAGTCTTAATCTTCCACGAAACGGAGGTTTTTTGTTATGATGCGACTGTTCAAAGGCGGCACGGTGGTATCCGGCAGGGGCACCAAGCGCGCCGATGTGCTCATTGACGGCGAGAAGATCGTGCAGGTGGGCCGCAACATCATCGCGCCCAACGCGCAGGTCATTGATGTGACGGGTATGCTGCTGCTGCCCGGCTTCATCGACGCCCACACCCATTTTGATCTGGATGTGTGCAACACCACCACCGCGGACGATTTCACCAGCGGCTCCCGTGCCGCTCTGCGCGGCGGCACCACCACCGTGGTGGACTTCGCCTGCCCCAACAAGGGGGAAACGCTCCATGACGGGCTGAAGCTGTGGCATAAAAAGGCCGACGGCAAGACCTATTGCGACTACGGCTTCCATATGACCATCGACGACTGGAACGAAACCATCGAGCGTGAGATCGACGATATGTACGCTGAGGGTATCTCCTCTTTCAAAATGTACATGACCTATCCGGCCATGATGCTCGGCGATGAGTTGATGTACTGCGCGCTGAAGAAGCTGAAGGAGAAGGGCGGCCTGTGCGGCGTGCACTGCGAAAACAGCGGCGTTATCGACGCGCTAATCAAGGAAAAGAAGGCAAGGAATCTTAACCGCGTATCCTGCCATCCCGAAACCCGCCCCGACTATCTGGAGGCCGAGGCCGTTTCCCGTCTGCTGCGTATCGCACAGGCGGTGGATATTCCCGTGGTCATCGTCCATTTGACCAACGCCGCCGCCCTGAAGGAGGCGGAAGCGGCCCGCAAGCGCGGCCAGAAGGTGTATGTGGAAACCTGTCCCCAGTATCTGGTGCTGGACGACAGCGTGTACTATAACCCCGATTATCTGGAGGCCGCCAAATATGTCTGCTCGCCTCCCATTCGCAAGATCAGCGACCAGAAGGCACTTTGGGGTGCGCTGCGCCGGGGGGAGATCCAGACCGTCTCCACCGACCACTGCAGCTTCACTTTGGCCCAGAAGGAGGCCGGCCGCCACGACTTCACCGCCATCCCCGGCGGTATCCCCGGTGTGGAAACACGCGGCGAGCTGATCTATACCGCCGGTGTCACCACCCGCAAGATCTCCCTTGCCACCATGTGCAAGGTGCTCAGCGAGAATCCCGCCAAGCTCTACGGTATGTTCCCCCGCAAGGGCGTCATTGCCAAGGGCGCCGACGCCGACATCGTTGTCTACGATCCCCAGGCCGATCATGTGATTCGCGCCGAGGATATGGTCTCCCAGGCAGACTACAACCCCTATGAGGGCTTTGTGACCCGGGGCAGCATTGCCCAGGTCTGGCTGCGCGGCTCTCTGGCTGTGGAGCGCGGCAGGGTGATCGCCGGCTGCAACGGCGTGTATATCCCCCGTGGCAAAAACTCACTGTAAACTGACGAAAGGCAAAGGTAACGCCTATGGATAGCACCTTCGGTTATATTCTGGTCTGCCAGTCTCCGGCCATGTTTTTGGCCGCCGTCGTGCTGCTGATCAGCTTTCTGACCCGCCGGCGCAATCACCATGTATTGGCGGTGGCGGAGCTGATCTTCGCCATAATCTGTGCCGTGCTCGGCGTGGCGCTGTACTATATGGGTATGCTGCACAACCACTTCACCATTCACGATTTCTGGCAGATACGCACATGGGGCTGGATCGGCGTGGCGGTGGTCGCCGTGCTGACCGTCTACAGTATCTGCCGCCACTTCAGGCGCATGGCCCATAAGCGCAGCGCCGAAAAGGAGGCCAACCGCTCCGCCAATGCCCGTCAGCAGGAGCTGGAGAAAATCAAAGCCGAGGCCTATGAGGCCGGTAAAGCCGATGCGCAGGCCGCTGCCGCCTCGATCCTCAAGCCGGTGGAGCCGGAACCCACCCCTACCTCCGGCGAAATCCACGAATAACGAAGAAAACCTACGCTTTTCCGGAAAAGCGTAGGTTTTTTATGTCCTTTTTACCGCAATTGGACGGTTACCGGCTTGTCAACGGTCATACCCTCCGGCGTAACGAGGCAGTCCATAGCGAGGATGTGTACGCCCTGTCCTGCCGCCTCACGCAAGCTGTCGGCAAAGGCCGGATGGGTGGCGGCATTGGGCCGAAACAGGCGGATGTCCTTCATCTGGATCACCAGCAGCAGATAGGCCTCATAGCCCGCCTCCACGGCCCGGCACAGCTCGCGCAGGTGCTTTACGCCGCGCTCGGTGGGCGCGTCGGGAAACAGCGCCACGCCGTTTTCCTCCAGCGTAACGCCCTTTACCTCCACAAACGCCTTGCGCCTGCCGTCCTCCACATAGAAATCGAAGCGGGAATCCCCGAATTTCACCTCACGGCGGATGACGGCGCCGTCACTGAACAGGCCGCTTATGGGCAGCCACTCGCCGGCGGCGTCATTGGGCGCCTGCGAATCCATGTTGATCCGCAGCGGCGCTCTGCCCTGCCGCTCTTTCTCCACGGCGACAAGGTCATACTTGGTTTTGCGGCCCGCCTTGTCCGATCGGGCCAGGTACACCGTACAGCCGCTCACCAAAAGCTCCCTGCACCGTCCGGTGTTCTTCACATGGACGGTTTCCTCCGCGCCGTTGACCAGAACCCGGGCAATGAAGCGGTTGGGGCGGCTTAAAAATGTGGCCTCTGCCACATGCTCGTATGTCATTTCCGTCTCCTCAAAACAGCGTGATCTGGCTGGTGTCCGCCATGCCGGCGAAGGCGCCCAGCGCCTTGAGCTGCTCGATGTGGGTCTTACTGAGCTTGCTGCAGCAGTCGGCAAACTCCTCCACGGAGATGAAGGTCTTGCCCTCGCGCTTCCTCACCGTATCCTGCGCCGCCGCTTCGCCCAGACCGTGTACCGTCACAAACGGCGGCAGCAAGCCGTTTTCGGTGATGATGAACTTGGTGGCATCGGAGCGATAGATGTCGATGGTGTCGAAGTGGAAGCCGCGCAGGTAGAACTCATAGCACACCTCCAGCGTAACCAGCAGGTTCTGCTCCACATCGGTGGCATCCTTGTTGTTCTCGATCTCCCTGATCTTGCGCTTCACCGCGTCGATACCGGCGCAGCAGTATTCCGCGTCGAAGGCCTTGGCGCGGATGGAGAAGAAGGTGGCATAGAATGCCAGCGGCTCATGGACCTTAAACCAGGCAATGCGAAATGCCATCATCACATAGGCCACGGCGTGGGCCTTGGGGAAGAGATAGCCGATCTTCGCCAGCGACTCGATGTACCAATCGGGCACATGGTGCTCGCGCATGGCCTCCTCCCAGCCGTCCTGGAAGCCGCCCTTTTTCACCTTGCCCTTACGCACCGCCTCCATGATCTTAAAGGCCATCTTCGGCTCAAGGCCCATCTGGATCAGGTAGAGCATAATATCGTCGCGGCAGCCCACCGTCTCCAGAACACCGGCGGTACCGCTGACGATCAGCTCACGGGCGTTGCCCAGCCACACATCCGTACCGTGGGAGAAGCCGGACAGACGCACCAGCGTATTGAAATCCTTGGGCTGGGTGTCCATGAGCATACCGCGGGTAAAGCGGGTGTTGAACTCAGGGATGGCCACCGCGCCGGTGGGGCCTAATATTTCATCGTTTTCATAGCCCAGCACCTTGGATGAGGTGAAGATGCTCATGGTGTCCGGGTCGTCCAGTCGGATGGTCCTGGCGTCCTTGCCGGTCAAATCCTCCAGCATCTTAATCATGGTGGGGTCATCGTGACCCAGCATATCCAGCTTGAGGAGGTTGTCCTCCATGCAGTGATATTCAAAATGGGTGGTGATGGTATTGCTGTCGGCGGCATCGGCCGGATGCTGCACGGCGGTAAAATCCTCCACATCCATGTCATCCGGCACCACCACCAGACCGCCGGGATGCTGCCCGGTGGTGCGGCGTACGCCCACACAGCCCTGGGTCAGGCGGTTCATCTCCGCATTGCCGGCGGTTTCACCCCGTTCCTCCAGATACTTGCGCACAAAGCCAAAGGCGGTCTTTTCCGCCAGCGTACCGATGGTGCCTGCCCGGAACACCTGCGTTTCGCCGAACATTTCAATGGCGTGGCGATGGGCACGGGCCTGGTATTCGCCGGAGAAGTTCAGGTCGATGTCGGGCACCTTACCGCCGCCGTAGCCGAGGAAGGTTTCAAAGGGAATGTCAAAGCCGTCCTTGACATAGCTTTCGCCGCACACGGGACACACCTTGTCGGGCATATCCGCGCCGCAGCCGTAGCTGCCGTCGGTGACAAACTCCGTGTTTTTGCATTGGGGGCAGCGATAGTGGGGCGGCAGGGAGTTCACCTCCGTGATACCGGACATATAGGCCACCAGCGACGAGCCCACCGAGCCGCGGGAGCCCACCAGATAGCCATTGTCCAGGCTGCGCTGCACCAGCTTCTGTGCGGACATATACACCACATCGTACTTGCCCAGAATACTGCCCAGCTCCACATTCAGCCGATCAACGATCAGCGGCGGCGGATTCTCGCCGTAAAGCTCATGACACTTGTCCCACACGCGCTGATTCAGCTCCTGCTCGGAGTTTTCCAGCCGCGGCGGAAACAGACGGCCCGGCGGCAGCAATTCGATCTCCTCCACCAGATCGGCAATATGGCGCGGGTTGTCGATGACCACCTGATGCGCCTTCTCCTCCCCCAGATAGCTGAATTCCTCCAGCATCTCGTCGGTGGTCTTGAAATAGATGGGCAGCGAGGCGTCGGCATCGGGGAATTTCTTGCTGGCCAGCAGAATGTGACGGTAGACCTCGTCCTCCGGCTCCAGAAAATGCACATCCCCGGTGGCGCAGACGGGCTTGCCCAACGCCTCGCCCAGGCGGACGATGGTGCGGTTAAACTCACGCAGCTCCTCCTCCGACTGCACCTCGCCGCTGCGCAGCATGAACATATTGTTGCAGATGGGCTGGATCTCCAGATAGTCATAGAAAGCGGCGATGCGTTTCAGCTCCGCCCAGTCCTTATGCTCCGTCACGGCCTTGAACAGCTCGCCTGCCTCGCAGGCCGAGCCGATAATCAGCCCCTCACGGTGGGCCATCAGCTCCGTTTTGGGGATGATGGGCACGCGCCTGAAGTACTGCAGGTTGGACGCCGACACCAGTTGGTACAGGTGCTTGAGGCCCAGCTTGTTCTTCGCCAGAATAATGATATGCTTGGGAAAACGGTTGGACTTACTGCCCTTGGGCCGCAGCTTGAGCATCTCGCCGTTGATCTGCTGCAGGCGGTCGATCCCCAATTCCTTCCGCATCTTTTCAAAAAACGGAATGAGCATATAGGCCACCATGGCCGCGTCGTCCGAGGCCCGATGGTGGTTGAACGCCGGCAGGTCCAGATGCTCCGCCACGATGTCCAGCTTATATTTCTGCAGCTCCGGCAGCAGATTCTGCGCCAGGATCAGCGTATCCACATAAGTAGGGTCAAACTCCAGGCCCACCTTGCGGCAGCCGGCGCGGATGAAGCCAATATCAAATTCGGCATTGTGCGCCGCCAGCGGACGGCCGTCCACAAAGCGCAGGAAGTCCGTCAGCGCCTCCTTGAGCTGCGGTGCGTCTCTAAGCATGGCGTCGGTGATACCGGTCAGGCCGATGATCTCCGGCGTCAGACGGCGGTTGGGATTGACGAAGGTCTGGAACCGCTCCGTCACCTGACCGTTGCGCAGCACCACCGCGCCGATCTCCGTGATGGCCTCGGTGGCCACCTTCAAGCCGGTGGTCTCAATATCAAAGCAAACGATCTCCTCGTCGAAGGACCGGTCATCGCCGCCGTGTACGGCGATGCGGTCGTCCAGGTTGTTGACAAAATAGCCCTCCACGCCATAGAGGATTTTGATTTTCCCCTTGGCTGTATGCCATGCATCAGGGAACGCCTGGCACACGCCGTGGTCTGTGATGGCAATGGCGGGATGGCCCCAGGCGATGGCCTGACGGATGGCGTCGGCGGTATCGGTCAGGGCATCCATATTGGACATCTGCGTGTGCAGGTGCAGCTCCACCCGCTTCTCGGGCGCTGTATCCCTGCGTCCCTCGTGCGCGATCTTCATGATGTTAAGGGGGCGGAGCTGAATGTCCTTGCCGTCGCGGGTCAGCTCCACAAAGCCCTGTACGCGCAGCCACATACCGACCTTGACGGCGTTTTGCAGGGCGGACGCCTCTTTGTCGTCCATATACTTGCGGACGGTGACGGAATTGCGGTAGTCCGTCATATCGAAGGTCAGGCACCACAGCCCCGGCCTGCGGGTTTCGTAGCACTCCGCGGCAAAGACCTTGCCCTCCAGCACCACGCTGCCCATCTTGGGATTCAGCCCCTCCATGGACACGGCCTTGCCCTTGATCTCCCTGCCCAGCAGCACATCACCGCCGCCGCTGCTCTTGCCGGGTTTGTCATAGCTGCGGCAGGTAAGGCGCAGCTGCTTCAATTCAAAATGCGACATCAGCAATTGGCGCAGCAAAGCCTGCGCCGTCTCGGGAATTACTTCGCCGGATGCCAGCTCCAGCTCCATGCTGCGGTTTTCACGGTCCAGCACACCGCCGGTAACGCAGGCATCGTGCAGCAGCAAGCGCAATTCGCGCGGCGGCACAAAGCTCTCAAAAAATTCAAAAAAAGGTATCTTCTCAGCCATTCTTGTTCCCTTGCTATCTGTCTGATTCACACGCACTCGTGTATCACGGTTTTATAATTTCTCGATTTCCTCCATCAGAGCGTCCACCAGCCGCTCCTGGGGCACCTTATACAGAATTTCGCCCCTGCGGAACACAAGGCCCTCGCCCTGACCGCCGGCAATGCCCACATCGGCCGCCCGGGCCTCGCCCGGCCCGTTGACCACACAGCCCATCACCGCCACGGTGATCGGCTTGGTGCAGCCCTGCAGACGGCGCTCCACCTCCTCGGCAATGGGAATCATGTCGTACCCGGTGCGTCCGCAGGTGGGGCAGGCAATCAGATTCGGGCCCATCCGGCGGATACCGGCCGCCGCCAAGATACGCTTGGCCGCATAGATCTCCTCCACAGGGTCCGCCGTCAGACTGACGCGGATGGTATCGCCCACCCCCTGACACAGCAAGCCGCCGATGCCGATGGCGGACTTGATAATGCCCATGCCGGGCGTGCCCGCCTCCGTGACGCCCAGGTGCAGGGGATAATCCGTCCTTTCGCTGAGCATCTGATAGGCTTTCATATTCACCGGCACGCTGGAGCACTTCACGCTGAGGCAGATGTCGTCAAAGTGACACGCCTGCAGCAGATGCACATGCCCCATGGCGCTCTCCACCAGGGCTTCGGCGGTGACGCCGCCGTATTTCTCCAGCAGATCCTTCTCCAGCGAGCCGCCGTTGACGCCGATGCGAATGGGAATCCCGTGCTCACGGCAGGCGTCCGCCACGGCGCGCACACGGTCATGGGAGCCGATATTGCCCGGGTTGATGCGGATTTTATCCACCCCCTGCTCCACGCAGCGCAGCGCCAGCTTATAGTCGAAATGGATGTCCGCCACCAGCGGAATGTGGATGGCCCGGCGGATAGCGCCGACGGTATCGGCGGCCGCCATATCGGGCACGGCCACGCGGACGATCTCGCAGCCGGCCGCCTCCAGCGCATGAATCTGGGCCACGGTGGCCGCCGCATCGGCCGTCTTCGTGTTGCACATGGACTGTATCGCAATCGGGGCGCCGCCGCCCACAGGCACGGCGCCCACCTTGATCTGCTTGCTCATGGTTTCACCTTCATGTAAAAATTTTCCACACATCCTGGAATGTGATGACCACCATCAGTCCCAGCAGCAGGATCAAGCCTGCATAGTGGACATAGTTTTCAAATTTCGCAGGAATCTGCTTGCCGAAGACCTTCCTGCTCACCGCATTAACCACCAGGAAGAAGATCTTGCCGCCGTCCAGTGCCGGCAGCGGCAGCAGGTTCATCACGCCCAGATTCACGGCGATCAGCGCCGCCAGATACGCGATGTTCTCCGTGGCGGCCCGTGCATTTTCAGACTGCTCCCCCACCGTGGTGATGGTGGTCACAATGCCTACCGGGCCGCTCAGGTCCTTCATGCTCGCCTGACCGTTCACCAGCATTTGCAGACTCAATCGCACGGTGCGCACAAAGTCCACCGTGTTCAGGCAGGTGTATTTTATCTTCGTCAGAAAATTGGCCTCCTCCATACCGCCGTAAGTAAAGCCGTAGGCCCGGTAGCTCTCGCCGTTTTCGTCGGTATAGTCCTGCAAGGTCAGCGTGCGCGTCAGCTTTTCGCCGTCACGCAGCAGCGTCATTTCGATGGTGCCGTTCTCGTCCAGCGGAATGGCCTGCAAAATAAGGCTCACATCGCTGTGGAGATACACACGCTCGCCGTTGATGGCATAGATCCGGTCGCCCACCATCACGCCGCTTTCCCCCTGCTGGGGAAAATCCGGGTTCAGCGCCGCAATATCCGCGGTATAGAACCCCTTCGCGCCGATATACAGGAAGAAAACGATCAGAAATCCTGTCAGGAAATTCATCAGCGCGCCGGCGGCAAAGATCAGCAGCTTACCCCAAAAGCCCTGATTGTTCAGTGAGGCGGGATCGTCGGAGTCCTCCTCCTCGCCCTCCATGGCGCAAAAACCGCCCACGGGGAAAATACGCAGGGCATACAAAGTGTCGCCCTTTTGCTTTTTCCAGACGGCAGGGCCCATGCCGATGGCAAACTCATTGACCCGCACACCGCACGCCTTGGCCGCCAGAAAATGGCCCAGCTCGTGGACGGCGATCAACACGCCGAAGATCAATATTGCCGCTAAAATATAGATGACATTCATGGTCCGATTACTCCTAAGGATTCAATTGACCGCCGCCAAGCGTGCCAGCCGGTCTGCTTCCAGTATATCCGCAAGGCTCGGCTCATATTTCACTTCCACGCGGGAAAGTGCGCTCTCCACCCTGCGGGCAATGTCGTTAAAGCCGATCTCGCCGCGCAGAAACGCCATGACCGCCGCCTCGTTGGCCGCATTCATGATGGCGCAGGCCGTGCCGCCCGTCTTGGCACATTCACGGGCAATTTTCAGGCAGCGGAACGCCTCCGTGTCCGGTGCGCGGAAGGTCAGATCACCGCAGGTCAGCAGATCCAGTCGGCGGTCCGGTGAGGCGGCGCGGTGCGGCCATGTGAAGGCGTAGCGAATGGGCAGCTTCATATCCGGCGTGCCGAGCTGGGCGATCATGGCGCCGTCCCGGTACTCCACCAGGGAATGGACGATGCTCTGGCGGTGGATCACCACATCCACCTGCTCCACGGGCAGGTCATACAGGTGCATGGCCTCGATAACCTCCAGGCCCTTATTCATCAGCGTAGCAGAATCGACGGTGATTTTTGCTCCCATCGACCAGTTGGGATGCTTCAGGGCATGGGCAGGCGTCATATGCTCCAGCTCCTCGTAGCTTCTGCCGAAGAACGGACCGCCCGAGCAGGTCAGAATCAGCCGCGCGACCTCGCTGCGGTCGCGGCAGCCCTGCAGGCTTTGGAAAATGGCGGAATGTTCGCTGTCCACCGGCAGGATCTGCGCGCCGTGCGCCCTCGCCGCCGCCATGACCAGCTCGCCGGCACACACCAGCGTTTCCTTGTTGGCCAGCGCAATGCGTTTTTTCTTCTCAATGGCCTGCAGCGTCGGGCGCAGACCCACGCTGCCCACCACGGCGGTGACCACTGTGTCGGCGCTCTCCAGCGTGGCGGCCTCCAGCAGGCCCTCCTCCCCTGTCATCACGCGGATGGGCAGGTCGGAAAGGCGCAGGCGCAGTTCACCCGCCGCAGCCGCGTCCGTCATCACCACAAGCTCCGGGTGAAATTCACGGGCCTGCTGCTCGATCAAATCCACCTGCCTGTGGGCCGTCAGCGCTGCCACGCCAAGGCCCAGCTCGCGGGCCACCTGCAGCGTCTGCCTGCCGATGGAGCCGGTGGCGCCCAGCAGCGAAATCGTCTTTGTCATATATCCTACCTCACAGGGTCACATGGCTGACGATCAGCCAAATCACAGGCGCGGCAAAAATCACGCTGTCAAAACGGTCCAGCACGCCGCCGTGACCGGGCAGCAGCCGGCCGTAGTCCTTGATGCCGCACTGGCGCTTGATGGCAGAGAAGCTCAGGTCGCCCAGCTGCCCCATGGCAGCACCCACCAGGCCCAGCAGCATGCACCACAAAATATTCAGACTATGTACCGTGCAGAAGAAGAAAACAATGCGGAAAATCACCATGCCCACCATGCCGCCCACAAGGCCGCCGATGGCGCCCTCCACGGTTTTCTTGGGGCTGACCAGCGGCGCCAGCTTGTGCTTGCCGCAGGCCATACCGGTGAACAGTGCCGCGCTGTCCGAGCAGAAGGCGGCCACCAGCGGGATCAGTACCATACCGCCGCCGTAGGGCATCATGCGCAGACGCAGCAGGCAGGACAGCGCCAAGGGAACGGCGAGCCCTGCCGCGAAAACGGCGCTCATATCGGTGAATGACAGGGCGTTATCCTTGCCGTACTCCACCACCATGCACACGAAGGCCAGCACAATAAACGCCGCCAGCAAAAGCTTACCCGTCAGGGCAAGGCCCCATACCCGGTACTTTTCATCCGACCATGCCACGCTGATGACGGCAAACACGCTCATTGTGCTCGCCAAACCCCACCAGCGCCTGGCCTTTTCCGCGCCGCACAAAGCGTGCATCAGCTCATGGGCGCCGATCACGGACAGCAGCATCACCAGCGCCATCGTCGCCCAATCCGGCGCCCAGACCAATACCAACAGCAGCAGCGGCACACCCACCACTGCCACCAAAATTCTCTGTTTCATCGTTCATCCCTCATTACTTCACGCCGCCGAACCGGCGGTCGCGCTTTTGATAGTCGATGATCGCCGCATCCAGCGTGCGCTCATCAAAATCGGGCCAGAGCGTATCGCAGAAGTACAACTCGCTGTACGCGCACTGCCACAGCAGGAAATTGCTCAGCCGGATCTCGCCGCTGGGGCGAATAATCAGCTCCGGATCGGGCACACCGGCGGAGTACAGGTGCTTTGCAAAATTTTCCTCTGTCAGCTCCTCCCCTGCGGCGGTACATTCCCTTGCTGCGTGCAAAATTTCGTCGCGTCCGCCGTAGTTGAGGCAGATATTCGCCTGGAAGCCCTCAATATGGCGGCTCATCTCATTGGTGCGTTCCACCAGCGCCTGCAATTCCGGGGAAACGGCGCTCATATCGCCGAAAAACTGCAGGCGGATATGGTCGCGCTCCATGGTGTCGATGGCCTCAAGCATATAGTTCTTGAAAAGGGCCATCAGCGTATCGACCTCCTCGGCCGGACGCTTCCAATTCTCCGTGGAAAAGGCGTACACCGTCAGATATTCCACGCCTAAGTTCTTGCAATAAGTCGCGATCTTGCGAAAGACCTCTGCGCCCACCTTATGTCCGGCAGTGCGAGGAAGTCCGCGCTTCTTCGCCCAACGACCGTTGCCGTCCATAATAATAGCGATATGGCGGGGAAGGCGGCTCATGTCCACCTGCCCCGCCTTACAGGACTTTTTTCTGTCAAACAGTCCCATTAAACCGACATCAGTTCCTTTTCTTTGTTTTCCAGGAGCTTATCCAGTTCCTTGCAGCTGTCGTCGGTCATCTTCTGCAAATCCTTTTCCACGATCTTCATCTCGTCTTCGGTGATCTCGGAAGCCTTCTGCTGCTTCTTGAAGTGATCCATGGCATCGCGGCGAATATTGCGGACAGCCACCTTGCCGTTTTCGGTATACTTATGGATCGTCTTGACCAGTTCCTTACGGCGCTCCTCCGTCAGCTGGGGGAAGCTCAGGCGGATCGCCTTGCCGTCGTTCTGGGGATTGATGCCCAGATCGGACTCCAGAATGGCCTTCTCAATGCCTTTCAAAGCCGAACCGTCCCAGGGCGTGATGAGCAGCGTGCGGGGATCGGGCGTTGCCACGGCAGCGATCTGCTGGATAGGCGTCGGCGTGCCGTAATAATCCACGCTGATACGGTTGAGCACGGCGGCATTGGCGCGGCCGGCACGCACGGAGTTGAAGTCGTTGACAACAGACTCGATGCTCTTCTTCATTTTTTCCTCGTAAACTTTGTATTCCTCTTTCAACATGGCTCTCAACTTCCTTTCTTTTTACTCTCTCACGATCGTACCGATCTTTTCGCCTTGCAGTACGCGAATGATGTTATAGGGGTCTTTCAGGGCAAACACCAGCACGGGGATGTGGTTATCCATAGACAGGCTGGTGGCGGTGGAATCCATCACGGCCAGGTGCTGAGCCAGCACATCGTCGTAAGTGATCGAGTCAAACTTGACCGCGTCGGCATTCTTGGCCGGGTCGCTGTCATACACGCCGTCGATGTTCTTGGCCAGCAGGATCACATCGGCGTTGATCTCCGCGGCGCGCAGCACGGCGGCGGTGTCCGTGGAGAAGAACGGATTGCCGATGCCGCAGCCGAAAATGACCACGCGGCCTTTTTCCAGATGGCGCACGGCACGGGCACGGATATACGGCTCCGCCACCTCGCGGATCTCCAGCGCGGTCATCACGCGCACATCCACGCCCTTCTGCTCCAGCACATCGGCCATGGCCATGCAGTTCATTGCCGTGGCCAGCATACCCATGTGGTCGGCGCGGGTGCGCTCAATGTAGCCCTCGCCGTTCTTGACGCCGCGCCAGAAGTTGCCGCCGCCGATGACCACGCCGATCTCCACGCCCATGGCCACGCACTCCTTGATCACATCGGCCACCTGACCCATCACCTGGAAGTCCAGACCGAAGTGCTTGTCGCCGGCCAGCGCCTCGCCGCTGATCTTCAGCAGCACTCTCTTATATTTAGGTTCTTGCATATACTGCCTCCGCATATTTTCAAACTTCACTATATTTTACCTTATTTTTCTCCTTTTGCATAGGGGGTAAATGAATTTTTCCGCTTTTTTATCTATTTGTTTGCTTACAAGAAAAAAGAAAAGCTCCCGGCTATTGCCGAGAGCTTTCATGGCAGCGGGAGAAGGATTCGAACCCTCACATACGGAGTCAGAGTCCGCTGTGCTACCATTACACAATCCCGCTGTGTTCCTGACGAACAAATACCATTATACTCACTTCCGCGAATTTGTCAACACCAAATTTCATATTTTCCCAAAAAATGAGGGCCGGCTTCGTCCCCTTTCACGAAGCCGGCCGCTGCTGATTACATCTTTAAATCCAATGCCATAAAGTACTTGTACAGAGGCTTGTACAGGATGGCAAAAATGACCAGGCACAGGATCATGTCAATCCCCACATAGCTGCCGTTATAAGCGGCGGAGTACAGGTAGGGATTGAGGAACGTGGTGTTGAACAGCTCCACCGGCTCATAGATACGGTAGATGGTCACGCCGCTGATAAAATGTACGATGAAGCGCAGCACGCAGCCCACCACGGTGCCGATGAACACGCCGCCCTTCTTACGGGCAAACAGGCCGGCAAAGCCCAGCACGGCAAAGGCCACCAGATAGTCCAGCAGCATGCTGGCCCAGCCCCAGGCATAGGCGCCGTCGAAGATGAGCTGCAGCAGGCCGTAGGCAAAGGAGGCGATCAGGCCGTCCTTCAGGCCCCAGCGGGTGCAGTAGAACAGAATGGGCAGCATACCGATGCAGACGCTGCCGCCCTGGGGCAGCTCAAACAGCTTGAGATAGCTCAGCGCAGTGGCCAGCGCCACCATGATAGCGCCCTCGCACAGGGCACGCAATTTCTCATGTTTCATGTTATAACTCCTTTTCACAAAAAAATACCACATGGCGAGCCATGCGGCGTCGCAATGCGGTACTTCAAAGGGGGCTGTATGATCGCATTCCTACGCCGGCATTACCCGGATCAGGTTCGAGGGATCGTGGCGGCGATACACCACATCTCAGCCGGCTTGCGCCAGCACCCCTTGGATTATCTGCATCATATCACGCATTTTCCCGCTTGTCAACAGAAAACGCTCTGTCCGGCAAAGACAGAGCGCTTTTTTTGCGGGAATACCGGATGTATTGCAGGGAAAAGCAGCGGACAGACGGCGCAAAGGTGCCGCCGATGCCCCATCACATCCACATGGCGAACAGCTTCATCACCGGGCCCAGCACACGGTGCAGCCACGGACGGCGCTGCCACTCGGCATAGCTTAAGCGGCGGCTGCGCGCCATAATGTGGTCCATATCCTCCAGCAGCTCCTCTAAGCAGGGCGCGCCGTAGAGCACCGTGCCGCACTCAAAATGGAGCTGGAAGCTGCGATAGTCCATATTCACCGACCCGACGAAGGCCACTTCCCTGTCCACCAGCACGCTCTTGCCGTGCAGCAGACCCGGCTCGTAAATATAAATCTTCACCCCGTGGCACAGCAGCTCACCGAAATAGCACTCCGCCGCCATATAGGCAAACTTATGGTCGGGGATGCCCGGCACCATCAATCGCACATCCACGCCGCTTTCGGCAGCCATGCACAACGCATTCATCATCGCATCACTGATGGCCAGATACGGCGTGGTGATATACACCATGTTTCTGGCGCCGTTGAGCAACTGCAAATAGGTGTCCTCCGCCACAGCCAGCGGGTTATTGTCCGGCCCGTCGGCAAACGACTGGCAGTAGCCCTGTGCCTCCCACCGGCCGTCAGGCCGGTAGTAGTCGTCCTCATGCTCCATGGCGCCGCCCATGCGCTGCCACATACGGATAAACTCGCGGCACAATCCCCATGCGCCCTCGCCCTCCAAACGCACGCCGCAGTCCTTCCAGTGGCCGAAACGCTCGATGATATTCGCGTATTCATCGGCAATATTCACACCGCCGGTATAGGTCACATTGCCGTCAATGCAGGTGATCTTGCGGTGGTTGCGGTAGTTGAAATAGAGGCGGTTGACATAGTGATGGACGGGGTTGAACACCTGTATCTCCACACCTGCGCGCTTAAGCACCTCCAGCGGCTCTCCGTGCAGGCGCATCATGCTGCCGAAATCGTCAAAAATCAGCTTGACCTCCACACCCTGAGATGCCTTTTCCGTAAGGATCTTGCTTAAACGGTGCCAAATCTCCCCCTCGGCCATGATATAATATTCCATGAAAATGAAGCGCTCGGCCTTTGACATCTGCATGAGCATATCGTCAAGATAGGCTTCGCCGCTGGGGAAATATCGACTCTGCGTACAGTCGAACAGCGGGAAATCGTGGCCGTCCAGATAGGTGGCCAGCCGTGCCCATTGGGGCGTCTCACGGCGCAGCTTCTCGATATTGCTCCGGCTTTCATCCTGCTGCGCCGGTGACTGTCTGGGCGGCGCTACCTTCTTCAAATCCAGATATTTACTCTGGTGATCGCCGCTCCACAGCCAGTAGAGGATCAATCCCACCACCGGCAGGGCCAGAATCAGCACAATCCAGCCGGGTTTATAGGTGGAGCTGCCCGGACGGTTATACACGCGGATGGCGTACACGATGGCCAGCAGCTCCAGTGCCGTGTAGGCAATCACCACGTACTTTTCCAGCAAATGGCTCAGCAGGAACACCAGCGCGATCTGCGCCAGCAGCAGCACCACCGCCAGCACCAGACGCAGCGCCGCAGAGATACGCCGTTCCGTCTTTTGTTGTATGTTGTGTTTCTTCACGCCTCTGTTCCTCCTTCCCAACCGCACAGGGCTATCCGGTTTCGGATAGCCCTAATCGTTTAGTGCTGCTTATGCAGTAAATCCTGCTGAATCGTCCAGAGCTTTTCGGACAGGTCCACATAATAGGTATGGGGATTGTCAAAACGCTTGACCTCATCCCAAAGGGTATCCACCTGTGCCTTACAGTAATCGCGCACCTGCTCCAGGGGCGGGCAGTCATACACGCGCTTGCCGTTGATAAAGATAGGCACCAGCAGTTCTCTGGCGGTAAAATCGTACACCGTCTTCTTTTTCCAGGTGGCGTTGGGATCGAAAATCTCCAGATCATGGCTGTCGTCCACGGTTTCATCGTAAACGGTCATGTAGTCGGCAATGGCCTTGCCGGTATCGTTGCCGTACAGGCGGTAGATTTTCTTGAAGTGGGGCACGGTGATCTTCTCCACATTTTCGCTGACCTTGATCTTGGGAATGATCTCGCCGTCCTTCTCCACGGCCACCAGCTTATACACGCCGCCGAACACCGGCTCGCTCTTGGCGGTAATCATGCGCTCGCCCACGCCGAACATGTCGATCTTCGCACCCTGCAGCAGCAGGTCCTGGATCAAATGCTCGTCCAGCGAGTTGGAGGCGGAAATCTGGCAGGTCTCCCAACCGGCCTCGTCCAGCATCTTGCGCGCTTTTTGGCTCAGATAGGCAATATCGCCCGAATCCAGACGGATGCCGCACTTGGTAATGCCCATGGGCTTGAGCACCTCGTTAAAGGCGCGAATGGCATTGGGCACGCCGGATTCCAGCGTGTTGTAGGTGTCCACCAGCAGCGTGGCGTTGGTGGGATAGATCCGGCAATAGGCTTTGAACGCCTCAAGCTCGCTGTCAAACATCTGCACCCAGGCATGGGCCATGGTGCCGCCGGCAGGTACGCCGTAGATCTCATCGGAAATGGTGCAGGCCGTGCCGTGGCAGCCGCCTATGTACGCGGCGCGGGCGCCGATGATGGCCGCGTCTGCGCCCTGTGCCCGGCGGGAGCCGAACTCCAGCACCGTGCGGCCGCGGGCGGCACGGACAATGCGGTTGGCCTTGGTGGCGATCAGGCTCTGGTGATTGACGGTCAGGAGCGTAAAGGTTTCAATCAACTGGGCTTCAATGGCCGGCGCACGCACCACCACCAGCGGCTCCCGGGGAAAGACAGGTGTGCCTTCGGGGATGGCGTAAATGTCGCCGGTGAAGCGGAAGTCCTTCAAATAAGCCAAAAATTCCTCGCTGAACAGCTTGCGGCCGCGCAGGTAGGCAATGTCCTCGTCGGTAAAGTGCAGGTTCTCGATATAATCGATCAACTGCTCCAGACCGGCGGCGATGGCAAAGCCGCCGCCATCGGGCACCTTGCGGAAAAAGACGTCAAAATAGGTAATGCGATCCTTATAGCCGATTTCAAAATAACCGTTGCCCATGGTCAGCTCATAAAAGTCGCAGAGCATGGTCATGTTCAGCTTTTCCTCTGTTTTCATCCTCAATACCTCAAAATTTTTATTTGGGTGTGCTCCGTCTATTATATGCCATTTTATCCCGTAAAGCAATCCTTTTCGCAGATTCTGCCTTTTTTGCGAAAAAAAGGACGACCGTTCAGGTCGTCCTTCAGGATATGTGGCAGGCAATCAGTCCTCGTCATCTTCCTCATCGTCGGACAGGTCGGACAGATCGAACTCCAAACGCTCGCCGCAGTTGGGGCACACGACCTCACCGGCTTCCAGCGTATCCTCGTCGAACACGATCTCTTCCTCGCAGACGGGACAGGTGGTTTCAAAATACTCCTCGTCGTCGTCCTCGTCCTCGTCGTCGTCCAGCTCGAACAGGCACTCTTCCACTTCGCTCAGATCGTCGCTGACGGCGTCCAGGCCCTCCTCCACATCGCACAGCTCGTCCTCAAGATCGAGCAGCGCCTCGGACATATCGTCCAGCACATCGATGATGGCGGCAATCAGCTTGCCCTCTTTGCTCTCGGTATCCAGATCCAGACCCTCGGCCAGACCCTTCAGATAAGCGACCTTCTCAGAAATTTCCATATATATGCTCCTTTCTGATCGTTACATATCGGTTTGTTCCTCTCCGCCCCAGGGCGGAAAATCCTTATGTCAGACGGATGATTACTTGGCGCGGCTCAGATACTCACCGGTGCGGGTGTCAATGGTGATCTTGTCGCCGATATTGATGAACAGAGGCACCTTCACCTCAGCGCCGGTCTCAACGGTAGCGGGCTTCAGGGTGTTGGTGGCGGTGTTGCCGGCCAGGCCCGGCTCGGTCTCGGTGACTTCCAGGTCCATGAAGTTGGGGCACTCCAGGCCGAACACGTTACCCTTGTAGCTGAGCACCTTGCACACGGTGTTCTCGGTCACGAAGCGGAACGCATCGCCCAGCAGGTCCTTGCCCAGAGGCACCATATCGTAGGTTTCCTGATCCATGAAATAGTACAGATCGCCGTCGCTATAGCTGTAGGCCATATCCTTGCGCTCGATGAAGGCCTCCTCAAACTTCGCGGTGGGGTTAAAAGAAGTTTCGGTCACGGCGCCGGTGACGATGTTCTTCATCTTGGTGCGCACGAAAGCAGCGCCCTTGCCGGGCTTCACATGCTGAAATTCCACGACCTGCATGATCTTGCCTTCATACTCAAAGGTCTTACCGTTTCTGAAATCGCCGGCAGTAATAGTTGCCATAGTGTTTTCCTCCCGTATCTATGAGGAAATAGCCAATATTCCCTCGAATGTATATCATGTGCCCAAATGGCCTTGTATATTCTACATGATACAGCGCCGTTTGGCAAGTGTTTTGCCGCAAAATTTCCGTTAATCGGCAGAAAAATGCGTTTTGCGGCGGCAAAGGGCCTTAAAGGGCGCCTGCATGGCATGGAGCACCTTTTGCCACGGCGTCACCGCGCCGCCCAACGGCTCCACCATCAGCGCCGTCACGCCGCTCAACTGCGCGCCCAGCACATCGGTCAGCAGCTTATCGCCCAGCATGGCGGTTTCATCCGCACCGACGCCCGCCTTTGCCATGGCCTGCGTAAATCCCCGCGTGGACGGCTTACCGGCGTGGCCCACGTAGGTGATGCCCAGCTTGCCGCAAAAACGCTCCACTCTTGCGCTGCGGCGGTTGTTGGACAGGATCATCACCTCAATACCGGCCGCCTTCATGCCCTCGATCCACGAAAAGATGTCCGCATCCGGCTCGGGCACACATTTGGGCGCCAGGGTAAAATCCAGATCGCTGAGCAGCAGGCGGATGCCGCGCTCACGCAAAAAAGAGGGCGTCACTTCGTCATAACGCTGAAACAGCCGATCCGGCACCATCAATATACGCATAGTAACCCCTCCTTTCACATAGGGTATTTAGAGCATTTTATCATTCTTTCCGTAGAATTACAAGGGGGGTGCGTCCCATGCAGCTGTATCTGGCCGTTACGCCTGACGATTTAGCCCGCGCCAAGGCCCACACACCGTATCTGGCCCATGTGGCCTATCGCATCGGCAGCGACGGGCATTTACTGCGCGCCGCGCTGCCGTCCCGGCTGCGGGGCGGGCTGGCGGTGCTGTCCGACCGGGAGGCCCCCTCCGGCTTGTGGGGGGAAACGCTGGTACAGGAGCTGGTGCAGGAGTGCCTGCAGCGCAGCTATGCCGGCGTGATGCTGGATTTCGAGGGCGCGGCAGCGCCGCAGCGCGGCAGCTTCGTGCGTTCTCTGGACGAGGCGCTGCACCGCTGTCACAGGCGGCTGCTGACCGCCGAGGAGGACGCGGCACACACGGTGTATGCCTCCGTGCTCATCAACACGGCGCTCTCCGGCGGGTCCCTGTCGGCCCGTCTGGAGCAGGCGCAGGCCCGGTTCGGCGCCTCCCACCTGGTACTGGACCTGCAGCGTCTGATGATGGACTTTCCCCTGCCCTGTCCCAGCGGCGAGGGCGATGTACTGCCCCTTGATACGCTGCAGCGCTTGCAGCAAGGGCGGTCTGTCTTTTTCTCCGAGGAGCTTTGCGCCCGGTACTTCACCTATCGTCGGGGCAGCGCCACCCGGTTCGTGCTGTTTGACGACGGCGACACGCTGCAGCGCAAGATCCAGTTGGGGCAAAGGCTGGGCATCCGGGAGGGCTGCTTCATGTACCCGGAGGTGGCGGATATTTTAGGGGAGCTGTATGAAAAATAAGAGCTGAACCGATCGGTTCAGCTCTTTTGAGACAGATCAATAATATCTCTTGTTGCGGTTCTTACGAGCGGCCTCGGACTTCTTGCGGCGCTTGACGCTGGGGCTTTCATAGCACTCTCTCTTGCGCACCTCGGCCAGGACACCGGCCTTTGCACAGCTTCTCTTGAAACGCTTCAGAGCGCTATCCAAGGACTCGCCTTCCTTGACATGTACTTCGGACATCTATTTTCCCTCCCTCCGATGTATCCGGCTCGATCCAGGATACTCTTTAAGAGTCATTGGACATGACTTTAACAGATAGCATTATACAAACAATGCGTATCATTGTCAAGCGATTTTTTATAATTTCCCCGCAAAAAGGGGAGATTCCTGCGAATCTCCCCTTTTTATTACCTTACTGTCATTTACTTGGCAGGCTTCACGATCAGGTTGACCAGCTTGTTCTTGACCAGAATGGTCTTGACCACCTGCATGCCCTCGGTGGCTTTCTTCACCTTCTCGACCTCCAGCGCGGCGGCCACGACGGCCTCCTGCTCGCTGTCGGTGGGCATATGGACGGTGCCCTTGAGCTTGCCGTTGACCTGTACGGCCATCTCCACGGAGGCGTCCACGGTCTTTGCCTCGTCATAGGCGGGCCAATCCATCTGCATGGCCATCTTGCCCGTTTCGGCGGCATAGCCGGTCAGCTCCCACATTTCCTCCACCATGTGCGGCGCAAAGGGAGAGAGCAGCAGCATCAGCATCTCCAGATCGCCCTTGCTCAGGCCGTTGGCGTAGAACTCGTTGACCATGGCCATCAGCGCGGCGATGGCGGTGTTCATCTTCAGCTCGTCGATGTCGGCGGTGACCTTCTTGATGGTCTTATGCACGATGGCTTCGTTCTTGGCGGAGAGTTCCTTATCGTCGCTTGCCAGCTCCATCAGGTTCCAGCAGCGGTCCAGGAAGCGCTTGGAGCCCTTCACGGCCTCGTTGGACCAGGAAACGGCCTTTTCAAAGTCACCGATGAACATGATATGCAGGCGCATGGTGTCCGCGCCGTACTGCTCCACGATGTCGTTGGGATTGACCACATTGCCGCGGGACTTGGACATCTTTTCGCCGCCCTCGCCCAGAATCATGCCGTGGCTGGTGCGCTTGGCGTAAGGCTCCTTGGTGTGCACAACGCCGATGTCATAGAGGAACTTATGCCAGAAGCGGCTGTAGAGCAGGTGCAGGGTGGTATGCTCCATACCGCCGTTGTACCAATCCACGGGGCCCCAGTATGCCTCGGCCTCCCTGGACACCAGCTCCTTGTCGTTGTGGGGATCCATGTAGCGCAGGAAGTACCAGCTGGAGCCTGCCCACTGGGGCATGGTATCGGTTTCGCGCTTAGCCGGGCCGCCGCAGCAGGGGCAGGTGGTGTTGACCCAATCGGTCATCTTGCTCAGGGGGCTTTCGCCGTCATCGGTGGGCTCATAGCTCTCCACATTGGGCAGCTCCAGCGGCAGCTCGGACTCGGGAATGGCCACCCAGCCGCACTTTTCGCAGTTGACCAGAGGGATCGGCTCGCCCCAATAGCGCTGGCGGGAGAACACCCAGTCGCGCAGCTTGAAGTTGACCTTCTCCTTGCCGAAGCCCTGCTCCACCGCATACTTCTTCATGGCGGGGATGGCCTCGGCCACCGTCATGCCGTTGAGGAAGCCGGAGTTGACCATGATGGCCTTATCGCTCTTGGCCACAAAGGCCTCCTTGGTCACATCGCCGCCGGAAACCACCTCGATGATGGGCAGGCCGAACTTGGTGGCGAAGTCCCAGTCGCGCTGGTCGTGGCCGGGAACGCCCATGACGATGCCGGTGCCGTAGCCCATAAGGACATAGTCGGACACGAACATGGGCAGCACAGCGCCGGTGACGGGATTGATGATCTCAATCCCCTCCAGACGCACGCCGGTCTTATCCTTGTTCAGCTCACCGCGCTCAAAGTCGGACTTATGCGCGGCGGCGTCCTGATAGGCCGCCACCTGCTCCCAGTTGGCGATCAGGGGCTTCCACTTTTTCAGCAGGGGATGCTCGGGCGAGATGACCATATAGGTGGTGCCGAACAGGGTGTCGGCACGGGTGGTATACACGGTGATGTCGTCTCCGGTGTTGGTCTTGAAGGTCAGCTCCGTACCGGTGGAGCGGCCGATCCAGTTCTTCTGCTGAATCTTCACGCGCTCGATATAGTCCAGCTCGTCCAGATCGTCGATCAGGCGGTCGGCATACTCGGTGATCTTCAGCATCCACTGGCTCTTCTCCTTGCGCACCACCTCACTGCCGCAGCGCTCGCACACGCCGTTGACCACTTCTTCGTTGGCCAGCACGCACTTGCAGCTTGTGCACCAGTTCACGGGCATGGTGGACTTATACGCCAGACCCTTCTTGAAAAGCTGCAGGAAGATCCACTGGGTCCACTTATAGTATTGGGGGTCGGTGGTGTCCACGCAGCGGTCCCAGTCGAAGCCGTAGCCCAGCATCTTGAGCTGACGGGTGAAATTCTCCACATTCTTCCTGGTGATGACGGCGGGATGGATGTGGTTTTTGATGGCGTAGTTCTCCGTAGGCAGGCCGAAGGCGTCAAAGCCGATGGGGAAGAGCACATTGTAGCCCTCCATGCGCTTTTTGCGGGTGATGATATCCATGGCGGTGAAGGGGCGGGGATGACCCACATGCAGACCCTGACCGGAGGGATAGGGGAACTCGATCAAGCCGTAGAACTTGGGCTTGTCGCTGCCGGTAACGGCGGCATAGGGCTTGGACTTTTCCCAATTGGCTTGCCATTTCTTTTCAATGGCAGCAAAATCGTATTGCATACTCGCTTCTCCTTTTATGGTAAAAATGATATGAACGATGGTAATTTTCTCTTTGTGCCGGGCTGACGCAGGCGCGGAGGACAGCGCGGCATCAAGTGAAAAGCCCCTGACCGAAGTACTTCGGTCAGGGGCGTCAATACAAATTCACGCGGTACCACCCTGATTCAGGCGCCAAGCGCCCATCTCAGTTCCTCTCAAGCACAAGAGGCGCCGCCTGTAACGGAGGGCATCCGTCCCACCCTGTTCAGATGGGCAACTCCGGGGCCAGTACAGAAAAGCACCTCCGTCGGCTTGCACCAACCGCCGATTCTCTTAGGGCAGGCGTTGCTTTTCCTTTTTCCCTTCATCGTCTTTCACAAGATTGCATCCATTGTAAATTTTTTGCACGCGTTTGTCAAGGTTTTTATTCCTTTTCGTCGACAATGCCGGTCAAATCCACGCTCTTGCCGTCACGCCACAGCCGCTCCAGGCCGTAGAACTCCCGTGCCTCGGCGTTGAACACATGAACGGCGATACAGCCGTAGTCCAGCAGCACCCATGTGCCGCCGCGATAGCCCTCGCGGTGCAAAGGCTCCTCGCCTGCCTCCTCGGTGAGCACCTTTTCCACATTGTCAACCAGCGCATTGATCTGCGTATTGCTCGAGCCGGTGGCCAGAACGAAGTAATCCGCCAGCGTGGTCAGGTCGCTGATCTCCAGCACCTGAATCTCCTTACCCTTTTTATCAGACAGCGCACGGGCTGCCAGCATGGCCAGTTCTTTGGGTGTTTTCATCATGCATCCTCCCTGTTTTCCAAATATTCTTTCGCCTCCACCGTGCGGTAGTGTACGGGATTGCCCCGCTCGGTCATTTCCTCGATGCTGTCCTGCAGGCCCATCAGCAGCCCCATGTCCAGATCCGTATGCACGGCGTCGCGCAGATCGTCCACGCCGTCAAACACCCGGTTGGGCTCCACGTAATCGGCCATGTAGATGACCTTCTCCAGCACCGTCATATCCGCCTTGCCGGTGGTGTGCCAGTATATGGCGTTGTAAATGTCGTCGTCCACGCCGAACAGGTCCCGCGCCACCGCAGCGCCGGTCTTGGCGTGGAGCAGCTTCAGCGTTTGGCGCTCCAGCGGGTCCGGCACAATGCCGTAATGCGCGCACAGGGCCAACTGCTCGTCCCTGTTCAGCTTCTTGGTGCAGTCGTGCAGCAGTGCCGCGATCTGCGCCTTGGTCACATCCGCGCCGTACTGTCTGGCCAGGCGGATGGCCTCCTGCTCCGTGCCCAGCACATGGGGCATACGCTTGGGCTTTAAAAAGCTCATGGCGATGGGACGCAGCTCGTCAACGGTCAGATGCTTCAGCTCTGCATGGGTGCCGTACAGGTGCTTGCGGGCAATATAGCCGTACACCGCATCGCTCAGGTATGCCCGTCCTTCACCGCGGGAGAGCGCCTCGCGCACCTCGGTGGAGGACACCTCGATCACGTTAGGGTTTTGCACCGTGACGATGTGGGCGCCGTAGGCCGCCTCCAGATACTTCTTCTGTGCGGCAAAGGCATCGTCCTCGTTCTCCTCCAGCCGACTGACGGCGGCGATGCCCGCCAGGGAGGCGATGACCTCCGGCTCGTGCCATGTATGGAAGGACAAAAACATATCCGAGCCCACGATCAGCCACAGCTCGTCGTCGGGGTACATGGCTTTCAGCTGGCGCAGGGTATCGCTGGTATAGCTTTTCCCCTGACGGCGCAGTTCTATGTCCGAGACCTCCGCCCATTTGCCCAGCTCCGCCGTGGCCAGCTCCGTCATGGCCAGACGGTCCTCGTTGCCGGCGCTGTCCGCCGGCAGCTCCTTATGGGGCGGAATACTGTCCACGACCAGCAGCAGCTTATTCAGCCCCAGCGCGTCCCTGACCGCCTTGGCCGCCGTCAGATGACCGCGGTGGATGGGGTCAAAGGTGCCGCCGTAAATACCGATCTTCATGTTGAGGCACGCTTCTTCCCGTCGCGCACCAGCTCGATTTTGCGCTTGTCCTTGTTGTGCTGCATACGGTACAGCACGAACTTGCTGCCGATGACCTGCACCACCTCGCAGCGTGCCGCCACGGCCAGCTCCTCGGCGGCCTCACGGGCGGTATACATGCTGTTTTCCAGCACCCGGCCCTTAATCAGCTCCCGGGCCTCCAGCGCGTCGTCCACCTGCTTGACGAGGTTGTCGCCGATGCCGTCCTTACCCACATGCACGATGGTATCCAGCGTGGAGGCAAGGCCGCGCAGTTGTGCTCTTTGTTTGCTTGTCAGTTCCATATCAGTTCTTCTCCATATAGTGTTTCAGTTCCGCCGCGAAAGCGCGCAGGGCGTTGCCGCGATGGGAAATGGCGTTCTTTTCCTCCGCCGTCAACTGGGCAAAGGTCTTGCGCAGGCTCGGCACATTGAAAATCGGGTCGTAGCCGAAGCCGCCCTCGCCGCGAGGGGCAAAGGCGATGGTGCCGTGACAGTCGCCGTCGGCCTGTAGCACCTCCCCGCCCGGGAAGCAGCAGACGATGGAGGTGTGGAAATGCGCCGCGCGGTCGGTAGCGCCGCGCATATTCTGCAGCAGCAGCGTATAGCGCGCCTTATCGTCGGCAAGTCCGCCGTAACGGGCGGAGTAGATGCCGGGTGCGCCGTTGAGCCAGTCCACGCACAGGCCGCTGTCGTCTGCGATGGCGGGCAGGCCGCTGGCCTCCATGACGGCCCTGGCCTTGATGAGGGCGTTCTCGGCAAAGGTATCGCCGGTTTCCTCCGGCTCCAGAGCCAACCCCAAGTCGGACTGCAGCACCACTTCCACGCCCAGCTCGCCCAGAATCTTCTGCATTTCCGCCAGTTTGCCACGGTTATGGGATGCCAATACAAATTTCATTTTTCAAACCTCCCACGGGTCTTTTGTTTTCCGTTTCTGTTTCTCTCTTTCGTCCTTGTCCGCCGTGAAATCTGCTTTTTTCTTTTTTATTTCTCCGCTTGTACGGTTCATCAAGCCTTTCAGCTTGTTTTTCACGGCGTCAAGCGGCGCTTCCACCTCAGGGACGGGCATGATGAGTATGCGGCAGTCGGGGCAGAAATCGCTTTCCAGCTCCGCGCCGTCCCAGCCTAATTTGCACAGACGGACTCTGTCCCACATGGCGCGGTTGGTATCGCCGTTGTCATGCCGCCACTCCAGGGCCTGCCCGGTAAAAATCGCGCCCTTCTGCATTTCCTTCCCACAATACGGACAGTTCATACCTTCTCCCTCTCTCTATCCAGCCTGCGGTTACGGAAGGTCAGCATCAAATCCGTACCGACCAGCAGGATGTCCAAGGCATAAAATGCCAGCACGTACGTAATGTTACCGTCAATCAGCTTGCCGGCCACGCCGAAAAGATAGCCGATAATAATCATGATTTCAAAAAGCACGCTCTTGCCCTTGGCGGTGCGGGAGCGAAGAGATTTGGCGATGTTGAACGGCCAGGAAAGGCCGAAACACACCAGCATCATCATTTCATAAACCTGTACCATAAGTTGTCTCTTATCTGATATGCCCCAAAATTTCCTTCTGCTTACGGATGAGTTCCCGGTTGCCCTTGGCGCACAGCTCCACAAGCTCCTGCTGCTCGCGCAGGGTGAAGCTGCGGCCCTCGCCGGTGCCCTGGATTTCGATGATCTCGCCCAGCTCGTTCATGATGCAGTTCAAATCCACCTGCGCGCGGCTGTCCTCGCTGTACTGCAAGTCCAGCATAGGCGTATCGTCCACAATACCGGCGCTGATACCCGCCACATAATGCTTGATGGGACTGCGGCCGATATAGCCCTCGTCCACCAGCTTCTGACAGGCCAGCGCCAAGGCCACGAAGCCGCCGGTAACGGAGGCGGTACGGGTACCGCCGTCGCCCTGGATCACATCGCAGTCGACGGTGACGGTGCGCTCGCCCAGCAAAGACAAATCCACGGCGGCGCGCAGACTGCGGCCCACCAGACGCTGGATCTCGGCGCTGCGGCCGGAGAGCTTCAGCTTATCCACATCCCGGCGAGAGCGCTCACGGTTGGCACGGGGCAGCATGGAGTACTCCGCCGTGACCCAGCCGTGACCGGGTTTGACATGGGGCGGTGTGCGCTCCTCCACGGAGGCGTTGCACAGCACCACCGTATCGCCGCAGCGAATGAGGACGCTGCCCTCGGCAAATTTCACAAAGCCGGTGGTCATTTCCACAGGCCGCAGCTCATTGACTTTTCTTCCGTCTGCTCTTGGCATCTCCATCCTCCTCTCAAATCAACGCTTCCACAAAGGCCTGCGCGTCGAAGGGCTGCAGATCGTCGATCCCCTCGCCCAGACCCACATACTTCACCGGCACCTGCAGCTCACGGGCAATGGCGATGACGATACCGCCCTTGGCCGTGCCGTCCAGCTTGGTGAGCACGATACCCGTCAGTCCGGCGGTCTCCTTAAACTGCTTGGCCTGAATAAGGCCGTTTTGGCCGGTAGTGGCGTCCAGCACCAGCAGCGTTTCCTTGGCGGCGTCGGGGCACTCACGGTCGATGATCTTGCGCAGCTTGCCCAGCTCGTTCATCAGGTTCTGCTTATTGTGCAGCCGCCCCGCGGTATCCACCAGCACCACATCCACGCCCCGCGCCTTGGCGGCCTGCAGCGCATCAAACAGCACCGCACCGGGATCGGCGCCCTCGTGCTGGCGCACAATGTCCACTCCGGCGCGCTCGGCCCAGATCTGCAGCTGGTCGGCTGCGGCAGCGCGGAAGGTATCACCGGCGCACAGCAGCACCTTTTTCCCCTCCTTGCGGAGCTGATGGGCCATCTTGCCGATGGAGGTGGTCTTGCCCACGCCGTTGACGCCGATGAACAGCACCACGGAGGGCTGGGTGCTGATGTCCAGCGCCATGTTGTCCATTTCCAGCTTCCTGGCAAGGATCCTGCGCAGGGCGGCCTTGCCCTGCTCGGCGCCCTCCAAGCGCTCGTTATATACCACATTGCGCAGTTCCTTTACGGTAGACACGGCCACTTCCATGCCCACGTCCGCCATGATGAGAGATTCCTCCAATTCGTCGAAAAACGCATCGTCCATCATCTCCCAGACCATGGTATCGTACCACGCCTTTTTGATCTTGTCGAACAGACCCATAGATACCTCCTGCTCCCTTCCGCTGCAGCGTCCCCCCGCAGGGTTTGCCGCCGCAGCGAATTGATTTACTTGATCTTCAGTTCCTTTGCCATATCGTTGAGGTTGATGGTCAGAATCCTGCTGACACCGCGCTCCTGCATGGTCACGCCGTAGAGCACATCCGCCTCTTCCATGGTGCCGCGGCGGTGGGTAATGACGATGAACTGCGTCTTACCGGCAATGCGCCGCATATAGCGGGCATAGCGCACCACATTGGCCTCGTCCAGCGCCGCCTCGATCTCGTCCATGACGCAGAACGGCGTGGGATGCACCTTCAAAATGGCAAAATACAGGGCGATGGCCACAAAGGCCTTCTCACCGCCGCTGAGCAGCGTAATGGTCTTGAGCTGCTTGCCGGGGGGCTGGACCTTGATCTCAATGCCGCAATTGAGAATATCGTTCTCGTCCTCCAGCTCCAAACAGGCCTTACCGCCGCCGAACAGCTCCAGGAAGGTCTGCTGGAAGCTCTCGTTCAACAGCGCAAACTGCTCGGCGAAGATCACGGTCATCTGCTTGGTGATCTCCTCAATAATGCCGGTCAGCTCCTCCTTGGCCTTTTCCACATCCGTGCGCTGCTCGGAGAGGTATGTATAGCGGGTATTCACGCGCTCAAACTCCTCAATGGCGCCGATATTCGGCGTGCCCAGCGCCTTGATCCCGCGGTTCAGCTCGGCAATGCGGCGGGTGGCCTTGGGTACGCTCTCCAGTTCCACGCGCTGCTGCAGCGCCTCGCTGTGGCTCAGCTCGTAGTGCTCCCACAGGCGGTCGAGAATCTGCTTTTCCTCCATGGCGCCGTGGCTGCGCTTCTGCTCCAGCCGGGCCACTTCCCGCTCGCAGTTGAGCAGCGTGTCGTTGCACTCGCGGCTCTCCCTATCGGCGGTGCTGCGCTTTGCCTCCAGCTCCATCTTCTGCCGGGCCAATCCGCTCAGCGTCTCACGCAGGGCGGCGCCCTGCTGCTGCAGTGCCTCCACCCGGGACCGGCGGGCGGTGATTTCGCTCTTGGCCTTTTCGATGGCTTCGCGCATTTCCTGCATCAAGCGCTCCTGCTCATCACAGCCGCCGCGCATATCCTCCTGCAACTGTTGCAGGTCGCTGCGGCTGCGCAGACTGCTCTCGCGCTCGGCGGCAAGGGCGGAGCGCTCCGCCTTCTTCTCGCTGAGCTGTTCGCTCAAGGCATCGGTGCGGGCGGCAAGGTCGCTCCGGCCGGCCTGATTTTCCTCGGCCTGTGCGCGAAGCGCGGCGGCCAGCTTCTCCTGCTCGCCGATGGCAGACTGCACCTGCTGCATCCGCTCACTGTCGCTTTGTCCGCGGCGCTCCAGCGCCTCCCGCTCGTCTTCCATGCTCTGACAGCTTAAACGAAGATTCTCCGTCAGAATATCGTAATGGTTCTGCTTGCCCTCCAGCGTCAGCACATCGTCCTCGGCTCTGCGCTGCTGCTCCCGGGCCACGTTCAGCTCGTACTCCGCCTTCTGCACCTCACGGGATGCCTCCTCGGCGCGCTCAGCGGCCTGACGGAGCTTTTCCTGCATACCGCCCAGCTTTCCGCGCAGGGTTTTCAGCTCGTTGGCACGGCTGAGCACACCGGCGCTGCGGTTGACGCTGCCGCCGGTCATGGAGCCGCCCCGGTTGATGAGCTGGCCGTCCAGCGTAACGATGCGGAAGCGATTCTGGTACTTGCGGGCCATGGCAATGCCGCAGTCCAGGTCCTCCACCACCACCGTGCGGCCCAGCAGATTCCTGAAAATCCCATCGTATTGGGCATCGTATGTCACCAAACGGCTGGCGATGCCCACAAAGCCGTATTCGCCGCCTACGCCCTTATCGGTAAGCTCATCGCCGCGGATGGCGCTCATCGGCAGGAAGGTGGCGCGGCCGCCGTCCCGCTTTTTCAAAAAGCCGATGGCGCTCTTGGCGTCCTCCTCCCGCTCCACCACGATGTTCTGCAGGGCGGCGCCCAGCGCGATCTCCAGTGCCACGGTGTACTTCTCCTGTGCGGTCATAAGGCTGGCCACCGGGCCGCGCACACCGCGCAGGGCATGGTGCTCCGATGCCTGCATGACGGTTTTGACCGCCTTGGAAAAGCCCTCGTATTCCTTTTCCATCTCGCCCAGCAGGTGGATGCGGTTTTCCATCGCGCCCACATCCATGGTCAGGCGCATTTTCTCATTCTGCGCTTCCTCGGCGCGCTTCCTGCGGCCGTCCATTTTCAGGCTGTGGCCTTCAATGATGTTGCCCACGGCCTGGGCTTCCTCGCGGGCGTCATTGAGCGCGCGGCGGTTGTCACGGGACTCCCGGTCGGCCTGCTCCAGCTTCGCCTGCGTCTGGGCCATATCGCGCTCCAGCGCGCTGCGCCGCTCGGCCATCTCGTGCTGTGACGCCTGCAGGGCGGACAGCTCCGCCCGCAGGTCGGCGGCGGCATTCATGGCCAGCGTTTCCTTGGCGTGCAGGGCTTGGGACATCTCGTCCGCCGTATGGTGGCTCTCGGCAATGGCACGCATTTCCTCCAGCAGGGCGGACAGCTCTCCGTCCAGCTTGGCGGTCTGTGCGTCGATTTCGTCCACGCGGGCGCTCAACGCGTCCATCTGGCTTTGCAGATTATCCGCGCGGTTGGCGCTCTGCGCCATTTCGCTCTCCAAGCGGCGGATGGAGTCCTCATGGTGACTCACATCGGTCTGCAGCACGGCAATGGCGGACTCCTGCTCGGCCACGGCGCCGTCCAGCGACGACACCTCACCGCGCAGGCGCTCGGCCTCCACATCGTTTTCCCGCACCGCGTCGGCGCAGCGCTCACTCTCGGCATACACCGCGTCCAGCGCCGCCTGCGCCCGTTCCTTATCCTCCAGCGCGGCGGTGTAATCGCTCTCCAGCTTCAGCGCGGCGGTTTTCAGATTCTGCAGGTTCTCCAGCCAAACGGAGATCTCCAGCACACGCAGCTCGTCGCGCAGCACCAGATATTTCTTCGCCGTGGCCGCCTGCTGGCGCAGCGGCTCCACCTGCAGCTCCAGCTCCGCGATCTTATCGTTGATGCGCACCAGATTTTCCTCGGTGCGCTGGAGCTTGCGCTCGGATTCCTCCTTGCGGTGGCGGAATTTGGAGATACCTGCCGCCTCCTCAAAGATCTCCCGGCGGTCGCCGCTCTTGACGGACAATATCTCGTCGATCTTGCCCTGACCGATGATGGAATACCCCTCCCGGCCCATACCGGTGTCCATAAACAGCTCGTTGACATCCTTCAGGCGCACGGACTGCTTGTTGATGTAATACTCCGATTCACCGCTGCGGTAATAGCGGCGGGTCACCGCCACCTCCGCCTCGTCCCTGTCGAAGATATGCTCGGTATTGTCAATGACCAGCGTCACCTGCGCAAAGCCCATCTGGCTGCGCTTTTCCGTGCCGCCGAAGATCACATCCTCCATCTTGGCGCCGCGGAGCTGGCGGCTGTTCTGCTCGCCCATGACCCAGCGGATGGCATCGGAAATATTGGACTTACCGCTGCCGTTGGGGCCCACAATGGCGGTGATGTCCTCACCGAAGTTCAATACCGTTTTATCGGGAAAAGACTTAAAGCCTTGGATTTCCAACGCTTTTAAATACACGCGTTTCACCTCATTCTGCATTGCATACGATAACTAATTTAGTATAGCAGGGAAGCACGGGATTTTCAAGGAAAAAACGGCAGTTTTTGAGTAAAACCGCCGTTTTATGATTTCAGCAAGAGTAAGGGCTTGCCCTGCAGCGCCTGCAGAGGTGTTACGCCTGCTGCTTGCGATGCCCGATCATGTCATACAGGCAGGAGAGCGCATCGCGCAGCGTGCCGATGCGGTCGATAATGCCCAGCTCCACCGCCTGCTCGCCGTAGACCACGCTGCCCACATCGTTGGCCATGTCGCCGGAGGAGAGCATCAGCTTGCGGAACTTTTCCTCGCTGATACGGGAATGGCCCGCCACGAACTTAACGATCCGCTCCTGCAGGCGCTCAAAGTAGCGGTAGCTCTGCGGTGCGGCGATTACCGTGCCCGACATACGCACGGGATGGATCGTCATGGACGCTGACGGCACGATCATGGTCACCTGCCCCGACACGGCCAAGGGCACGCCGATGGAGTGGCCGCCGCCCAGCACCAGCGTCACGGTGGGCGTGGTCATACCGGCGATCATCTCGGCAATGCCCAGCCCGGCTTCAATATCGCCGCCTACGGTATTTAGCAGCAGCAGCAGGCCGTCAATATCGTCCGATTCCTCCAGCGAGGCCAAAAGCGGCATGACATGCTCGTATTTGGTGCTTTTCGTGTTGGGCGGCAGCACCATGTGGCCCTCGATCTGGCCGATGATGGTCAGGCAGTGGATGGTGCCGTGCTGATTGGTCACCACCGACGAGCCCATGTCTACGATCTGCTGCTGGGGCGTGTCACAGTTTTTCTCCTGCTCGTCCACGGTGTTGGTTGGTTTGGTCTGTTCGCTCATATACATCCTCCCTTTTTCGTTAGGGTGCGCAGAATGAGCGGAATCATGCAAAAAAAGAAACGGACAACCGTCCGTTTCCCATTTATTTGTTTTTCTTTGCCAGCTCCATCAATTCGGGGTAGCGGCTCATGATATAGCCGTAGCTGTCCCGCCTGTGGGGCCGCAGACAGCCGCTGCAGTCCTTGACGCCGTTCTCCAGGTACTTGAAATTGCCGCCGCAGCCGCTGCCCAGCGTGTAGAGCGGACAGTAGCAGAACAGGCAGTTGAAATCCTCCGGATGGTCCGTAGGGTGGCAGGGGAAAAATTCGCACTTAACGTGCTGGGTGAAGGAATAGCAGCACTCCTCCGGCTTTTTTTCAAATACGCTTTTCTTTGCCATGGTCATATCCTCCCTGTCGGTTCTGTGGAAATGATAGCAGAGTTATGCCGTCTTGTCAAATGGGCAAAAAAATCCCCTTGACGCGTCAAGGGGATTTTTATCGTTTACAGCTTCAGGCACTTCTTGGGGCATTTGCTGACGCACTTGCCGCACAGTACGCACTTGTCGGTGTCCACCGTCCAGCTCTTGTTGGGCCGGTCGACGGTGATGGCCTCCTCGGGGCAGTTCTTGGCGCACAGGCCGCAGAATACGCAGCCCTCGCCGCACTTCACCTGAGGCATTTGGAAGCTCAGGCACTTCTTCGGGCATTTGCTGACGCACTTGCCGCACTTGATGCACTTGTCCTCGTCCACCGTCCAGCTCTTGTTGGGCCGGTCGACGGTGATGGCCTCCTCGGGGCAGTTCTTGGCGCACAGGCCGCAGAACACGCAGTCGTCGCTTATGCCCGGCAGACCGGCCGGCATCGCCTTGAAATAGGTTTCCTCCGTCACCAGCTCCTCGGCCCTGCCCACCATCTCATAGTCACCGGTCAGCGTAATGGCCTTCTCCGAGCAGAAGTCCTGGCACATGGCGCAGAAGGTGCAGCTTGTCAGATCGAAACGGTAGGTGATCTGCTTGCCGCCCTCCACCGGCTCCTCCGTGCGTGTGATGGCGCCGGGAGAGCAGACCTTCATGCACATGCCGCAGTTGACGCATTTCGTGCTGTCATAGGCGATACGGCCGCGATAGTGGGCGGCGGCTTCCTTCTTGACCACGGGATACATATCGCAGGACGTTTTCTTGGTCAGGTTGCCCAGAGCATACTTCAGATAAGGGAAAGAAAAGCTCATTTTGCCATGTCCCTCCTCTTCTGCTTCAGGATCTCCGCCGCCTGCACGATCCCCGCCAGCACAGCCTCCGGCTTCGGCGTGCAGCCGGCGATCGTCACATCCACATGGCAGTATTTGTCCAGCGGGCCTTCCACGGCGTAGCTGTTTTTAAACACATTGCAGCTATTGGGACACGAGCCCATGGCCACGATCACACGCGGCTCCGGCACCTGCTCCAGCGTGCGGATCAGGCGTTCCTTGGACTGCGCGGTAACGGGGCCGGTGACCACCACGATGTCGGCATGGCGGGGCGTACCTGCCAGCTTCACACCGAAACGCTCGGCGTCAAAGCGGGGCGTCACGGCGGCAACCAGCTCGATGTCGCAGCCGTTGCAGGAGCCGGTATTGATATGATAGACCCAAGGGGATTTGGCTGCGCTTTCCGCAATCAGCTTCTTAAACATATCTCAACCCTCCTTACAGACCGAACCAGGCCAGGATCAGGCTCACCAGAGCCAGACCTGTCACCACGGTCCAGTAGAACTTAAACACCTGCTCCACGCGAAGTCTGGCGCAGATACCGTGCAGCAGCGTGACGCAGACGATCATCACCACCGCGCACAGGGCAAATACGATCAGCACATCCACCGGCGCAATACCGCTGGTGATGCCGCCCAAAAACAGGGCGCAGAAGAGCGCCGTCAGCACGAACAGCTTCATGGCGTGGTTCAGCTTGAACACGCCCAGCGGTGCGCCGCTGTACTCCGCCAGCGGGCCTTCGCAGATCTCGGTTTCGGCCTCTGCCACATCGAAGGGATGGCAGCCGGCCTCGGCCGGAATCACCAGCAGCATAGCCAGCGCCGCAGGGATCATGCTCCAGTGGAACAGGAGGCAGCCGTTGGCGGCCTGATAGGCGGCAATGTCCTGCAGGCTCAGGGAGCCCACCTGTCGGGCAACGCTCAGCAGCACCAGCACCAGCGGCAGCTCATAGCTCATCATGGCCACCATCTCGCGGGAGATACCCACACCGGCGAAGGGCGAGCCGGAAGCGCTGCCGCCCACGATCAGGCACACCGCCGGAATGGTCAGCAGGTACAGCACCACCAGCAGGTCAGCCGTGCCGGAGAAGGCGGAGAATCCGCAGATGGGGATGAACAGCATGGTCACCGCCAGACTCACCATGCCCACCACCGGCGCCCACAGGTACACGGTGCGGTTGGCGTGGTGCGGAATGATGGTCTCCTTGCCCATCAGCTTGAAGAAATCATAGAACGGCTGCACGATGGGAGGGCCTACACGGCGCTGCATACGGGAGAGCACCTTACGGTCGATACCGCTGAGCAGCAGGCCGCCCACAGCCACGAACAGCAGGCCGGGGAAGAACAAAATGCGCAGAATGGCAAACAGAATTTCCATAGTCCCTCACCTCCTCAATGCACGAAAATAAACAGATACACGATGAATACGGCCGTGGCCGCCACCGCCCACAGGGCGTAGTCGTTGACGATGCCGGAATGGGCGCGCTGCATAAAGCGGAAGTAGCCCTTCCAGTTCTGCTTGAAGCCCCAGAACAGGTCGCCGCCTGCCACATGGCTGGGCAGCGCCTTTTCGCCGCCGAAGAAGGCATCGTACTTCGCCTGCGGCTCCTCGCCCTCTGTCAGCACCTGACCGCGGCTGCGCTTGCCGGTAACGATCACGATACCCACGGCGAAGAACACCACCACAAACAGCGCCAGCCACATCAGGGGATTCCAGAAGCTCAGCGTGGCGCCCTGGATTTCCAGATTCCGGATACCGGCCGCAGCGGCATAGCCGTCGCCCATCATCTTGTCGATGTAGTTGCTCACATTGATGGCCGCAGCGACGGCGGGATTGAGCAGCCAGTCGATGACCTTGTTGTAGAACACACCGGAGAGCAGGCAGATACCCGCCATGATCCACATGGGGATGCGCATGCTCAGCGGTACCTCCTTCACCTCCGCACACTCGGCCTTGAGCTGGCCGAAGAACACGGACTGGGTGACCTTGATAAAGGAGGCCAGCGTCATAACGGATACGATCAGCGCCACCACGGTGACGAAGGCGTAGCCGATGTTGTTGGTGGTCACGGCCTTTTCGTAAGTGGCCTGATAGATCATCCACTTGGAGGCAAAGCCGTTAAAGGGCGGCAGACCGGAGATGGAGAAAGCGCCGATCAGGAAAATGGCGGTGGTCTTGGGCATCTTCTTGCTCAGGCCGCCCAGCTTGTCAAGATTGGTCGTACCGGCGGCATAGAACACCGCGCCGGCGCACAGGAACAGCAGGCCCTTGAACAGGGTGTGGTTCATGGCGTGGAACAGGCCGCCGCTCAGGCCCAAGGCGGTGCCAAGACCGATGGCGGTGATGACGTAGCCGATCTGCGAAATGGAGTGGAACGCCAGAAGGCGCTTGAAGTCATGCTGTGCCAGCGCCATGGTCACGCCCACGAACATGGTCACGCAGCCAAGCAGCACCAGCAGGCACTGCACGGCGGAAATATCCATGGCCCGGAAGATCACATAGGTCAGACGGATCATGGCATAGACACCGGCCTTGTTGACCATACCGGAGAACAGCATGGACACGGAGGAGGGCGCCGCCGTATAGGCATCGGCCGCGGTGGGATGGAAGGGCACAATGTAGCTCTTGACGCCGAAACCGGCAAAGAGCAGGCCGAAGGCCAGCACGGTGGTGGGGGTCAGGCCCTCATTACCGGCCAGGATGGAGGAGATCTGTGCCATGTTCAGCGTATGGCACTGGGCGTAGATCAAAATCACGCCCGCCAGCACGAAGGAAGAACCGGCAGAACCCACCACCAGATACTTGAAGGAGGCCTCCAACGCACCGGCCGTCCAGTTGCGGAACGCGGTCAGCGCCACGGCGGCAAAGGTCATGATCTCGATCATGACGAACATATTGAACAAATCGCCCGTGAGCACCAGACCCAGTACGGCGCCGGAGAGCATCAGGTACAGGGTATAGTAGCGGTCCAGATAGTCGTCCCGCTCCATGTAGCGCAGGGAGTACCAGCCGGAAAACAGCGTGGTGAAGGACACCAGCAGGGCAAAGAACAGGTTCAGCGCATCGATCTCGTAGCCGATACCGATGGCGTAGCCCTCCACCGGCTGCCAGTTGCCCATCCAGTAGGAGATGATCTCGCCGTCGAACATGACGGGCTTAATGAGGTAGAAAATCAGGCCGAAGGAGATGACCGCAGCGGTCATGGCAATGATCCGGCGCAGATTCTTGCGGCGCGTACCGAAGATGACCACCAGAAAGGCCGCCAAAAACAGGAGCATGACCGCGATGATGGGAAAATGTATGTAACTCATCCGTTCAGCCTCCTGACTTCGGTAGAATCGATGGTATGATACTTGTTGTAGATCTTGATGACCAGCGACAGCGCCATGGCATCCACGCAGGCGCCGATTACGATGCTGGTCAGCGTCAGTGCCTGAGGCACGGGGTCAACGAAGAAGTTGCCCTGCAGCAGCTCGTTTGCCACGAACAGAGGGGCCGTACCGCCGGGACGGTAGCCCACGGACACGATCAGCAGATTCACGCCGTAGTCCACGATGCCCATGCCCAGCACGATCTTAATCATATTGCGCTGATTGGCCACCGCGTACAGACCCAGCACGATCAGGAAGACGGCCACGATATAGTTGCCGATAATCATAGTGCCTCGTCCTCCTTTTTCTCGTCTTCTTCTCTCTCGGGAGCCAGCAGTCCCAGCAGCAGCAACAGCAGGAAGCCCACGCCGGTCAGCACCTTGTAGCCGACGGCATAGCTCATAAAGGTGATGGTACCGCCGGAGATAAGGTCGCCCACATCACCGAGCTTGTAAAACACGTTCTGGCAGAAGCGGGCGCCGAACACCAGGCCGCAGACACCCAGCAGAATATACAGCGTCGCGCCGATGGCCTCGTTGATTCGGATAACCTCCATGTTGATGGCGCCCACAGCCGCCTTGTAGCCGTGGCCCAGATAGACCAGCAGGCAGCCGGAGGCCACGATGACGCCGCCCTGGAAGCCGCCGCCGGAGGAGGAGGTACCGAACAGGATCACGAACAGGCCCAGGGTCACCGCAAAGGGCAGAAACCGGTCTGCGCCGGAGCTGACGATGACCTCCTTGACTTTGATATTCTTAGACAAGCTCATCCTCCTCCTTCTTTTCTTTATTGGTGCGCAGGATGATAAAGGAACCGGAGATGGCGGCCAGCAGGATAAACGACTCGCCGATGGTGTCAAAGCCACGGTAGTCAAACACCACGGCCGCCACATTGTTGACCGCTCTGGTCTTGTCCAGACCCAGATCCACGATGATGGACGCCACGCCGTCCTGATCCGTCAGATCGTACTCCTCGGGATGAGCATACAGCTCGGTCACATCGGTGTTGACGCCGTCATAGGTCACGCCCAGATCGGTGTAGAGGTACAGCACGGCATATACGCCGGCAAGGAAGATGATGGCCAAAGACACCAGGCCCACCCAGCGTTTTGCTTTCATTTTTCCTCATCCCCCTTTTTGGTGGTCTTTTTCACGGCTACCACAAACAGGACCGTGGACAGCACCGCGCCCACGGAGGCCTCGGCGATCGCCACATCCGGCGCCTGCAGCAGCAAAAACTCCAGCGACACAAACGCGCCGGTAGCACCCAGCGCAATGCTGGCGGACAGGGGCTTTTCCAGCGTCACCGCCAAAATGGCACTGACCACGATGCCCAAAAGGCACAGGCTGTTGAGGATGGTATATAAAGTCGTCATTCTCCCAAATCCTCCTCATAGCGGTTTACCTCCATCTCCTTTTCCGGACGCACACCGTGCTTGTAGGCGCCCTTGGCCAGCGCATGGCCGGAGATGGGATTGGTCACGATGTAGAACACGCCGATGATCGCCAGCTTGACGGTCATCTCGTAGTTATGCAGCACAAACACGGTGTAGAGGATCGCGCCGACGATGACGCCCAGTACACCCAGTGTGGTGATGTTGGTGGCCGACTGCATACGGCTGAAGGTGTCCGGCATACGCAGCATACCCACCACGCCTGCCAGCGCAAAGAACAGGCTGATAACGATCAGCGCATCGATCACATATCTCATAGCTTGCCCTCCAGATACTTGGCGATGAAGGTGCTGCCGATAAAGCCCAGCACCGCCGTCACCAGCGCAATGTCCAAAAAGATGCCGCGGTGGGAATACAGCGCGAACAGAATCAGCGCCATATCCGTCAGCATATCCACGCAGTCCGCCGCAATGGCGCGGTCAGCCACGCTGGGGCCTCTCCACAGCCGATAGCACAGCGTCAGCGCCAGTGCCAGAAAGCAGATGGCGAAAAACAGCAATTCACTCATTTCCAGACCCTCCTCAGCCATTTTTGCATCCTGCCGCAGATGGCCTGCGTGCCTTCCTCGCCGTCCGCGGTCACGTCGATCCAGTGGACATAGAAGTAGTTCCGGCCGTCCTGCTCCGTCACCTCCATGGTGATGGTGCCGGGCGTCAGGGTAATGGAGTTGGCCAGCGCCATCAAGCCGTAATCGCTCTCCAGCTCCACGGGGATCTTCACGATGCCGGGGTTGATGGGCAGCTTGGGGGAAAAGGCGCGCCTGGCCATATCCCAGTTGGCCTTAATCAGCTCCCAGGGGAAGACACAGATGCAGTAGAACAGACCTGCGGCCAACCGCTTGGGATGCCAGATATAAAAGGGGTTACTGTGAATAAAGAACTTTGCGCTGAACAGCGCCACGCCGGTGCTGACCAAAACGCCTGCCACCAGCACTTGCCAGCTCGGCTCGCCCTCCAGCAGCATCACCAGTTGTCCGGTGATCAGCAGCCAGAAGAGAAAGCAGGCGATGGCAGTTGAGATAACCGCCGGGAATCTTGCTTTTTTCAACTCAATTCTCTCCTTATCTATCTTCATTTTTGTTTCCTGTCTATTCCGCCTCAATGCGGTCCACATAGCACTCGCGGCCATGGACCATACGAATCTCGCTGCTGCCGCAGCGGGGACAGCAGGCGGCGGTACGGTCGATTTGGCTCTCTCCGCCGCAGCTTTGACACCGTACCACAACGGGGATCTCCTCCACCTGCAGCTTTGCGCCCTCCGCCGGGGTGCCCTTGCTCATCAGGGCAAAGCACTCGTCCAGATAGGACGGCACCACACCGGAATACGCGCCGGTTTTCACATACACCGACACAATGCGCTCGGCATGGCCGTTTTCGGCGGCCCTCAGCGCCACCCGGAGGATCCCCTGCGCCAATGACAGCTCGTGCATATCAGCGGTCCATGCAGCTAAAGCACGGGTCGATGGAGGCCACGATCAGACCGGCATCGGCCACGGTGTTGCCCTTGAGCATGGCCGTCAGCGTAGGCGCATTTTTGAAGGTCGGCACATGGATGGACACGCGCTTGTTGCACTCGCCGCCGTCGGTGACCACCTTGGTCACCAGTTGGCCGCGGGGCGCCTCGTGGCGTGTCATATATTCACCGGCAGGCACCTTGGGGAGCTTCACGCCCAGATGGATGGGGCCTTTGGGCAGGTTGGCCAGCGCCTGGCGGATGATGGAGATGGACTCCACGCTCTCCAGCACACGCACCACTACGCGGGCAAACACGTCGCAGCTATCCCAGGTGCATTTCTTAAACTCAAATTCATCATAGCAGGAGTAGGGTGCGTCGATACGGACATCCACCGCCACATTGGAGGCTCTGGCATGGGGGCCGATGGCGCCGATGCGGATGGCGTCCTCGGTGGTCAGCACGCCCACACCCTTGGTACGCATGGCCACGGTCTTGTCGGCCAGCAGGATGTCGCGGATCCGCAGCAGGCTGCTCTCCAGCTTCTCCAGCATCTGCAGGATGTGCTGTGCCTTCTCCTCATCAATGTCACGGCGGCTGCCGCCGATGGTGACCATGCCGTAGTTGACGCGGTTGCCGGAGATCTCCTCCAGAATATCCATCACGATTTCCCGATCGTTCCAGATGTGCATGAACAGGCTGTCATGGCCGATGATGTGGCAGGCAATGCCCAGCCACAGATAGTGGGAGTGCAGACGCTCCAGCTCCGCCATAATCACGCGGATATACTGGCCGCGCTTGGGCACATTCATGCCGGCAATGGCCTCCACCGCCTGGGCGTAGTTGAACGCATGGGAGTGGGAGCAGATACCGCACACACGCTCCACCAGGATGATGGTCTGAATGAAATTGCGCTCCGTGGCCAGCTTTTCGATGCCGCGGTGGTTATAGCCGATGGAAACCTCGGCGTCGGTGATCATCTCACCGTCGGTAATGAGCTTTGCGTGGACCGGCTCCTCCAGCGCGGGATGGTACGGGCCGATGGGGATGATATAACTCATGCTTGTTTCCCTCCCTGTGCCTTATCAATGAGTTCTTTCATGGGGGTCACCAGGATCTGGCCCTGACCGTCCAGCATACTGTCCGCCAGGAACAGACGACGGGAGGTGTCCAGTCCCTCGAAGGTAATGCCCATCAGCTCGTGCAGCTCACGCTCCGGCCATTCGGCGGCCTTGTCGTAGATCGCTGCGATGCTGGGCAGGCTCTCCGCCGTTTCCACGGTGTAGGACTCCACGTTGCTGCCCACCTCGTACTCATAGGACACGTTGAAGCCGTTGTCGGTGAGGAATCCGTGGATCATCACCAACCGGCGGCCTTCGTCACGCATCCGCTGCGCCGTGGGCACAATGTCATCTTTGGTCATGACAATTTTTTCGTAACCCTGCATTCTTTTCTCTCCTTTTATCCGCATAATTGCTTATGATTCAACAAATTCGTGGAAGCTGCGCGCCGCTGAGCTTACTCAGCACCCGCGTACCGCCAAAGGCGGTCTTGAGCACCACCTTGCCGGGGTAACGCGCCGTCACCGTACCGATGACGGCCGCGTTTTCGCCCTCGCCGCATCCGCGCAAAAGCGAAAGCGCCTCCTCCGCCCGGTCCGCCGCCACCACAGCCAGCAGCTTTCCCTCGTTGGCGCAGTAGAGCGGGTCCAAGCCCAAAATTTCGCAGGCGGCATGGACCGACGGGCGGATGGGTAATCCCTTCTCCTCCAGTTCAATGGAAAAGCACCGCTTTTCGGTAAATTCATTCAGCGTGGTGGCCACGCCGCCCCTTGTGGGGTCCCGCAGCACACGCAGATCGTCGCCCAGTTGCCACAGTTTCCCGGCCGCACGGTGCAGCGGCGCACAGTCGGAGGCAATGGTGCTCTCCAGCAAGTCCGGCTCACGGGCCAGCATCACCGCCGTGCCGTGGTCGCCCACGAAACCGGAAACGATCACCGCGTCGCCCACCTGTATCCTGTCAGGTGACAGATTCTCCCGGCGCAGGAAGCCCACGCCGGCGGTGTTGATATAGATGCCGTCGCACTTACCCTTTTCCACCACCTTCGTGTCGCCGGTGACGATCTGCACGCCTGCGTCCTTTGCCGCTTGGGCCACGGAGGCGATGATCGCCTTCAGCTCCGCCGTCGGCAGGCCCTCCTCTATAATAAAGGACAGGCTCAGATATTGCGGCTCACCGCCGCACATGGCCACATCGTTCACCGTACCGCACACGGCCAGCTTGCCGATATCGCCGCCGGGGAAAAACCGGGGACTGACCACAAAGCTGTCGGTGGAAAACACCAGCTTTTCCTCTCCCAAGAGCACGGCGCCGTCGTCCAACCGGCGCAGCGCCTCGTTTTCCAGCGCCGGCACGATCAGCTCATCGATCAGCTCCGCGGTTTTCCTGCCGCCGCTGCCGTAATCCAATGTGATGACCTGATCCACGCCTTACACCTCCTTATACTGATAGGCCGCCGCGCAGGCGCCCTCGCCGGACACCATACACGGGCCCACCGGATTTTCCGGCAGGCACACCGTGCCGAACAGCGGACATTCCCGGGGCGGACAGTAGCCGGTGATGACCTGACCGCACCGGCAGGCAGAGGGTTTTTCCGCCCTGCCCAGCGGCAGGCCGAACCGCGCCGCCGCGTCAAATTGCCGGTATTCCTCCCGCAGCGTCAGGCCGCTTCGCGGAATGCTGCCCAGTCCGCGCCATACCGCGTCGCAGGGGGTAAAATATTGCGCCACCGCCTGCCGGGCCAGCGGATTGCCGTTTGCAGTAACGGCTCTTGTATATTCGTTTTCCAGCGTCGGCTTGCCCTCTGCCAACTGCCGCAGCAGATGATAGACCGACAGCAAAATATCCATAGGCTCAAAACCGCCGACCACCGCCGCGCGGCCGTATTCCTCCGGCAAGAAGCGGAAGGCCTCGGCGCCGGTGATTACCGCCACATGGCCGGGACAGAGGAAGCCGTCCACGGCGAAATCCGGCTGGCGCAGCAAGGCACGCAGCGCCGGCTCCACGGTTTTCAAAAGCGGCACAACGGTGAAGTTTTGGATGTTCTTAGCCTGTGCCTGCGCTATGGCAACGGCTGTGCCCGGCGCGGTGGTTTCAAAGCCCACGCCCAAAAATACCACCTGTTTCCCGGGATACCTCTCCGCCAGCGCCACGGCGTCCAGCGGCGAATAGACCATCCTCACCTGTGCGCCCTCCGTACTGCGGCGGCGCAGGCTGTCGCCCCGTCGGCTGCCGGGTACGCGGAGCATATCGCCGTAGGTGGCGATCATGATGTCCTGCTCGGCAGACAATGCCAAAATCGCGTCAATGTCCGATGCAGGCGTCACGCAAACGGGACAGCCCGGGCCGGACAAAAGCTCCACATAGGGCGGCAGCATCCGTCGGATGCCGCTGCGGGCAATGGCCACGGTGTGCGTGCCGCACACCTCCATCAGCCGCGCCTTCCCGATGGGCAGGGCGCGGATGGCCCGGCATACCTGCTCCGCCGTCCAATCGCGCTCAAAGCAGGGCATTTTCCACCTCCGCAAACGCCTGTTGATCCTCCAGCGCCTGCCGCTCACTCAACCGCTCGATGGCAAAGCCCGCGTGGACGATCACATACTGTCCCACCTGAGGGTCGGGGATGAAATCCACGCGGATCCTGCGGCGGACGCCCTCCCATTCTCCCACGGCGTCAAGGCCGTTCAATTCCACGATCTTCAGCGGTACTGCCAAGCACACGGACGCCGCCTCCCTTCTTTGCGATAACCAACTGCCCCAGGCTCAACCCCTCGTCATTGCAGGAGACGCGGCGGTGCACATAGGGCGTCAGCCCCACCTCACGCAGCCGCCCGGGCAGACGGGCCAGCAGATATTGATTTTGAAATACGCCCCCGGACAGGACGACATTTTGTAAGCCTTTTTCACGGCAGATACGGCAGCTCATCTCCACCGCCGTCTCCACCAGTGTATTCATAAACCGGGCGGCAATCACGCCGGTTTCGACGCCTGCATCACGCTCCCGGACAACGGCCCGCACCGTCTCGCGCCAGTCGAACACGCCGCCGTCAATGACCGCGGGATAACAGCCCTCATCCTCGGCGGCGGCCGCCTCCAGCAGCACCGCCCCCTGTCCCTCATAGGACGCCTCGCGGCGCAGGCCCAGCAGGGCGCACACACCGTCGAACAACCGGCCCATGCCGGTGGAAACAGGGCAATTCATGCCCCGCAGGAGCATCCGCTCCCAGACGGGGTCTTCCTCGGCAATCACACCGGCCTCCCGGGCCAGCACATAGCCGATCCGCCCGATCTCCCGGATGGCCCGTTCACCGCCCAGCAGTGGAATGGGGCGAATGGACCCGGCTCGTTCAACGCTTTTCTCGTCGCCCGCAAGAAATTCGCCGCCCCAGAGGGTACCGTCGTCACCGAGGCCGGTGCCGTCCCAGATAATGCCCAGACACTTCCCCGTCAGGCGGTTATCCGCCATGCAGGAGACCATATGTGCATGGTGATGCTGTACGGCCACAAGGGGAATCCCCTCGCGCCGGCAGCGGTCATAGGCATAGCGGCCGGAGAGATAGTCGGGGTGCCGGTCACAGACCAGCAGCGCCGGCTGCACATCAAACAGCTTTTCAAAATGCCGGATCTGCTGTTCATAGTGGGCCAGCGTTTCGGCGTTTTTCAAGTCCCCGATATGGGGGCCGGGAAACACGTCGCTGCCCCGGCTCAGGCAGAAAGAGGCCTTCTGCTCGGCGCCGCAGGCCAGCACGGCCGCACCGCCCACATCAACGGACACGGGATAGGGCACATAGCCGCGGCTGCGGCGGGCGAAGTATTCGCGCCCCTCATAGACCCACAGCAGGGAATCGTCACAGCGGCTCTCAATGGGCCGGTTGTGGAGCAAAAAGCCGTCCGCCACGCCCTGCAGGGCGGTCACGGCCTCCTCGTTATCCTTGATAATCGGCAGGTCCGACAAATTGGCGCTGGTCATCACCAGTGCCTCAAGGGGCTTGAGCAGCAGATGGTGCAGCGGTGTATACGGCAGCATCACGCCCAGATAGCCGTTATCGGTCAGGTGCGCCATATCGCCGCGCTTTTTCAGCAGCGTGATCGGCCGTCGGGGCGAGGTCAAAACCGCCGCCTCGTCACGGCCAACAGCGCAAAATTTTTTGGCCGCGGCCAGATCGCGGCACATGATCGCCAGCGGCTTTTCCTCCCGGTGCTTGCGCAAGCGCAGGCGCTGCACGGCCTGCTCGTCGTCGCTTCGGCAGCTCAGGTGGAAGCCGCCCAAGCCCTTCACGGCTACGATGCCGCCCTTTTGCAGCGTTTCCACCGCCAGCGCAAGCGCATCGCCCTGCACCTGCCGACCCCTTGCGTCGCAGTAGGATAGCTGCGGACCGCAGTCGCCGCAGCAGGTAGGCTGGGCATGATAGCGGCGATCTTCAATATCGTGATATTCCCGGCGGCACACCGGACACATGGCAAAATCGTCCATGGTGGTGTTGGGCCGGTCATAGGGTACATCCCGGATGATGGTAAAACGCGGACCGCAATTGGTGCAGTTCAAAAACGGATAGCCGTATCGGCGGTCGTTTTTATCCGTCAGCTCCCGCAGGCAGTCGGGGCAGGTGGCAATATCGGGCGAGATCAGCGTGCGCCGCTGCGGCTGCGCCGTGCTTTGGATAATCGCAAAGCCGTCCACGCCCTCCGCTTCGTCCCATCGGGTGATCTCCACCGATTCCACCATGGCAAGGGGCGGATACTCACTGCGCAGCATCTGCGCAAATGACGCCAGCGCCTCCCGCGTTCCCTCCAGCGTGATCTCCACGCCGCGGCCGGTATTTTTCACCCAACCGCACAGTCCGGCACGCCGCACCTGCCGATGGATAAAGGGCCGATACCCCACTCCCTGCACGATGCCGCGCACTTCAATTGTTGCGCGTACCGAACTCATGTTTCTCCCTCGTTTTCCTGTTCCTTCATGCACGGATTTTCGCTATTGTTAAATATGTAACAACATCCGGCTATACTCTACCACAGAACACAAATCCTTGCAACAACGAATTAAAAAAATTTATCGTCCTTTTATGCTTTTCTGCATCCTGACGAAATTTTTCCATTTTTTTTGTGCATTATCTCTCAATAACATACGCTTTTTTTAGGACAACAGAAGACAGCGGGGAAAGAGCGGTGAGAAAATTTTCTCACCGCTCTTTTAGTTTCTCTATAGGATATTTTATGCCGCAATATTTCGTCTCAATCAATTGCTGCCTGCCAGGCAACCTTTTTTGCGCGCAAAAACGCGGCGTCGGCGGCATCGTGGCCGGTCATCACCAGCGTTTTTCCCCTTGCCGCCTCATCAATGGCCTGCAGGCAGATTGTTTTGGCCTGCGCGTCCAGTCCGGTCAGCGGCTCGTCCAGCACCAGCACATCGCAGTCGTGGCACAGCGCCCTTGCCAGGGCCACGCGGCGCTTCATGCCGCCGGAGAGCCGGTCAGGTTTGTCGTCTGCCGCCTCGCCCAGACCCAGCCGCCGAAGCATGGCGCGGGCCGACGCGTCATCGGAAAACAGGGCCACATTCTCCGCCGCCGTTTTCCACGGCAGCAGGCGGTCTTCCTGAAACACGGCGGAAAAGCGCAGCCCTTCGGTACCTGTGATGCGGCCCTTGCGGGGTTTTTCCAGCCCCATCAGCAAGCGCAGCATCGTGGTCTTACCGCCGCCGGAGGGCGCCCAAAGGCAAAGCCGCGCGCCGTCGGGGATTGTCAGGCTCACATCCTGCAGCACATCCCTGCCCGCACCGTAGCCAAAATACACGGAATCAAACCGAATCACGACCTCCGCCTCCCTTCGTCAAGCCCTTGGCCAGCGCCTGCAGCGCGGCGCTGCACAGGACGATTACCAGCGTCAGGGCAAATACCTCGTCGTAATCCACCGCGTTCTTCCCCGCCCACAGCAGGCTGCCGAGGGACATCTCGCTGCGGCAGATAACCTCCGCCGCCACGCCGGATTTCCACGCAAAGCCCAGACCGGCCGCCGAAGCGGCACTGAAACAGGGCCGCAGGCCCGGCAGGGTGATTTGGCGAAAGAGCTCACTGCCCCTCATGCCGAACACTTTGGCCATCTCGCGCAGCGAGCCATCCAGCGCACGGATGCCGCTTTCCACATGGGCCCAGACCAGCGGATACACCGTCAAAAACACCACGCAGCTTGGCAGCATACTGCGCCTGACCCACAAAAACAGCAGAATCGTGAAGCTGGCCACGGGAATGGCGCGGATCAACTGCAGCAGCGGCGCCGTCAGGGCGGCAAAGACGCGGGATCGGGCACAGAGCAGGGCACTGAGGGTACCGGCCAGCAGCGCCAGCACAAAGCCCACGGCAATGCGCAGCAGCGACGCGCCTACCGTAAGGTAAAAGCGTCCCTGTCCCATGAGCTGTCCCAGCGCCTGCACCGTGGAGACCGGCGTAGGGAGCGGCAGCAGCAGCGTGCGGTTGGCCAGCATGGCGCCCACCTGCCATACCGCCAGCCAGAACAGCACCGCCAGCGCGTTTTTTACGCCCTTATGCGCCATAGTAGAAGCCGTCATCGGGCAGCTTGCCGCCTACGCTCTTGGGGTTGGCATCGAACATCACCTGCAGATAGCCGCCAAGCTGCGCCTTCATAGCGCTGCCGGAGACAAAGGTCAGGCCGCAGTGGGGGATAGCCTGTTCCGCCAGCGACGCCTTGGGCAGCAGTCCGTACCGCTCGCACAGCACGGCGGTGGCGGCGGCATCGCTCTGCGCGGCCTCGATGGAGGCGGCATACTCACGCAGGAAGGTATCCACCGCGCCCTGATGCTCGGCCAAAAATGCGCTGCGCACGATGACGCAGCCCATCATCAGCGTGCTCTCGCCGCCGGACACCCTGTTCCACTCCTCGGTCATGTCCAGACAAAGGCGGCTGCCCTCGTATTGCATCAGCATGGCGGTGGCGGCCGGCTGCGGCGCCATGATGACGGCATCCGGCTCACTCTGCCACACGCCCATCAGCTCGCTTCCGTCACCTACAAAGCGCAATGTCACATCCCTGTCGGGGTCCAGACCGTTTTCACGGAGCACATAGCGCAGGATGTATTCGGGATTGGCGCCCTGACCGATGGAATAGACGGTCCTGCCCTTCAAATCGGCAGCGGAGGCGAGAGCCTCACCGGAGGTGAGCAGGCTCAGCACGCCCAGCGTATTGACCGCCAGCACCGTCACGCCGCCCTGTGTCTTTTGATAGAGCGCGGCGGCCATGTTGGTGGCCACGGCGGCCATGTCCGCCTCGCCCCTGGCAATGGCCGCCACCACCTCATCGTTGCTGCCGGCCATGGTAAAGTGATAGGTGTTTTCCGTCTCACCGGCATCGCTCTTGGCCCACAGATTCATAGCGCCCACACCGGTCGGACCGGCCAGCACATACACATTCATTTCCGCGGTTTCCCTACCCTGCTCACCGCAGGCGGTCAGAGAAAAGGCCATGGCCAGGGCCAACAGCCAACTGACAAGTTTCTTCATCGTATCACACGCACCTTTCCGTCCTTACGGACCAACAGATTTTGCTTCTCCAGCTCGTCAAACGCACGGTACAGGCTGGTACGGCCCATATTCAGCGCCGCCGCCAGCTTCGTCATGGACAGCTTGGGCAATGCGCCGTCTCCGTCGCCGTTGGCGCACAGCCAGCTATACAGTTTGCCCGATGCACCCTCGCAGGTATACACGGCAATCTTGCCGTTTAAAAACCGCACCCGGTCGGTGAGAAACGCCATATAATTCAGCGCCATCTGCGGCTCGGCCAAAAACCACGCCCGCAGCGTATCCTCCGGCAAAAACTGCACCCGGCAATCGGCGGCGGCACGCACCCGGGCCACATACGCCTTGCCGCCGAACAGCGCCGCCGCGCCGAACACCGCGCCCGGCCCGAAAGCGTTCAGCACCGCACTGTCGCGCCGTGCCGCCACCGCCTCTGCCCTGCCCTGCAGCACCACGCCCAGCGCCTTGGGATAGTCGTCGGGCGCATAGATGCTCTCGCCCCTGGCAAAGCTCACCGGGGCCGGCAGCTGCGTCAGATCCGGCAGCCGCGTCAGGTTTTGAAAGAGGAACAGTCCCTCCATGATCCTTTGCTCGTCCATATCGGCACCTCGTTTTGTTCCATTTGGAACATTTTTTGAGATTATACAGCAGGAAAGGGCCGTTGTCAACCGCTCTTTGCCGGACACGCAAAAAATCCCGTCTGCTTTAGCAGGCGGGATTTTGGTTTTATCAACGGCACTCAGAACCGCAGCATCAGTTCCCGTTCGGTCTCCTCACCGTTTCGCTGATAGATGCGCAGCACGCGCCGGCTGACCGCGCAGGTCAGCTCATAGGGGATGGTGCCGGCCAGAGCGGCCAGCTCGTTGAGGGAGTTATGGGGGCCGAACACCTCCACCTCGTCGCCCACATCAATGTTTGGCAGGTCCGTCAGGTCGATCATGCACATATCCATGCAGATCCTGCCGCGCTGGGGCGCCGGTCCGTCTGCGGTCATCATCCGGCAGCGGTTTGACAGGCTGCGGAAAAAGCCGTCGGCATAGCCGTAGGGCACCACGCCCATGCGGGTGGTGCGGTCGGTGGTAAAGATGCGTCCGTAGCTGACCGAAGTGCCGGGCGCATAGGTTTTGATGGTGCTGACGGTGGTTTTCAGCGTCATAACCGGACGCAGGCCCAGCTTTTGCGCGAAATCGCCGTAGCCATAGAGCAGCAGACCCGGCCGCACCATATCCAGATAGGTCTCCGGATAGCAGGCGACAGCGCCGGTGTTGGCGCAGTGGCGCAGGGCGATACGGCGGCCCAGTCGGGCCTCCACCGCGTCGATCACCTGACAAAACAGGGCAAACTGCCGCTTCGTATAGCGCACGCTTTCCCCGTCCGGCTCATCGGACACCGCAAAGTGCGTAAAAATACCCTCCACGGCAAGACCCGGCAGATGGCAGGCGGCGCAAATATCGTCCACATTGTGGCCGAAGTGCTCCTCATCACACAGATAGCCCAAACGGGACATGCCGGTATCCACCTTGATGTGCACCGTCAGCGTGCCGCCGTGCCGCAACGCTTCCCGGCTGTACTCCAGCGCCTTCGCCTGGCAGGTCACCGCCTGGGTGATATGATAATCGATCAGCTTGCCCACCTGTTCTTTGGGCGTATGGCCCAGGATCAGAATGGGCATATCAATGTCATTGTCGCGCAGCTCCACGGCCTCATCGATACTGGACACGGCCAGATAATCCGCGCCCAGCTCCTTCAGCACGCGGGAGACCTGTATGGCGCCGTGTCCGTAAGCGTCGGCTTTCACCACGCCCAGAAATTTGGCGCCGGCTGTCAGGCGGCGCAGCGTTTGATAGTTGTGCGCCAGAGCGTCCAGATCGATCTCCGCCCAGGTTCTCCGCAATGTAGATGCCATATCCTGTCCCTCCTGCCCTGTCATTGCTTCCTCTATGCCGCTTTCCCTTGCCGCCGGATCAGAGTGATTCCACCAGTTCGGCAAACGCCGCAGCGAAATACTTCTGCCACGCCGTTTCGGAAAAGGTATCCTGCATCAAATCCGACAGCAGGGCGGCGAAATGCTCCTTATCGCACAGTTCTATGCCCATATGGTTGTCGGCATAAACGGCGTCGCAGAGCTCACTGCGGTAGGCCGCCTTCATACGCTTGATACCGCTTTGCACATCGGGGCGAATGTAGATGAAGTCGAAGCCGGCCTTGACTTTCTCCTTTTTGCATTTGCCCTCGTGATAGCGCTGCAGCAATTCCAGATACTCCACACCGTTGACATCCATGTAAAGCACCGTCAGATAGTGCTCCAGCGCCTGCTCGGCAAGGCCCATGCGCTCATACAGTACGGCAATATCCAGATGCAGCCGTTTCTCTGCCGGATAGTCCTTCTTTTCCTTAAACGCCGCCGCCTTTTCCAGCATCAGCTCCACCATCAGCGCCTCAAAGCTCTTTTCGGGAGCCTCCTCCTTGCGCAGCATATACTCCTGGACCGTCACATACAGATTGCACAGCTCAAAGAATTTGACAAGGTCTTCATGCGCCGCCAGCTTCTCGACGCCGGCCCGGGTCAGCACATAGCGCTTCTCCTGCCTCTCGGCATAACCGGCACGGGCCAGCCTTCTGACAAACAAATTCGTATCCGATACATCCAGCTCCTCTTTCAGGTAGTTGGGATAATCGTATTCCGTATCCGGCGTATGCTTGCCGATGTAGTCCAGAAAGATGACTTCTGCATACAGTTTTTGCGTTTTATTGGTGTTCAGCATGTGTATTCTCCTCAAAGGTGCATAAGCCGGCGCCGCGGCTTATTTCGCCTTTCTTTGTGCCAGCTTCCCGGCAAAATAGTCTTTCACTTCCTGCGGATAATAGGGATACTTGTGCAGGTCCTGATGCGTATTGATCTCCAGAATACGGAAACCGTCCTCGGTGATCACAATGTCAAATCCCAGATACTCCAGAGGCGACAGATATGCACAAATCTTTTCGATCTCCGCCTTCATTTCCTCCCAATGGGGAAGCGTTCCCTCCACCGGCACGCCGGTATCGGGATGGGTGGGACAAGGTCTGAATTCGTGCTCGGCCAAAAGCTCCGCGTTGCCGAAGCGGCCTGTTTCCAGCTCCACCGGTGCGGCGATGCCGCCGGAGCCCAGATTGTCCGTATTGCCCGTAAAGCTGGTACCGATACGGAAGTACGCATTTTTGATGGGGGAGGGCGCACCGTCGCGGATGGTCATGACACGGACGGTGCAGGCCACCTTGTCATAAATCCGCTGCAGCGCATGGTGCATTTCGATATACTCGGAAACGATATAGGTGCTTGTCAGGCCGTTGAGCAGCGCCAGCACCTCTTCCTCCGTCCGTTCCTTGTTGTTGACAAAGAACGCGCCCTGTTCGTATGCCAGCTTGCAGAAGCCCTCACCGTGAGAGCCGACAGCCGGCTTCAGCGCCAGCTTGCCCTTTTGTCTGAGCAGCGCCACCACATCGGCCACCTCGCCGCGCTGACAGTCGGTGTCATAGGAAATGACCGCCGGCTTGCCGTTTTCGGGGATGATGCGGTAGTAGTAGGCCGGCATATAGGCCCGGAAGGGTGCAAGGACATAGTAGGCCATCAGCTTATCCCACAGCCACTTATGATAGCGGCAGTTCAGCGGACGAAGCCACTTATAGTCATAATCGGACAAAATGCTGCGATAGTTTTCCTCGGTCAAGCCGTATTGCTTGATACGGTAGGAGTAGAAGCCGCGGCGGTGGGCCCATCGCTTCTCCTGTCGTGTGGTGCAGCGCACCTGATTGTCCTCCCGCAGGCCGCGCAGCCAATTGCGGTACATGAAGTCGATGAAGCCCTTGCGTTTGGCCTGCCAGGAGGTGATATACTTGTAGAGCTGCTCCTTCTTCCGGTGCCAGGTCAGCCGCGGGCGGTTTTTCACCATCCGCTCCAGCATCTGCGTCACCTCGTCGGGCAGGTTTTTCAAATACGCCAGATCGCGGCCGCTGTCAAGCTGCAGCAACACGAAGCCGTCTGCGGTGAGCAGTATGGAAAAGTGCATATACGGCAGCTCGTAGAACTTGCGGCTCACATAGGCCGCCAGAGCACGGCCCGCTGCCACCCGCGCGTCCTCCTCCGGCAGCGCCGCACAGGGCTCGCCGTCGATGGCGGTCACATCGGAAATATATGCCTTCGCCTCCGTGAACCCGCCGCTGTCCGTTTTCACCAGCATCAGATGCAGCACCGGATAGGCGCAGCCGAAGCCGGCGGCAGGGGCGGCATATTCACAAAGCAGGGTGTTGGACGGCAGCGCCTCGGCGGCGCGGTGCAGCTCCTGCTCGGACACAGCCTCCCGGTCGATGTAGTACTGTCCCGCCTCATAGCGCCACACCTGAAAGCGCAGCGGATACTGGTTTTCGGCGTCTCTGACAAGCACAGCGCCCTTATCGCGCAAAAGTGCGATAAGGGACTCTGTTTCCTTGGTGATTCCTGCCGGGGAGGTGGGCAGCGTACAGATCTGCTTCTGTCCGTCCAGCTCCATGATCAAGGCATACGGCGTTGCGAAGCAGTCGCTGCGTTCTGTCAAAACCATCTGCGTGGACAAAATATCATTGGTGAGCTTGTCATAGGCGTTGTTGAACGGCAGCATACGCATGATCGTCTTCAACTGCTGCGGATGGGGATGCTTCTTTTTCAGGCGAAGATACTGCTTCGCCGATTGGTACTTGAAGCCCTGCAGCACAAGGCCGGCCAATGAAATTGTTTTCTTAATATTTGCCATCTTGCATTTCCCTGCTTTTCCGTGATTCCTTTTTTCCCTCCGCTATGCGGGCATCATAGGGATAAGGCTTGAGCTGCCCTGCGGCGCATCATTCCTCAAACTCCTTGTAAAAGTTGGTGGACACAGCCACCGTATTCTTGGGCGCCGGATCCAGCTTTTGATCGGTAATGTGCAGAATCTTCTCCGGCTGAACCCAGGGTCTGTTCTGGATCTGGCTGGTTTCCTCGTGGGTCAGATAGCCCTTGTAGGTCACCATGCCGCGGCGCAGGAAGCCGTCACGCACGCAGGCTTCTGCCACACCGTTGTTCATAATGCTGCGGATATGCTTCTGGATGGAGGCAGCATAGGCGATGGAGGTGGAATGGGCAATGGCGCTGGGGATATTGCTGACGCAATAGTGCACCACGCCCTCCTCGATATAGGTGGGATCCTCGTGAGTCGTTTCGTGGAAGGTTTCGATCACGCCGTAGTCATTGCTGATATCCACGATGACCGAGCCCCTCTGCATGGAGCGCACCATCTCGCGGTCGATCAGGTAATGCTTGTTGCTCTTGTCCCAGCGGACACAGTTGACCACCATATCCACCTGCGGCAGCAGCGTCTTGAGATTATAGCGGTTGGAAATGATCGTGTTGACCTTGCCGTGGTATTTGGAGCTGATCTCGCGCAAGTGGCCGATATTGGTAGCGGCCACCGTGACCCATGCGCCCATGGACTGCAGCACTTCGATGGCAGCCTTACCCACGATGCCGCAGCCCAGCACCAGCGCGTGGATACCGGGTGCCGTGCCCAGACCGCTGACGAACTTGCCGCAGCCGCCGTTGATAGACATCATGGCATGCAGGCCCAGAAACACACCGGCCTTGCCTGCCGCTTCACAGTTGGGAGAGCCATGTCTATGGGTATCCTCCGCGGCAAAAGAGATGACCTTTTTATCCAGAAGCGCCTGGACCTCCTCAGGATGTGCCGCCGGATGGATGCAGGTGAAAATGATCTGGTTTTCGCGCAGCAGATCATACTCAGTAGGCTCAATCTCTTTCACCTTGGCCACTATATCACAGGTTCCGAAAATCGTGTCACGATCGGAGATCGTTGCACCGACAGCAGCATACTCCTCATCAAAGAAGCCTGCGGCTGCACCGGCATTTTTTTCCACCAGCACCTCGTGGCCGTCATCAATGCAGGATGCCACTTCGCCCGGCGTCAAAATGACGCGGTATTCGCCCTTTTTAATGTCTTTCAGCACGCCAAGTTTCATCATTTTCCTCCTATCCGATTTGTTGTTTGTTCGTCTCCTTAGCCATTTCTGCGTTTCTCTTGTCGCTGATTTTCTGCTTGAAAAACGCCTTGATTTCATCGCTGAAGGTGGCCACCTTGTGCAGATCCTGATGGATGTTGATCTCGATCACGCGGAAGCCGTCATTGGTCACCGCAATATCAAAGCCCAGATACTCCAGCTCCGCCATATAGCGGCAGATCTCCTTGATCTTTGTGCAGATCAGCTCCCAGTTGGGAATCTTGCCGGCAATGGGTGTGCCGGTGTCGGGATGGGTGGGACAGGGATTGAACACATGGTTTGTAATGGTTTCGGGCCGGTACAGCTCGCCGCTCTCCCTGTCGACCATGGCGCAGATGCCGCCGTAGCCCACATTATCGGTATATCCGGTTTTGGACGATCCGATACGCATATAGGTCTGCATGATCTCGGGGTTATAGCCGTCAGAGTTAATGACCATCACCCGGATGGAGTTGACGGACCGGGCGTAGATCTTCTTCATGTCGTCATGCATTTGGATATACTCCGTGACCACATAGTAAGAGCGCAGCCCGTTGATCAGTTCCTCCAGGCCGTCCCGGTCCACCGCCTGACCGTTGGCCGTCATCTGACCGTCTTCATAAGCCAGGCAATAGAACCCGTCGCCGTGTGTACCGGCCGAGGCCTTCATCGCCAGCTTCTTCTTCTCCTTCAGCAGGCGGCACAGACCGTCAACACTGCCCTCGATACCCTCGGGGCAGTCGCACATTCTGGCGACGCATACCTTGTCATCGCCGCTGCGCTTGAACAGGGACAGATAGTAATCCGGGATATAGGCCTTAAACGGCTCCATCAGATAACGGAAGGTCGTCTTGTCATTGACCCAGATCTGATAGCCATTATTGATGCGGTTGAGCCAGAAATAATCGAAGTCGGACAGAAATTCCCGATAATTATCCTCCGTCAGTCCGTACTGCTTGATACGGTAGGACAGGAAGCCCCGCTTCCATGCCCAGATTTTCTTTCCCAGCGGCACGCCCTTGGTGCCGCGCAGGTCACTCTTTACCGCGTCCAGCCACAGACGGTACATATACGGACGCATACCCTTGCGGACATGCTTTTTCACGAAACGGTAGAACAGGCTGTTTTTGGCGGCTGCCGCACGGTCGGACAGTGTCACATGCCTGTTGGCATTCTTCACCGCCCACTTGCTCTTCAGATAGTCGTTCAGCTCATCGTTGAAGGCCGTTTCCGGCAGATACGGGCTGGCAGAGAAGTTCAGGAAACGGAACGGCTCATCGCCGTTGCCCAGGGCAATGGCAGCGGAGAAATAGGTCAACTGATTCATGGTCTTGGCTGCGTCGCAAACGACACGGCAGATCTCATCCCACCCGTCGATCTGCGCTTCCGTACCGTCCCAAACGAAACGGCCGGAAGCGGCATCCGCCAATACCGATGTATGCTCAACGGCACCCTCTTTATCGGCCGGATTTTCGGCGGGCCGATATTGGGAAACCTCAGCGCTGAGAATCTGCGGTTCATCACCCGCATCGTTGGCAATCCACAGCTTCACGGAAAAATCGCCGGACAGCTCCTCGGAGAATTTGTGGTACAGATCCACATAATCCGCCACCAGATAGTCACTCTCCAACCGGCCAAGCAGGTTACTCAGTTCTGCTTCACCGCAAGGCTCGCCGTCAATATGCAGACAGCCGTCGGCATATTCCAGCTTATACATGGGCTGTACGCTGTTCCAATGGGCGGGACGCAGCTCCGCGACCTTCTTTTCACGAACCAGTGCAATGATGTCATCCACCGTGTACTCACGGTTTTCATCGTCCACCTTCAAAATCAGCAGCTTGCTGCCCCGGTGTACGAGGCTGAAATAGATGGTTCTGCAGTGCTCAGAGCAGTCCTTAAGTACGCGGCTTGTGGTCAGCAGGTCGCCGATCCACTTAGCGAAAGAATTATTGAACGGTGACAGATACAAATAGGCAAAATCCGTCATATACTTGCAGCTATCGCAGTGCAGCAGGTCATATCTTTCCGCGCTGCGGCACAGATAGCCTCTGTCGTGGAAGGACTTGATCTCCTTCCTGCTGTATCGGTCCTGATAGTTTTTATAGTCAGCTTGCGTTCTGCGGTACCAAAGAGCGGCCATCTTTCTGGAATAGCCGGCCGCTATCACCGGACGCATCTTCACTTCGCGGCGAAGTCTTTCAAAAATCTTCACTTTTTTATCCCTTTACTCTTTTTGTTTTGTATGTCATTTATTGATTCATCACTTAATGACACCGTGGGCACGGTAGAAATCGCCCAGCTCGCCATGGCGCTGACCGCCCCAAAGCTGTACGATATTGACACCCGAGGAGGTATTGGCCTCGATGACGCAGTTTTTCCCGTCGGGCATCTTGATTACATCCCAGGCGATGAAATGCAGATAGGGGAACCGCTGGGCCAGGGCCAGGATCTCCTCCTTGAAGGCCGCCCAGTCGGGGATCACCACATCGGCAAAGCGCGTACCGGAATCGGGATGCACCTCGTACACTTCCCGGTCATGCAAACGCCGTCCGTGGGACAGCCGTCCGGTCTCCAGATCGATATTGCACACCAAGCCGCCCTGACTGCCGTTGTCCACGGGAATCGTTTGGCTGGTGCCGATGCGCTGTACGGCGAAAAACACCTTGAAGCGCTTCGTTTTTGGGTCACGCAGGGTGATGATGCGGATGGTGTTCACCGTCTTGTCATACAGCAGGTCCGCATAGGGATGCTGCTTCACGGTTTCCGACAGATACCAGTCCTTATGGCGCTCAAACAGCGCCGCCAGGTCCTGCGCGGTAATGGGCGTATCATCCTTATAAAATGCGCCGTCCGAATAGGTGATATGATGTACGCCGTTGCCCTTGCCCTTGCCGTAGGGCTTGATGAACACGTCCTTAATCTCCCTGACGCGCGCCACGGCCTCGTCGGCCTCCAGCACAGCGCCGGAAAAATCGGAGATCACGCCCTTGCTGTTAATCAGGAAAATCTCCGGCATACGCACATAGCGGCCCAGCACCTCCGTGGCAATGATCTTGTTGTTGAGCATATAGTCAAAGGGCTCATTGATATAGCGGGAGCGGTACCAGTCAAACTCCGAGAGATACTCCTTCCGCTTTTTCATGTCCAGATCGTATAGCATCCACTGGTCGCCCAGATAGCCGCCGAAGATGTTGGCCTTCAGCTTGGTCAGCAAAGGCACCTTGAAGTGGTCCTTTGCGAATATGATGCGCCGCCAGTACAGCACAAAGAGCTTTGCTTTTTTGCTCAGATATCTTACCAATTCAAAAAAATCCATTTATTTCTTCTGCCTACTCTCTATAAATTGTTGATACTCCTCAATGCGGTTGAAGCCCTGGGTGCCGTCATCCAATGTGAGGAAGTAAGGTCCGATGGAAATTTTTTCAAAGGACTGGCCCGTAAAGGACTGGTACAACTGCCATCCGCGGCAGTCCTTCAACTGCCCCGCAATGTGCATCTCACGGACCCTATGCACATGGCGGCGCATCAGCTCACCGTCATGGGCGATCACCGCCACGATGGAACGGGAGGTGCCCACAAAATACATGGAATCCGTTTTGATCCGGCAAATCTGCGCCACGGCCCCGTCTGTATAGTAGGTATCGCCGTACATAAAACACACGTCGTCCACGATCAGCTCCTCGGTGAAGCGGTCGATCTCATAGACATTGTTTTTCGGCTCATAGCGCACCGCGCCGTAATGGCCGTAGCGCGGGTCGTGAGAGGTAATAATCACCTCCGCCGCCGGGTCATTCTCTCTGATTTGGCGCACGGTGCGGCCCAGCAGGATTTCGTTGTCAATGGGCAGCAGATGCTTGGGGACTTCGTATGACTTTTCCCAACGGGACATCTTCCCGTCTGCCATAATCACATATCTCATGTCAGTTCAAATTCTCCTCAATCAAATCAACGACTTTCGCGGTGGATTTTCCCAGCTCCTCCGGCAGGAACTGCCTGCGGTACCACTCCAGATCCTCCATGGGGTAGGAATTTCCCTCGATCATCCCATAGATTTCTTCCGGCTTGCGGAAGGTAACGCGGGGCATGATCTCCGGCAGGTCGATGTTCAAGCCGTTCTCTTCTTTATACTGTTCATAGTCAAACAGGTAGTACAGTGTCTTTTTCCGCAGCGCCGCCGCCTCCAGCGCCAGGGAGGAATAGTCCGTGATAAAGTAGTCACAGATCTGCAGAAAGTCAAAGGTCTCGCCCTGGCTGTAGCGCTGCATCTGTTCGTCAAGCTCACAGGTAAACCGCTGGTTGGGATGAAAGCGGCAGATCACGGCATATTTCTCCGGGTCAAACAGCGCCGTCAGCTCATAGGGCGGCGGCAGCACCTGCTTGCGGTAGGTGGGGCCGTAGAGCACGATGGTTTTTCCCTGCAGCTCCGGGTACTGCTCCAGCAGTTGCGCGGCTCCCTCGCTGCCCTCCAGCACCTCGTCCAGACGGGGCAGGCCGTAGTTGCGCAGCTTCTCCTCGCCAATGTCGAACGAGGCGCAATAGTACGGGTTCCAGGCCGGTCCGCCGGCGATGACATAGTCGTAATTGCGGTGCATCCGCACGGCGCGGGCCAGCTCGGCGCTGCGGCCCGAGGTCCGGTCCAGCGTCTGATAGCCGGACTGCTTGATCTTTCCGATGGAATGCCAAATTTGAATGACCGTCAATTCCTCCTTATGGTGCAAAAGAGAAACTGTCGGCCAGTAAGCATCTATGATACATACGCGGGAGGTGGCCATGTAGTACATACTGCGAAGCTGCGCCCAGGCGAAGCGAAGCACGCCGTCACGGAGACCGCGAAACTGATAGCAGATCATGACGGTTTTCACCGTCGAATCTCTTCTTTTCAATTCGTCCTCGATGCGCCGGAAATCCACCGTGACCGTGTTGGACTGTCTGCTGAAAAAGCAGACCTGATGTTTTACGGGGAACCGCTTCATCAGCCAATACAGGCCCTCGGCGAGCCATGTGGCAACAGAAATCAATATGTGCACTTTTTTACACCGCCATATGTTTTTTTCAGCTTTAGATTTGCTTAATCATATCCTCATAGTAGGCAGCCGCCTCGTTCACGCCGCCGTCAAAGACGACTTTGCCGTGGCGCAGCACGATGCCGCGCTTGCAGAATGCCTTGGCCTCATTGACCGAATGGGTCACGAACAAAAAGGTCACGCCGCTCTCCATGATCTCGTTCACCTTGGCCCGGCACTTGGCGCGGAACCGCTGGTCGCCCACGCTCAGCGCCTCGTCCACGATCAGAATGTCGGGGCGGATATTGGCGTTGATGGCAAAGCCCAGGCGGGCCTTCATACCGCTGGAATAGGTGCGGATGGGCTGGTCGATATAGCTGCCCAGGTCCGCAAATTTGATGATGTCGCCCTCGATCCGCTTGATCTCCTCGGTTTTGATGCCCTGCACCTCACCGCGGAAATAGATATTCTCCCGTCCGGTCAGCTCCGGGTCAAAACCGGCGCCCAGCTCCAGCAGGGCGCTGACGCGGCCGTTGACACGAATCCGGCCCGTGGTGGGGAAGGCCACGCCGGTAATCATCTTCAAAATGGTGGATTTACCGGCGCCGTTGCGTCCGAACAGCGCCACCGCCTCACCGCGCCGGATGGTCAGCGATACATCGTTGATGGCCTGTTTCAGCTCCGCCGACGCTTTCCTGCCGAGGAAGGTGCGCAGGCGGGCCTTCTCACTTTTGCACAGGCGGTAGACCTTCGTTACATTTTTTAATTGAATGGCAATATCATTGCTCTGTGTCATAACTGCTGCTCTCCTTAGAGTACATCCGGGATTTCCTTAACCAGCTTCTTATATGCCCACAGCGCCAGCAGGACCATCACGAAAAATACAATGCCGAAATTACGGAATTCGCGGGCTCTTTCCCAGAACCACACTTTGTTGATAAACGCATTTCTGTAGCCGTTCACGATAATGGTGATCGGGTTGATATGGAGGACCCTCTTGAAGAAGACATTATTGATCGCTCCTGCGTCATACAGGATGCCGGACATCCAGAACACCACCATCGTTGACGACTGCACCAGATGCATAAAGTCCTTGCTCAGCACGGAGATCATGCCCGCGAACAGGGACCACGCCGTGGAGAACAGGAACAGCATGAGGATATACAGCGGAAGCTGCAGCCAGTAGATGTCAGGCGCATGGCCGCTGAGAATGAAGATCAGCATAACGGCCAGCAAAACCACAAGATGTGTGGTCATATGCGACAGGTTGATGATCGTGGGAATGGTGGAGACCGGATAGCGGATCTTCGTGACCAGATAGCTGTACTTGCGGATGGAGCTGGCGCCGGCGGTAAATACCGCGGAGAAATAGAACCAGGGCGAAATACCGGCAATCAGCCACAGGAAGAAGGAGTACTCACCTACCGGCCTGCTCACACGCAGGCCGATGGAGAAGGCGAAGTAGTAAGTAGCGATGGTGATGGCGGGGCGGATCACGGCCCAGGCCCAGCCCAGGGCAGCGCCCTTATAGGTCTTGATCAGGTCGGCCTTTGCCAGTTTAAAGATCTGTTTTCTGTACTTATAGTGATCTTTTAAAATTTCTCTGATAACTTTCACGATAAACCTCGAAATCTATTGTCTTACGGCACAATGAAGCGCAGTCCCTTTCAAAGGATTGCGCTGTCATTTTGCGCCTTTTTGTGTCAGCGTAACCGGAATCGTCTTAATCAAGCAGTGCAGATCAAGCTTAATGGAACGCTTGCGCGCATACTCGGCATCCACTTTTGCTTTGTCCTTATAATACAGGTCGTCCCGTCCCTGCACCTGCGCAAGGCCGGTAATGCCCGGGCGGCAGTCGAACACGCCGTACTGGGCACGCAGGGCATTGAGCTTGCGTTCCGTGGTGCAGACCGGACGGAAGCCCACAAAGGACATCTCGCCCCTGAGGACATTGAGCAGCTGAGGCAGTTCATCCAGGCTTGTCTTCCTGAGAAACGCGCCCAGCCGCGTAATATACCTGTCGGCATCGTTGAACTGGGAGGTCGGCATATCGTGGGGCGCCGACTGGTACATGGTGCGGAACTTATACACTTTAAAGGTTTTGCCGTACTGTCCCACGCGGGTTTGGGTAAACAAAGCCGGACCGGGCGAATCCAATCTGATCAAAAGCGCGATCAGCAGTAACGGCAGCAGCAAAATAATCAGCAAAAACAGGGAGAACAAGAAGTCAAAGCTGTATTTGATGCAAAGGAAAGCACGCAGTTTACGGTCTTTTTTCATTGCATTGCAGTTAGATTTATCATCTTTGGATTCGTTCATTTCAGGTACTCCTTGCTTTTCGACTAAAGGCGTCATCCTCGCCCTCCTCCCGAAACAGCGTTCCCGCAGATTGCCCGCAATAAGGTGGATCAACGGCCGGGTCTGTCTATCCGGCAAAACGCATGGTTTTTACGATTTTCAGTATCATAAAACAAGATATGCATACTGCGCTCATTCTTGTGTATTATACTGCTTATTTCTATATAAATCAAGTGCAATTAACAATTCACCGCCTGATAATCCAACATTTTCATTTGTCGCGGTGTTGTTTCTGCAAGTAAATATTGCCTTGAAAATGACGCATTCATACCAAATTTTTCATATTACATTTTTATTTTCCGCCTTTTGTTATCACAAAAATTACCAAGTGTCAAATTCGCATATTCGCCCGCTTGCGGGAAAAGATATGTTTGCGATACCCAACGAGCGTATTGCTCAATCAAACGAAAGGAGATTTGGATCATGTCTAGCAAGAACAGCAACAAACTGAACATTCCCGAGGCTCGTGCCGCCATGGATAAGTTCAAGATGGAAGCTGCCAACGAAGTTGGCGTGAACCTGAAGGAAGGTTACAACGGCGACCTGACCTCCCGCGAGGCCGGTTCCGTCGGCGGCCAGATGGTCAAGAAGATGATCGAGTCCTACGAGAAGAATCTGTAAGGACTGCTTGAATAAAAGGAAGGTGCCGCAAGGTACCTTCCTTTTTCAGACCCTCAAAAAAGCGGCAGCACCGTTTTTCGGAAGCCCCACAGCCGCCTGCGCACGGCAAACGCCGCGAATCCTTCTTACAGAGCGCCGCACAGCAGGCAAACGCCTGCCAGCGCCAGCATCTGGGGCTTTTCCCACCGCTGCCAGTCATCCGGCAGGGCGATCTCCTGCACCTCCACGGTCTCGCCGCGCAGATCGGTCAATTGCCGCTGCACGCTGAGCATCAAACGGGTGTCCATGCTGGACAGCGTCAGGGTGTTGCGTCCGCCCAGGCCGTAGCTGACCACCTGCCGGGCACGCACACCGCCGGGACACACGCCCTCCGGCAGCAGCAGCGTATCGCAGCGCAGGAACAGCTCGCCCAGCCGTGCCGCCCCCTCCGTATTCAGCGCGCACAGCTTCCAGCGCCGCGCCGTCAGCGCCGCCGTATTGCGCAGAAGGCTCACTTCACGGGGCAATTCCCGTTCAAAGGGCGTTCCCAGCGCACAAAAATAGGCACAGGATTCCATCATCTTCACCTCACCTTGTATTTTCTGCCGCCGGCAGAAATTTATGCTGTGCTTTCGGCAAATTTGTGCTATACTATATCCATCGTTACCCGCAAAGGAGGCCGCGCCGTGCATATTCTCGCCCATTTACATACCGTCAACCGCCATCGCGCCTTAGTGTGCCGCTACTGCATGAAGCTGGGCCTGGTGTGGCAGGGTCTGACCCACGATCTGAGCAAGTACAGCCCCACCGAGTTCTGGCGCAGCGCCAAATATTACCTGGGCTACCGCAGTCCCAACGACAACGAGCGCATGACCACCGGCGTCAGCCTGTCGTGGCTGCACCACAAGGGCCGCAACCGCCACCATTTCGAGTACTGGATCGACTACCGTCTGGACAAGGACGGCAAGATCTTCATGGGCGGCTGCAAGATGCCCAAGAAGTATGTGGCGGAGATGTTCTGCGACCGGATCGCCGCCTGCCGCGTCTATCAGGGCGACAGGTACACTGACGCCTCGGCCTACGACTACATCCAGCACTCCAAAGGCAGCATCTGGTTCCATGAGGAGACCTACGCCCTCATCGAGCGCTGGCTGCTGCTGCTGAAGGAGGAGGGCGAGGAGAGGGCCTTTGCCCGGATCCGCGAGGAATTGAAGGACCCCGACTATTGACAAATACCCAAACTTTGTTAAGAATAAAACGACCTTATTTTGCACATATTTCTTGCTTTTTGGCAACTTTCGTTATAAAATAGTCGGTGAACTTTCACTGAGAGGTAGACTGATCGAGATGAGCAACCCGTACAAGACCCGCGAAGGCGGCGCCACCGTCACCGTCTTTGTGCCCTATGACTGCCAGAACAACTGTCCGTTCTGCATCAACAAAAAAGAATACGCTGATGTGAGCAGCTTCAGCTTGGATAAGATTATCGAAAGCATCCGCACCATGGACGCCATCACGCCCCGCTGCGACTTCGTGTTCACCGGCGGTGAGCCGCTGGCGGATCTGGTGTCTTTGCAGAAGATGCTGGACGCCATTCCCACCACCCACAAGGTATACATCAACACCACCTTCCCCCGTCAGGCGCGCACCGGCTTTGACGAAATGATCGACTTTACCCGGCGCAACAGGGATAAGATCACCTGCATGAACATCTCCCGCCATCTGGTGAAATATGTGGAGGAATCCCCCGATGAGGTGCTGGGCCGGATCGCCTGTCCCACCCGCATCAACTGCGTGCTGTATAAGCACTATCCGGCGGACAAGCTGCCCGCCTATGTCGAGCGCTTCCTGCCCTACGGCATTCCCATCCAGTTCCGCTACGACTATACCGAGACCACGCCGGAGAATCTGTATGAGGAGGACCATGACCCCATTTTGCAGGATCTGAAGCGGCTGTTCACCTATAAGGGGCTGGACGGCTGCCGTATGCGCAACGGCTTCCATTTTGCGTATAAGGGTCTGCACATGACCTATCATAAAACGCTGCCCTATTCCACCATCACGGAAACGGACGAAAACGGCGTGACCTACGACATTTTGTACGACATCCTCATCAAGCAGAACGGCGAGATCCACAGCGATTGGACCGGCGTACGGATGGATGTGGAGAAGTACCGCCATGTGGTCTTTGAGCCCTACGATCTGAAGGTCCTGAACGGCACCGTAGATTACTGATACGATACAAACGGCGCCCGTTTGGGCGCCGTTTTCTATTCTCAAGGCAAAGCCCCAACATACGAAACACCGGCACTCTTTACGAGTGCCGGTGTTATTATGTTTCATATGTAGCTTGCCTTACTTACCGCTCAGATACTCGTCAATGGACTTGGCACCCAGCTTACCGGCGCCCATGGCCAGAATGACGGTAGCCGCGCCGGTCACGGCGTCGCCGCCGGCGTACACACCCTCGCGGGAGGTCAGGCCGTCCTCGTTGACGATGATGCCGCCCTTCCTGTTCACCTCCAGGCCCTTGGTGGTGGACTTAATCAGCGGGTTGGGGCTGGTGCCCAGGGACATGATGACCGCGTCCACCGCCAGCTCGAACTCGCTGCCTGCCTTCTCCACGGGGCGGCGGCGTCCGGAGGCGTCCGGCTCACCCAGCTCCATTTCGATGCAGGTCATGGAGGCCACGCAGCCGTCGTCATCGCCGTTGATCTTCACGGGATTGTTCAGGGTCTTGAAGATGATACCCTCCTCGATGGCGTGCTCCACCTCCTCATGACGGGCAGGCAGCTCCTCCATGCCGCGGCGGTACACCACGTACACCTCGGCGCCCAGACGCTTGGAGCAGCGGGCCGCGTCCATGGCCACGTTGCCGCCGCCGACCACGGCCACCTTCTTGCCCTTGAGGTCCATGATGGGCGTATCGCTGTCCTCGCGGTAGGCCTTCATCAGGTTGATACGGGTCAGGAACTCGTTGGCGGAGTACACGCCCTTCAGGTTCTCGCCGGGGATGTTCATAAACATGGGCAGACCTGCGCCGGAGCCCACAAACACGGCCTCAAAGCCGTTTTCCTCCATCAGCTCGTCAATGGTGATGGTGCGGCCCACCACGGTGTTGGTCTCCACCTTCACGCCCATGGCGATCAGGCCGTCCACTTCCTTCTGCACGATGGCCTTGGGCAGACGGAACTCGGGAATACCGTACACCAGCACGCCGCCGGCCAGATGCAGCGCCTCATACACGGTGACCTGATAGCCCTTCTTGGCCAGGTCGCCTGCGCAGGTCAGACCCGCAGGGCCGGAGCCCACCACGGCCACCTTGTGACCGTTGGAGGCGGGCACGGCGGCTGTTTCGGCGGCATGGGCGTTGTGCCAGTCAGCCACAAAGCGCTCCAGACGGCCGATCCCCACGGCCTCACCCTTCACACCGCGGATGCAGTACTTCTCGCACTGGGTCTCCTGGGGGCAGACACGGCCGCAGACGGCGGGCAGAGAGCTGGTCTCGTGAATGACCTGATAGGCGCCCTCGTAGTCCTTCTCGGTGATCTTCTTGATAAATTCAGGAATCTTTACATTGACGGGGCAGCCGCCCACGCAGGGATGGTTCTTGCAGTTGAGGCAGCGCGCCGCTTCATCCAGCGCCTGCTCCTCGGTGTAGCCCAGCGCGACTTCCAGGAAATTCTTATTACGGACATTGGGGTCCTGAGAGGGCATCTCGTTCTTCTTCAAACTCATATTCGCCATGTTACTTGACCTCCTGCTCGTAGAGATGACAGACTTCCTCGTGCTTATGTACCTCAAACTCCCGGTACATCTGGTTGCGCTTGACCGCCAGGTCCCAGTCCACCTTGTGGCCGTCGAAGTCGGGGCCGTCAACGCAGGCAAACTTGGTCTCGCCGCCTACCGTCAGACGGCAGCCGCCGCACATGCCGGTACCGTCGATCATGATGGGGCTCATGGACACGGTGGTGGGCACGCCGTAAGGCTCGGTGGTCTTGCAGACGAACTTCATCATGACCATGGGGCCGATGGCGAAGATCTCATCGTACCGGTTGCCCTCGTCCAGCAGCTCCTTGAGCGCCTCGGTGACCAGACCCTTCTGGCCGTAGCTGCCGTCATCGGTGCAGACCTTCAGCACGGAGGACACGGCTTTGAACTTGTCTTCCAGAATCACAACATCCTTGTTCTTGAAACCGACCACCGCGTGGACCTCCGCGCCGCAGTCGTGGAACTTCTTCAAAACGGGGTATGCAATGGCGCAGCCCACACCGCCGCCGACCACGCAGACCTTCTTCTTGCCCTCGGTTTCCGTGGGCTTGCCCAGGGGGCCCACGAAGTCATGCAGGCAGTCGCCCTGCTGCTTGTGGCTGAGCTTCTCGGTGGTAGCGCCGACAGTCTGGACAATAATGGTAACGGTACCCTTTTCACGGTCATAATCGTGAATGGTAATGGGGATCCGTTCACCGTTCTCATCCACGCGCAGGATGATAAACTGGCCGGGCTGTGCTTTCTTGGCGACCATAGGCGCCTCGATCTCGTACAGGATCACGGTGGGCTTCAAAGCCTCTTTCGTCACGATACGATACATACTCTTTCCTCTTTTCTGATTTAATGAGTCCGTCGCTTTTCCTTCTTGTCCATGAGGCGATCCTCAAACCGCTCACTTCACGCATATATCATACCACCTGCGGGAAAAATCGTCAATTCCTTTTTGCCGCCGCAGCCGACCGGAAAACGCCCCCGTACGGCGGCAAAAGCCGGCGGGATCGCTCCCACCGGCTCACGGTTTGCTTATGAATGGCTGATCTCATGGATCAGGAAGAAGTAATACACACCCACGCCGTTGCCGATCAGGCCCGTCAGGCCCTCGCCCAGCCGGTAGCAGCAGCCTGCGCCGTACAGGGGGATCACGCCGCCCTTTTCCAGCAGCAGCCGCTCGGCATCCTCCAGATAGGCCTCCCGTGCCGCGTCGTCGGAGGAGGCCGCCGCCACACGCAGCAGCATATTATAGGCACTGGAGCGGAAACGGCCGTAGTTGCCGGCAGCGTTGCTGTGCCAGTTGCTCAAAAAGGCCGTGGCGTCGTTGTAAGATGCCGTCACATCGGTCAGCGCCAGCGTAAACTCGCCCTTTTTCAGCGCCTTCTCCAGTCCCTCCGCCTCCACGCCGTTCAGCGTGACCGTCAGGCCCAGCTCACGCTGCCATGTCTGCTGCAAAAAGGCAACGAGCTGATCGTTCACCTCGCTCTCGGCGTAGAGCAGCGTCACCTTCCCCAGCGCGGCCATGGCCGCGGCACTGTCGTAGCCTGCCTCTGCCATTTTCTCCCGGGCAGCGGCGCAATTGTCCTTGTAGTGCTTGCTGTCGTTGTCGATCAGCGCGCCGTTGTGTTCGCGGAAGGAGGTACCGTCGGGGAACTGAATACCGTGGCTGACAATGCCCTCCGCCGGCAGATAGACCCCGTCCGCCAGCTCCGTCAGGGCATTGCGGTCAATGACCAGGGACATGGCCTGACGCAGGGATTGGCTTTTCATACTGGGCGCGGATTGGTTAATCAGCAATGCGGTCATACGGGGATAGGGATCAACCTTTTCCGCCGTACCCTCACCGGGCAGGCCCAGCATAAAGTCCAGCTCGCCCTCATCATACAGCGCTTCCAGCTCCTCCGTGGTCTTGCCGAAGGTAAAGTGCAGCTCATCCGGTCCGAGGCGCTTTCTGTCGTAGTAATTGCTTCTGGCGGTCAGACGCAGGTGGCTGTTCTCCTGAGAGACCACCGTATAGGCGCCGTTGGTGGCCACTGCGCCGTCAGAGCGCACGGGCATGGTGGCCGCCGCGGTGCAGATGGCGGTGAGGAAATACGGACAGCGGCAGTTGAGCTTGACCACCAGCGTATGCTCGTCCTCCGCCTTCACCTGCAGGAGGGAGCCTTTCCCCTTGCTGCGCACCTGATCGTAGCCCGCCACCACGCTCAAAAGCGAGGCATTGGGTGATTTGGTGTCGGGGTCGGCCAGCCGCTGCCAGGCGTAGACAAAATCGCTTGCCGTCACAGGCTGACCGTCCGACCATGTCAGGTCGCCCCGCAGCGTAAAGGTATAGGTCTGCGTGCCGTCCAGCTCGTCCTGGCAGTGATAGCTGCGCACCTGGCCGCCTGTGACCTGCGTGCCGCCCTCACCGTCGGGGGTGAGCTTCATCAGGTTTTCATACAGGTGGCTCACCACGATCTTCTCGCTGTCGGTGGTTACCATCGCCGGATCGGGCACGGCGCTCTGCCCCACCAGACCCACGCGCAGCACCATAGACCGGGTATTCTGACCGCAGCCTGCCAGCACTGTCAGCAGCGTCAGCAGCGCCAGGCAAAGCGCGATGACTTGTGTTTTTATTCTCATAGGAATGGCTCCTTTTTGACAGATAGTTTTTTTATTATACTAAAATCTCACCGTTTTGTAAAGTCCTTGCCCCGCCGGGCGGTAATTGTAAAAAAACTGTGACAAATGCGGAAAGCGGCTTTCCTTTTCGGAAAAACGTGTTACAATACTGTCAAATTGCTTTTTTTATACTTTCCGAAGGAGGAACCATGCAAACCGTCAAGCATTTTTTTAAGACCCACCCCCATGCGTGGTGGGGCGCATTTTTGCCCGTATATCTTGCCATATTCTTTACCATCGAGCACTTTATTACCGCCAATTACTGGCCCACGCAGACGGCCATTGACAACTACATCCCGTTTTGTGAGTATTTCGCGCTTTTTTATGTGACATGGAGCCCCATTCTGGCGGCGCTGGGCATCTATCTCATCATCAAGGACGGTGAGGGCTTCCGCCGCTATATGTGGACGATCATGTTCACCTTTACCGTCAGCACCCTGATCTGCGCTCTCATCCCCAACGGGCAGGATCTGCGCCCTGCGGTGATGGAGCGGGACAACATTTTCACCTGGATGGTGCAGTACACCTACTCCATCGACACCAACACCAATGTGTTCCCCAGCGTACATGTGGTGGGCGTGATGGCGGCGGTGTTTGCCGTTTTCCATACGCCGGGCATGAAGACTTGGGCCTGGCGCGCAGGCGCCGTGATCTGGGGCCTGCTGGTCACCGCCTCCACCCTGCTCATCAAGCAGCACGCCTTTATTGACATCCTCGCCTCTTTCGTTGTAAGCGCGCTGGCCTATGTGCTGGTCTATGTAATCATCGGCAGACGCCGGGACAGAAAGCTTGCCGCTGCGGAAAATACCGCTCCGGAAAATACCGCTCCGGAAAATACCGCTTCGGAAAATACCGCCTCGTAAGGGGCGGTTTTTTTCGCCCTTTGCAGGGCGCCCACATTTCGTGACGATTTTTCAGTTGAAGTTGTGGTTGAAGATGAAGTTGAAGTTGTAGTTGAAGTTGTAGTTGGTCACGAAAACGCACATTTCGTAACGAAAGCTTTCTTTTCCCAATGAAAAGTCACCGCGCGATCCGCAGCACACGGTTGGCGGCCGCTTCACGGGCGCGCTCACACTTGGCCTGATACTTTTCATTGTCGGCGTCGATGCGCTGGCGGATGAACGACCAGGCGATCTGCAGGCCGCCTGTCAGCTCCGGTATCTCGCCGCACTCACCGTAGGCCAAAATGGCGTCAAGCAGCCGTCCCTTCTCCTCGCAGCTCAGGCAGGTCAGGCACGGACGCATCTCAAAATACAGCATCACTCCGGGTTTTCTGGTCATGGCAATTTCCTCCTGATATATGGTGTTTCACCTTTCGGCGTTTTTTCCGTCCCTGTTGCACGGAGCGGGACAACAAGGGCACATATTGACAGATATGGTATAATCGTATTTGGTTGAAAATAAAGGAATAAGAGGAAAAGCGTTATGGAATTTACTCAGGGCGTGCGCTTCGATACGTTTGGCCTGTCGGAGGCCACCATGCGCGCCATACGAAACAAGCACTATGAAATCAGCACGCCGGTGCAGGCCGGCTGTATCCCGCCCATGCTGGCGGGAAAGGATGTGATCGCCAAGGCGCCCACCGGCACCGGCAAGACCATGGCCTTCGGCATCCCCATTATCGAGCGCATCGCCCCGGAGAGCGAAGCGGTGCAGGCCGTCATTCTGGCGCCTACCCGGGAGCTGGCGCTGCAGATCACCGAGGAAATGCGCGAGGTGGCCGTATGCCACGAGGGTGTGCGTCTGGTATGCCTGTACGGCGGCCAGCCCATCGGCAAGCAGATTAACGCCCTGAAGCGCAAGCCCCAGATCGTGGTGGCCACGCCGGGGCGGCTCAGCGACCATATGAAGCGCCGCACCGTCACGGTGAAGGAGGTCAGAACCGTGGTGCTGGACGAGGCCGACCGTATGCTGGACATGGGCTTCATCCACGATGTGACCCGTATTCTCGATAAGATCCCCCATCGGGAGAATCTGGGCATGTTCTCCGCCACCATCTCCCGCGAGGTCATGGACATCTCCTGGGTCTACCAGCGCGACCCCGAGGAGATCACCGTGCAGGCCACGGCGGAGAATAAGCCCGACATTTTGCAGTACCGCATCGAGGTGTCCTCCGACGCCAAGGTGGACACCATCGCCCGGATTCTCAATGCCGAAGGGCTGGAGCGGGTGATGTGCTTTTGCAACACCAAGGGCAGCACCGAGCGCCTGACCAAGTTTTTGCAGATGCGCGGCTTTGACGCCAGGTGCATCCACGGCGACATTCCCCAGAAAAAGCGCGAGGAGGTTATGCAGTCGTTCCGCGACGGCAAGCTCCATATCTTCGTGGCCACCGATGTGGCGGCCCGGGGCATCGATGTGGACGATGTGGACGCGGTGTTCAATTTTGAAGTGCCGGAAGAGAACGAGTATTACATCCACCGCATCGGCCGGACAGGGCGTGCCAAGCGCCACGGCGTGGCCTACACGCTTCTGAGCGATTTCCCCAGCCGTATGCGTCTGGACGACATCGCCCGCCATACCCGCAGTCAGATCATCCCGGCTGTGCTGGACGAGGACGGCCATGTGGTGCCGAGTCAATCCTAACAGGAGGTAGCCTATATGCTGCTGAAACGAGAAGATAAAGAAAACCGCCAGGTGGAGCTGACGCTCCGGGTGGAAAAGAGCGATTGGGACGCCGCCCTGGCGGCGGCCTATGAGGAGGTCAAGTCCCTCTACCCCGTAGAGGGCGAGATCACACGGGAAAAGCTGGAGGCGCAGTACGGCAGTGATTTCCTGTATCAGGAGGCCGTCAACGCCACCTTCCCCGCTGCGCTGGTGGAGGCTGTCTGCACCGAGGAGCTCCGCCTTGCCGGCGCGCCTGAGCTGCAGGTGGTTACCATCGGCGCGGACGGCTATACCTTTACCGCCCTCATTGACCTCTACCCCGAGGTGAAGCTGGGGCAATACAAGGGGCTGCGGGCCGTGTGGGCCGCCGCGGAGCTGAGCGAGGACGACTCCGCTGCCGCCATCGCCCGGTATCTGCACGACCACCCCATGGAGGAACACCCCGAAAAGGCCGCCATGGGCGATGAGGTGACCATGGACTTTGAGGGCTTTGTGGACGGCGTGCCCTTTGACGGCGGCAAGGCGGAAAATTACCCCTTGGTGCTGGGCAGCGGCATGTTTATCCCCGGCTTTGAAGAGCAGGTGGCAGGCATTGGTCTGGAGGAAGAGCGCCGGGTCAAGGTGACTTTCCCCAAGCCCTACACCCCCGAGCTGGAGGGCAAGGACGCCGTCTTTCAGATCAAGGCGCGCAAAATCGTGCGCCGCCGCCTGCCGGAGCTGGACGATGACTACGCCAGGGCCCAGGGCTTTGACGATGCCGCCGCGCTGCGCCGCCGGATCATGGCCGATGCGCTGGAGCAGAAGCAGGAGCAGGCCCGGGCGGACTTTGAGGACGCCCTGATCGGTCAGGTGATCGACGGCATGGAGGTGACCGTGCCCGACGCTATGATCGAAAGCCAGCTCACGGGCATTATCGAGGCGCTGCGGCAGCAGCTCCAGTCCCAGGGCGCGGAACTGGAGCAGTATCTGGAGGCCGGCGGCATGACCATGGACGATCTGCGCGCCCAGACACGCGCACAGGCCGAAAAGGCCGCGTACTATGAGCTGGCCATGACGGCGGTGGCCGATGCCGAGGGCATCACCGTCACCGAGGAGGACCTGAACAGGCACTACACGCAGATGTCCGCCATGTACGGCATGACGCCCCGGCAGCTCCGTGCCCAGCTTCCGGCAGCGCAGCTAAGCCACGACATTAAGCTCTCCCGTGCCCGCGCCGCGATTATCAACAGCGGCATCCGCGCATAAAGATCGGATTTAAGACACGGCAAAAGCCGGTGGGTCATCCCCACCGGCTTATTTGTTGCCAAAAATCGGTCTTTACTTTTTATACGGCACATGCCAGATCTGCTCGGCATACTCCGCCACCGCCCGGTCGGCGGCAAAAATACCGCTGCGGGCAATGTTGTGCAGGCTCATGCGGTTCCACACATCGCTTTGCCCGTAGGTCTGCACCATGCGCTGCTCGGCGGCGCAGTAGGCGGGGAAATCCGCCAAAAGCAGATACGTATCCTCCTGCAGCAGGCGCTGATAAATATCCTCATAGCTCACGCCGTTCACGCCGGTTTTCAGCATTTCCAGCACACGCCGCAGCATGGGATCGCGCTCATACAGCAGCCGCGGATTGTAGGTGCGCTGCAGGCGGGCCGCCTCGTCGGCATGGAGGCCGAACAAAAACATATTCTCGTCGCCCAGCACCTGATGCATCTCCACATTGGCCCCGTCCAGCGTGCCCACCGTCAGTGCGCCGTTCATCATGAACTTCATGTTGCCCGTACCGCTGGCCTCCTTGCCGGCGGTGGAGATCTGCTGGCTCACCTCGCTGGCGGGAATCAGCATCTCCGCCATGGACACGCAGTAGTTCTCCATAAACACCACCTGCAGCCGGTCGCGGCAGACAGGGTCCCGTGCGATCTGGCAGGCCAGCGAGTTGATCAGTTGAATGATCCGCTTGGCCACCGCATAGCCGGGTGCCGCCTTGGCGCCGAAAAGGAAGGTATGGGGCACCATATCCATGTCGGGATCGTCCTGCAATTGCTGATAGAGGTAGATAATATGCAGCACATTGAGAAGCTGGCGCTTATACTCATGGAGCCGCTTGACCTGCACATCGAAAATCGCGTGGGGGTTCAGCTTGACCCCCTGCTGCCGTCTTGCCCACTCGGCAAAGGTGCGCTTGTTGCTCTGCTTGATGGCGGAAAGCTGCTGCAGCACCGCCGAATCATCGGCAAAATCGTCCAGCCTGCGCAGCTGCAGCGGCTCGGTCAGATAGCCGTCGCTGCCGGTCAGGTCGCAGATCAGGCCGTGAAGTCCCGGATTGATCTGGGACAGCCAGCGGCGATGATCCACACCGTTGGTCACGTTTTTGAACTTCTCCGGCTCCATGGCGCAGGCGTCACGGAACACGTCGTGGCGCAGAATATCGCTGTGCAGCGCGCTGACGCCGTTGACCGCCATGCCGCCGGCGATACACAGATTCGCCATGCGCACGCCGCCGTCCCAGATGATGGCCATTTTCGCCGTTTTGGCCGGATCGTGGAAGGTCTCCTCCACCCTTGCCTGCCAGCGGTGGGCGATCTCCTGCAAAATCTGCCATACCCGGGGCAATAGCTGCTCGAACAGCCGCTGCGGCCAGCACTCCAGCGCCTCGGCCAGCACGGTGTGGTTGGTATAGGCCACACAGTGGGTGGTGATGTGCCACGCCTCGTCCCAGGACAGGCCCGCATCATCAACGAGAATCCGCATCAGCTCCGGGATCACCAGCGCCGGATGGGTGTCGTTGATCTGGATCACATTCTTCTCGTGGAAGTTGGTCAGCGTGCCGTAGACCTCAATGTGCTGCCGGGTAATGGACTGCACGGTGGCGCTGACGAAGAAATACTGCTGCTTCAGGCGCAGGGACTTGCCCTCATAGTGATTGTCCTCGGGATAGAGGATCTTGGAGATCACGTCCGCCATGGCGCGCTCCTCGCCGGCCTTCAGGTACTCGCCCTGCCGGAAAAGCTGCATGTCGATGGGCTTGGGGCTCTTGGCGTCCCACAGCCGCAGGGTGTTGACATGGTCGGTATGGAAGCCCGCAATGGCCATGTCGCAGGGGATGGCCAGCACGGTCTGATAGTCCTCATGCACCACCATCAGATGGCCGTTATCCCAGCGGGTACGCACGGTGCCGCCGAAATGCACCTCCTCCGCCTCCTGGGGTTTGGGCATCAGCCACGCATCGCCCAAGCTCTTCCAGTCGTCGGGCAGCTCCACCTGCTGTCCGTCCACAATGCGCTGGCGGAAAATGCCCAGCTCATAGCAGATGGAATAGCCGCTGGCCGGGATCTCCAGCGTGGTCAGGCTGTCCAGATAGCAGGCCGCCAGACGGCCCAGACCGCCGTTGCCCAGGCCCGCGTCCGGCTCGATGTCAAAGATGTCGGCGGGCCGGAAGCCCAGCTCCTGAATCGCCTCCTTCAGCGGCTCGATCACGCCCAGATTATAGGCGTTTTTCATCAGGCTGCGGCCCATCAGGAACTCCAGCGACAGGTAGTGCACCTTGCGCTTACCCTCCCGTGCGGCCTTCTCCCGGCTCTGTACGCCGTGCTCGGCCATGATGTCGCGCAAGACCATGGCGCAGGCCTTCATCATTTCGCCGTCGCTGGCCTGCTGCTGCGTGCAGCCGTAGTTCAAGCGGAGCTTGGCCACGATGGCGTCTTTCATTTGTTGTGTGTTGTAGGTCATAGGTCTCTCCTGTTTGGGGTCTTGGGATTTTTCGGGGTTTTTTCGCCCTGTGGGGGTGCTTTTTACCGGCGCAGGAGCGGCTCAGCGCTCATACACCCGGCGGTACAGCGCCGCGCTTTTCGTCCAACTGAAATCGTCCGTCATGCCGCGATGCTGCACGGCGGCAAAGCCTGCCCGGTCACCGTGATAAAGCGCCACCGCCTGACGCACCACATGGAGCATATCAAAGGCGTTGTAGTTGGCAAACACGAAGCCGTTGCCGCCCTCCTGCCCCACCTGGCACGAACGCACCGAGTCGTTCAAGCCGCCGGTCTGCCGCACGATGGGCACCGCGCCGTAGCGCATGGCGATCATCTGGCTCAGACCGCATGGCTCACTTTTAGACGGCATCAAAAACAGGTCGCTGCCGCTGTAGATCTGCCGCGCCAGACTGTCGGAATAGGTAATGCACGCCGCCACACGGCCCGGATAACGCCCCGCCTGATAGCGGAAAAAGTCCTCGTACTGCGCCTCACCCTGTCCCAGCACCACCAACTGCACGCCGCAGTCCATGATGCCGTCGAACACCTCGCAGATCAGGTCAAGCCCCTTGTGTCCCACCAAACGGCTGACGACGGACAAAATGGGCGTATCCTTCTCCTCGGCAAGACCCAACTGCTTTTGCAGCGCCGCCTTGCAGGCCGCCTTGCCTCGCAGGTCATCGGGCGTATAATGCTGCGCAATCGCGCCGTCATGGGCCGGGTCGTAGCTGACGGTGTCCAGGCCGTTGAGGATGCCGGTGAGCTTACCGTCAATGCGCCCGATCACGCTCTCCATCCCGTGGGCGTAGAAGCTGTGGTGGAGCTGGCGGGCATAGGTGGGACTGACGGTGGTGACCTGATCGGCGGTCATCAGGGCGGCTTTCATCAAATTCACATCGCCGTCCATGGCGATGGTGCCGTCGTCGAACCAATTGCGGTTCAGCCCCAGCAGATCCTCCACAATATGCGCCCCAAAACGGCCCTGATACTCGATATTATGGATGGTGAACACGGTTTTGATACAGCGCAGCTTCTCCTCCCGGCAGGCCGCATCCTTCAGATACACGGGGATCAGCGCCGTCTGCCAGTCGTTGCAGTGGATCACCTCCGGCATATCCTCCAGCCAGGGCAGCAGCGCCACCACCGCCCGGCTGAAAAAGGCGAAGCGCTCGCCGTCGTCATATTCGCCGTAGAGGCGTTCGCGCTTGAAATAGCCCTCGTTATCCACGAAATACCATGTCACGCCCTGATACTCCAGGGAGAACAGGCCGCAATACTGGTGGCGCCAGCTCAGATCCACATAGATGTAGCGGCAAAAAGTCATTTTTTTGCGCCATTGGTCGCTGATCTGTCCGTAAAGGGGCAGGATCACCGCCACCTTGTCGCCGTTTTTGGCCAGAGCCGGCGGCAGACTGCCCGCCACGTCGGCAAGGCCCCCTGTTTTGCAAAAGGGCGCGGCCTCGCCGGCGGCAAATAAAATATTCATAGGTTAGCTCCTTTCGGGAGGGGATGTCACAGGGAATTGTTTCGCTTTTGCAAGAGCGCGATCCTTTCCGTTGTCGCCGACGGCCTGTTTTTTCACCGGCGGCCAAAAGCGGCAAAACGCACCCTCACACCTCGGTATCTCTTCCGATCACCAGCGGATAATTCTCGCTGCCCATCAGCGTGCGGTTTTCGCTGATGACCACGTGCTTATCGGTGATCACATGGCGCATAATGGCGCCCTTTTTCACCACCGTACCCTTGAACAGAATACAGTTTTCCACATCGGCGCCCTTTTCCACCTGCACGCCGCGGAACACCACGCAGCGCTTCACACTGCCCTGAATGTTGCAGCCGTCGGCGATGAGGGAATCCACGCATACGCCGGTAGGGTCGATGTAAGTGGACGGCGAGCCGTTCTCCTTGGCATAAATCGGCCGTCGGGAGCAGAACAGCTCCTCGCGCAGCGCAGGCTGCAGCATCTCCATACTGCGCTGGTAGTAGCTTTGAATGGTGTCGATATGGGCCGAATAGCCGTCCCACACATAGGCGTTGAGATACAGCTCCTCCACCTTGTCCTGCAGCACATGATGCTGGAAGCTGTAGCGGTTGTGCGCCATGCACTCGTCCACCAGGCGCAGCAGCAGCTCGGTTTTCATCACGAACAGGTTCAAACAGCGGTAGCCGGAGGGGACAAACAAATCATAGGCCGTATCAATGATGCGGCCGTTATCGTCCAGTTGGAAATAGACGTCCCGGCTGCCGCCCAGGGTGGACGTACAAACGGCGGTAATATCCGCTTCTGCGGCGATATGACGCTGCAGCACATCCTCCAGCGGCAGGTTGATGACCACATCGCTGTCGGCCAGCACCGTATACTCCTGCCGGATGCTGCGCAGGTAATCGCGCACGCAGCCAAGAGCCTCCATCTTGCCCCGGAACTGGCCGCTGTTCTCCCGATGCTCGGCATAGGCGAAGGCCGGCAGCAGCGTCAGGCCGCCGTAATTGCGGCTCAAGTCCCAGCTTTTGCCGCTGCCCAGATGGTTAAGCAGACTCTGGCACTTGCCGTGCATGATAATGCCCACATCGCGCACACCGGCGTTGACCATATTGCTGAGCATGAAGTCCACCACGCGGTAGTCCCCGGCAAAAGGCAGCGAGCCGTGGATCCGGTGCTCGATCAGTTCGCGCAGGCCGGTTTTTTTCTCATAGGAAAAGATGATGCCGTGCATGGTGTTCATGCTTTCACCTCCCGATGGTTTTTGCTGCGCATGGTGCCTGCGGCGACGACCTCGCCCTTCGCCACCACGCTGCCGGGTCCCAGTACGGCGATGCCCCATTTGTCGGGGTCCTCCGCACATTCCGGCGGCAGGCCCACTGCGGCGTCCTTGCCGATATGACAATTTTCGCCCACGATGGCGTATTCCACCCGTGCGCCGCTTTCAATGACCGCGCCGGGCATCACCACCGAGTAGCACACGCTGGCGCCCTCGCCCACGGTGGTATTGTAGCTCAACACGGTGTTTTTCACCTCGCCCAGAATCCGGCAGCCCTTGGCCACCACGCTGTTGCCCACATCGGCGTTTGTGCCCACAAACGCAGGCGGACAGGAGGGCGTGCGGCCGAAGATGGGCCAGCTCCGGTCCAGCAGGTTCAAGCCGCTGCCCGGCAGGAGCATATCCATGTTGGCGTCCCACAGAGAGTCCAGCGTGCCCACATCCTTCCAGTAGCCTTCAAAGCGGTAGGCGGCCATCTTCTCTCCGGCCCGGAGCATGGCAGGGATCACATTCTTGCCGAAATCGTTGTCGGAATCGGGGTCGGCCTCGTCCTCGATCAGGTACCGGCGCAGCTTGCGCCAGGTGAAGATATAGATACCCATGGACGCCAGATTGCTCTTTGGCTCTTTGGGCTTTTCCTCAAATTCGGTGATGAAGTCACGCTCGTCCACATTCATAATGCCGAAGCGTCCGGCCTCGTGCCAGGGCACCTCCATCACGGAGATGGTGCAGTCCGCGCCGCAGTCCTTATGACGGCGCAGCATGGCGGCATAGTCCATTTTATAGATATGGTCGCCGGACAGCACCGCCACATACTCCGGGTCATACATATCCACAAAGCCGATGTTCTGATAGATGGCGTTGGCGGTACCCTTGTACCAGGTGGCGCCGTCGGCGCTCTGGTAGGGCGGCAGGATATGCACGCCGCCGGCCAGCCGGTCCAGCTCCCACGGCTGGCCGTTGCCGATGTAGCTGTTAAGCTCCAGCGGCCGGTATTGGGTCAGCACGCCCACCGTGTCGATGCCGGAGTTGGTGCAGTTGGACAGCGGAAAGTCGATGATGCGGAACTTACCGCCGAACGATACGGCAGGTTTGGCCATATTCTCTGTCAGCACATACAGTCGGCTGCCCTGCCCGCCGGCGAGCAGCATCGCCACACATTCTTTCTTCAATATTGTGCGCCTCCTTCTGTCTGAAAATGCGTTGCATCGTGGTGTATAAAGGGTTTGCTTCGCCCCGCAAAAGGGCGCGTATCTCACGTTGTTTCGCCGCTTTGCTCCGTCCTTCGCCAGATCACCGCGCCCAGCGGCGGGATGGTCACGGCCATGGATTGCGGCCTTCCGTGGGAGGGGATCGCCTCCGCCGCCACCGTGCCGCTGCCGGCGCCGCTGCCGCCCCATTGTGTGTCATCGGTGTTGAACACTTCCTCGTATACCCCTATCTTGTCCACACCGAAGCGATAATTTTCCCGCTTCACCGGAGAAAAATTCACCGCGATGATACGCTCATCTCCGGTTCGGTCACGGCGCACGAACACCAGCACGTTGTTACGGTTATCGTCCGCCACCAGCCATGTAAAGCCGTTCCAATCCCGGTCATTGTCCCACAGGGGCGGTGTGTTCAGATAGAAGTGATTCAGCGCCCGGATGCACGCCTGCGTGCCCCGGCAGTCCGCATCCTCGCACAGATACCAGTCCAACTGACCGGCGAAATCCCACTCATGCCACTGGGCCAGCTCCGTGCCCATGAAGGTCAGCTTCTTGCCGGGATGGCAGAGCATATAGGCGTAAAACCCCCGCACACCGGCAAGCTGCTCTTTGTCTCCGCCGGGCATCTTGCCCCGCAGGCTGCCCTTCATATGCACCACCTCATCGTGGCTGATGGGCAGCACGAAATGCTCAGAAAAGGCATAGACCATGGAGAAGGTCACATCGCCGTGATGGTCACGGCGGAAATAGGGGTCCATCTTCAGATAGTGGCACACATCGTTCATCCACCCCATGTTCCACTTCAGATCAAAGCCCAGACTGTCCGGCCCGTCGCCCGTCACATGGGGCCAGGCGGTGGATTCCTCCGCCACCATGATAGTCTTGGGCGAAATGCTGTGGGCCAGCCGGTTGAGAGAGCGCAGGAAGGCGATGGCCTCCAGGTTTTCCCTGCCGCCGTGCCGGTTCGGCCGCCATGCGGTGCGTCCGTAGTCCAGATACAGCATGGACGCTACTGCGTCCACACGCAGCCCGTCGATATGGTACTCCCGCAGCCAGTAGGCCGCCGAGGAGAGCAGAAAGCTGCACACCTCGCCTTTGCCGAAGTCGAACACGCAGGTGCCCCAACCGGCGTGCTCCCGCTTGAGCGGATCGCCGTACTCATACAGGCAGGTGCCGTCCAGCTCCATCAGGCCGTGGGCGTCCTTGCAGAAATGGGCGCCCACCCAATCCAGAATCACCGTTATACCGGCCTGATGCAGACGGTCCACCAGATACATGAAATCGTGGGGCGTACCGTAGCGGGAGGTAGGTGCAAAGTAGCCGGTGCATTGATAGCCCCAGCTATCGTCCAGCGGATATTCCGTCACCGGCAGCAGCTCCACGGCATTGTAGCCGCACGCCGCCACATACGCCGGCAGCTCCTCCGCCAACTGGCGGTAGCTGAAGAAATGGCCGTCCGCGTGACGCCGCCAGGAACCCAGATGCACCTCATAGATATGCAGCGGACCGTCGGCGTCGCCGCGCCGTTCCTCCCATGCGCCGTCGCCCCATGTATAGCCGCCGATGTCAAAGACCTTGCTGTTGGTATCGGGCCTTGTGGCGGCGTGGAAGGCATAGGGATCGGCCTTCCAGCGCACCTTGCCGTCGGCGCCGGTCACCACATATTTGTAGCTGTCGTAGACCTTTACGCCTGCCACGGTCAGCTCCCATACACCGCCGTCCACGCGCTGCATGGCCGCGCCCTGCCAGCCGTTGAAGTCGCCTGAAAGCCTTACTTCTCTGGCATGAGGCGCCCATAGGCGAAAGACACAGCCCTGCGGCGTGAAATGTGCGCCGAAATACGTATAGGCACGCGCCCATTGTCCGTTTGCAAAATGGGTCAATTCGTTTGTCATATCCGGTGCACCTCTTTTTCATCCATCAAGAATATCATTCTCTCTGCGCGGTTTCGGCCGAAATTTGCCGACGGCGCATTGTCTGTATCTCACTTATTATTTTACTGTTATTTTGTCCTCTCGTCAAGCAATCGTCCGCAATCGGAGGCCGATCCTGCCAAAAAAACACAACGCACGGCCTGGTACCGTGCGTTAATAGCGTTTATCTGTTTTTGTTTACATTCTTACGGCGCTTGCCTTCTTCCAACGCTGTGCAGCGATCATACTCCACCTGCATCACAGAGGCAATGGTATGGCGTCCGTAATCATCCAGCTGGGCATACTGCATCACCAACTGCTCGGTTTCATCCGTCAGGTAGGATGCACTGTCCCGAATCAGGGTCTTGATGCCCAGCGTGCGGCAAATCTGCACCACCGTGTCGTAAGAAGAACCGCCGATCCCGTTGTTCAAGGCGCTGTTGATGGTACTCAGGGGGATGTCCACCGCGAAGGCAAACTGACGCACGCTCTTATACTGGCGGGCGATTTCCGTGCGTACGATCTGTGTTAAGTTATCCATACTGTATCCTCACTTCCTTTTCGCCAAATAGGAACTTATTTCCAATTGCGTTCATTATAGCAAAATTCAAAAAATATACCATAGGTTTTTTACTTTTTTTGGAAAATTATGACATCTGTCAATTTTTTCGACATTTTACGACAATTTTTGTGCTTATTTCATAACAGAAATCCGTGGCGTAATCAATTATCGGCTTTTCATTTGGGCCAAATGGTGGTATACTACACAAAACAGGAGGCATGCTTTGATGAAACCGATCCGATCCCGTCCGCGCACCGCTTTCGGCAGGATTGCCGCGGCGATGGTGCGTCGTTACTATGCCCACGACGTGGCCCGTGACAGTGCGGCGCTGACGTATTATCTGCTGTTTGCCATCTTTCCGCTACTGATTTTTATCAGCACGCTGCTTGGCGCGCTGCACTTGGATGTGGCGTCCATCACCCATACCCTGTCGCAGTTCATTCCTGCCGATGTGCTGCGCATCATCACGGAGTATCTGGATTTTGTCACCGCGCACAGCAGCTCCGAGCTGATGGTGTTCAGTCTGGTGTTTTCCGTCTGGTTTCCCATGCGCGCCGTGGGCTGCCTGATGCACTCCATGCGCAAGGCGGTGGGCCGCAGCCGTCCGCCGAGCGCTCTGCGCAGTCTGATCTACAATTTTCTGTTCACGCTGTGGCTGATCGTCTCCATTGCGCTGGCGTTGGTGCTGATCGTGGTGGGCAAGCGCGCGCTGGTGTTTTTGGGCCGATTCCTCACCCTGTCACCTCTGTTTATCGAAGCGTGGAACGCCCTGCGTTTTCTGGTGCTGGCGCTGATTATGACGGTGCTGCTGATGCTGCTGCATATGCTGGCTTTGGGTGAGCGCCGACCGTTAGGCGAAGCGCTGCCGGGCATTGCCGCTTCACTGACGCTGTGGATGGGACTGAGTCTGGCGTTCTCTTATTATGTGGAATATCGCGCCCGTTATGCCATACTCTACGGTTCAATTGCCACCATGATCGTGGCACTGTTATGGATGTATATGAGCGCCACCGTTTTTCTGCTGGGTGCGGAATTTAACGGGGCCTTGTTGGAATTGAAACATCAAAAAGCCCTTGCCGGCTCCCAGGAGCACGGCGGAGAGGAGTAAACATGAAAATTATCATTGTCGGCAACGGCAAGGTGGGCTTTGCCATTGCCCGCCAGATGGCCGCGGAAAAACACGACATCACGCTGGTGGACAATATGACGCCGGCCCTTTCCAAGGCGGACAGCACGCTGGATGTGATGTGCGTGCAGGGCAACGGCGCCAGCATCAGCGTGCTGGTGTCGGCCGGGGTACGGACGGCGGATCTGGTGATTGCCGTGACCGGCATGGACGAGACCAATCTGGTCTGCTGTCTGATTGCCAAGAAGCTGGGCGCCAAGCACACCATTGCCCGTGTGCGCAATCCGGAATACCGCCGGGATGCCGGTATGCTCAAGCGGGAGATCGGTTTGGACATGGTCATCAATCCCGACCTTGCCGCCGCCCGTGAGATCAGCCGTATCATCAGCTTCCCCGCCGCCTTTTCCGTGGAGCCGTTTGCCCACGGCCGCATCGACATGATCGGCTTCCAGGTGGCGGAGTCGGACAATCTGGTGGGCGTTTCCCTGGGCGACTATCACCGCGAGCGTCCGGCAGATGTACTGATCTGCGCCGCGGAGCGCAACGGCGAGTACATCATTCCCAACGGCACCTTCGTGCCGCGTCTGGGCGACAACATCTACATGATCGGCACCAAGCCGGAGCTGCAGAAGATGCTCCGGCACATCGGCCGCACGCTGCAGAAGGTGAAGAATGTATCGATTTTCGGCGGCAGCCGAATTGCCATGTACTTAACGTGGGAGCTGGAAAAGACGAATCCCCGTACGCAGGTGCGCATTGTGGAACGCAATACCGCCAAGTGCCTGCATCTGGCCGCCCAGCTTCCCAAGGCCATGGTCATTGAAGGCGACGGCACGGATAATGAGCTGATCACATCGGAAAATATTTTTGAGGCGGACGCCTTCGTTTCCCTGACCGACCGTGATGAGGAGAATCTGCTCATGGCCATGAGCGCCCGCCACGCAGGCGTTCCCAAGGTGCTCAGCAAGATGACCCGCGCCAACTATATGGACATCGTCCGCTCCACCAAAATTGACAGCCTGATCTCCCCCAAGGACATTGTGGCCAATCAGATCACCCGCTATGTCCGCGCTCTGGCCAATTCCGAGGGCAGCGCGGTGGAGAGCCTGTACCAGATGCTGGGCGGCGAGGTGGAGGCGCTGGAATTTCATGCCACCGCAGCCGCCGCACCGCTGCTGCATATCTGCCTGAAGGACCTGCACCTCAAGTCCAACATCCTGGTGGCCGCCATCGTCCGCGGCGAGGAGATCATCATTCCCGGCGGCATGACCTGTATTCAGGAGGGCGACCGGGTGGTGGTGGTCAGCAAGTCCATCGGCCTGCAGGATCTGACGGATATTCTGGCATAACAAAATAACCCGCCCCTTTCCGCGTGGCCCTCGTAAAACAGTTAATCCGACCTATGATTGCAGCCATAGGTCGGATTATTTCTTATGTTGTATGTTGGGGTTGGAATATCCAAGCCTCCCTCGTCAGAGGGAGGCTTTGGCGCGGTGCGGCATCGCACATGATGCACTGCACCGAACGGTGTATAGATGTGCGCCCTTATCTGTTCGGCAAATAAGAATTTGTTATTGCCAAAATTCATTTAATCATGTTCTTTAATATCTTTAATATATTGAAATACCTTTTTATCACTCTTTGATTTTTTATACCAGCCAATACCTATCATTATAATCCCAACAATAATGACTGTAGTTCTTACCGATGAATCTGGGGAAAATAAACAAGATACAACAAGTCCTGTTCCAGCACCTGTAAAAAAATCCACAATTGATTTTTCATGTTTTATTATGCCCATTGCTCTTTCTTTATCCATAGATTGTACCATCTTTGAATCCTCCTTTAATAATATATCAAGAGAAATATCAAATTGATTGCTCATGCTTACAAGAATTTGCAGATCAGGATAACTTTTTCCGTTTTCCCAATTTGAAACAGTTTGTCGAGTAACATGAAATAATCTGCCAAACTCCTCTTGTGTTAATTGCTTTTCTTTACGAATGTTCAATATTTGATTTCCTATATTCATAAAATCTCGCCCTTTCCTGTGTTGTTATCTTATTCATACTTTCGTACTCCTTTGAATATTATTATCCAAAAAATAATTTTCAAAGTAAAGCAATCAACATCTTACATTGCATGTATAGTTACGCAAAGAATCTTTGACAGGTACTTTTCTTTACAAATTCCGATTTATTCATGGGGAAGCGTTTTAAGCATGTGAATCGTTCTGTAAATTTCACCGCACGCAGGGCACTTCCAGTCGCAATCGCTCTTTTTTGCTTTTTTGTGCAGATGCTCCAGTTCTGCCCCGCCGCATCGGGGGCATAGGGTTGGCTGCGAAGTCCAAAGCCTTTTTAGCAGCTTAACCTCTTCATCGCGGTTATTCGTATACATATCCTTCCCTCATTTAATCTCGATTTGCCGCATAAAAAACAGACCGGCTGAAAGGTGATGCGTCTCTCTTTCAGCCGGTTTTTCGCGCAAAACCTTCCTTATGCACCCGCCCCTTGCAGGGCCGTCTTTTGTTACCGCCCGATTTCCCCGAACAAATGCCACGGATAGCCCTCCGGCGGCAGGGCGGATACATCCACCGTCTTGCCCGTGACCGGATGGCGCAGGGCCAGGCGGTACGACCACAGCGCCGCCGTGCACCGCTCGTCCCGGCTACCGTAGCGAATGTCGCCCAAAAGCGGCAGACCCCGGGAGGCGAACTGCACCCGGATCTGGTGGGTGCGTCCGGTGTGCAGTTGAATACGCACCAGGCTCAGCGCTTCGGTGCGTGCGATCTCGCGGTAGGACAGCCGCGCCTCCCGCACGCCTTTGCGCATCCGCTTGACCACATAGCTCTTGTTGTGGGCCGCGTCGCGGAACAAAAGGTCCGTCAGCGTGTCCTCCGCCTTTTCCGGATGGCCCCGCAGCACCGCCAGATACTCCTTGGTGATCTCATGCCGGGCAATGGCGGCGGTAAGCTGTCCGGTGACCTGACGGCGGCGGGAAAACACCATCACGCCGCCCACGATCTTGTCCAGACGGTGCACGGTGGCAATATAGTCGTTCTTTCCCTGTGCCCGGTAATGCTCGCGCAGCAGCGCCGGCATACACCGGCCCTTTTCGCTGTCCTCGGACAGCACGCCCGGCGGCTTGAGGCAGATGACCAGATGGGCATCCTCGTACAGAATGGTCAAATCAGACATAACGCGTTCTCCTAAAAGGATTTCCGGCGCCCTCCGGCGCCGGAAATGTATGTTAGCAGCAAATCAGCGGCGGCCGCGGCCCCGATAGGAACGGTGGCGGTAGCGCTTGCCGCTCTTTCCGTAGCGGCGTTTCCGACCGCGCAGGCGCCACCACACGAAGACGGCAGCGGCGGCCAGCGCCAGCACCGCCAGCAGGATCTGCACCACCGTCAGGCGGAAGAAATCAAAGATGGCATCCTTGACCACCATAAAGCGGTTGGCATTCACATCCGACAGCGCCAGCAGCGGCACCGTCACATAATCCACACCGTTGTAGCTGACGGTGATCTGTCCCAGCTCGTCACCTGCGGCCACAGGGGCATCCACCACCTCGTCATTCAGCTTCACCGTGCGCGTCAGCTCGGAAAGCTCCACGCCGTTGGGCAGCAGCGCCTGAGCGTCACACTTGGGATGCACGATGACGCAGTTGGTCTCCTTGGAAAGGTCCACCGGCACTTCCTGAATCAGTTCGTCCTCGGTCAAAACGGTCTGCATGGAGAAGTTGTCAAAGCTCCAGTCGAACAGGCGAATGGTCTCCGAGAAGCTGAGGATTCTGGTCTCGTCGGCCGTTTCCTGCACACCGGCGCCCATCACCACGCTGATTACGCGGCGATCGCCGCACACCGCCGTGGACACCAGACAGTGCCCCGCCTCGTCGGTGGTACCTGTCTTGACGCCCTCCGCGTAGGCGTTGATGTCCTCCCGGTCATAGAAATAGCCGGTATTGCGCCATGTGGAAATCAGGTAATTGGTGGAGTGCAGCTCGCGCGGCTCGGACTTATTGGTGGCAGGCACATCGTAGGCCTTGGTATTGCAGATGGGCATAAACTGCTCATACTGCATGGCCGCGCAGGTAATGAGATACATATCCCACGCGGTGGTGTAGTGGTTGGGATTATGTAAACCCGACGGGTTGACGAAATGCGTATTCTCGCAGCCCAGCTCGTCGGCTTTCTGATTCATCATTTCCACGAAGGCATTGACGGAGCCGGCCACGGCTTCGGCCAGAATGTTGGCCGCCTCGTTGGCGGATACCACCATCAGGCAGTACAGCAGGTCCTGCACGCTGATCTCCTCGCCGGCCACGATACCGGCGGTACTGCCGTCCTCGTCAAGGCCGGACATGGCGGTGGAGGACACCGTTATTTTCTGCTCCATGGTCAGTTGCCCCTTGCTCACCGCTTCCAGCGTCAAAAGGGCGGTCATGATCTTGGTCAGGCTGGCAGGATACATCTTGTCGTGTGCGTTCTGATCCAGCAGGACCAGACCGCAGCTTTCATCCACCAGCAGCGCCGCCTTGGCCTTGACGGTGATCTCCGGCGCACCGGCAGAGGCGACTTTCGTCGGATCGGCGGGCGCGGCAAAGGCCGTCACGCTCAAACACGCGGTGCAAAGCATCAGGCACGCTAAAAAAACAGATAAAACACGGCGAATTTTCATAGTACTTTTTCTCCACATATGCTATAATGATGTCCGAGGGGCTGCACCGCAGGGCGGTTTGTTCGCGGTGCACAGCACCGCAGGGCGGGGAAAAACCGGCTCTTTTCTGCCCGTTTTTCTCAAGTTAAGCCATTGCTGCAATGTGTATTTTCCTCAACCGCCTCCCAGCGGCGGCGTCGGTCCATAAATCACACCTCCATTATAAGCAAAAACCGTCAGGTAGTCAACAGTGGGCCAAGCAGGAAAACGGAGAAATCCCCGTATATCGATAAAGGAGGGATCGTATGAAAATATTGGTAGTGGACGATGAACAGGTGCTGGTCAAGGGCATGACCTTCAACCTGCAAAACGAGGGCTATGAGGTGGACAGCGCCTATGACGGCGACGCCGCGGTGGAGCTGGCGCGCAAAGGCGGCTACGACCTGATTATTCTCGACTGGATGATGCCGGGTCTGTCGGGCAGCGAGGCCTGCATGAAGATCCGCGAGTTTTCGCAGGTGCCCATCATCATGCTCACCGCCCGCAGCGAGGATGCGGACAAGCTGATGGGATTCGCCTGCGGCGCGGACGACTATGTGACCAAACCGTTCAATATATTGGAACTAAAAGCGCGTATACGCGCTCTTTTGCGCCGCAGCGGCGCACAGGCCCAGCGCGAGCAGCGCCGCAGCCTGCTGACCGTGGGGGAGGTATCCCTTGACACGAAGCAGCGCGTGGCCATCCGGGACGGCCGGACCATTGAGCTGACCGCCAAGGAGTACGACCTGCTGGAGCTTTTGATGCAGCATCCGCGCCGAGTGTTCAGCCGCGAGCAGCTCATGGACCAGGTGTGGGGCTATACCTATGCCGGCGACTACCGCACGGTGGATGTGCATATCCGCCGTCTGCGCGAGAAGCTGGAGCCTGCACCGGCCACACCGGTGTATATTATCACAAAGTGGGGAGTGGGTTACTATTTCAAAGGGGAAAGTCAGCCTGCAATTTAAGTTCGGCTTCAGCTATGTGGCCGTTATCATCGCCGTGCTGGTGCTGTTAAACTCCTATCCGCTGCTGGTGTCGCAGGATCTGGTGTTCCGCTCCAAGGAAACCTCCATGTCCGGCAGCGTGAAGATGATTGAATCGGCGCTGGCGGGACTGGAGAAGCTGACGGAGGACAATGTCCGTCAGGCCCTCAGCGGCGTGGAGGAAAACGGCGTGAGCCGTATTCTGGTGACGGATACGGCCGGCCGCGTGCTCTACGATACCCGCGAAACGGAGAGCGCCAGGGGCCGGTATGTGGTGTTCACCGAGGTGGCGCAGGCTTTGCAGGGCAACGATGCGTTTTACTGCGGCTATGACAGTCAGGCGTTTTTAAGCCGTGCCGCCTCGCCGGTGGTTTTCCGCAACCAGATCATCGGCGCGGTATGCGCCTATGAGTACGATACGCAGCAGGCGGAGCTGCTGCGCAGCTTCCAGACGAATCTGATGCGCATTTCCGCCGTGATTGCGCTGCTGGTGGTGGGCTTGAGTGTGCTGCTGTCCCATGCGTTCACTGCGCGCATCACCAATCTCCTGCAGGCCATCCGCAAGGTGCGCGAGGGCGCCTATTCCCACCGTGCCGAGGTCCGCGGCGGCGACGAGATTGCCCAGATCGCGGGTGAGTTCAACAGCCTGACCGACCGGCTGCAGACCACGGAGGACGCCCGCCGCCGCTTCGTGTCGGACGCCTCCCACGAGCTGAAAACGCCGCTGGCCGGTATTCGTCTGCTCACCGATTCCATTTTGCAGACGGAGGACATCGACCCGCGCATGACGCGGGAATTTGTGGGCGACATCGGCCAGGAGGCCGACCGGCTCAGCCGCATTACGGAGGACCTGCTGCGCCTGACGCGCCTTGACAGCGGCGCCGTGGAGGAGGCCGTCGCCGTGCAGGTCGCACCGGTTTTGGAGCGTGTGCGCCGTATGCTGGGCATGGTGGCCAGGGACAAGGGCGTGTCGCTGTCCTTTGAGGCAAGCGAGGACGCCGTGGTGCTGGCCACCGAGGACGATGTGCACCAAATTCTGTATAATCTGATTGAAAACGGCATCAAATATTCCGCTGCCTCCGGCTTTGTCCATACCAATGTCTCCGTGGACAACGACTGGGTCATCCTGCAGGTGGAGGACAACGGCGTGGGGATTGCCGACAAGGATTTGCCCCATGTTTTCGAGCGCTTCTACCGGGTGGACAAGAACCGCTCCCGTGCCGTAGGCGGCACCGGTCTGGGCCTGTCCATTGTCCGTGACACGGTGCTGCGCCGGGGCGGTACCATTGAAGTCGGACACCGCCAGTCGGGTGTGGGCACGGTATTCACCGTGCGCCTGCCCCGGGCACAGGGAGGTGAGACGGCATGAAACGCTTGCTCTCTTTGCTCCTTGCCCTGCTGCTGTTTGCCCTGACAGGCTGCGCAGGCAGCGGCGCATGGGATGATAGGACCTATCTGAAGCTCTACTATCCCGCCCCGCTTGACAGCGCCCAGGGCGGCGACGCCATTGCCCATGTCAACATTGCATGGGACGATATGTCTCAGGAGGATACGCAGACCCAGGCCGAACGGGTGCTGATGCTGCTGATGGGCGAGTGTGAGGAGGACGGCTTCACCGTCCCCGTACCGCGGGGCACGCTGCTGCGCCATTGCCGTGTGGAAAACGGCGTGGCTCATGTGGATTTTTCCGAGGCCTACGGCACGCTCTCAGGCATGAAGCTGACCGTCGCCGACTACTGCGTGGCGCTGTCACTGACCCAGATCACCGGCGTGGAGCAGGTAGCCATCACCGTGGACGGGCAGGAGCTGGCCTACCGCGACAGCCAGCGCTTCAGGGCCAGGGATGTGCTGTTCACCGACACGGACGAGCCGGTCCGCACGCTGACCACATGGCTCTATTTCCCCAACGGTCAGGGGCATTTGATCGCCGAGCGGCGCGAGCTGACGCTCCACGAAGGGCAGGTGCGCTGCGGCGTGGTCATGGACGCGCTGATGGAAGGCCCCGCAGGCGAAACGCTGCTGCCGCTGCTGCCGGAGGGCTTTGCTGTACTGACGGTGCGTTTGGACGAGGGCACCTGCTATCTGAACCTGCCCTCCTCGGACACAGAGCTTCTGCCCGACGGGGAAGCTGCCCAACAGCTTTTGATGCAGGGCATTGTCAATTCCCTGTGCGCCGTCAGCGGCGTGCGTCAGGTGCAGATTCTGCAGGACGGCATGATGCTTGCCCGTTTCGGACAAATCGACGTCAGTCAGCCGCTGCAGCCCAGTCAATAGGGCAAAACAGCATAAAAAAGGAGGCACGGTGTGCCTCCTTTTTTATATTATGTATCATTCTCCCGCAGCACGGCGAATTTCAGTGCGTACAGGTCGGCGCTGAGGTAGCTGTCCTCATCGCAGAGCACCAGATAGTCGTTGCCCACCGCGTACAGTACGCCCTCACGGTGTACCAGCCGTCCCGTACCAACCAGGAAATCGGCGGCGACCCACTTGCCGATATTCTGGGACAGCATACTGCGCCAACTGGCGGTCAAACCCGGCGCCAGCGTCATTTTTTCATCCATCATCATCCATCCTTTCTACCCCCATCATATGTGAAGGGGCAGAAAAGGTGTCAAAAGGCAAAGACCACGCCCACCACGGCGCTGGCCAGCAGGAAAATGATGGGGTGCCACTTTTTCGTCACCTTCACCCACCGGGTCAGCACCAGGATCACCGCCGCCAGAGCCAGCGCCTTCCAGTTGACGATGGCAAGGCCCTTTGCCGCCGTGTCCACCAGCGTCAGCGCCGCCACGCCAAGCCCTGCCGCCGCCACCATGGCGGTGGACGCCGGACGCAGGCCGTAGAACGCGGCGTTGACGAAACGGTTATCACGAAAGGCCTGCAAAAAGGCGGCGATGATGAGAATAACGATGATTGACGGGGCGATCAGGCCCAGTGTGGCCACCAACGCGCCGGGCACGCCTGCCACGGTGAAGCCCACATAGGTGGCCATGTTGACGCCGATCGGGCCGGGTGTGGATTCGGACACCGCCACCATGTCCGCCAATTGGGCGGTGGTGAACCAGCCGGTGCGCACCGCCATATCCTGCAAAAACGGCAGGGTCGCCAGGCCGCCGCCTACGGCGAACAGGCCCGTTTTGAAAAATTCGATAAAAAGCTGTATCATGCCTTTTTCCCTCCCACTGTCTGTACGGCGATGCCCACTGCCGCCGCCGCCAGCACGCAGTACACCGGCGATAGCTCGGTAAACAGGCTCACGCCCAACACGGCCAGAAAGATGACCCAGCCCCATGCGTCCTTCACGGCGCTCTGCCACAGCTTCACCACCGCGTTGAAAATCAGCACGCACACGCACACGCGGATACCGGCAAAGGCGTGCTGTACCCAGGCAAGGTGGGCAAAATTGGCGATCAGACCCGCCAGGATGCTGATGATCACCAGCGAGGGAAACACCATGCCCAGCGTGGCGGCAATGCCGCCCAAAATGCCCTTTTGCTTGCGTCCGATAAAGGTGGCGGTATTGACGGCGATGACGCCGGGGGTGCACTGCCCGATGGCGAAATAGTCCGTCAGCTCCTCGTCGGTGGCCCAGCCCTTGTTTTCCACGATCTCACGCTGCAGGATGGGCAGCATGGCATAGCCGCCGCCGAAGGTCATCACGCCCACCTTGGCGAAGGTCAAAAATAATGTCAGCAGTTCTTTCACGGTATCCACCTCTTACTATGGAATCATTTCAATATAAAAATATCTGTTATTTCTTCGGGGTACATGTTTTCTTCTCGCTCACACATATCCGTACAGTCCGCGCACGGACACCTCACCGCTGCGCACGGTCTCCAAGCGGCCGTCCTCGCAGCGCACCACAAGGCCGAACCGGTCGTCCACATCGACGGCTGTGGCTACATGGCGCTCGTCACCGCGCAGTAGCTGCACCGTGCGCCCGACGGTCACGCAGCGCTGCCGGTAGGCCTCCCGATACCGCTCCGGCTGCCACAAAATCTCCCGCCGCAGAAGGTCCAGCTCCTCCATCAGCGCCGCCGCCAGCCGGGGCCGCGACACAAAAGAGCCCAGCACCGCATCCAGCGACGAGGCCATGGAGGCCACCTCCTCCGTAAAGTCCGCCGGTGTATGATGCACATTCACGCCGATGCCCAGCACCACATAGTCGATCTGTCCGCTCTCGCCCTCCAGCGCCATTTCCGTCAGGATGCCCGCGATCTTCCTGCCCCGCAGCAGCAGGTCGTTGGGCCATTTGATGGCGGCCTGCTCCCCCGTGACGCGCTCAACGGCACGGCTGACCGCCACCGCCGCCAGCGCCGTCAGCGGCAATAGCTTTGCCGGTTCACAGGAGGGCCGCCACAAAACCGACAGATACAGTCCCAAGCCCCGGGGCGACTGGAACGAGCGGCCCTTGCGTCCGCGTCCGGCCGTCTGCTCCTCGGCCAGCACCACCGTGCCGTCCGCCGCGCCGTCCATGGCAAGGCGCTTGCACTGGGTATTGGTGGAGTCTACGGCATCGTATACATATATATTGTCCCGTTCCTGCCCCAAAAACGCACCGACCTCGCGCCTGCCCAGGCGGTCACTCAACCGGCGCAGGCGGTAGCCGCAGCCGGAGCGGGCCTCGATGTCATAGCCCTGCCTGCGCAGCGACTCCACCGCTTTCCACACCGCCGCACGGGTAATGCCCAACTGCGCGCTGAGCTGCTGGCCCGAGACAAATTGGTTCGGCGCCGCCGACAACACCTGATATACACGCTCCTGACTCAAGGTTCCTCTCTCCCCCTCTCTATATTGTCCCTACTTTACCACCCCTTACGCCGTTTGTAAACTTATTTTTCCAAAAGTGGTTGACAAATCCGCTTTTATGCGGTATGGTAAACCCAATCTTTTCTTTGGGGTTTACCACTATGAAATTACGCACACTGACCTATACCGCGCTGTTTGCCGCCCTGACGGCGGCAGGCGCGTTTATCCGAATCCCGCTGGGCGTGTCCTCCGTCACCCTGCAGTTTTTGTTCACCGCCATGGCCGGTGTGCTGCTGGGCGCCAAATACGGCGCGCTGTCCCAGGCGGTGTATGTGGCGCTGGGGCTGCTGGGCATTCCCATCTTCACCGCCGGCGGCGGCTTGAGCTATGTGCTGCAGCCCACCTTCGGCTTCCTGTTGGGGCTGATTCCGGCGGCATGGCTGATCGGCAAGCTGACGGAATCCCACGCCGCGCCATGGCGGATTGCCGCGGCCTGCGTGGCGGGGCTGGCGGCACTATATGTTGTGGGTCTGCCCTACATGGCGCTGATTTTGAACGGATATATGGGCAAGGGCATGGACATCTCCGCCATTTTATGGGCGGGCATGCTCCCGTTTTTGCCGGGAGATGCGCTGAAAATCGTCGTTACCGCCCTGCTCTGTCCGGTACTCCGCAAGCGTTTGGGCAAAACGCACGAATAGCAGGGGCGCCTTTTGTCGAATGATTGGAAAAACTGTGCATTGCAATTTGCCCCGGCGGTTCGTATAATAAACAAGAAAATTCTGAGGGAGGTACACAGTCATGAAGGTATGTGTTGTAAGCAAAGCTGCTTTGGCTGATTGCTCCCGTGTTTCCGTTTTCGTTTTTTAACCGGTATTGTTACCGGTTATTTTTTTTGCCCGTTTGTTCAAATTTTTTACATAAGGAAAAAAGAAGAAAGAGAGGAACTTGTCATGAAGAAGAAACACAACCTCGGTCAAGAAGCCATCTACGACGCCCGCACGCTGGGCACGCCGCGTATGCTGGTGCTGGGCCTGCAGCATCTGTTCGCCATGTTCGGCGCCACGGTGCTGGTCCCCATCCTGGTCTCCGGCTACGGCCTGCCTCTGTCCATCCAGACCACATTGCTGATGGCGGGTCTGGGCACCCTGATTTTCCACGTCTGCACCAAGTTCAAGGTCCCCGCCTTCCTGGGCTCCAGCTTTGCTTATCTGGGCGGCTTTGAAGCGGTGGCCAATCTGGACGCCGGCAAGTACGCCGCCATGAGCGGCGAGGAAAAGCTGGCCTACGCACTGGGCGGCATCGTGGTGGCAGGTCTTTTGTATCTGGTTCTGGCGCTCCTCTTTAAGCTCATCGGCGCCAAGAAGGTCATGCGCTACTTCCCCCCCATCGTCACCGGCCCCATGATTATCATGATCGGTCTGAATCTGGCAGGCACGGCCATCAGCAACGCCGCCACCTGCTGGTGGCTGGCAATCGTGGCCATGGTCATCATCGTGGTCGCCAACATCTGGGGCAAGGGCATGGTCAAGATCATCCCCATCCTGCTGGGTGTGGTGGGCGCCTACATCGTGGCGCTGATCGCCGGCAAGGTGGACTTCTCCGCCGTCCATACCGCCGACTTCGTGGGTCTGCAGAAATTCGTCTTTGCCAAGTTTGACCTGACCTCCATTCTGGTCATGGCGCCCATCGCCATCGCCGCCATGATGGAGCACATCGGCGATGTGTCCGCCATCTCCTCCACCACCGGCAAGAACTTCATCGAGGATCCCGGCCTGCACCGCACCCTGGTGGGCGACGGTCTGGCCACTGCCATCGCCGGCTTCTTCGGCGGCCCCGCCAACACCACCTACGGCGAGAACACCGGTGTTCTGGCACTGAGCCGCGTGTACGATCCCCGTGTCATCCGTCTGGCCGCCATCTACGCCATCATTCTCAGCTTCTCCCCCAAGTTTGACGCGCTGGTCAACTCCATCCCCACCGCCATCGTGGGCGGCGTCAGCTTCATCCTCTACGGTATGATCTCCGCCGTGGGCGTGCGTAACGTGGTGGAGAACAAGGTCGACCTGACCAAGTCCCGCAACCTGATTATCGCCGCGGTGATGTTCGTCAGCGGTCTGGGCTTCAACGCGGTGGGCGGCATCACCTTCACCGTGGGCAACGCCGCCATCACGCTGACCGGTCTGGCCATCGCCGCTCTGGCAGGCGTCATTCTCAACGCCATCCTGCCCGGCAACGACTACGAGTTCGGCTCCTCCGTGGCCGGCGACAAGTCCGCCGACCTGGGCAGCTACTAAGCGACACACGGTAAAGCAAGCGCTCCCCAAGGAGAGCGCGGTATCCGTAAAACAGCACATCCTCCGCATGATTCCATCATGCGGAGGATGTTTTTTCTGCAGCGTACCAAGCCCGCTTACACAGGCTGAATGGGCAGCAGCTCGATATAGCCCCTCTTCCCGATCGGTTCAAGCTGTATTTTGGGATTCCGGTGATCCCATTCATAGCCTATGACGGCCGGGTCGTACTTTTTCTCTGCCTCCCAGATGTCCGAGATGGCCTGTTCAAAATCCTCTTCGGCAAAGGGCTCTCCCTGGAACATCAGGTATTTGGCCGCAGGAAGCGAGATGACATCAAAGCCCTCCGGCACGGGACCTGCATAATTTTCCTCCACTTCCACGCCTTGGACATAGGTGCTTGTGCCCGGCATAACATATTCTTTCGGAAGCCACAGGCAGACCGGCTCACCGCAAAGGGACTTCATGCTGGTAAGGATCCCCCACACATCACAGCCGACCTCCTGACAGTAGGACCAATACTCCGTCGCGGCCATCCCCCGTTTGATGACGGCCTTTCTTGCCGGCTTCTCCACCACCTGTAAAAACACATGATTGCTTGCCATTTTTTCCGTTCTCCTTTTCAAAAATCTGAATTTGACGCCGTAGGGCGTAAACAGAGGGATGGGAACAGTATGATTCTCGTACTCCATGGGATTACAGCCGTATTCATTGAAAAACGCCCGCTGGAACCCGTCAACGCTCTCAAATCCCGAATCCATGGCAGTATCGATGATTCTGGGCTTTTCATCCCGCAGCCGCAGCGCGGAGTAGCGCAGCCGCAGCTTACGGATATAGTGGGCCGGCGAAATGCCCACATACTGCACAAACAGCCGCCTTGCGTGCCACGGAGAATAGCCGGCTTCTCCGGCCAGCGCCGCCATGTCGATTTTTTCCCGGATGTGTTTTTCAATATAGTCCTGCATCCGCTGGACCGCTTCTACCTGTTCGTTCATCCCCTCACCCCCCTGCACACAGATCTTACTATAGGCGGAGAAATATCTCTCGACTTTTTTTGCCATGATAAACCCTGCTTTATCTTTCTCTTTTTCAGGGCGAATTATATCACACATACCATGAACGCACAAGTTTTCCGCCTCTGTCCGCACGATGAGCAGAGGTCGTTTTTATCGGCAAACCACGCCCGTAAAAACGATTACTTTTTATGCGTCAACCCCCGTTTACTTTGGTTATTTAAACTGCAAATCGGTATATTTCACAAAGAATTGTTAAAGAATTGTCACAATATATAATTGACACAACTTTCACAAACCCGTATAATAGGAATAGCAAACTGGTAAGACCAGTTCCACCGTCATTTGACAGAAAGGAATATGCCATGTATACGCTGGGCATTGATATAGGCTCTACTACTTCCAAGTGTGTGATTTTACAGGACGGGGAAAAGCTGATCGCCAAAAGCCTGCAGTTGGGCGGCCTGGGGACGGAAGGTCCGGAGGACGCCCTTGCGCAGCTCTGGCGCGGCAGCGGTTTGCGCCGCGAGGACATGGCCCGTGTGATTGTCACCGGCTACGGCCGCAACAACTTTGAGGGGGCCGACGGTGAGGTCAGCGAGCTGACCTGCCATGCGCTGGGCGGACGGTTCGTGTTTCCCGACCTGCGGACGGTCATCGACATCGGCGGGCAGGACGCCAAGATCATTTCCCTGACCGCGGACGGCCGCATGAGCAACTTCATCATGAACGACAAATGCGCCGCCGGTACAGGCCGGTTTCTGGAGGTCATGGCCAACATCCTGCGGCTGGATATTGACGAGCTGGGCGAGATCGCCGCACAGAGCGACGCGCCTGCCGCCATCTCCAGCACCTGTACGGTGTTTGCCGAGTCGGAGGTCATCAGCCAACTGGCGGGCGGCGTCAAGCGGCCCGATCTGGTGGCCGGCATCTGTCAGAGCGTAGCCACCCGCGTCGCCTCCCTGGCCCGACGGGCCGGCATCACGCCCCGGGTCTGTATGTCCGGCGGCGTAGCCCGCAACGGGGCGGTGCGCCGCTATATGGCGCAGGCGCTGGACACGGAGATCTCCTACGACCCTCTGGCCCAGTATTTCGGCGCCATCGGTGCCGCGCTGTATGCGTGGAAGCAGCATCATAAGTGAGCAAATACCATTATAATATATAAGGTAAAATGAACAAGGAGGAATATCATGGCAGGAGAAGTGAAGAAAGCCCCAAGACCGGTGGATCCCAATTCCGCCAAGTACAAGCTGGGCAAGATCGCCGCTGACGCCTTTGCAGACGCCATCGAGGCCAAGAAGAACGGTGTTCCCGTGGCATGGGTCTCCAGCAACTTCCCCGTGGAGATCCCCGAAACGCTGGGAATCGCCACCGTGTACCCTGAGAATCAGGCGGCCGGTATTGCCGCCCGCGGCGCCGGTGAGCGGATGTGCAATGTGGCGGAGGCCGAAGGCTATTCCAACGACATCTGCGCCTACGCCCGTATCTCTCTGGCCTACGCCAAGCTGAAGTCCTGCCCCGAGCAGGATGTGGCGATGCCCGATGTGGTGCTGTGCTGCAACAACATCTGCAACTGCATGATCAAATGGTATGAAAACCTGGCGCAGGAGCTGCATATCCCCATGATTATGCTGGATATTCCCTTCAATCCCGATTATGAGGTGTCCGACGCACAGGTGCAGTATGTATCCGCCCAGTTCTGGGATGCCGTGCATCAGCTGGAGCAGCTGTTCGGTCTGAAGTGGGACGACGACAAGTTTGAAGAGGTCACCGGCTTTAGCTGCCGCGCCAGCCGCGCATGGCTGGCGGCCACCGGCTGCGCCAAGTATGTGCCCTCCCCCTTCAACGGCTTCGACCTGCTCAACCACATGGCCGTCATGGTCACGGCCCGCGGCAAGGAGTGCTCCGGCGACGCCATGGAGACGCTGTATAAGGAATATCTGGACAACCACAAGAACGGCACCTCCACCTTCCGCACCGAGGAGAAGTACCGCATCCTGTTTGAAGGCATTGCCTGCTGGCCCTATCTGCGTGCCACCTCCACGGGTCTGAAGTCCCGTGGCATCAACATGGTCACCACCATTTACGCCGACGCTTTCGGCTATGATTACGATTCCTTTGAGGGCATGATCAAGGCCTACTGCAGCGTGCCCAACGCCATCAATCTGGAGAAGTCCCGCGATAAGCGCATCAAGCTGTGCAAGGACAACCATGTAGAGGGCATGCTGATCCATACCAACCGTTCCTGCAAGCTGTGGAGCGGCTTCATGTACGAGATGGGCCGTCAGGTGGGCGAGGCCTGCGACATTCCCGTGGCCAGCTTTGACGGCGACCAGGCCGATCCCCGCAACTTCTCCGAGGCCCAGTACGACACCCGTGTGCAGGGTCTTATGGAGATCATGGAAGCCAATAAGGAGAAGAAAGGAGCCAACTGAACATGACTGTCAACGAACTGTTTGCCAAGCTGCATGATGTGGCTGCCGATCCCAAGGCGCAGATGGACCGCTATCTGGCCGAGGGAAAGAAGATCGTACTGTGCGCTCCCGTCTACACCCCCGAGGAACTCATTCACGCCATGGGCTTTGTCCCCATGGGCGCCTGGGGTGCCGATACCGAGCTGCGCCGCGCCAAGGAGTACTGCCCCGCGTTCCTGTGCTCCATCGTCCAGTCCATTCTGGAGCTGGGCATCAACGGCACGTACGAGGGCGCTTCCGCCATCGTGATCCCCTCCCTGTGCGATACCCTTAAATCGCTGGGCGAGAACTGGAAGTACGCCGTACCCTCCATTCCCTTCATCCCCATGACCTATCCCCAGAACCGCAAGCCCGCTTACGGCGTGGCCTTTACCAAGGCCGGCTATGAGCGCGTGATCCGGGACCTTACGAAGCTGGGCGGCACCTTCAGCGATGAAAAGCTGGCCGCCTCCAACGCGGTGTATAACCGCCACAACGCCGCCATGCGCAAGCTGGACCAGGTGCTGGCAAAGCATCCCGAGGTTACCGCCTGCCAGCGCAGCGACGCCTTTAAGAGCGCCTTCTTCCTGACCAAGGAGGAGCACACCGCTCTCATCGAGGAGCTGATCGCCGCTCTGGAGCAGCAAGCTCCCGCCGCGGAAAAGACGCCCATCCTGCTCTCCGGTATTCTCACCGACGCACCGGCCTTCAACGAAGTGCTGGACGAGATGGGTCTGCATATCGTGGCCGATGATGTGGCTGCCCAGTCCCGCCAGTATCGCACCGATGTGCCCGAGGGCGGCGATGCGCTGACGGCGCTGGCGGAGAAGTTTGCCGCCATGGACAACTGCTCCGTGCTGTATAACGCCGCCAAGCCCCGTGTGCAGTGGATTGTGGACACGGCAAAGGAGCGCGGCGCCAAGGGCGTGCTGGTGGCGCTGACCAAGTTCTGCGACCCCGAGGAATTTGACTATGTTATGATCAAGAAGGCCTGCGAGGGCGCCGGCATCCCCATCACCGTGGTGGAGATCGACCGCCAGATGGTGCAGTTTGAACAGGCCCGCACCAATATCGAGACCTTCCGCGACATGCTGAATATGTAAATCACAAGAGGAGGAACCAACATGAGTGAGATCAAACGCCCGCTGGAGGGCATCAAGGTCGTCGAACTGGCTACCTTCATCGCCGCGCCCTGCTGCGCGCGATTCCTGGCCGATTTGGGCGCCGAGGTCATTAAGATCGAGGCTCCCGGCGGCGATCCCCTGCGCTACACCGCCGTCAATGAGGGCCGTCCTCAGGATCAGAAGGAGAACACCACCTACGATCTGGAGAACGCCAACAAGACCTGTATCGCCCTCAACACCAAGTCTCCTGCCGGCCGCGAAGCACTGGAAAAGCTCATCGCCGGCGCTGACATCTTCATCACCAACTGGCGCCAGAACCCCCTGAAGAAGGCGGGTCTGGACTACGAAACGCTGCACGAAAAGTACCCCGCGCTGGTGTACGGTTTTGTCTCCGGCTACGGTGAAAAAGGCCCCGATAAGGACCTGCCGGGCTTCGACTTTACCGCTTTCTTTGCCCGGGGCGGCGTGCTGGGTACCCTGTTTGACAAGGATTCCCTGCCCATGCTGACCATTGCCGGCTTCGGCGACCATCAGGTGGGCCTGTATCTGGCCTCCGGCGTGCTGGCGGCCCTGTACCGGGCCAAGCAGACCGGTCAGGGCGACCGCGTGGTGGTTTCCCTGTTCCACAGCGCCATCTGGGACGTGTCCTTGATGCTGCAGGCCAACCAGTACGGCGATCCCGCCACCCAGTTCCCCCTGTCCCGCCGCACCCTGCCCAACCCGCTGGTGGTGGCGCACAAGACCAAGGACAACAAGTGGCTCCAGATCGCCATGCCCCAGTACAACCGTCACTATCCCATCTTCATGAATGCCATCGGTCACCCCGAGATGGCGGACGATCCCCGTTACTATCCCCAGACCAATCTGCAGGCCAATATCGAGGAGTTCTATGACTTCCTGGTAGCCGAGATGGCCACCCGCACGCTGGACGAGTGGTGCGCCCTGATGGATGCCAACGACCTGCCCTACGCCGTGGCACAGACCTGGGATCAACTGCTGAAGGATAAGCAGGCATGGGCCTCCGACTGCTTCTATGAGATGGATTATCCCAACGGTGTCAAGCGCACCATGGTGCGTCCTCCCATCATGTTTGAGGAGACGCCGCTGCCCCCCTATCACCGCGGCCCCTATCTGGGAGAGCAGACCGAGGAGATCCTGAAGAGCCTGGGCTACACCGACGAGCAGGTAGCCGCCATGATCGCCGCCGGCGACGCTGCGGTCATGGATCCCGCCCTGAAGGACTGAGCAACAAGAGGTATATCTCCGTCCGGTGAGAATCGGACGGGCGGGAAATTCTGAAAATATGGTGTGCCGTCCGCCGATGAGGAGCGGCGGACGGCGCCGAGGAAATAAGGAGAAGAATTATGAAAATCGCTGCCTACGAAGTGCGTCCCGACGAAAAGCCCGTTATTGAAAGTATGTGCAAGGAATACGGCATTGAGCTGGTTTCCACCCCCGCCAATCTGGATAAGACCACGGCCAACATGGCTGCCGGCTGCGACGGTGTGACCACGCTGGGCCAGTCCGACTACTGCAACGAGGTGCTCGATGAGCTGAAGGGCTACGGCGTTCAGGTGCTGGCCAGCCGCTGTGTGGGCTATAACCACATGAACTGCGACTATGCCCGTTCCCTGGGCTTCCGCCTGTGCAACGGCTCTTACGCGCCCAACGGTGTGGCGGAGTATACCGTCATGGCCATTCTCATGTGCATCCGCAAGTACAAGAAGGCGCTGTATAACACCAACGACAACGATTTCACCCTGAAGGGCAAAATGGGCCGCGAGCTGCGCAGCTTGACCGTGGGCGTCATGGGTACCGGCAAGATCGGCTACACCGTGATCAAGTGCCTGTCCGGCTTCGGCTGCCGTATTCTGGCCAACGACGTGTACGAAAACGACGCCGTGCGCCAGTATGCCGAGTATGTGGATCTGGACACGCTGTATCGCGAAAGCGATATTATCACCATCCATACCCCGCTGCTGCCTGAGACCACCGGCATGATTAACCGCGAGGCCCTTGCCAAGATGAAGGACGGCGTGGTGCTGATCGACAATGCCCGCGGCGAGCTGGTGGACATTGACGCCATCATTGAGGCCGTGGAGAACGAGAAGATCGGTGCGCTGTTTATGGACGCCTTCCCCGGCGAGACCGGCATCATCCATGTACCCCACAACGACGATATTATCAAGACCCCCGGTATGCCCTACTTCAAGCTGAAGTATCTGCGTTCCTTCGTGAATGTGTACCACACGCCCCACATGGCGTTCTTCACCGAGGAAGCGGCCGAGTCCATGGCTCGCTGCGGCGTTGACAGTATCTTTGAGATTCTGAATCAGGGCAAGTCCAGCCACGAGATTCCCTGCTGAGAGAATTCTGAAACAGGATAAAGAACAACTATAGGAGGAAAACGAATGATTCTCGATAAGAAGCACGAGATGCAGCGCAAGCTGTTCCGCCAGTTTGCGGAGACGGAATTCACCAAGGAGATCCAGGACGAACTGGATGAAACCGGTGAATTTAATTGGGATATGCACAAGAAGATGGCCCGCTTCGGCTTCATGGGCGTGAAGATCCCCAAGGAGTACGGCGGCGCCGGCGCCGACAGCCTGACCTACGCACTGATGGTGGAGGAGCTGGCCCGTGTGGACGCGGTGCTGTCCATCTATGCCAACACATCCAACTCTTTGGGCGGCGGCCCCCTGCTGCTGGGCGGCAGCGAGGCCCAGAAGCAGAAGTATCTGCCTCCCGTGGCACGCGGTGAGAAGATCATGGTGTTCGGTCTGACCGAGCCCGGCGCCGGTTCCGATGCCGGCGGCACCACCACCACCGCCATCCCCGACGGCGACGATTTCATCATCAACGGCCGTAAATGCTTCATTTCCGGCGCACCCATGGCTGACTGGGCCGTGGTCTTTGCCAAGACCGACCTGACCGCCAAGGGCAGCAAGGGCATTTCCATGTTCGTGGTGGATATGAAGCTGCCCGGCGTGTCTCTGGGCGCCCATGAGAAGAAGATGGGCATCAACGGCTATCCCACCTGCGATCTGGTGCTGGAGGATGTCCGTGTCGGTAAGGATTGCCTGGTAGGCCCCCTGCACAAGGGCTTCCAGATTGCCATGAAGACGCTGGACGGCGGCCGTCTGGGCATTGCCGCTCAGTCCGTGGGTATCGCCCAGTCCGCACTGGACGAGGCCGTCAAGTACGCCAAGGAGCGTAAGCAGTTCGGCCGCCGCATCGCCGATTTCCAGGGCATCAGCTTCATGCTGGCCGACATGGCCGCCGATGTGGAAGCCGCCCGCCAGTTGGTGTATCACGCCGCCGTGCTGAAGGATGCCGGCAGCCCCGAGGCCAGCTCCGCCTGCTCCATCGCCAAGTACTTTGCCGCCGAGGCAGCCAACCGCTGCGCCTACAAGGCCGTACAGATCCACGGCGGTTACGGCTATATCCGTGAGTACAAGGTGGAGCGCATCTACCGCGACGCCCGCATCACCACCATTTACGAAGGCACCAGCCAGGTGCAGCAGATGGTCATTGCCGGCAATCTGCTGAAGTAAGCAAGGAGGTAACAGGAAAATGAAGATTTTTGTCACAGTCAAGCAGGTCCCCGATACCTCCGGTAAGGTGGCCGTGAATCCCGATGGTACGCTGGACCGCGCTTCCATGCAGACCATTATCAACCCCGATGATATGAACGCCGTGGAGGCCGCTCTGGCTCTCAAGGACGAGCTGGGCTGCAAGGTCGTGGCGTTCACCATGGGCCCCCCTCCCGCAGAAGGTATGCTGCGTGAGCTGATGGCCATGGGCGTGGACGAAGGCGTGCTGATCACCGCCCGCGAGTTCGGCGGCTCCGACACCTATGCCACCTCCCAGATCATCGCCGCTGCCATTGATACCTACGGCATCGAGGATGACGACATCATTCTGGCCGGCCGTCAGGCCATCGACGGCGATACCGCTCAGGTGGGTCCCCAGATCGCCGAGAAGCTGCACCTGCCCCAGGTGTCCTATGCCGGTGAGATCACCAAGGACGGCAACACCTATACCGTCAAGCGTATGCTGGAGGACGGCTATATGACCATCAAGGTCAAGGCCCCCTGCATGATCACCTGCATCAAGGAGCTGAACGAGCCCCGCTATATGAGCGTGCTGGGCATCGAGGAGTGCTTTGCCAAGCCCCTGGTCACCATGACCTACGAGACGCTGAAGGATCATCCCCTGATCGACAAGAGCACCATCGGTCTGGCCGGTTCTCCCACCAACATTCTGACCTCCTTCACGCCCCCCCAGAAGGGCGCCGGTATGATGCTGGAGGGCAATGGCAAGGAGACCTGCGAGAAGCTGGCCGGCATCCTGGCCGCCAAGCACATCATCTAAAAATACTTCACAAAAATGCAAGCATTTTTGTGAGCATTGGCGGCAGACTGCGCGCACTCGCTGCGCTTGCACACGCCGCTTGCCGGGAAGTATTTTTCGCCACGCACATGTCGCGGCGAAAAATGGTGATTTGATTCGCTGGGTATGAAAAAGCTGGCGAAAATGCTTGTCAAATCTAAAAGAAGGGAACATGTAAAATGGCTTTTAATAGTGCTGATATTGCTGCTTTCAAAAACGTTTGGGTTTTCTGTGAGCAGCGCCAGGGCGTGATGATGCCCACTACGTTCGAACTG
>SFIY01000069.1 GCA_004555205.1 Clostridiales bacterium
CACAAGCAGGCCAAGGAGCCTGACAAACCTAAGAGAAAGGAGAAAAAACGCCATGAGCACACCAACTTTTACAATGTTCCACGCCGACTGCGTGGGCAATGCTGTCAACTGTTTGTACTCGCATAAGGTCGAGATTGCTGATGCCGACACCTTCCGTCAGGCCGTCCGCTTCGACCATGTCTATGCCGCCTATCGTGATAATTATCGTAGTGTTGGCAATTTCATCAGCGCAAACGCCCTCCCGGTGGACTGTGACAACGACCACTCGGATGACCCGGCAGACTGGATTACCCCGGAGGATGTGGCAGCGGCATTCCCGAATGTGGCCTTTGTGGTGCATTACAGCCGACACCATCTTCTGATGAAGAGTTTCCGTTCGCCCCGGCCCCGGTTCCATGTGGTATTCGCCATTGAGCCTATGACCGATGCAAAAGCCTACGCCGATGCAAAAACACAGGTACAGCAGTATTTCCCGTACTTCGATACCCATGCGCTGGATGCGGCCCGATTCTTCTTCGGTACGACCGAGCCTATCGTGGAGTTCCATGAGGGCAGCATCACCCTGACGCAGTTCCTTGCGGACTATGCAGCAGAGCAGCGTTTCGCCGCTGCCGATGCCGAGAGCGATACCATCCCGGAGGGTAGCAGAAACAGCACAATGTCCCATACCGCCGGATGCCTGCTCAAGCGCTACGGCAACACAGAAGAAGCCTATACTCGGTATCTGGAACAGGCCGGGAAATGCAATCCGCCGCTGGAGGATAGTGAACTGGGTACCATCTGGCGCAGCGCCCTGACTTTTTTCAATAAGGTACAGAGCCAGCCGGGATATGTGCCTCCGGAGCAGTATGGGGCCAAAGCCGCAGCATTGAAGCCGGACGACTATTCCGATGTGGGGCAGGCCGCTGTTCTGGCAAGGGAGTACAGCGAGGAACTTCGCTATTCGCCCTCCACGGACTACATTCGCTACAACGGTATCTGTTGGCAGGAATCCAAGCCCCGTGCGCAGGCCGCTGCACAGGAACTGACCGACCGCCAGCTTGCCGAGGCTCGAAAGCTGAAAAAGGACACATGGGCCGCAATGGAGGCCAACGGCGCTGCCGGGATTCTGGCGGCGACGGGAGCCAAGAAAGCCGCCGACTGCCTGACTGATGAACAGGCCGCTGCCTACCGAGCCTATCAGGATGCCTGCGATTATTTCCGCTTTGTAGTCAATCGCCGCCTGTCCAAGAATATCGCATCCACCTTGAAGGAGGCCCGTCCGATGCTGGAAATCGACCGCTCCAAGCTGGATGCCGATGGGTTTCTGCTGAACACACCGGATTGCACCTACGACCTTCGCAAGGGACAGAACGGAAAGCAGGAGCATCGGGCCAGTGACTACATTACCAAGGTCACGACCGTGTCCCCAAGCGATAAGGGCATGGAGGAATGGCTGTCGGCGCTGGATACCATCTTCTGCGGTGATACCGAGCTGACGGAATATGTACAGCGAGTGGTCGGTCTTGCCGCAATCGGCAAGGTGTATGTGGAGGCACTCATCATCGCCCACGGCGAGGGCCGGAATGGTAAATCCACCTTCTGGAATGTCATCGCCCGTGTGCTGGGCAGCTACAGCGGCAATATCTCCGCTGATGCACTCACGGTCGGATGCCGCCGCAATGTGAAGCCGGAACTGGCCGAGGCCCACGGGAAGCGTCTGCTGATTGCTGCCGAACTGGAGGAAGGTACTCGCCTGAACACCTCCATCATCAAGCAGCTTTGCAGCACCGATGAGATTGAGGCCGAGAAGAAGTACAAAGACCCGTTCCATTTCATCCCCAGCCACACACTGGTGCTGTACACCAACCATCTCCCGAAGGTGGGAGCCAACGACCCCGGCACATGGCGCAGACTGCTGGTCATTCCGTTCAATGCCCTCATTCAGGGCAAGGGTGACATCAAGAACTACGCCGACTGGCTGTATGAAAATTGCGGCGAGGCCATTCTCGCATGGGTCATCCACGGCGCACAGAAAATCATCGCAGAGAACTTCCATCTGGTGGAGCCGGACTGCGTGACGCAGGCCATCGCTAAATACCGTGAGGACAACGACTGGCTTGGCCACTTCATTGCGGAGCGCTGCGATGTGGGCGAAGAATACCGTGAGCGTTCTGGTGACCTGTATGCGGCCTATCGTGGGTATTGCTCCAATACCGGGGCTTTCACCCGCAGCACGGCGGATTTCTACTCTGCGCTGGAATTTGCCGGGTTCCGCAAGCACAAGGAGCGCACGGGCAGCTATGTGGACGGTCTCAAGCTGAAGGATGAGGATTCCCTGTCCGTCAGCATGGACTTTCTCGGCATCAGTGCATGAGTGTGTGACAGTCGTGATGGTCTCCTTATA
>SFIY01000070.1 GCA_004555205.1 Clostridiales bacterium
AAGCTGTTGGTCGTAATGGTAAGCATCGTAAAATCCTCCTATTTCTGTGTAAAAAGTCGTGTTTCAATATCTGCGATCGTAATGCGCGAGAGATAGGCGGCGCATTCCTCGTTCATGTTCCGGTACAGGGCGTCCATGACCCCCGCCATGCCGGAGCAGATGGCACAGTCCCGGTCAATGTCCCCGCTGTGCCACGCACAGTCCACGAAGCGGGTATTTACCGCCTCTGCCACCTGCCGCAGGGTCAGCACCGCCGGGTCTGCCGTCAGGCGGTAGCCGCCGTCCAAGCCCTCCCGGGTCTCCACCATTCCCGCCTTTTTTAGCCCCGCCAGCACGCGGCGGACGCGGGTGGGGTTGGTGCAGATATTCTCCGCCAGCACTTCGCTGCTGAGGGAGCGTTCGCTGTGGCTCAGGCAGACCAGCGCGTGAACGGCCAGATTAAAGGAACTGTCCATGGATATCCCTCCTGCGATAATCTGTACTTGCGACAAGCACAGTTTATACTGCAACTATAACAGATACAGTTTGGCATGTCAAGCTTTTTCGTCAATTTTTTCAGCGGAAGCCCTCCATAGCTGTTGACAACAGGGCGAATATGCGTATAATGGAAAACAAGAATAAGAATAGTTCTTATTTTGGAGGGGCGCAGTATGCCGAAATACGCAGAGGAGATACTGGCCGCCGTAACGGAGCTGCAGCAGCATCCCACGGCGGAGCAGGTGTTCCTGGAGATGAAGAGGGAGCATCCCAGCATTGCTCTGGGTACGGTATATAAGCACCTGAACGGTTTGGCGGAGGAGGGGCTTTTGCTCCGCATCACCGAGCCGGGTTCGCCGGACCGGTATGACCGGACGGAACGGCACGATCACCTGATTTGCAGCCGGTGCGGGAAAATCACGGACGTTTGCCTGCCGGATATGCAAGAGCGGATCCGGGAGGCACCGGGGCAGGAGATCCTCTCCTACGACCTTAGGATCCGGTATATCTGCCCCGCTTGCCGGGAGCAGGAAAAAGACAACATTATGGAGGAGAAGCATCATGAACGCTAACGTATCGAGGCTGCTCAACGAGCAGATCAACAAGGAGTTCTACTCCGCCTATCTGTACCTGGACTTTGCCAACTACTACGCCGCCGTGGGCTTAGACGGCTTTGAGAACTGGTACCGGGTGCAGGCGCAGGAGGAGCGGGATCACGCCATGCTGTTCTATCAGTATTTGCAGAATAACGGCGAGGGCGTCAACTTTGAGGCTATCGCAAAGCCGGAGTGGGAACGAGGCGACCACATGACACCGCTGAAGAAAGCGCTGGAGCATGAGAAGCTGGTCACCGCCAGCATCGACGCCATCTACGCCGCCGCATACGAGGCCAAGGACTTCCGCGCTATGCAGATGCTGGACTGGTTCGTTAAGGAGCAGGGCGAGGAGGAGAAGAACGCCGCCGACCTTATCACCAAGATGGAGCTGTTCGGCGGAGACAGCAAGGGGCTGTATATGCTCAACAGCGAGCTGAAGGCACGGGTCTACACCGCGCCCTCTCTGGTGCTGTAAGCCGGGCGCGGCTGCAGCTTTCGCATCAGACAAAAGGCAGACCGCATACAGGCGGCCTGCCTTTTCTTCTGTCAGACGGTTAGAGAGGACTAACTATATATAAAACAGAAAGGAAATCAGAGCTTGAACGAGGAAAAACGCCCATGCCGGATCCGACGCAAAGGATCTTCTCCGCAACACGATCGTGGCCACCGTCAACAAGGTCTATCTGGATCGGTATCTGGAAGAATATCAAAAGCAGAGGGAAGAAGCCTCCGATGAACGGTAAGCATCGGCGCAGGGCATTGAATAAGCATATACATACCACGAGCAGTCAGTGGGGACTCACCGGGATTTCCGCTGATTAGCTTTTGACTTCCAAAGGCTTTGCTCACAAAGGACCGTGATGCGGTCGTTACTCAAGCGTTAGCCTTCCAGAAGGTTGATCGCACCCCAAATGCCGAGACCCGCACCGAGAGCTACTACCAGAGTCTGCAGTACGCCGACTGCACTGTTGAAAAATGCCATAAGTTTGTCCTCCTTTGCCCGGATCCGAAGTATAGTTGGTGGATAACCGGGCCATCAGTAATGAAAAATGTGGATATAACAAAAGCCCTCCTCGAAGCCGCATGTGCACCTGCAGCCGGAGAAGGGCAGAAAAATAGCCAGAACTGATGATCAGTCAGTCCTGGCTATGTAAATGTATTCAGTTTGATAAATTGGAATATGTCTGACTGTTTTGTAAATTTACATTTTTGTACACTGTAAATAGTCTTTGAACAAATAAATACAGTATCTTAATAGTTCTCTTTTCTTACCTCAAAGTAAGCCTGTGGATGTTTACATACAG
>SFIY01000034.1 GCA_004555205.1 Clostridiales bacterium
ACGGCATGTCCTTCACTTTGGGCTACGAAGCCGTGACCGAACCTGCGACCGAGCCTGAGCCCGATTCTGAGACTCCCAAGACCGGCGACAGCAGCATGATGGTTCTTTGGATCGCATTGTTCGTTGTTTCCGGCGCCGGCGTAACGGCCATTTACAGCAGAAAGAGAAAGTCCTCTGCCAAATAATGTGTGATTGACACCAAGCCGGAGGCGGCGACAGCAAAATTGCTGTCGCCGCCTTTTTCGCTGCTTTGAAAGGGCTGTTCAGCCGGAACAGCTCTTTCTCCAAAGGAGCAAAAGCGTATTTTGCTTTTTTGGAGAGAGAAAAGAAAAAAGGAGCGCATATTTTGCTTTTCAAATCCTGCCATACAAATTTTTGGGGCAAAAACCTTGACGGTGGTAAAAGGGTGTGCTATAATTTCAAATTGCGCGGGAATCTTTCCGCGGATTTTGCCATGCGCGCTCGACAGGAGGAATGACCTGTGCCGGAAGAGCTGGCTGCAAAGGAAAAAGTGGTTGGTATCAAACAGGTGCGGCGTCTGCTTCGGGCGGATCAGGCAAGGCAGGTGTATCTGGCCTGTGATGCAGATCCGCAGTTGATCGAGCCGTTGACGGAGATGTGCCAAAAGGCCGGTATTCCCACGGTGACAGGCTTTACCATGAGCCAACTGGGCCGCCGGGCGGGCATCGAAGTCGGTACAGCCGCCGTGGCGCTGACAAAACAAATTTGATTTTCTCGGAATAAAGTATCTTTGTTCCGTGGAAAATAGAGGGAGATTCTCCCAAAAAAATCTTGAGAAAGGAGTAATATTGCATGCCTACTTTTAATCAGTTGGTCAAGCAGGGCAGAAAACAGGCAACCTATAAGTCCAATTCTCCCGCTATGCAGAAGGGCCTGAACACGCTGAAGAACAAGGAAACCAACCTTTCCGCTCCTCAGAAGCGCGGCGTCTGCACCGCAGTCAGAACTGCTACCCCCAAGAAGCCTAACTCCGCTCTGCGTAAGATCGCTCGTGTTCGCTTGACGAACGGCTACGAGGTTACCGCTTACATCCCCGGTGTCGGTCACTCCCTGCAGGAGCACTCCGTGGTGATGATCCGCGGCGGCCGTGTGAAGGACCTGCCCGGCGTCCGTTACCACATCATCCGTGGTACTTTGGATACCCAGGGTGTTCAGGGCCGTATGCAGTCCCGTTCCAAGTACGGTGCCAAGCGTCCCAAGAGCAAGTAATCCACGCATCTTAATTGAGCTTTGCCGAAAAGGTTTTATATATACGATATTATATCTACCTCTTTGGCAGGCCGTACAGCGACCGATGGCAAGTCGCTGAGTACCTATGAAATCATATTATTATGAAGGAGGGAAGCAAAGTGCCCAGAAGAGGTAATGTTCCCAAGAGAGAAATTTTGCCCGATCCTATGTACAACTCCGTGCTGGTGACCAAGCTGGTCAACAGCATTATGCTGGACGGTAAGAAGGGCGTTGCGCAGAAGGTCGTCTACGGTGCCTTCGACATCATCAAGGAAAAGACCGAGAAAGAGCCTCTGGAAGTTTTCAGCCAGGCGATGGAAAACATTATGCCCAGCCTGGAAGTTAAGGCTCGCCGTGTCGGCGGCGCCACCTATCAGGTCCCCATGGAAGTTCGTCCCGCCCGCCGTCAGACCCTGGGTCTGCGCTGGCTGACCAACTATTCCCGCGCTCGCAGCGAGCGTACCATGGCCGAGCGCCTGGCAGGTGAGATTATGGATGCTGCCAACAACACCGGCGCAGCCGTGAAGAAGCGCGAAGATACCCACAAGATGGCCGAATCCAATAAGGCATTCGCCCACTTCCGTTGGTAATCGGAGCCAATCAGGTAAAAGGAGAACGGTATGCCGAGAAAGGTTACACTGGAAAATACAAGAAATATCGGCATCATGGCCCACATTGATGCAGGCAAGACCACCACGACAGAACGTATTCTGTATTACACGGGCGTCAACTATAAAATCGGTGAAACGCACGAAGGTACTGCCACGATGGACTGGATGGAGCAGGAGCAGGAGCGCGGTATTACGATTACCTCCGCTGCCACTACCTGCTACTGGAAGGGCAGCGAGGAGCAGTTCCCCCAGACGCGTATCAACATTATTGACACACCGGGTCACGTGGACTTTACTGTGGAGGTGGAGCGTTCTCTGCGCGTCCTGGACGGCAGCGTTACCGTCATGTGTGCCAAAGGCGGCGTAGAGCCTCAGTCTGAGACCGTGTGGCGTCAGGCCGATCACTACCATGTGCCCCGTATGATCTATGTCAACAAGATGGACATTACGGGCGCGGATTTCTTCCATGTGCTGGACATGGTGCGCGATCGCTTGAAGGCAAACGCCGTGCCTATTCAGCTCCCCATCGGGAAAGAGGATACCTTCAAGGGGATCATCGACCTGGTGGAGATGAATGCCGATATTTATTACGATCAGTTGGGCAAGGATGTCCGTGTCGAGCCGATTCCGGAGGACATGGTGGATCTGGCCAACGAGTATCGTGAAAAATTGCTGGATGCAGTGTCCATGTTTGATGATGACATCATGGAAATGTATCTGGAGGGTGAGGAGATCCCTACCGCCAAGATCCGCAAGGCAATCCGCCAGGCGACCTGCGCGGTGGAGATGGTCCCCGTTACTTGCGGCAGCTCTTACCGCAACAAGGGCGTCCAGAAGCTGCTGGATGCCATCGTGGACTATATGCCCGCACCCACTGACGTCGCGGACATCACCGGCGTCAACCCCAAGACCGATGCTGAGGAAGTGCGTCATTCTTCCGATGACGAGCCCTTCGCAGCACTGGCCTTTAAGATCATGACCGATCCCTATGTGGGTCGTCTGAGCTTCTTCCGCGTTTACTCCGGTACGCTCAACGCCGGTTCTTCCGTGTTGAACGCAACCAAGGGCAAGCGCGAGCGTATGGGCCGCATCCTGCAGATGCACGCCAATCACCGTGAGGATATTGACACCGTCTACTCCGGCGATATCGCCGCCGTTGTCGGATTGAAGAATACCACCACCGGTGACACCCTGTGTGATGAAAGTCACCCCGTCATCCTCGAGTCCATGGAATTCCCCGAGCCCGTGATCCGCGTGGCCATCGAGCCGAAGACCAAGGCCGGTCAGGAGAAGATGGGCCGATGAGGAAACCGGTCAGACCATCATCGCCGGTATGGGCGAGCTGCACCTGGAGATCATCGTGGACCGCCTGCTGCGCGAGTTCAAGGTGGAGGCCAATGTGGGTGCTCCGCAGGTTGCCTACAAGGAAACCGTCCGCAAGAAGGTCAACCACGAGACCAAGTACAAGCGCCAGAGCGGCGGTTCCGGTCAGTACGGTCACGTCAAGATCACGCTGGAGCCCAACGAGTCCGGCAAGGGCTACGAGTTCGTCAACGCTACCGTGGGCGGCTCGGTTCCCAAGGAGTATATCCCCGCTGTTGACGCCGGTATTCAGGGCGCCATGCAGTCCGGTATCCTGGCCGGCTATCCCGTCGTCGACGTAAAGGTCACTTTGTACGACGGCTCCTATCACGAGGTCGACTCCTCTGAAATGGCCTTTAAGATTGCCGGTTCCATGGCGTTCAAAGAAGCCATGGCGGAGGCGGACCCCGTGCTGCTCGAACCCATTATGAAGGTCTGCGTCATCGTTCCCGAAGAATATATGGGCGATGTTATCGGCGATCTGAATGCTCGCCGCGGCCAGATCCAGGGTTATGAGATGCGCTCCGGCGCTCAGCAGATCGATGCTTTCGTTCCCCTGTCTGAGATGTTCGGTTACGCAACCAACCTGCGCTCCCGCACCCAGGGCCGCGGTCAGTACACCATGGAGCCCAGCCACTATGTGGAGCTGCCCAAGAGCTTGCAGGAGAAGTTGATTAATAAGCGCACCGGCCGCGAAAATTTCTAAATCTGCAAATAGTGATTGATTTTCGCGGACAAATACTGTAAAATGGCAATGTTAAGCAAAACATTGCACCACACAATGATACTAAAATTGTTAAGGAGGATTTTTCCAAATGGCTAAGCAGAAATTTGAGAGAAACAAGCCCCATGTTAACATCGGTACCATCGGCCACATCGACCATGGTAAGACCACTCTGACCGCTGCTATTACCAAGTATCTGGCTTTGCAGGGTAAGGCTGACTACACCGATTACTCTTCCATCGATAAGGCTCCCGAAGAGCGCGAGCGTGGTATCACCATCAACACCGCTCACGTCGAGTATGAGACCGAAGCTCGTCACTATGCACACGTTGACTGCCCGGGCCATGCTGACTATATCAAGAACATGATCACCGGCGCTGCTCAGATGGACGGCGCTATCCTGGTTATCGCTGCCTCCGACGGCCCCATGGCTCAGACTCGTGAGCACCTGCTGCTGGCCCGTCAGGTGAACGTTCCTTCCGTGCTGGTGTTCCTGAACAAGTGCGATCAGGTTGACGATGAAGAGCTGCTCGAGCTGGTCGAGATGGAAGTTCGCGAGCTGCTGGACTTCTACGGCTTCCCCGGCGATGACACCCCCATCATCCGCGGCAGCGCTCTGAACGCTCTGGTTTCCGAGTCCAACGATCCCAATGCGCCTGAGTATGCTTGCATCAAGGAACTGATGGACGCTGTTGACACCTGGATCCCCACTCCCGACCGCAAGGAAGATATGCCCTTCCTGATGCCCGTCGAGGACGTCTTCACCATCTCCGGCCGTGGTACCGTTGCTACCGGTCGTGTGGAGCGCGGTGTGCTGAAGCTGAACGAGAAGGTCGAGATCGTTGGCCTGCAGGACGAGAAGCGCGAGACCGTCGTTACCGGTATCGAAATGTTCCACAAGCTGCTGGACTACGCTGAAGCCGGCGATAACATCGGCGCTCTGCTGCGCGGTGTTGCCAAGACCGAGATCGAGCGCGGCCAGGTTCTGTCCGCTCCCGGCTCCATCCATCCTCACACCAAGTTCGTTGGCCAGGTTTACGTTCTGACCAAGGACGAGGGTGGCCGTCATACGCCTTTCTTCAACAACTATCGTCCCCAGTTCTACTTCCGTACCACCGACGTTACCGGCGTCATCACCCTGCCCGAAGGCACTGAGATGTGCATGCCCGGCGATAACGTCGACATGAACGTTGAGCTGATTACCCCCATCGCTATCGAGAACGGTCTGCGTTTCGCTATCCGTGAGGGTGGCCGTACCGTCGGTTCCGGTGTTGTTATCGGCATCGAGGAGTAATTCTCCGACAAGCTGACATTTGTACGCTGAAAAGCGGCAGGACTTTGTCCTGCCGCTTTTTTCTTATGATTCGGGGAAGGCCAGGCCGGATTGGAAGCCGTTTTCGCCGGTAGCAATAATGTCGCCGGCAATGATTTGATCGCCGCATAAGTAGAGATTGGCCTGTACGCCGCGCTCTATGTTGGGATAGTTCGTCACCGTGTAGGTACAGCGCTTGACGGTTTGCCCGGCAAATTCGGAAAAGGGCATCCCTTGCTCCTCCTGCAGCTTGCAGTAATCGGCGTAGTCGGCCTTTAGATCATCGGGAAGCTGCAGCTCCAGTGTTTCCAGCGGTTCATCACTTACCTGCCAGCCCAACTGCTCCAGATAGGCCACCTGCTGGGCGGTGGTGGGTGCGTTGATGGGATCGGAGGAAGCTGCGTTTTTGCCTAAGCAGCCGGGCAGCAAAAAGACAACGCATAATACAACGACGACGGCAGATGTCAGTGCAATCATCTTTCGTTTGGCGTGCTTCACATGAAAAACAAGCATTTTTTTCACCTCGCTATATCGTATATTCCGTTTTTGCGAAAAATATGATATGATACAACCTGTCAGGAGGTGCGGCAATGGAACGGCTGGATAAAATCATCAGCGCCACAGGGAAAAAGTCCCGGCGTGAGGTCAAGGAAATGGTACGGCAGGGCCGTATTCTCGTCAACGGAAAAATGGCCGCCGCGGATATGAAAATCGATCCGCAGCAAGCGGAGATTTTGCTGGACGGTGTGCCGCTGGCGTATGAGGAATTTACCTATATCATGCTGCACAAGCCGGCAGGCGTGCTGTCAGCGGTGGAGGATCGCAGGCAGAAAACCGTGCTGGATCTGCTGCCGCCGGAGCTGCAGAAGCGCGGCCTGTCTCCGGTGGGACGACTGGACAAGGACACGGAGGGTTTACTGCTGCTGACCAATGACGGAAATTTGACGCATAAATTGCTCTCGCCGAAATATCATGTGGACAAGGTGTATTATGCCCGCGTGGAAGGCTGCCTGGAGACCTCCGATATAGAGGCTTTTGCCGCAGGAATGGTCTTGGGCGACGGACTGGTGTGTCTGCCGGCCGGACTGGAGATCCTGTCAGACCACGAGGCATTGGTGACATTGCAGGAGGGAAAGTTCCATCAGGTCAAGCGCATGCTTGCCTGCCGCGGAAAGCCGGTGCAATATTTGAAGCGGCTGCGCATGGGGCCGCTGATTTTGGATGAAAAACTGCCCTGCGGCGCTTTCCGCCCACTGCGTACTGAGGAAATCGAAGGGCTGCGGACGGAATGCAGTATCGACAGAATGACAAAAAATAGACAATAAATTTTGTAAAAAAGATAAAAAAATACTTGCAAAATCGTGATTATGACGATATAATGAAGAAAACCGCTTGACAGTTTGCACAAAACTTCCATAGAAGTAGGCGGCAGGAGGATCATCATGTCAGGACGAATTTTTCAAAATGTTGTATTGCAATTTAAGGAAACGACGGACCGCACAATTGGCGTGATCGACAGCGAGGGCACGGTGATTGCCTGCAGTGAGCTGACAGGTATCGGCAAGAAATGGACCAGGTATGTGGAGGCCATTGAGGCAGCAGACGGCGGCTGCGTTGCCCTGGACGGCAAGACCTTTAAGGCGATGCCCGGTTGGGGCGGCCGTTTCGACTATGCCGTCTTTGCCAGCGGTGATGACAGCGTGGGCAAGACCGTTTGCGCCATGGCTACGGTGGCACTGAACTCCGCCAAGACCTACTATGAGGAGAAGCACGACAAGGCTTCCTTTATCAAAAACATCATTTCCGATAACATCCTTATCAGTGATATTTATATGCGCGCCAAGGAATTGCATGTGGCGGCAGAAGTGCCCCGCGGCGTATTTGTCATCCGCCTGATCGATGAGCAGATGGAGAGTATTCCTCTGGATGTGGTGCAGAATCTCTTCCCCGATCGCCAGAACGACTTCGTTTTAAGCGTGGGTGAGGCCGATGTGGCGCTGATCCACCAGATGAGCGAAAGCGCCGGCGCCAAGGAACTGGAGAAGGTCGCTGCCCAGATCGAAGAGGCGCTGCGTCTGGACGGTGAGAGCCGTGTATTCGTAGGCGTGGGTACGATGGCCATGCACCTGCGCGATCTGGCCAAATCCTACAAGGAGGCGCAGATCGCCATTGAAGTGGGCAAGGTCTTTGACACGGAGCGCTATATCATCAACTACGAAAATCTGGGTATCGGCCGCCTGATCTATCAGCTGCCCACCACCCTGTGCGAGATGTTCCTGCAGGAGGTCTTTAAGAAGAACCCCATTGATGCACTGGACCAGGAGACCCTGTTCACCATCTATAAATTCTTCGAGAACAACCTGAATGTTTCCGAAACCGCCCGCAAGCTGTTCGTCCACCGCAACACGCTGGTGTACCGCCTGGAGAAGATCAAGAAACTGACCGGCCTTGACCTGCGGGAATTTGATGATGCCATTACCTTTAAGGTGGCGCTGATGGTCAAGAAATACCTGACCAGCCGCGGCATCGAAGCATAAAATTCATACGATTAAAAAGTGCCGAAAGGCACTTTTTATTTTATTATGTTAACATTTTTTTCATATTTTTCCTGTTGCCATTTTGTAACCTTTTCGATATAATATTTTATGTGAAAAATATGGCGAATGATGCCGATAAACATAGAGGCGCGACGAATTTGAGGTAATAGCATGATTCGATTAAAGGACGTTGAAAAGACATATGATAACGGAACGGAAGCCCTGCGCGGCATTTCCTTTGGCATAGAGGACGGAGAATTTGTCTTTCTGGTGGGACCGTCCGGCAGCGGTAAATCCACCATCATTAAGCTGCTGACAGGCGAGATTTTGCCCAGCAGCGGACGCATTATGATTAACGGTTTCAGCATGAGCAATATTTCCGACAGGCAGATTCCCTATATGCGCCGCACCATCGGCGTCATTTTTCAGGACTTCCGCCTGATCGGGAAAAAGACCGTGTACGACAATCTGGCACTGGCCATGCGTGCAGTGGGTGCCTCCTCCAAGGAGATCCGCAGCCGTATTCCCTATGTGCTGGAGCTGGTGGGACTGTCCGGGAAAGAGGACCGCTATCCCGATGAGCTGTCCGGCGGTGAGCAGCAGCGCGTGGCCATTGCCCGCGCCCTGGTGAACAACCCCAGCACCATTGTGGCGGATGAGCCTACCGGCAATCTGGACCCGGGCCGTTCGCTGGAGATCATGACGCTGCTCGAACGCATCAATGCACTGGGTACGACCGTGGTGGTGGTCACCCACGAAAAGGGCTTGGTGAATCACTTCGATAAACGCGTGATTATGATTGATGCAGGCGTTGTGGCCGGTGACGGCGTGGGTACATATGAGGTTTAAGCGATGAAACACAATGTGAAATACTTTTTCCGTGAGGGTGCGGGCAATATGCTTTCGCACAGCTTCATGTCCTTTGCGGCCATCGGCGTGACGGTGGCATGTTTGCTGATTATGGGCACATTTTCTCTGGTGGCCTATAACGCCAACGAAAACCTGAAGGATATGCAAAAGGAAAACGCCATACTGGCGTTTGTGGATGAAACCCTGTCTGACACGGAGGCCCGGGCCCTGCAGCCGATGGTGGAGGGCGTTGACGGCGTAGCGGATTGCACCTTTGTTACCCGCGAGGAGGCCAAGGAAGCCTACATTGAGCAGTTTGATGAGGATGATCTTTACAGCGGCGTGGACGCCTCGGTTTTCCGCCACCGCTATGTGATCCATTTAAAGGACAAAGCGGATATGGATCAGGTGGCCGAGCAGGTGGAGCAGGTGGAGGGCATTGCCAAAATCCGCGCAGACCATGCCATCTCCAACGGCTTTATTACCTTGCGCAATATTGCCGGCGTGATCAGTGTGGCGCTGATCGCCATATTGCTCATTATCTCCGTGTTCATTATCTCCAACACCATTAAGCTGACCACCTTTGACCGCCGCGATGAAATTGCCATTATGAAGATGGTGGGCGCCACGGACAGCTTTATTCGCTGGCCGTTTGTTTACGAGGGCTTGCTGCTGGGCTTGAGCGGTGCGGCCATTGCCTTTGGCCTACAGTGGCTGCTGTATGAAGCCATTGCCAAGGGCATTGAAAATTCCGACACCCTGCAGCTAATCAATGTATCGCCCTTTGGCGGCATTTGGGCTCCGGTGCTGTGCGCCTTTATTTTGGTAGGTATTCTGGTAGGTGTGGGCGGCAGCCTGACCGCTATCCGCAAATTCCTGCGCGTATAAGGAGGGACAGAATGTTGATTCGTAAACGAGTGGTGTCGCTGTTATGCGCCGCTTTGATGCTGATGACGATGGTTTACATTGCCTGTCCGACAAAGACTTACGCGGCAGACTATGACCAACAGTTGGAGGAAGCGCGCAAAGAACAGGCAGAGCTTGAAAAGAAAATTGAAGCAATTCAGGCCGACAAGGACAAGGTGCTGGAACAGAAGGCGCTGATGGATCAGCGCAATGACCGGCTTCGCAAACAGGTGTCTTTGGTGCAGAAGCAGTCGGATGAAACGACGGCGCGTATCAAGGAGCTCAAGGCCCAAGAGGAGGAGCAGTATGAGCTGTTCTGCAAGCAGATACGCCAGGAAGAAGAGCGCGGGCCGGTTTCCTATTGGTCGGTGATCTTCAAGGCAACCAGTTTTGCCGATCTTCTCGGCCGTATGGACTTTATCAACGAGGTCATGGAATATGACCGCAATGTGATGGAGCAGCTGCGTGCCACCCGCGAGCAATTGGCGATGGACCAAGAGGCGCTTGAGGAGCAGAAGGCGGAGCTGATAAGCACGCAGCAGGAAATGGAGGAGCAGATCGCCGCCGCAGAAGCGCTGATCAAGGAATATGAGTCAACGGAAGCCGGCATGCAGGCAATGCATGAGCAGGCGGAGGAGGATGAGGCCCGCATATTGGCACTCATCAAAAAGGCGAACAGCCAAAATTCCGGATCATCCGGCGGTTCCTCCGGTAATGCGGGCGTAGGCGGCTATATCTGGCCCACCAACTCCACACGGTATGTGACCAGCCCTTACGGTTACAGAATCTGTCCGTTCCACGGTAAGGAATACCATAACGGCGCCGATATCGGTGCTCCCTATGGCAGCCCTGTGCTGGCCCCCAAATCCGGTACGGTGATTCAGGCCGGCTGGAATGGCGGCTACGGCATCAGCGTGATGATCGATCACCATGATGGTATTGTTACACTGTTCGGCCATATGTGCGACTGGAATGTATCGGAAGGACAGCAGGTGGTGCAGGGACAGGTCATCGGCTGGTGCGGCAGTACCGGCAATTCCGACGGGCCGCATATTCACTATACGATGTATAAAAACGGCGCGGCGATTGATCCGCTGCCGTATTTGCCCGGCTACATTGCCTACGACTGGTGACAGAAAAATGTATAAAATATCCTCCCGCTCCATAGGCTGGTGCGGGAGGATATTTTTATGCTGGGCTATATCAGACAGGAGGAAAACCGGCATTTCAGGCCGCGTCTTACATGGGAGGAAATGGCCGGTATTCCGTTTTGTGTGTTGCACTGCGGCGAGAGCCATACACGGCGGCGTAAACGGCGGCTGCTGCGTCTGCTGCACCAAATGGCGCAGCAAGGCGTTCATCAGGCGGTCATGCCGCCGGCAATGACGGCGCTTTGCCGAGCGGAGGGGATTGCCCCCGTCTCGGAGGCGCCGCTGCGTCAAGCCCTGATGGAGCCGCTATTGGACTGTTTTTGCCGACAGAACGGCTTGGACCTCCACCGCAGTACGGTGCGTTTGTGCGCCAAAAGAATGAACAGCACAGTGGAGCAGGCGGCGGTTATGCTGGTGCAAAAAGCGCGCTATATGGTGCTGGACATCGGGCAGGGACAGGAGAAGCTGAGCGATTGGCTGCGGATGGAATACGGATTATCCGCAGGACATAGCGGACGCGGCGCCATTATGCAGGTCTGCTGCGATGATGTGCAGGCAGAAAACATACCGACGCTTTGGCTGGGGCAGGCGTGCGAGGCACATCAGCGGGTGCGCTACCGGCTGCTGGAGCCGTGGTGCGGGCAGATAGAGGAAGACCCTCAGCTTTTGAGCGTGCTTTTTACGGAGAGAAAGCTGCCCGTCGAGGCATTTGGCATAAAAACTGTGGAATCCGACGCTTGACAGACCGGAAGAAACTCTCTATAATGCAACATGACATATTATATAAGTATACTATGTGGCCCGATAGGGCACACCGAGCAATAGAAAGGAATGTAACGTCATGGTGAAAGAGTTTAAGATGAGCCAGGAGCGCTTTGACGAACTGAAAAAGGAACTGGAATACAACAAGACCACCCGCGCGGACGAAATTGCAGAGCTGATTAAGGAAGCCAGAGGCTTCGGCGATTTGAGCGAAAACAGTGAATATGACGAGGCGAAAAACGAGCAGGGCAAGCTCTACTCCCGTATTGCCGAACTGGAGGAAATTTTGCTGCACGCTGTGATCGTGGACGATTCCGAAGTGGATTCGGATAAGATCTCTATCGGCTGCCGCGTCACCGTGACCAATCTGGATAACGGCAAGGAACTGCCTGCGTATAAGATCGTCGGCTCTCAGGAGGCTGATGTGATGAGCCGCGCCGTATCCGAGGATTCCCCCTTCGGCAAGGCGCTGATGGGCGCTCGTGTAGGCGATGAAGTGAATGTAGAAGCTCCCCGCGGTATGATTCGTTACCGAGTGGAAAAGATTGAACGATAAGGAGGACACTGCATTATGGCAGAGAAGAACAATCAGAATACCCAGCAGGAACTGAGTGAGATTCTGCAAATCCGCCGCGACAAGCTCAAGGCTTTGCAGGATGAGGGCCGCAATCCCTTTGATATCACCAAGTTTGATGTGAGCCACCACGCACAGGAAGTGAAAGACAATTTTGACGCGCTGGAAGGTACCGAGGTTACCTTGGGCGGCCGTCTGATGAGCAAACGTGGCATGGGTAAAGTGTCCTTCTGTGATTTGCAGGATAAGTCCGGCCGCATTCAGCTCTATGCCCGTAAGGACGAAATGGATGAAGAGGCGTATAACCGTTTCAAGAAGTTCGACATCGGCGACATCGTGGGCGTGAAGGGCGAGGTATTCCGCACCCAGCGCGGCGAGATGTCCATCCGCTGCAAGGAGATCACCTTGCTGTCCAAGTCCCTGCAGCCCCTGCCCGAGAAGTTCCACGGCTTGCAGGACAAGGAGATCCGCTATCGTCAGCGCTATGTGGATTTGATCGTGAATCCCGAGTCCAAGCGCAACTTTGAGATCCGCAGTAAGTTCGTGGCCTATCTGCGCCGCTATCTGGACAATTTGGGCTTTATGGAGGTGGAAACGCCCGTCCTCAGCCCCATTGCCGGCGGCGCCAATGCCCGTCCCTTTATTACGCACCACAATGCACAGGATATTGATATGTACCTGCGTATCGCCACCGAGCTGCATCTGAAGCGCTTGATCGTGGGCGGCATGGAGCGTGTGTACGAAGTGGGCCGCATCTTCCGCAACGAGGGTATGGACACCAAGCATAACCCCGAATTTACCACCTGCGAGCTGTACCAGGCTTTCACCAATCTGGATGGCATGATGGACATTCTCGAGGGTATTCTCTCCGGCGCGGCGCAGGAAATTCTGGGCACCTACAAGGTCAACTGGCTGGGCCATGAGATCGACCTGACGCCCTCCTGGAAGCGTCAGACCATGGCCGACGCCGTCAAGGAAGTGACCGGCGCGGACTTTATGGCCATCGAGGGCGACGATGCCGCCGCCGTGGCGCTGGCTAAGAGCGTTGGCGTGGATATGGACGGTGTGGACAAGAAGTGGGGCAACGCTCTGTACGAAACCTTCGATCAGAAGGTGGAGGACACCTTGATACAGCCCACCTTTATCACCATGTACCCGGTGGAGGTTTCGCCCCTGGCAAAGCGCAGCCCCACGGACCCCTATCTGACCGAGCGCTACGAGATGTTCATTTGCGGCTGCGAGATGGGCAATGCGTTCTCCGAGCTGAACGACCCCATCGACCAGTATGAGCGCTTCAAGTCGCAGGCTGAAAAGCGCGCCAAGGGCGACGAAGAAGCCGATATGATGGATGACGATTTCGTGCTGGCGCTGGAATACGGTATGCCTCCCACGGGCGGTCTTGGCTTCGGTATTGACCGCTGCGCCATGATGCTCTGCGGCACTGACTCCATCCGCGATGTGATCCTGTTCCCCACAATGAAGCCCTTAGATTGACCGAAACGCGAAAAAGCCCGTAATATCAAGGGTTTTCGGACACAGGGGAAACGAAAAACCTTACGCCTTACACCAAACTTACACCAATCGATGTAGGAAAACGTGCAGAGGCAAAAAAATCGCATAATTTCAAAGTGTGAATGGGCGACTTTCTTTCGAGGTCGCCCATTATTTGAAAAGACAGATAAACAAATCGGGATTTAGGGGAGGAAAATATGGTCAGTATAACAGATGCAAAACAGATTATCAGACTTGCAACGGATGCGGAGATTAAAGTATTTCTTGACGGCGGTTGGGGTGTAGATGCGCTTATTGGATATGAAACAAGAAGACATAACGATATTGATATATTTGTAGAAAAGAAAGATTATCATAAATTTATACAGATAATTAAAAACAATGGTTTCTATGAGATAAAAATGGAGTATACAACAACGAACCATACAGTATGGGAGGATTTGAAGAAAAGAATTATTGATTTACATTGTTTTGAATATACAAAAAATGGTGAAATTCTTTACGAAGGGGATTGTTTTCCATCAGAGATTTTTTCGGGAATAGGAAAAATTGAGGAAATAGAAGTTTCTTGTATTGAACCGTATAGTCAACTGCTGTTCCATTTGGGATACGATTATGATGAAAATGATATGCATGATGTAAAGTTGTTGTGCGAAGTATTTCATATGGAACTTCCTGAAGAGTATAGATAATCATAACTTCCCGTTTGTCGAATAATCCCTTGAAAGAGGATGAACCTTTTTCAAGGGGCTTTTTTTATTTCTCCCCATGTTCGCAAACTACCCCGATTTCTCTTTCCTCAATATAATGAGTGCAAACAGAGAGGAAGGAGCGGTTTTGCTATGAGTAATAGTTTGGCGAAAGTACATCCGGAGCTTGTTTCGGAATGGTCGGAAAGGAACTTTCCGCTTACTCCCGATAATATTACTTACGGCTCAAACAAGAGAGTTTGGTGGAAAGGCAGTTGCGGTCACGAATGGCAGGCGAGCGTGAAGGCTCGTTCCAAAGGCGAAGGCTGCCCCATTTGTTCAGGAGCAAGGGTTGTTGAGGGTATTAACGATTTGGCTACGGTAAAGCCGAAATTGTCATTAGAGTGGTCTGAGAAAAACACGATTAAGCCAACGGAGGTTACTGCCGGTTCTCATAAAAAAGTGATATGGAAGTGCGAACACGGTCACGAGTGGACGGCTACTGTCAAAAGCAGAACAATCAATAAAACAGGCTGTCCATACTGCTCACACAATAAAGTCCTTGCCGGATTCAATGACCTTGCTTCGCAGTATCCCGATATTGCTGCTGAATGGTCTGACAGAAATCTTCCGTTGCTACCTACAATGGTGACAGCCTTTGCAAACAGTAAGGCTTGGTGGAAATGCAAAGATTGCGGAAACGAGTGGCACACTCTTATTTCAACCCGTGCCGATGGGAGCAGATGTCCGTATTGCAGCGGATATACATTGCTCAAAGGATTTAATGACTTGGCGACTACGCACCCTGAACTTGCGGCTGAGTGGTCAGAAAGAAATTATCCCCTAATGCCTGATGAGGTAAACGCAAAATCAAGACACAATGTTTGGTGGAAGTGTAAGACCTGTGGCAATGAGTGGAAGTCCGTTATCAATGCTCGTGTAAAAGGAACAGTATGCCCGGTTTGTGCGGACAGGGCGGTTCTTGCAGGATACAATGATTTAGCCACAACGGACAGGAAACTGCTTGCTGAATGGGATTACGAAAAAAACTCTCTGCTCCCGACACAAGTGTCAAGAAAGTCAATGAAAAGTGTGTGGTGGAAATGTTCACTTGGACACTCTTGGAAAGCAAAAATCAGCGACAGAACAATTATCGGAGAAAAATGCACTGTGTGCGAAAACGAATATCGCTCCGTGTTCCCCGGCTTGGCTGTCGCCTATTACGCCAATCAAAAAGGACTAAAGGTACAGCTCGGTTCGGATAAACTGTTGGGAATACCTCTTGAAACATACATTCCGTCAGAAAAGCTGGCGATAGAATTTACGAACGGCTCAGAACATATGGAGGTTCTCAAAAGCCATCTATGCAAGCAGCGAAATATAAAACTT
>SFIY01000071.1 GCA_004555205.1 Clostridiales bacterium
GTTTTCCGATAGTCAAAATACGCCGTCCCCAGCTTCACGAAGAAGAAAATAGCCAGAATCATGTCAATAGCGGGGAATACCACCTTGTTGACCACCGACTTGATCTGCCCGGACGCCGCCGTCCAGGTGCTCTCCACTGCGCCCGCTACATCGCCGCTGCCTGCGGCAAAGGCCGCCACAGACAGCAGGCAGCACAGCAGCGCCGTGATGCTCAGCATGAGCATGATACGCTTTGCAGTTTTCATTTTGCGTCCTCCTTACATTGTCATTTCATGCATCCCACGCCGCAGCTCGGCCAATTTCTCCGCTGCCCAGTCAGGGATGCACTCGTCACGGATAATGCCTGCGAACTCGGAGCGGTTCCACCTCGTGGTCTCGCCGTCTCCCAAACAGGTGCAGAGTACCGAGCGGCCACGGGCGTGGGGCTGACAGCCAAAGCCGCTCAGGGCCAGCCACAGCTGATTCTCCGGCTGCCAGTAGGATTCCCGCAGTGTATCCGGCGACAGGATCAGCACCCTGCCGGTAAAATCCTGCTCCCCGGAGTTGGGTTCACAGTGTTCTGCGCCGAATAGATGCAGCTTTGCCAGCTCTGCCCGGTATTCGCTGACGAATCCGTCCAACACGGCGGGATGGCTGTTTATGAGGAAGGTGTGCCGGTGTCCTCCATCTTCGTGGACGAAGATGGAGCGGCTCCACCGCTTATTGGTCTCATGATAGCGGCCGTCATAGGACTGCTCCTGCAAGGTGTTGGCCAGCACAAAGCCCACCCGCTTGTAGCCGTACTGGTCAATAACGCTTTTGGCGCAGTCGGTGCCCAGATGCATTCCGTCAAAGTCCCTGCGGATGGCCAGCTCTATGGCCCCGGCGCAGGCGCAGTTGGTGCGGAAATTAGCCCGCCACAGCTCCAACTCGCCCCGCTCCCGAGCCTCTTTGGCCGTGTAGGGGTACATCGTCTCACTCGGCAGCATAGACAATGTCTCCTTCCTCCCAAAGCTGTGCCAGTGCGGACGGACAGCACCCACTCAGCATAAGCAGGGGCCGAATGTTCTTCGGCACCTGCGCCATATCCTCCATGTTCCTTTCACAGCCGGCGGCGCAGGGCCTCCTGCACGCCGCCTGCAGCACACCCAGCAGCTCCACGGAGGCCCGAGACAAGCCCTCCAGTGCGTGCAGCAGCTGCTCTGCCGTCATTTCCTGCGGCATGAGCAGGATGTGGTCCTGCCCCAGCCACGCAGACAGGGAGATGCCAGCCAAACCCAGTTCCTCCAGCGCACCGTTGGGGATGAGCAGACCGTTCTTTTCAAATTTCATTTCGCTGTTCATAGTAAAATTTCCTCCTATATTTTTCGTGGTTTCTCCGGGATGTGGATCAGCTTGCAGGTTTTGTCCCCGCTGCCATATTCGCTAAAGAAGGACATCTGCGGCGCAAAGTGGCGGGGGTCGTAGTTGGTCATGATGTACTCCCGGTAAATGGAGTTTTCCTTTTTGGACTGGCTGTTGGGCCGCTCCACTTCATGGATGAAAAAATCCTCGTATAGCTCCCGGATATAGTCGCAGCTATTGTAGGACACCACGGCAAACCCCTTGTGCTTTGCCAGCGCATCGTGGAGCCGCTGGTGGTCGCTGCGGGGAAACTCCACCGTGTAGCACTCCGCCTCATAGTAGGGCGGGTCGCAGTAGACCACGGTCTGCAGATCATTGTGGGCGGCGATAATACTCTCAAAGTCCTTATTCTCCAGCACCACATTTTTCAGCCGATGGGAGCACTCCCATATATCATGGAAAAACCGTCGTATATCGCAGGAGCCTCCGCCATAGCTGTCGCCGCTGCTGTTATAGCTGTAGCGCTGCAGCTTATAAAACGCCGCGGCACGGCGCACATTGCCTAAACTACCACGCTCTAAAAGCAGCTGCCGCACGATCTCCGCCTGGAGCGGCTGCAATAGAATTTCCGTCAGATCCAGCTGCTGCTCCATATATTCCATGGTGAAGTCCTCGCCCCGAAGCTGACGCTGCAACACATCGAATTCGTCATGGGCGTTGATGGGGAGAAAGCCCAACTCCCTGACCAGCTCCATCGGACGCTCCTTGGCACAGAACAGGAGGTTATACAAATCGTGGTTCAGGTCGTTATAGATCTGCAAGCAGCCCCTGGGCACAGCGGTGTTTAGCGTAATAATGCCGCTGCCGCCGAACACATCCACCAGCGTCTTATAGTGGCTGGGCAAAAGCATCTGTATGGCCCACATGAGCTGCCCCTTGCCGCCCACCCAGGGCACGAGCCTGGTCGTGGGCTTCCTCATTTCCCGAAATTCTCCAAGGCCCGCTCCAGGCCGGAGATGGCAGCGTCAGTAATACCCCCGCCGATCCGCCGCAATGGGCACAGCCTCCTGCCGCAGCTGGTTGATCTTTCGCCTAAGCTCGTTCCCGCTGATGCCCAGCGCCCGCTCCAATTCCCGGCTGCTGACTACATTCTTATGTCCCTTGCATCCGTTCTCCAGATACCGGGAGATGGTCTCCTTCGTCATTCTTGCACTCCTTTCCTGTAGCCGCTCACCGAAAAGAGCGCAAAAAGAGGGACCGCTGTCCCTTTTCGGTAAGCGGCCCCCTTTGCTCTTAATAGTTATTGCATTATCATCTCTGCCTTTTGCAG
>SFIY01000072.1 GCA_004555205.1 Clostridiales bacterium
CCTTGCCGCATATTTTTTACTCCTTTTCTGGAATTGAATTATTATATCACATCAGTTTTAGGAAAACAAGTATCTAAAAGAAATTTTTCTTCCCCTTATTGTAGGGTTTACAATGATGTGTGACAAAAGATAAAAAAAGAATAGCGAATAGAAAGAACCTGTGTTAGGGTTGAGTTGCTCAGACAAAACCGAAAGGCAGGTGTACCTCTATTCGCTATGAACAAGATAACACAAACCGCCCTGTATAGGCAATCCCTAATTCGTTATGCGCAGAAAAACGGCGTCACAGCAGCCGCGATCCGGTACAGGACATACCGGCAGTACATTTACCGCTGGATGAAGCGCTATGACGGCACGCTGCAATCACTGGAGGATCGATCTCATCGGCCCCACAGTCATCCTAAGCAGCACCAGCCAGAGGAGATCAAACTCATCGACGACATGCGTCGTAGAAACCCAAATGCCGGTCTGGTGGTGTTTTGGGTAAAGTTACGGCAACGCGGGTACAGCAGATCCTTCTCCGGCCTGTATAGGTTTCTAAGGAGAAGAGGACAAATGGCTGTTAAACTGCCCAACCCAAAGTACATTCCCAAAAGGTATAAAGCAGCAGACTATCCTGGACAGAAGGTTCAGATCGATGTGAAGTATGTTCCTGCATCCTGCCTGGTTGGAGCTGCCGTCGAAGATGCCAAAGAGAATGGCGGCTATTATTACCAGTACACTTTCATTGATGAATATAGTCGCTTTCGCTATCTGGAAGCCTTCAAAGAACACAACTCTTATTCTTCTTCAGAGTTCATCAAGCACTGCATGAAGCGCTTCCCTTATGCCATTGAGTGTGTCCAAACGGACAACGGCCCAGAGTTTACCAACCGGCTCAACTCTCAATGCTCCGACAAGAAAACGCTCTTTGAAGCTACGCTGGATCAGCTTTGTATTCAGCACAAATGCATTAAGCCCTTCACTCCTAGACACAACGGAAAGGTGGAGCGTAGCCATCGCAAAGACAATGAATACTTCTATGCTTCACACAAATTCTTTTCCTTCGAGGACTTCCAAAAACAGCTTGCTGCCTGGAATAGAAAATACAACGATTTCCCCATGCGCCCCCTCAACTGGCGCTCTCCCAAACTCGTCCTTTCTTCTTTTCCCTCTCTGTAACACATCATTGACAAACCTACAATAAGGACGACGCCGACGACGACGAACAGCGTGAGGAGCAGCTTCCACGCCCACTTCAGCCAGCTCTCGTAGGGGACGCGCGCGAGCGCGAGACCGCCCATGATGAAACCGCAGGTCGGGGTGAAGAGGTTGACGAAGCCGTTGGCGGCAACGTTGATCATGATGGAGGTCTCTACGCTCCAGCCAAGCTGGGAGACGATCGGGGAGACGATCGGGGCGGACAGACCGGCGAGACCGGAGGAACTCGGAACGAGGAAGCTGAGACCGACGTGGAGTATGTAGTCAAGCAGACCGAACACGCCGGCGGAAACGCCGGACTGGCTCAGCGCGGTGACGGAGGCTTCGACCAGCCAGGTGCCGAGACCGGTAGTGCTCATGATAACGCTGGTGGCACGAGCCATCGCGATAACGAGGTTGACGGAGACCATGTCGCCGAAGCCGGAGGCGATGAGCTTCATGAGCTGGCTCCGGTCCTCCAGACCGACGATGCCGATGATGATGCCCATGAGCAGGAACCAGGTGGCGGCGTCATAGAACCACCAGTCGCCGAGGCCGGCGCCGGTGAGCCAGGTGGTGGTGTGGGAGAAGAAGCCGTAAGCACCGGCGTCTTCGTAGCCGACGAATTCGCCCCAGGGGATGAAGCCGAGGATCATCACGACGAAGGAGAGAGCAAACAGCCACAGCACGGCCTTCTGGCGGCCGGTGAGCTTCGCGGTGGTGACGTCCTTGCCGCCGTAAGCCTTCTGGCACTCGTCGAGCTGCGCGGCGGTGAGGATGGAGCCCTTGTTGGCGCGGACCTTCTTCGCATACGCGGTGACAAACAGCACGGAGAGAAGGTAGGAGACAAGCCAGAGAATGATGCCGATGACATAGGTGGTGCCCATGTTCACTTCGACACCGACAGAGGTCGCGGCAGCGACGGCAGCGCCGGTCGCGAACGGGTTGATGGTGGAGCCGAGAACGCCGGTGCCGGCGCCGAGCAGCACGGTGGCCGCGCCGACGATCGGGTCAAAGCCGGCGGCCATCATCGTGGCGGCGAGCAGGATGTAGAAGCCAACGGTCTCTTCGCCCATGCCGTAGGTCGTGCCGCCGACGGAGAACAGGAACATGAGGATCCAAACGAGCACGAGCTCTTTGCCGTGCAGCTTGCGGACGAGCGTGTGGATGCCGGTCTCAAGAGCGCCGGTGGCGTTCACGATGGCAAGGAACGCGCCGAGGCAGAATACGAACGTGATAACGTCAGAGGCGTCGGCAAAGCCGTTGACAGGCCCCATAAAGATGTCGCTGGCGGAGGCGCCGACGACTTCGGCGATCTCGCCGTCCTCGCCGGTGTAGGTCTTGCCCGCTGCGAGCCACGTGGCGATCGACACAAGGAGCATAACGGCGAGCAGGATCGCAAATGTGCTGATGGATCTTTTGGTCTTCTTAGACATGATTTGAACCCCTCTCTTAAAATTTTGTTCGGACTTCGCTGGGAGATGCGAAACGGGACAAAAATTTGCTTACCGGGTAATGACCGTGCCGGTCTTGCCTTCAAGAGCGTCGGCGGCACGGGCCAGGGAAGTGATGAGCGCGGTTCCGCCATGGTCGTTGTTCTTCACGAACTCCATGCAGGACTCGACCTTCGGCAGCATGCTTCCGGGGGCGAACTGGCCTTCGGCGATATACTTCTCGCACTCGGCAATCGTCATGGAGGACAGCTCCGTCTGGTCGGGCTTATTGTAATTGACGCATACGGCGTCCACAGCGGTGAGGATGATGAGACGGTCGGCGCGCACGTCCTGCGCAAGCAGAGAGCTGGCGCGGTCCTTGTCGATGACGGCCGCGACGCCGCGCAGTCCATCTTCGGTTTCAACGACGGGGATGCCGCCGCCGCCGACGGTGATGACGATGTCACCGGCGCGCACGAGCTGATCGACAACGTTCAGCTCCACGATGCGCTTGGGGATCGGGGAGGGAACGACACGACGATAGCCGCGTCCGGCGTCCTCGACGAAGACGAAGCCCTTCTCCGCGGCGATTTTCTCGGCCTCTTCCTTCGTATAGAAGCTGCCGACGGGCTTCGTCGGGTGCCGGAAGCCGGGGTCCTCTCCGTCCACGACGACCTGCGTCACAACGGTGGCGCATTCCTTCTCTATGCCGCGGTTCTTCAGCTCCTGCTGAATGGCCTGCTGCAGATGGTAGCCGATATAGCCCTGCGTCATGGCGCCGCAC
>SFIY01000073.1 GCA_004555205.1 Clostridiales bacterium
TTCACCGTGCCCTCGACGGTCGCGTACGCGCCGTTTTTGAAGCGGATGAGCGCAAGGCCCATGTCCTCGGCCTCGATGTACGGGTGGGTCAGGCGGTCGGTGTAGGCGAACACCTCGTCCGCGTCGCCGAACGTCCATTGGAGGAGATCGGTATAGTGGATGCACTGGTTCATGAGCGTGCCGCCGTCGTTTTTCCAGGTGCCGCGCCATTTCCCGGCGTCAAAGTACGCCTTGTTGCGGTTGCGGCGAATCTGCGCCGCGCCGTGCAGGAGACGTCCGAAGCTGCCGTTCGCCGCTTCCGAGTGCAGCGCACGCATTGACGGGCAGAAGCGAAGCTGATGGTTCACACAGAGCTTCACGCCATTTTTTTCGGCCGCGGCGATCATCGCGTCGGCGTCCTCGAGCGAGAGGGCGATCGGCTTTTCCACGATCACGTTCGAGCCGGCTTCGAGACAGTCGCACACGATCTGCCGCTTGGCGCCGCTGCCGAGCGCGATCGCCGTAAGCTCGGGCTTTTGCTCCGCGAGCATGGCGCGGTAGTCCGCGTAGAGCGTGACGCCGCCGCGCTTCTCCTCCGGAATCAGCGCGAGCGCCTTTTCGCGGTTCTTACTCCTTATTCTTTGAATGGGCGTCCGTTTGTTTCTGCGCCTGTTTCTTTTGCCGTCCGGAGATGCCGGATCAGTGCGAAGGCGCAGAGCTCCGCACTGATATACAGCAGCGGCGTATTATAGAACATGTACCGGTTAAATGCATACACACCGAACGCGACAAAAAAGCAATTCAGAAATGTGAGCACCAGTACCATAAGCAGCAGACTTCTTTCTTTCCGGAGAATTTGAAGCTTCCGACAGATAAGGATCCCCAAAAAGCAACATGCAAAAAAGATAAGTGCGAACGGCACAAAAATCGGTCGATAGACCGCTACGGAGCAGATAACCCCGGCATAGAAATTGAGAAGAATATGCCCTGCCAATTTCCCGCGAACTCTCCATAGCAGTGCCATAGCGAGTTCCATCATATACGCAAAGGGATCCTCCGACGTATAATTTTTTAGTATATACTGGATTTCCCCCTTGAGCAAGTTGAAGGTTTTGCCGAAATGCATGAAGGAGGAGTACAGCGTCGATTTGTCCGCATACTCTATCGTCAGCTCATTGGATTCTGCATAATCCATCACCGCTTCAAAGGCAGCGCGATCCGTGCTTTCTTCCGGAAAAACATCTGCATCCTCCGAGCTTGAACAATAGAAAACGTTGCCGGCGAGAACCTCGCTGCTCGTGCTAGTGGTGTGAAAAGACCCATTTCGGATTAGGTTGGTGGTGCAGATGAATAAAACAGCAGCCGCAAAAACACACCCGGCAACCGCGATGGAAAAAAGAGCATTTACCGAGCGGTTGTTTTCCCCGCCGGCCTTTTTCAGCGGGCAGATCCGGATACCCAAAACAGCGAGAGGGATAAGGAGCCAGTCCAACTGACCCCGCGTAGAGATCATCAGGAACGTGAGAAATGCGCACATCCAAAAGTCTCGCACATTTTTATGGTTCCATCCGCGGTGCAGATGCTTGAACATCAAAAAATAAAGCGGGATAGTGAGTCCTTCGCTCATGATGGAGTTGGATATCGTAAAATGCGAGGTGACAAACACCACCTGGATCATGAAGGAGAGGAAAAACGTCAGCGCCAGGACCCAAACCATCCTCTGCTTCAGCTCCAGTTCCTGCTGCAAATACACCAGCAGGGAGAATATGCTCCACGCCAGAAAAACGTTCTGCAGAAGGATGGTGATCATTTGATAGCTGCTTTCGCCAAAGACGGCGCGAAGCAGAGCAAGAAACCAAGGATACAGCGGATAAACCAGCATACCAAAGTTGATGTATTCTCGGCTATCCATCGTAATGTGCACGCCGAAAAAAATACTCTGTCCAATAAATGCCGCCATAAGCGCTGTCAAAAGCCAGCGCATCCCGTTTTTTCTTCCGGATGCTGCCGGCAGTGCACCGTCTGTCCCCATAAATTCTCTCCTATTTCTCCTCCCTGCCGAAGCCTGGCTCGGTCGGGTTCGACAGTGCCTCCATACGATCTGCGTAAAGAATCCCGCAGCCGATGAGAGCATATTTCATAAAGCTTTTTCCTTCTTTATCAAAAATATCCGCCGCCCCCGCTCCCCGGAAACAGGGACGGAAGCGGCGGATTTTTTTACCTCAGAGAATCTCGATGTTGCCGCGCTCGGTGACGGCTTTCATCGCGTTCTTGGTGTCGAAAACAAATTTTGCGTTTTTCTGCACGAAGGCATAGTCCACGTTCGTGTGCGCGGTCGTGACCATGACGAGGTCGGCCTCGCGCAGCGCTTCTTCCGTGAGCGCCGGGATGCCGGTCATGCTCATGCCCTTCCAGCGGAAGGACGGTACCCACGGGTCAAAGTACGAGACTTCCGCGCCGCGTTTCTGAAGCTCCTTGATCACATTGATCGCCGGGCTTTCACGGAAGTCGGCGATGTTCTGCTTGTAGGCAACGCCCAGCATGAGGATCTTCGCGCCGTTCATCGATTTTTTGAAGGTGTTGAGAATGCGGGCGGCGCGGTCCACGCAGTACTCGGGCATGCGGTCGTTGATCATCATGGACGACTCGATCATCGAGGTGTGGAAGCCGTATTCGCGCGCTTTCCAGCTCAGATAATAGGGATCGAGCGGGATACAGTGGCCGCCGAGGCC
>SFIY01000074.1 GCA_004555205.1 Clostridiales bacterium
CACTAATCCCCTCCGCGCTCTCCCGGCCTGACCGGGAGGGCGCGGGAAAGGAGGTGTTTACCCGTGATTAGTGAAATCATTGAAGAATGGATAAAAGGTATTCTAATCGACGGCATCACGGGCAACCTGTCCGGGCTGTTTGACAATGTAAATGCCAAAGTCGGAGAAATCGCCGCCGATGTGGGTGCCACCCCGCAGGCGTGGAACAGCGGCATTTTCAATATGCTGCAAAACCTGTCTGAAACGGTGGTGCTGCCTATCGCAGCGGCCATCCTTGCCTGTGTCATGTGCATGGAGCTGATACAGATGATAACAGAGAAAAACAATATGCACGACTTTGACAGTTCCATGTTCTTCCGCTGGATTTTCAAGTCTGCGTTTGCCATTCTAATTGTCAGCAACACATGGAACATCGTCATGGGCATCTTTGACGCCACCCAGAGCGTCGTCAACCAAAGCGCCGGTGTGATTATCGGGGAAACGTCCGTGGATTTTAACAGCCTGATACCTGACCTTGAAAGCCAGTTGGAGGCTATGAGCGTGGGCGGGCTTTTGGGCCTGTGGTTCCAGACCCTTGTGGTGGGCCTTACCATGAACATTCTCGCCATCTGTATTTTCCTTGTGACCTACGGGCGCATGATTGAAATTTACGTCGTAACCTCGTTAGGGCCTATCCCCCTTGCCACAATGGGAAACAGCGAATGGCGCGGCATGGGCCAGAACTACTTGAAATCCCTGCTGGCGCTGGGCTTCCAAGCCTTTTTAATCATGGTTGTTGTCGGTATCTATGCGGTGCTGATACAGAACATTGCTTCCGCTTCTGACATATCCGGCGCAATCTGGGGCTGCATGGGCTATACGGTGCTTCTGTGCTTCTGCCTGTTCAAGACCGGCAGCATCAGTAAATCCGTATTCTCGGCGCATTAAAAATCAACTACACACAGGAGGAAATCATTTATTTCAACATACAACATCATTTACGCCGATCCGCCGTGGCGGTATGAGTGCAAAAACAAATCGGGTGCAGCGGAAAATCACTATCCCACCATGAGCATAGACAAGCTGTGCGCCCTGCCGGTGGAAACACTGGCTGCCAAGGACTGTCTGCTGTTTTTATGGGCCACATTTCCCATGCTGCCGGAGGCATTGCAGCTTATCCGGGCATGGGGCTTTACGTTCAAGACGGTGGCCTTTGTCTGGCTGAAACAGAACCGCAAAAGTCCAACATGGTTTTACGGGCTGGGTTACTGGACAAGGGGGAACGCGGAAATCTGCCTGCTGGCAAAGCGCGGCAAACCGAAACGTCATTCTGCCGCTGTCCATCAGTTCATTATCAGCCCGATTGAACAGCACAGCAAAAAGCCGGATATGACCCGTGACAAGATCGTGGAGCTGGCGGGCGACTTGCCCCGCGTGGAGCTGTTTGCCAGACAGAAATGCCCCGGCTGGGATGCGTGGGGCAACGAAGTGGAATGTGATCTTACCCTAAACCCGTCGTGAAAGGAGGTGCCAGATGGCTTATGTAACTGTCCCCAAGGACTTAACTCATGTGAAATCCAAGGTTGTGTTTGGCCTTACCAAACGGCAACTGATCTGTTTTGGCGGGGCGCTGCTGGTAGGCGTCCCGTTATACTTTCTCACCCGTGACTATCTCTCTACCAGTGCGGCGGCCCTGCTCATGGTGTTTATCATGCTGCCGGGCTTTTTGCTTGCCATGTATGAGCGTCACGGCCAGCCCCTTGAAGTGGTGGTAATGCAGATGATTCAGTGCTGCTTTCTCCGCCCCAAGGAGCGCCCCTACCAGACCAACAACGCCTACGCCGCCCTTATGCGGCAGCATCAAATGGAACAGGAGGTAAAGGCCATTGTCCAAAAAAGAAATTCCAAAAGAACCCGAAAAAACAAAGCTGACCCGCGCCCAGCGAAAAGAAATTGACGCAGTGATCCGCAAGTACAAGGGTGACGGCAAGCCCCATACGGCGCAGGCCACCATCCCCTATGAGGCCATGTACCCGGACGGCGTGTGCCGCCTGACGAAAAACACCTTTTCCAAGTGCATTGCCTTTGAGGACATCAGCTATCAGCTCGCCCAGCCGGACACCAAGACGGCCATCTTTGAACACCTGTGCGACCTTTACAACTATGTGGACGCCTCTATCCATGTCCAGTTTTCGTTCCTGAACCGCAGGGTTGACCCGGTGCAGTACGCCAAGAGCTTTGAGATCGCACCGCAGGGGGACGACTTCGACGACATCCGGGCCGAGTACACCGGCATCCTGCAAAAGCAGCTTGCAAACGGCAACAACGGCATCGTCAA
>SFIY01000075.1 GCA_004555205.1 Clostridiales bacterium
GCGGCAGCTGATCCCGGAAGGTCGAAACCATTTCCCGGATATAGAAAGCAAAATACTCATATTTATCCCCGAAGTGCTTATAAAACGTGGTGCGCCGGAGCATGGCTCTGTCGCACAGCTCGTTGACGGTCAGCTCCTCAAACCGCTTTTCCTCCAACAGCGCCACAAAGGCATTTTGCAGCGCAAGATAAGTTTTCTGAATACGTAGATCGGTATTTTTCTCCATAGAGTCCTCCCAGTACGGAAACACTTTTGCCCTTTTGTCAGCTAACTGACAGAACGGCATGCCTGTCTCTTGCATTTTTTCTGAAAAGAGAATATCATTTTCCACTACAAATGTCAATTAACGACCATATGTTGTGGAGGCGTGAAATGAAAAATCAAAACCACACCTATGCACTGGAAATGGAAACCCCTCTGGGAAAACGCAGGGGCGTTCTGAATCTGGTCCTGTTGGGTGACAGTGTCAGCGGTGAGCTGACACTGTTTACCAGAACTACTCCCATCCTGGAGGGACACCGCATCGGGGACAGTCTCGCATTTCAGGGGGAAATGAGGACGCTGGTGGGGACACTTCCCTATCAGGCCAGCGGGGCTCTGAGTGAGGACACTCTGGAAATGGAGATTTGCACGGCCCGGGGGCATTACGCGGTCCGAGGTATCCGTAGGGAGAAAGGAGGGGCTTGACATTGGCACAGGAAAAGAACAACGGCGCAAACGCCATGATGAAGCTGGCGGCATTTATCGTTGACAAGCGTAATCTGTTTTTCCTGCTGCTGGCCATTGGCGTGATTTTTTCCATGTTCTCTACCAAATGGATTCAGGTAGAAAACGACCTGAAGGCCTATCTGCCGGCGCAGTGCGAAACCCGCCGGGGGCTGGATATCATGGACCAGCAGTTCATCACTTATGGAACGGCGCAGATTATGGTGGAAAATGTATCTATGGCCCGCGCCCAGACCCTTTCTGAGGAACTGAAAACCATCACAGGCGTGCAAAGCGTAGACTACGACGAGGAATCGGATTACCGCAATGTCTCCGCCCTGTACAATATCACCTTTGACTACAGTGAAACCGATGACAAGTGTTTGCAGGCACTGGAGGCGGTGAAAGATGACTTGAGCGGTGAGGACTACTACGTTTCCACATCCCTGGGCAATTCCGCGGCGGAGATCATCGATCAGGAGGTCAGCGTCATTATGGTGCTGGTGGCGGTGATTGTGGTTGCTGTCCTGCTGCTGACCTCCCAGACCTACGCGGAGGTTCCCGTTCTGCTGCTGACCTTTGTGTCCGCCATGATTCTCAACCAGGGCAGCCAGTTTCTCATGGGAAAGATTTCCTTTGTCTCCAACTCCGTGACCAGCATTTTGCAGCTGGCGCTGTCTCTTGACTACGCGGTCATTCTATGCAACCGGTATAAGGAGGAACGGCAGCAGCTGCCCATCCGTGAAGCGGTCATTACCGCTCTGAGCAAGGGCATTCCGGAAATCGGCTCCAGCAGCCTGACCACCATCGGAGGTCTGGTTGCCATGATGTTCATGCAGTTCAAAATCGGCCCGGATATGGCCATCTGCCTGATTAAGGCGGTGCTGTTCGCGCTGCTGTCCGTATTCGTGTTCATGCCGGGCTTTCTGATGCTGTTTGGGCCACTGATGGACAAAACCCGGCATAAGAATTTTGTGCCGAAAATCCCCTTTGTGGGAAAATTTGCCTATCTGACCCGGTTCGTGATTCCGCCGGTGTTTGTGGTGCTGATGCTGCTGGGCTACCACTACTCCAAGCAGTGCCCCTTTGTCTACGGCTACGGCGAAATCGAGACGCCCAAGCTCAATACCGTCCAGATTGCCCAAAACAAAATTCGAGATAATTTTGGTGATACCAATTTTGTGGCGCTGGTCTATCCCAAAACGGATTACAGCGTGGAAAAGGCCATGCTGGCGGAGCTGGACACCTACGAGGAAGTAGACTACTCCATGGGCCTGTCCAATGTGGAAGCCATGGACGGCCATATGCTGGCGGATAAGCTAAGTCCCCGACAGTTCGCGGAGCTTGCCGGGCTGGACTACGAGCTGGCGGAGGCAATATATGCCGCCTATGCCGCGGAGCAGGAGCAGTATGGTCAGATTATCGGCGGTCTGAGCACCTATAAAGTACCCTTGATCGATATGATGCTCTTTGTCTGCGACAAAATCGATGAGGGAATCGTCACTCTGGAAGATGACCAGATGGATTCGCTGAAGGAAGCCCAGACAAAGATGGAATCG
>SFIY01000014.1 GCA_004555205.1 Clostridiales bacterium
AGTAGTAACCCGTGCTGTTGTGCTTGCCCAGATAATACGGATTGCCGCTGCTGAGTGGGGCATAGGGCGTTTTGGTTTCCATGAACCAGATGTATTCGCGGATTTTTTCGGGGGCAACCGCTTCATTCAAGCAATCGCCAACAAGCAGCGGTTCGCCCAAGTCATAGAAGCTGAAATTGCCGCCCGTGCCCTCTACGGCGTTCTTGCCCGCGCCGTAGCCTTGGATGACCCGCTTCACGCGTTCGGCAGTAATGCTGTCGGCATAGTCCATCATCTCAACCAGAATGAACTTGCGGTGTCCGCCATCGGCTTTGTTCATGTTCAGAACAGCGTGGGCGGTGGTGCCGGAACCGGCGAAAGAGTCAAGAATGATAGAATCCTCTCTGCTATAAAATCCGAGCAAGTATTGAATAAGCTGTACCGGTTTAGGGAAATCAAAGCTGATTCCCATATGGGCTAACTCGTTACTCATATGTATAAAGAGGTCAGACGCTGCTGTCCATCAAGCACCGCCCAAATATAATCAGAAGAACTCTCCGCAGGAAATGGTTGAGGTGCCGGCGGGTTCTTATAAGCATCACGTTCGTGAAAGTCTTTGATGAACTCATACATGGAGTATTCCATATCGTTGACGACCTTCTTTTTTACTTTCCAAAGAAGGAAGGTTCCTATGGGGTAATTAAGCATAATGGAATCCATCAGCCGTGTGATCTGATCCTCGTTCCAGACATATTTCCTTTGAATGGCGGGTAAATACATCCGCCTACTGTTGATATCGTCCAGCACCGAACGAATCGTCGTCTTCTCATATGATGCCATACAACTTCTCCCTTTTATTTTCTTTCCACGAACCATCGTCCTATGTTGTTCCCAGCGACAGCCGTGCTTCGCTCGAAGAACAGATAGCTCTGATGTCCGCTTATCATTACCGTGTACCGATCGCCCTGGCCGCCGGCCTTCATCGCCGCAGCCTGCCGGATATCGGTGACACGGTCTATTTCATATTTGCGTCCGTCCTCCCAGGTGATCTCCCTGGGGAGCATGACGCCGTCCTCTCTGAAATCAGCTTTGACCGCCACATACACTTTCGGCGGCTTAGCAGATGTGGTCGTCTGCATTTTCCGGCACCTCCATATCGCGCAGGAAATTGCTCCGTGCGCTGATCGGCGGCTCTACCAGCTTATAGCCCTTCCACTTCATGACACGGAACTTAAAGTCAAGCAGTTCCATAGGAACATACAGCGCGGCCGCTGCGGAGAAGAACGTGTTGTCGGCGTTCAGGGTTTCCAGAACGCGGTCGTCCTCGAGCAGGTATTCGGCAGCGAACAGGTTAGCGTCTTTCTCGTACCGGGAGCTGTTGTCGAACAGCGAAACCTCGTGAAACGCGAATACGCCGGAGTTTTTATGCAGAACAGCGTGGCCCAGTTCGTGGGCTACGATGATCTTCTGAATAACGAGCGGCAGATCGCAGTTTATGGTGATCGCGATGATCCGCTTGCTTTTAAGGATGAATCCTTTGATGGCGTCCGGCGCTGTGCCGAGAGACTGAAAGATGAGTTTAATGCCCATCGCACCGCACAGCTTGAACGGATCGTCTTCGTGGTAGCGCTTTTTCAGCTTTTCCACGGCATCGACAATTTCAGCATAGAACAACTATCACCCCTCCTATCGAAAAATGGGCATAGTCCACCCCTGGTTAATTCCATTATACGGACATATATGTCCCATAAAACGGACATCAAGGGTTTTTCCGGCCGAACTTTGCCTTTGCCTCTTCCTTGCAGGTAACATAGGCAGTCATAACGGCCTGGAAGAAGGCGTCCTTCTGATCCTGGGATAGTTCGCCGCCCGCAAAGAGAGCCGCATTGTCCGCAAGAAGCTGTTCCACGTCACGGGCTCCTTTCGCTCCGTAACGCTCACGGGCTTCCTCTATGTAATTATCCTTTTCGATTTCTGCCATAGGATCTTCGCATTCATCGAGTACAAGGAACTTAACAGATACTTTTAGTGCCTTCGCCAGCCTTGACATGACAGCTGCGCGAGGCTTTTTTTCTCCTCTCTCATACGCCTGGACGGATCTGGGAGACACGCCTACTTCCTGGGCAAGCTGCGCCTGGGAAATTCCAAGAGAGATACGGGCTTCTTTCACCTTGTCAGCAAATGCCTTCATTTTTGGTAGTCACTCCTTTTCTGGAAATTAAGTTCGTAAAAGTTCGTAGAACCTATTGACAAAAGTTCTGGTCGGTGCTACAATGAAAGCCGAACTTCCAAGAACTTGATGGAACCATTATAAGCGCAAGTTCGTGAGTTGTCAATAGGTTTTCCACAAAAAGTTCGCAAAAGTTCTGATAAATTCGGGAGGTGAACCACGATGAGCAGCGAGAGAGCGATACTCCACAGCGACCTTAATTCCTTTTACGCATCCGTTGAGATGATGCTTGACCCCTGTCTGAAGGGAAAGGCGGTCGCTGTCTGCGGTTCCACCGAAAACAGGCACGGCATCGTCCTGGCGAAATCCGACCTCGCCAAGAAGGCCGGCGTGAAGACCGGGATGGTCAACTGGGAAGCCCGGCAGCTCTGTAAGGACCTGATCATGGTACCGCCCCAGTACGATCAGTACCTTAAATACAGCAAGCTGACCCGTTCCATCTATGACCGCTACACCGACCTGGTCGAACCCTTCGGAATGGATGAGTGCTGGCTCGATGTCACCGGGAGCCGAACCCAGGGAACCCCGATGGAGATCGCCGAGCAGATCCGAAAGAGCGTCCGGGAGGAACTCGGCCTGACCGTCAGCATAGGCGTTTCCTTTAATAAGATATTCGCCAAGCTGGGGTCAGACATGAAGAAGCCGGACGCCATCACGGAGATCACCCAGGGAGGCTTCAAGGAAAAGGTGTGGCCGCTGCACTGCTCCGAAATGATCTACTGCGGACCCGCCACCACGAAGAAACTCGCTATGTACGGCATCCACACCATCGGCGATGTGGCGACCGCAGACCCGCTCTTCCTCAAACGGCTGCTCGGCGTGAACGGACTCGCCCTGTGGTCCTACGCCAGCGGCAACGACCAGTCCAGGGTCATGCACAGGGATTTCGTTTCCCCGGTCAAATCGGTGGGTCACGGAATCACCTGCACAGCCGACCTGGAGGATGACGACGAGGTGTTCCGGGTGATGCTCGAACTCTCCCAGGACGTGGGACACAGGCTCCGTGTCCACGAACTTGCCGCCAGAGGCGTCCAGGTGTACGTCCGGGGCAACGACCTCTATGGTTATCAGTACCAATGCAAGCTGCCCGTACGGACGCAGCTGCCGAACGAGATCGCCGCCGCCGGATTCCGGGTGTTCAAGGAGAGGTATCAGTGGGGAAAGAAGGTCAGAGCAGTCTGTGTTCGCGCCATAGACCTGGTGCCGAAGAACGACCCGGAGCAGCTGACCATCTTCGATAACACCGTCCGCCGCGAGAAGCGTGAGCGCATGGAGGATGCCGTGGAAAGCATCCGCGCCCGTTTCGGCAAACGGGCAATTACCTACGCTGCCTTGCTCGGGGATCTCAAGATGCCGTGCGACGGCAGAGACTCTGTGAAAATGCCCGGTTTGATGTATCAGTGAATTTTGCCCCACTTTTCTCCACTGGTTCAATCCTTTTAGTCTTTTTCCCCACTTTGCATATAATACTCTCCACTTTGAATCATGGGTAAAATTCTAATTTGCTACTTGACAGACGGTTCAAATAGTGATAGAATATAGACGAAATTTGAAGGAGGTGCTTGCCATGAGCAATTTTGATAGAAAGCGCTTGCTTTCCAACATAGCCACACTTACGAAAGATAAGAACGTCAAGATGGGAGATCTTGAGGCCGCAGCCGGAGTAAGCGCCGGATATTTCTCCCGACTGAACAAAGGCGAAAGTAATGCCATTCCCAATATCGAAGTCATCGCCGCAGTCGCGGAAAAACTCGAAGTCACCATCGACTGCCTGGTCAGGGTAGACTACGAAACACTGACCTCATCCGAGCGGTACCTGATCGACTTCATCAACAAGCTGATCTCTAAAGCCACATCCTTCGAGATGCTTTGGGAGGGCGAATCAGTCAAGAAGATGCTTGCCGCCGGAATGGATCAGGACGGGTGTGCCATTCACCCCCTGTTCGAAGTCAGAAGCTTCGACATCGGATGTAACCTGAACGGTTATCCTGATTATGAGGATAGGGTCGTTTATAATTCGCTGTTCCACGAAGGTGAATACATCGGCCTTCTCGGGCCTTCGTACCACATTGATTTTGATGGAGGATCTATTCTCTGGATTGCCGATGTGGGCGTTGGCGAAGATGAGGATAATCCTCCCGACGAGGAGATCGAACTCTATATGCAGAAGAACCACAAGGTCATCCCGATTTGTCATACCGTGGCAAACGGCGTTTCCCCGTTCAATGAGATTCTCTTCTCCCTCTATAAAGCTGCGGCGGAAACCAGCAAGCGGCCTAAGATCGATGCTTCCGTGAAATCCGCCATCGACAGTTTCATGGAAGATCTGCCTTTCTAAGGAGGGATTGCCGATGGAAGAACGCTCCGTTCCCAAGCCCCACCTTATCAAAACTCCCGTCCATAAGATTCCCATCGGGGAGGCTGTCAAAAAGCCGGACGGACACTACAGCCTGCGGATCAAGAAACCCAAGGGCAGCGAATACGAGGAACTGTCGCTCGACCACCTTATTTCAATGGTGGTGACTGAGGCAGATTCCCAACCTGGCATAGAGCAGGCACCCCATCCCGAGGGAGCCGCCGCCAACCAATAACCAATAAGCTCAAGACGAGCGGAACCAGTACGAGTTCGGCCGACGCGAGCATCTTGCGGACAACCATATCCGCAGATGTTTGTGCCGGCCGTTTTTTATTTCCCAAGGAAGGAGGAATGCCTATGACCCAGGTCAAGGACCTGAACAAGAAGCGCGTATGCGATCTGAGCGACGACCGCAAGACCGTGTACATACGCCGGGGCGACTGTGTCACGGAGGTTCGTGCCGAAAAGGACGGCACCCTCTCGGTCAAATGCAAGAAGGAACCGCAGGCATCGTAATCCCACAACCTAATACTTAATCATCAAATTCGATCCGCCAGAACGCGAGACGGCAGTGCGGGTACAGCGTAACAGCTGTATCTCTCTGCCGTCTTTTTTCGTTCTTACGGATCTCGCGGCTCTGACGGATCACAACGATCTGAAAGGAGCCGCATATGAAAATCACTGTTTACTACGAAGACAACCGCGACCGCACCACCATCGAAGTCCCGGACGAGGACTGCGAGATCTGGGTGGAAAACGACTATCAGCGCCGCCTTGCCGAAGCCGAAGACAAATCCTCCGTCGTTCGCCGGACGCCGCAGCAGATCATGGACGAGGACTGCAACCGCCCTACCTACAACAATCAGCACGCCGAGACCCGCCGTCATGTGTCCCTCGACGCCCTCGACCCAATGGGCGACACCGTCATCGGCACGGAGGATGTGGAGCCGGATTTCTGCGAAGACGAGTATGCTGACCTCTACGCCGCAATAGGAAAACTCCGCCCGCAGCAGAGAGAAATGCTGCGCAAGGTTTTCTGGGAAGACATGAAACAGATAGAGATCGCCCGCGCCGAGGGAGCTAATGGTCACACAATCGATGTCCGAATGTCCCGGATATACGCCAGACTCAAAAAACTGCTCGAAGCGAATAAATAATTTTCAAAAAACCGTGATGTTTTGGTCTTCCCGTGGACTGCTTATGAAGGGCAATGAAAGAACCGTCCTTCAGAAAGGATGAAACGACATGAGACACACCCTCAAGATCATGGTCTCGAAAGAGAGACCGAACGGCGGGGTCATCGCCTGCAGGCATCTCACGGTAAGGGAGAAATTTCTCCGCTTCCTGCTCGGCAGCCCCGTGAAACTCACCGTCCTCGTTCCCGGCGACACCGTGGACGAGGTCGCCATCACCGAAGTCAGAAAGGAGCCTGCCCGTGAAACTGTATGAGATCAACGAGGAGATCCTCCGGCTGACCGACCAGATCGCCGTTGACGAGGAGACCGGCGAGATTCTCTGTGACATGGACGCCATCTGCGCTGACATTGATTCTTTGCAAATGGAACGGCGCTCCATCCTGGAGTACCTCGCCAAGCTGACGCTGAACCTCCGCTCCGAAGCGGCCGCTGTAAAGGCCGAGGAAGCCAGGCTCCGGGACCGCCGCACCCGCCTGGAAAAGAAGGAATCCCGCCTCATGCAGATCCTTGACCGGGAATGCGCCGGAGAAAAGACCGACCTCGGCGTAGCGACATTCCAGTATCGCAGGACTTCCCGTGTGGAAGTCACCGACCCCGAAAAGGCTGTGGCCTGGCTCAAGCGCCGCAAGCTCACTGACTGCTTCCGCGTCCCTGCTCCGGAAGTGGCGAAGGCCGAAGTCAAGAAGCTGCTCACGGCAGGCACCAAGGTTCCCGGCTGCGCTGTGGTCGAGGACCGCTCGTATTCGCTCAAGTAAGGAGGAACACCAATGCTGAACATTACCAAAGGAAAGATCGCCCGCGCCCAGAAGGTCGTGATTTACGGTCCGGAAGGCATCGGCAAATCGAGTCTGGCGGCCCGTTTCCCTGACCCCGTCATCATCGATACCGAGGGCGGCACGGCGCACATGGACGTCCGCCGTATCGACAAGCCTCAGTCCTGGGAGGAGCTGCTTGCCATCGTCAAGGAAGTTGCGGCTACCCCCGGCATCTGCAAGACCCTCGTGATCGATACCGCTGACTGGGCGGAGCAGCTGATCACGACATACCTCTGCAATAAGTACAAGCAGAACTCCATCGAGAGTTTCGGCTACGGCAAGGGATACACCTACATGGCCGAGGAGTTCGCCAGACTCCTTTCCGCCTGCGACCTGTGTATCGCCGCCGGCATCCATGTGGTCATCACCGCTCATGCCAAGATGCGGAAGTTCGAGCAGCCCGACGAAATGGGCGCTTACGACCGTTGGGAGATGAAGCTGTCCAAGCAGACCGCTCCGCTGCTGAAGGAGTGGTGCGATATGCTCCTCTTCTGCAACTACCAGACTTTCGTGGTCACGTCCGAGAACGACACCAAGAAGGCCCAGGGCGGAAAGCGCGTCATCTACACGGCCCATCACCCCGCCTGGGACGCCAAGACCCGCGTGGCAATGCCGGAGGTCATTGACCTGGACTACGCAAACATCTCCTTCGCTTTTGACCCCGCCGGGAAGAAGACACAGCCCGCGCCTCCTTCCGCTGACCCGGAGGATTCGGTGTATGACCGCTTCCGCCAGCTTATGGCTGAGTCCGGCGTAACCGAGGATGAGGTCAGAAAAGTCGTGGCGGACAAGGGTCACTTCGCCATCGACGTACCCGTCGCCCGGTACGGCGACAAGTTCATCTCCGGCTGGCTCATCAAATACTGGCCGCAGATCGTGGAGATCATCGACGCCGGGAAAACCGCCCGGAACTAATGAAGGAGGATAAATCAAATGGCAGACAACTATCAGAATCAGAATATGTTCCTCGACTGGGATGACGCCATCGAGAACGACGGGCAGGAGTTCGTCACCCTCGAGGAAGGCGACTACAACTTTACGGTCACGGGCTTCGAGCGCGGCCGTTTCCCCGGCGGCCCGAAGATCCCCGCCTGCAACAAGGCGGCTCTCACTCTGCAGGTCCAGACCGCGGACGGCATCGCCATCATCCACACCGACCTGCTGCTGTACCGCTCCCTGGAGTGGCGTATCTCCGCCTTCTTCCGCTGCATCGGTCAGAAGAAGCACGGCGAACGCCTGGTGATGGACTGGAACCGTGTGGTCGGAAGCCGCGGCCGCGCCCACTTCAAGCCCCGCACATACACCGACCGTGACGGCAACGAACGCCAGGCCAACGACGTCGACCGCTTCTATGACTGGGACGAGAAGTACTTCCCCGTGGAGGAATCAAAGTTCGTGGAGATCACAGGCGACGACGATCTTCCGTTTTGAGTAAGGAGGACCGTGTATGTTTCAGCTGAGACCTTATCAAGCCGAAGCGAAACAGGCGATCCTTGCCGCGTGGGACGAGGGGTATCGCAAGACGCTCCTCGTCCTGCCGACAGGCTGCGGCAAGACCGTCGTTTTCTCTTCGGTCACAGAAGACCAGGTAAAGAAAGGACACCGCGTCCTCATCATGGCGCATCGGGGCGAACTGCTCGACCAGGCGGCGGACAAGCTGCGTGAGGCGTCCGGGCTTGACTCGGTGCTTGAAAAGGCGGAGTCCTCGTCCCTCGGCTCGTTCCTCCCGGTGACGGTCGGCTCTGTGCAGTCCCTGGCACAGGAAAAGAGACTCGCCCGGTTCCCGAACGACTACTTCCAGGACATCATCGTGGACGAGGCACACCACTGTCTCTCCGACAGCTACCGCCGCGTTCTGGATCATTTCCCGGCCGCCAATATCCTCGGCGTTACCGCAACGCCCGACAGAGGCGACATGAAAAACCTCGGCGAGTTCTTCGACTCCAAGGCTTACGAATACAGCATGACCGAGGCCATCCGGCAGGGCTATCTCTGCCCGATCAAAGCGCAGATGATCCCTCTTGAACTGGACATCGGCAGCGTGGGCGTGAGCAACGGTGATTTCGCTGTCGGCGAGATCGGCTGCGCCCTGGAACCCTACCTGGAGCAGATTGCCCGCGAGATGGCGAACTACTGCCGGGGCCGCAAGACCGTGGTGTTCCTGCCGCTCATCGCCACCTCGCAGAAGTTCTGCGCGATGCTGAACGACGTGGGGCTGAACGCCGCCGAGGTGAATGGCAACAGCGAAGGCCGCTCGGAGGTGCTGGCTGATTTCGAGGCTGGCAGATACGACGTCCTCTGCAACAGTATGCTCCTCACCGAAGGATGGGACTGTCCCGCCGTCGACTGCATCGTGATCCTCCGCCCGACCAAGGTTCGCTCCCTCTATCAGCAGATGGTGGGACGCGGGATGCGGCTCTCTCCCGGAAAGGATCATCTGCTGCTCCTGGATTTCCTTTGGATGACCGCGAGGCACGACCTCTGTCGGCCGTCCGCCCTCGTGAGCAAGGACGCCGCTATTGCCCAGAAGATGGACGAGCGGCTCAGAAAGGATGACGGCGTCTACGACCTCATCGAGTCTGAGGAGGAAGCCGAGCGTGATGTGCTTGCCGAACGGGAAGCCGCCCTGGCGAGAGAACTTGCCGAGATGCGGAACCGGAAACGCAAGCTGGTGGATCCGCTCCAGTACGCGCTGTCCATCGCGGCCGAAGACCTCACAAGCTATGTGCCGACCTTCGCCTGGGAGATGGCTCCTCCCTCCGAAAAGCAGATCGCGTTTCTCGAAAAGCGCGGCATCTTCGCCGACAGCGTCAGAAACGCCGGGCTTGCCTCGCTCCTCATCGACCGCCTCAAGCGCCGCCAGGACGAAGGACTCGCGACGCCCAAGCAGATCCGATGCCTGGAGCGCTACGGCTTCCGCCAGGTCGGCACCTGGCAGTTCGATGACGCCAGCGCCCTTATCAGCAGACTGGCGAACAACAGTTGGCGGCTGCCTTACGGTATGAACGCCGCCGCTTACAGACCTTAAGGAGACCGCTCATGGAAAACAACCTTTTATCGGCTCTCAAAGCCATAGATGTTTCGCAGGTCACCCGCGCCGAGTGGATCTCGGTCGGCATGGCTCTCAAAGAGGAGGGCTACCCCTGTTCCATCTGGGATGACTGGTCCAGAAACGATGTCCGCTACCATCCCGGCGAATGCGAACGCAAGTGGCGCAGCTTCCGGGGCAGCGGAACTCCCGTCAAGGGCGGCACCATCGTTCAGATGGCAAAGGAACGCGGCTGGACGCCCTTCGGCGAGGACGGCTGCATGGCCTGGGATGACACCATCGAATACGACGGCGTGACGGACGGCTTCTCCGGCTTTACGCCTCCCGCGGCCTGGGATCCGGTCGGCGACCTCATCACTTACCTGGAACTGCTCTTCGAGCCGGACGACCGCGTCGGCTATGTCACAAACGACGTGTGGAAGGACGCGGACGGCAAATGGCTGCCGAGCAAGGGCGTCTATGACCGCACAGCCGCGGAACTGATCGCCTCGCTGAAGAAGCACCCGGACGATATCGGGGCTACGGTCGGTGACTGGAAGCCGGAGGTCGGCGCCTGGATCAGATTCAACCCCGTCGACGGTGAAGGAGTGAAGAACGACAACGTGACCCGGTTCCGCTTCGCCCTGGTCGAGTCCGACACGCTCCCCGTGGCCGAGCAGGACATCCTTTACCGCAAGCTGGAACTGCCGATAGCGGCTCTCGTACACAGCGGCAGCAAGAGCCTTCACGCCATTGTCAGGGTCGACGCCGATAACTATGAGGAATACCGCAAACGGGTGGATTTCCTCTATGACTTCCTTGAGAAGAACGGCGTGACCATTGACAAGCAGAACCGCAATCCGTCCAGGCTCTCCCGTATGCCGGGAGTCACCCGCAACGGCAATCGTCAGTACCTCGCCGCCACCAATATCGGCCGGAAGTCCTGGGTGGACTGGCTCGACTTCGTGGAAGGCGTCACGGACGAACTGCCGGACATGGAGCCGCTGTCGGTGTATAAGGACAACCCTCCCGCGCTGCCGGAAGAACTCATCTCCGGCATCCTCCGAAGAGGACACAAAATGCTGATCTCCGGCTCTTCCAAGGCTGGTAAGAGTTTCCTTCTCATGGAACTCTGTGTGTCTATCGCTGAGGGCCGTCCCTGGCTCGGCTTCTCCTGCAAAAAGGGACGGGTGCTGTATGTCAACCTGGAGATCGACCCGGCAAGCGCCGTGAACCGCTTCCTCAAGATCTACGAAGCCCTCGGCATACCCGCTGCCAACATGGACAGCATCGTCCTCTGGAACCTCCGCGGTCATGCAGTCCCTCTGGATCAGCTCGTGCCGAAACTCATCCGCCGCGTCCGGGATCAGAAGTTCGACGCCATCATCATTGATCCTATCTACAAGGTCATCACGGGCGATGAAAACAACGCCTCGGAGATGGGCGCGTTCTGCAATCAGTTTGACAAGATCTGCACGGAAACGGGCTGCTCGACCATCTACTGCCATCATCACTCGAAGGGTGCCCAGGGCATGAAGAAGGCGATGGACCGTGCGTCAGGTTCCGGCGTGTTTGCGCGCGACCCGGACGCCCAGCTCGACATGATCCAGCTGGAGCTTTCCGAGGACATCGAGAACAACGTGCGCGACGGCGGGGCTACCGCCTGGAGACTGGAATCGTCCCTGCGCGAGTTCCCGAACATCACGCCCGTCAATTTCTGGTTCGAGTACCCGCTGCACAGGATCGACACGGCCGGCACCCTCGGCGCTATGCCCGCACAGGGAACGCCGAAAGCGGCGAAGGTGAACAACGCGAAGACCAAGTCGCCGGAAGCTGCGGCAGATGAGTTCCGTACCGCCTACAACGCTCTGAATGTGGACGGAAAGGTCACCGTTTCCGATATGGCCGAATACCTGGACGTCATCGACAAGACGATCTATGCCCGCATCCGCAAGATGGGCGGCGAGTTCGTTCTTGAGAAAGGCGCCATCCGCCGTGTCGGGCAGACGGAAAAATGACCCCGTCAAAATTCTTCTTCTACGCCCTTTATATAAAGGGGAAAAGAAAGAAGACCCCGTTACACTCCCAAAGTAGGAAGGGCGCTAACGCCCGCCCTTCCTCTTCTGAGGAGTGAACGGTAACTGAAAAGAAACGAAGAACCCGAAAACACGGAGGTGTAGAAAAACATGGATTTCTTTTTACAGATAGATCCCCCTACGGCAACCGCCCAGGAAAAGCAGGTCAGAGTCGTTCACGGGAAACCCCTTTTTTACGATCCCGCCCCGGTGAAGGAAGCGAAGAAGCTGCTGATCGCGCATCTGCTTCCGCACAGGCCGGACAAGCCCCTCACAGGCCCCGTTTCACTCTCGACTGTCTGGCTCTTTCCGAAAGGCAAAAGTCACAGGCACGGCGAGTGGCGGGTCACGAAGCCGGATACCGATAATCTTCAGAAACTGCTGAAGGACTGCATGACCCGGTGCGGCTACTGGCGCGATGATGCCCAGGTCGTTCGGGAATCGGTCGAAAAACGCTGGTCGGACGAGCCGTCCGGCATTTACATCGAAATAATGCCCCTGGAGGTGGCAACATGAGCTTTTATAAAAACAGCGAGGGCTATTCCGACCCCACAGCGGGAGCAGCCCTCTCGAATATCCGAAAGAAAGAGCGCAGCGACCGCCGCAAGGCGATCCGCAAGCGAAACAGGCAGACGCGCGGTAAGGAGGTGTCGAAAAATGTCGAAATATGTGCCGAAAGCGGAAGAAACGAAAATGGACCCCTGGCATAGCCTCGCTAACGCCATTGTGATCCAGGCCGCGAAGGATTACCGGGTGGCGCTCCGCCGGCTCCGAAGAAATCCAAACAACAAATCGGCTTTATCGGAAATCGTCGATCTGGAGCGGTTCTTCCGTTCCGAATGGTACGCCGCTCTGACGAACGTCCCCGGTGAGCTGCTTATACAGAAACTGAAGGAGGAATGAGCCTATGACGGCAAAGGAATATCTCAGACAGGCGTACCGACTCGACCACAGGATCGATTCTGATATCGCCGAAATGGAAAGGCTTCGGGAAATGGCCTGCAGCGTCGGCTCTCCCGGATTCGAGGAGCATCACAATCCGAACCGTCCGACAGAAGCCCCCTTTGTGCGCGCGCTTGAAAAGGTGTGGCGCATGGAGGAAAAGATCAACGCCGAAATCGACCGTCTGGTCGACCTCAAGGCTCAGATCCGCGGCGTGATCGAAGCTGTCTCCGACCCCAACGAGCGCATGGTTCTCCGCTACCGCTATATCCATAATATGACCTGGGAGCGGATCGGCGATGAACTCCACGCTGGAGAAACCAGTATCCGCAGGTGGCACGCCAGCGCACTGGCCCACGTGGTGCTGCCGGAAAACCCGATCATTATCTGAAAGTCGGCGGAAATGGCGGTATTTGGACAGACATGGACACCCGCTCTTTATGGTAAGATATAATCAGCGGAGCAGAATCAAACGAGCCTCGCGGGAACTATCCCGTGGGGCTTTCTTTATGCTCCCGCGAAGGAGGGCCCCTAATGAGCTACAGAAAAGTCGGCGCTTTGGAGCAGTGCTGGTACATCATCCGCTACTGGTTCCTTGATAAGTTCCGCAGACGGAGGTGAATCCCGTGCCAAGAAAACCACAGCGTCCCTGCGGACACCCAGGCTGTCCGAGGCTTGCCGTTGAGGGAGGTCAGTACTGCAAGGAACACACCAAGGCTGAACGGGACCGCTACAACAGGTACGAACGCGCCGCGGACGTGAACAAGAAGTACGGGCGCGCCTGGAAGCGGATTCGTGACCGCTATGCCCAGGCACACCCCCTCTGTGAGATGTGTCTGAAGGAAGGACGGCTGACCCCCGTCGAAGAGGTGCATCACATCCTTCCAATCTCCAAGGGCGGCGATCACAGGGAAAGTAATCTGATGTCCCTCTGCCAGTCGTGCCACACGAAGATCCATCACGAACTGGGCGACAGGTGACCTTCTTTTCGTGCCGGAGAACGCTTGTCCCCTCCTTCGGGAGGGGCGGGTCAAATCTCCAGGGCTCTTACCGCGGGCAGCGGCCTGGGGTCACGTGCGCGAAAAAAGCGAAATCAAAAGGGTAATTAAAGGTCCCGGGCATTGGAGGTGAGAAAGTGCCAACAAAATCGAACAACACAGGCGGGCGCGGAGGCGCGAGACCCGGTGCGGGAAGGAAGAAAACCGCTGTCAAAGAGAAGGCCGAGAACGGCAATCCCGGCGGCAGACGGCTTGAAGTCCTGGACATTCCCGAAGTCGAGGGTGTCGATATGCCGAAGCCCCATGATTTCCTTTCGGCGGAGCAGCGTGACGGTAGCCAGCTGCAGGCCCAGGAGATCTACACCGAGACCTGGGAGTGGCTGAAGAAGATCGGCTGCGCTGCCAAGGTCTCACCCCAGCTCCTGGAGCGGTATGCCATGTGTTCCGCCAGGTGGATACAGTGCGAAGAGATGACGAACCGTATGGGCTTCCTCTCGAAGCACCCCACCACGCAGAAACCGATACCGTCTCCGTTCATCAATATCGGCATCAACTACATGAACCAGGCCGTTCGGCTGTGGAACGAGATCTTCCAGATCGTGAAGGACAACTGCTCCACGGACTACGGCGAGGTCTCCCCGCAGGACGACCTCATGGAAAGACTGCTTCGGGCAAGGAAAGGATGAGAACCATGTTTGAAAAAGTGAACCCCTCGCACCCTGACAAGGTGGCCGACCGTATCGCCGGCGCTCTTGTCGACCTGGCGTATGCCAGAGAACACGACCCCCGCATCGCCGTGGAAGTGCTTATCGGCCACGGCGTCTGTCACATCATAGCGGAGACCTCCGTCCACATCACGGATGAAGAGGCCGCAGCCGTCGTTCACCGCATCGCCGGAGAGCGGATCCTGTCGGATTATATCGAAGTTCCGCAGGACGCGCACCTTGCCGACAACCAGACGGACGGCGTACATTGCGGAGACAACGGCATCTTCAAAGGGATGCCCGTCACCGAGGAGCAGAACCGTCTGACGGATATCGCCAGGTTCCTCTACGGCGTGTACGGCTGCGACGGCAAGTACATCCTGGACGGCGACCGCCTGATCATCTGCCAAAGCAATGCCGAAACGGCGCATCTGCTGGAGACCTACCCGGAAGCCGAGGTCAATCCCCTGGGCGACTGGACCGGCGGCACAGACGTTGATTCCGGTGCTACCAATCGCAAGCTGGGCAGCGATATGGCCGACTCCGTGACTGGCGGCGGCCTGCACGGCAAGGATCTGTCCAAGGCCGATGTATCTGTCAACATCTACGCCTGGCTCAAAGCCCAGGAGACCGACAGACCCGTGGAACTTGTCTGCGCCATCGGCGATGATTCGCTGGACGGCAGGCCCTACGCGGAAATCGTCGAGACCGCCCGGAAATACATCGAGAGCCTCGGCGGCTTCGAGAAGTTCGCTGAATGGGGGCTCCTGCGATGAAGACGACCACCGAACTCCAGCTCGTGCCGATCACGAAGCTGGTGCCATATGTAAATAACGCCCGCACCCACTCCCCGGAGCAGATCATGAAACTGAGGTCTTCTCTGCGGGAGTTCGGCTTTATAAACCCCGTCATCATCGACCGTGACTTCGGCGTCATCGCCGGACACGGCCGCATTCTCGCCGCCAAGGAGGAAGGCATTACCGAGGTGCCGTGCGTCTTCGCAGACCACCTCACCGAAGCCCAGAAGAAAGCGTACATCATCGCCGACAACCGCATGGCCATGGACGCCGGATGGGACGAGGAACTCCTGCGCGTGGAGATCGAAGCCCTGCAGGCAGCGGATTTCAACCCGCTCCTCACAGGCTTCAGCGATGAGGAACTCGCCGATCTCTTCGCCGATGACAGTGGGAAGGATGTAAAGGATGATGACTTCGACCTCACCGCCGCTCTGGAGAAGGCTTCCTTTGTGGAACCCGGAGACGTGTGGACGGTCGGCCGGCACCGCCTTGTCTGCGGCGACGCCACTTCCGAAGAGGATGTGGTGAAGCTGATGGACGGCAAACGCGCCAACCTTCTGCTGACAGACCCGCCCTATGGTGTGTCTTTCAAGAGCGCAAGCGGCCTGACCATCCAGAACGACTCCATGAAGGACGAAGAGTTTTATAAGTTCCTCCTCTCGGCTTTCCAAAGAGCCGCCGATCATATGGAGAAAGGTGGCGCCGCTTATGTGTTCCACGCGGACACGGAGGGGCTGAACTTCCGCAGAGCCTTCGTCGACGCCGGATTCCACCTCGCCGGATGCTGTATCTGGGTGAAGGACTCTCTCGTCCTCGGACGCTCTGACTATCAGTGGCAGCATGAACCTGTGCTGTACGGTTTCCTGCAGAACGGCAAGCATCCCTGGTTCTCCGACCGCAAGCAGACCACCATCTGGAACTTCGCCAAGCCCAAACGCAATGCGAACCATCCCACGAGCAAGCCGCTCGACCTCCTGGCGTACCCCATCGGGAACTCCACCCAGGAGAACGCCATCGTGGTGGATACCTTCGCAGGCTCCGGCTCCACGATGATGGCCTGTGAGCAGATGAACCGCACCTGCTTCATGATGGAACTGGACGGCAAATACGCCTCCGTCATCCTCCGGCGAGCCGTGGAGAACGGCATCGCCCCGGAGGATATTTTTGTGGAACGAGGCGGCGAAAAGATCCCGTACACCGACCTTGTCAAGGAGGTGGAACTCCCCGATGAGCAGTAACCTCACTCTCGGCAGCCTGTTCGACGGATCGGGCGGTTTTCCGCTCGGCGGTCTGATCTCCGGCGTGACCCCCGTGTGGGCTTCGGAGATCGAGCCGTTTCCCATCCGGGTGACCACGAAGCGGCTGCCCTTTATGAAACACTACGGAGATGTGTCCGCGCTTTCCGGGGCCGACCTGGAACCCGTGGACATTATTACTTTCGGCTCGCCCTGCCAGGATATGTCGGTGGCCGGCCGCAGAGCGGGCCTGGACGGCTCCCGCTCGAACCTTTTCTATGAAGCTGTCCGAATCGCGAAAGAAATGAGGGAAGCTACCAATGGACGATATCCGACCTGGCTGTGCTGGGAAAACGTTCCCGGCGCCTTCTCGTCGAACTCCGGCAGCGACTTCAAAGCCGTCCTCGACGAGATCCGCAAAATCAAAGACCCCGAAGCTGATACTCCTCGACCTGCGCGATGGCCGAACGCCGGATGCATCTTGGCAGACGATCACTCAATCGCATGGCGGGTATTTGATGCTCAATACTGGGGAGTCCCCCAGCGCAGAAAACGCATCTACCTTGTCGCAGATCTTGCAGGCCAGCGTGCCGGAAAAGTACTGTTTGAGTCAGAAGGCTTGTCTGGGTATACTCCGCAGGGCTTCCGTTCGTGGCAAGGATCTGCCGGAGCTGCTGAAGAAGGCACTCATCCGGCAGGCATCGGCACAGACGGCTACAACGGCGCGATAGATACAGTCGCCGCGACCCTTGGCGTCAACTGCGGGATGTCCACAGGCAGGAACGGCGTCATGGTCCTCAACGACCAGGGTGGTCAGTTTATGGACGTTTCCGAGGACGTGACCGGCACCCTCCGCTCCCAGATGAGCGGTCATCCTCCGGCTGTCCTCGAAAGTCCTGACGCTATCGCCGTGGAGAACCATCCGACCGACAGCCGAGTGACTGTATCCGCGGACGGAAAGGTGCAGACGCTGACCTCCCGTATGGGGACCGGCGGCAACAACGTGCCGCTCGTCATGAAGATCCGCTGCGGCTGCGAAGGCGGCGGCAAGGGTCCGCTCATCCAGACGGACAAGTCGGCGACCCTCGCCACCAACAACGATCAGACCGTTTTCGTTCCGACCGTTTACGGCATCTGCGCCAAGGACTCCAACGCCATGAAGTCGGACAATCCGAACAGCGGTTTCTACAAGGCGGAAACCACCCGGACGCTCGACGCCAACGGTGGGAACCCCGTCTGCAACCAGGGCGGCATGGCTGTGGTGGCCGTGCAGGGTTCCATGATCGGACGCGCCGACAGAAACGGTCCCCAGGGCAGCGGCATCAATGAGGATGTTTCCTTCACCCTCGACGCTACCGACCGCCACGCCGTGGCATACGGCATCGACCGCGCCACCTACAATATGGGTCAGAACGCGCAGTTTGCCCCCTGCATCGACACGGATGTCGAGCCGCCGGTGATGGCAAAGGGACCGGGAGCGGTAGCGCATCCCGTGTATTCCTCAAGCAAGAGTTCCTTCCACACCCTTGTGGAGGAGAACATCGTGAACACCCTTGTGGCGACCGACTACAAGGACCCGCCCGTCATCACCGAGGAACCGTACTACATCGTCCGCAGGCTGACTCCCACCGAATGCGCGAGGCTCCAGGGCTTCCCGGACTGGTGGTGCGCCGGTCTCGGCACGGACGAGCCGACCGAGGAGGATCTGAGCTTCTGGAGAGAGATCTTCGAGACACACCGCCAGGTCACCGGGTCGGCCGCGAAGCCGAAGACGGACGCCCAGCTCGTGAAGTGGCTGAAAGACCCTCACGCCGACTCCGCGGAATACAAGCTGTGGGGCAACGGCGTGGCGCTTCCGTGCGTCTGTTTCGTCATTGCAGGCATTGTGTACTACGACCAGTTCGAGGGCTGATCATTCGGCGATATTTATCTCTGGAAATATGGGAAAACCCCTTGCTATTTCAGGCTTTTAGAGTGATTAATACACTACCAAAAAATAAAGGAGGTTTTCCCACATGGAAATCAGATTCAACGCGACAGGCGCAAAGCGCAAGGAAATGGTCAAGGTCATTTCCGAGACCCTTGAAACAAAGGCCGAGTACCAGTATATGCCGACCTACGCCTACAAGATCGGCAGCTTCACGGTGACCCGCGACGGCTCCCTTGCCTTCGATGACAGCGAGAACAGCGAACTGGTAGAGCGTGTCCTGGAAGCCCTTCTGAACGAGGGCTTCGAGTGCGACCCCTGGGAACGGTCCGCGGCGGCAGCCGAAAGCGACGCCGAAGAACACGGCCTGACGATCACCCTCCCGCTGGACGGGATGGACGAGGCGGCTTTCGAGCGGCTTACCAGACTGGTGAACAGCAAGGCCGCCCTGATCCGGAAAGCCCTGGGCGCGGCCCGGCTCGACATCCATCCCGAATGGGACATGGGCAGGATGCAGTTCCCCTGGTTCGACCGCACTCCCACCTTCGAGGAGATTGAGGCGATCAGCGCCTTCATGACAGCCCTCTGCAGGATGGCGAAGGAGTCCACCAGGGTCACGGCCACGGAGAAGGATGTGGAAAGCGAGAAGTACGCCTTCCGGGGCTTTCTCCTCCGGCTCGGCTTCATCGGCTCTGACAGCAAGGCGATCCGCAAGACGCTGATGAAGAACCTTTCCGGCAGCGCGGCTTTCCCGAACAAGGCGGCCGCCGACGCCTTCAGCGCGGCTCAGAAGGCAAAGCGCGACGCAGCGAAGGAGGCGACGGTATGAACGGATTTCCCTCAAGAGAAACGGTCGAACGGGTACGCAGGCAGTACCCGTCCGGCACCCGTGTGGAACTGGTGCGGATGGATGACATCCAGGCTCCGCCCGTCGGCACCCTCGGCACCGTCCTGGGCGTGGATGACACCGGGTCCTTGCTCATGAAATGGGACAATGGCAGCGGTCTGAACGTGGTCTACGGAGAGGACATCGTGCGGAAGGTGGTGAACTGCAATGACCGATAAGGTGCGTGAGCAGATCCTCGCCATCCGTGATACCGGCCTTACCAATATGTTCGATCTGAACGCTGTGCAGCGCCTCGCGTTCGAGCGCGGCTTCTACGAACTGGTGAACTTCATAGAGGAGGATCGGAAGGCCTACGTCCGCTTCATCCTCACGGGCGAGGCGTCATAAACCGCCCGGTTTCAGCCTCCGATATTTGTGCAGTATATGTTGAAGAAATGACTTGCTATTTGAGCGGTTTAGAGTGATATATACACTACCGAAAGGAAAACAACATACGGAGGTTACCACCATGAAGCACATCGCGATTTTCGACGACGCCGCCGAGAGCGGCCTGACCCTGAAGGAACTCGGATTCAACCCCACCCTCTACTGGGCTTACAGAACGAGCCTGGAAGCCGGAAACGACCTCATCGACTTCAACGAGGTCATTTGGGACTACGACATCAAGCCGATCACCGACTGCCTCCGCGGCTTCGGGATCACCGAGTTCACTATTTCTTCCACCTTCTCCAGCCTCATCGAGACCCTCGCGGAGTTTGAGAAGCTGGGCTGTCGGATGCAGGGACTCACCCGGGTGAAAGCCCGCTACACTGACTGGCGCACAGGCGAACAGGCGGTCATCCCGGCGATCCGCATGGCCCTTTAAGGCGGCTGAACACGTCGCCCGCCACAGAGCCGAAAGGCTCTGTCGGTCGTATATGTCACAGATCAGGCGGCCGATATTTGTGCGGAATATGTTGATATTTCTCGCGGAAATGACTTGCTATTATCTCCGTTTAGAGTGATATATACAGTACCAAAACAAACGGAGGAAAACACCATGAAACAGCAGAAACTCAGCAAGCGGGCCGCGGCCTACCTCAAGCGCATCGAGGCTTGCACCGACCGCAACGAGATCGAGGGCATCCGCATCGAGTTCTCGCGGGACTGCAGCGCCTACCTCCTTTCCTGGGAAGACTTCACGGTCCTTTACAGCGCACAGCAGGCCAAGCGGAAAGCGATCCGCGGAGAGAGATAAGGAGGGCAAAGCGATGACGATCAACGAAGCGATGAGAAAGTACAGACTGCCGAACCCCACCACCCCGGAAGACCTGGAAACCCGCTGGAGCAAGGTCCTGACCTTCGGCGACACGGTGGTCATGGCGGGTAACTACTACAACGGCAGGAACAAGCCCTGCTTCTTCGGAGCCACCTACGAGTTCCTTACCGACGACCACACCTGCGAAGGTACCATCGGGCTGCGGGCGGCAAGCGAGGTCGAGTTCGAGGATGACGGACACGCCATCGCCTGGGCGATGCGGCAGTAAGAAACGGTAAACTGAATACCCGCGGAACATGAGCCAATCGGCTCTGTTCCTCGTTATGAAGGGTCTCGCCGGATACGGCGGAGGCTCATTTTTTATGCTTTCAGAGAGGAGGCCGCCTGTGCGAAAGCTGAAGAAATACACGCCCACGAAGTTCATGGCGAAGACCTCTCACTACGATAAGGAGGCCGCCGACTTCGCGGTCATGTTCATCGAGTCCCTGTGCCACACCAAGGGCACCTGGGCCGGAAAGCCGTTTGAACTCATCGACTGGCAGGAGCAGATCATCCGAGACCTGTTCGGCGTGGTCAAGGAGAACGGCTACCGCCAGTTCAACACGGCGTACATCGAGATTCCCAAGAAGCAGGGCAAGTCGGAACTGGCCGCCGCTGTGGCTCTTCTGCTTACCTGCGGGGACGGCGAGGAACGCGCCGAGGTCTACGGCTGCGCCGCCGACCGGAACCAGGCGAAGATCGTGTTTGACGTTGCCGTGGACATGGTTCGCTTCTGTCCGGCGCTCTCCAAGCGCGTGAAGATCCTGGAATCGCAGAAGAAGCTGGTGTACAAGCCCACCAACTCCTCCTACCAGGTGCTTTCGGCGGACGTGGCGAACAAGCACGGCTTCAACACCCACGGCGTCATCTTCGACGAGCTGCACACGCAGCCCAACAGAAAACTGTTCGACGTCATGCTCCAGGGTTCCGGCGACGCCAGGATGCAGCCGCTGTATTTTTTGATCACCACGGCCGGCAACGATACCAACTCCATCTGCTATGAGGTGCATCAGAAAGCCCTCGACATCCAGGCCGGGCGAAAGATCGACCCGACCTTTTATTCTGTCATCTACGGCGCTTCCGAGGACGAGGACTGGACAGACCCCAAGGTCTGGAAGAAAGCGAACCCGTCCCTTGGGATCACGGTCGGCATCGACAAGGTCAAGGCAGCCTGCCTATCCGCGCAGCAGAACCCCGGCGAGGAGAACGCCTTCCGGCAGCTCCGCCTCAATCAGTGGGTCAAGCAGTCGGTCAGATGGATGCCGATGGAGAAATGGGACGCCTGCGCGTTTCCCGTTTCCGAGGACGATCTGGAGGGCCGTGTATGTTACGGCGGTCTCGACCTGTCCTCCACAACGGATATCACGGCTTTTGTCCTGGTGTTCCCGCCCGGTGACGAGGATGGTAGATACATCATCCTGCCGTACTTCTGGGTGCCGGAGGATACGCTCGACCTGCGCGTAAGGCGCGACCACGTTCCGTATGACCTGTGGGAGCGCCAAGGCGTATTGATGACCACAGAGGGCAACGTCGTCCACTACGGCTTCATCGAGAAGTTCATCGAAAGCCTGGGTGAGCGCTTCAACATTCGGGAGATCGCGTTCGACCGCTGGGGTGCCGTACAGATGGTGCAGAACCTGGAGGGCATGGGCTTCACGGTCGTTCCCTTCGGACAGGGCTTCAAGGATATGTCGCCGCCGACAAAGGAACTTATGAAGCTGACCCTGGAGCAGAAGATCGCCCACGGCGGTCATCCCGTGCTTCGGTGGATGATGGACAACATCTACATCCGTACCGACCCCGCCGGGAACATCAAAGCCGACAAGGAGAAATCCACGGAAAAGATAGACGGAGCCATAGCGACCATCATGGCTCTTGACCGCGCCATCCGCTGCGGCGCTGACACAGGCGAAAGCGTCTACGACAGGCGCGGCCTGCTATTCATTTGAGAGGAAGGTGATGTGATATGGGTATTTTCAGCGGTCTGTTCAAATCCCGCGACAAGCCCACCGACAGCACCGCCGGAGCAAGGTACTCATTCTATCTGGGAAACACCACCTCCGGCAAGGCGGTCACGGAGCGCTCCGCCATGCAGATGACGGCTGTCTACTCCTGCGTCCGCATCCTGGCGGAAGCCATCGCGGGGCTGCCGATCCACCTGTACAGATACAGACAGGACGGCGGCAAGGAGAAAGCCGTCGACCATCCGCTGTATCAGCTGCTCCATGACGAGCCGAACCCGGAGATGAGTTCATTCGTATTCCGGGAAACGCTGATGACGCATCTGCTTCTGTGGGGAAACGCCTATGCGCAGATCATCCGCAACGGGCGGGGCGAGGTCATCGCCCTCTATCCGCTGATGCCGAACAAGATGACCGTCGACCGCGCGGAGAACGGTCAGCTGTACTACCAGTACCAGCGGTCCTCGGATGAAGCCGGGGGCAAAAACGAAACGGTCGTACTGCTTCCCTCGGATGTGCTGCACATCCCCGGCCTCGGCTTCGACGGGCTTGTCGGCTACTCTCCGATAGCGATGGCCAAGAACGCCATCGGTCTTGCCATCGCCACGGAAGAATACGGCAGCAAGTTCTTCGCCAACGGGGCGGCCCCTTCCGGCGTCCTGGAACACCCCGGAACGATCAAAGACCCGCAGAGGGTCCGTGAGTCCTGGATGAGCCAGTTCGGCGGCTCCGCCAACAGCGGCAAGATCGCCGTTCTGGAAGAAGGGCTGAAATACACGCCCATCTCCATCTCCCCGGAGCAGGCGCAATTCCTGGAAACCAGGAAGTTTCAGATCAATGAGATAGCTCGAATTTTCAGAGTCCCGCCGCATATGCTGGCCGACCTTGAAAAGTCGAGCTTTTCCAATATTGAGCAGCAGTCCCTTGAGTTCGTGAAGTACACCCTTGACCCCTGGGTCATCCGCTGGGAGCAGTCCATTCAGAGGACGCTCCTTACCCCCGCCGAGAAGAAGGATTACTTCGTGAAGTTCAATGTGGAAGGTCTGCTCCGCGGCGACTATCAGAGCCGTATGTCAGGTTACGCCACGGCAAGGCAGAACGGCTGGATGTCTGCTAACGACATCCGTGAACTGGAGAACCTTGACCGCATCCCTGCCGAGGAAGGCGGCGACCTGTACCTCATCAACGGCAATATGCTCCCGCTCAAGGACGCGGGCGCTTTTGCGAATACACAACCCGGAAAGGAGGACTCAGATGAAGAAGTTCTGGAAGTGGAAGAACAGGACGGTGACGAATCAGACGACGGAGAACCCGGTAACGGAGAGAACGCTGTTCCTGAACGGCACCATCGCAGAGGAAAGCTGGTTTGACGATGACGTCACGCCGCAGCTTTTCAAGGACGAACTGAACGCCGGCGAGGGCGACATCGTAGTCTGGATCAACTCGCCCGGCGGCGACTGCGTGGCGGCCGCCCAAATCTACAATATGCTGATGGATTACAAGGGCAATGTTACGGTCAAGATCGACGGCATCGCGGCTTCGGCAGCGTCCGTTATCGCTATGGCCGGCACTCGTGTCCTGGTGTCCCCGGTGTCCATGATGATGATCCATAACCCCGCCACCATCGCGATGGGCGACACGGCGGAAATGGAGAAAGCCATCGCCATGCTTACCGAGGTCAAGGATTCCATCATCAACGCCTACGAGATCAAGACCGGGCTTTCCCGCGCCAAGCTCTCGCACCTCATGGACGCGGAGACCTGGATGGACGCCCGCAAGGCGGTCGAACTGGGCTTTGCCGACGATATCATGAAACGCGCGGAAGCCGTCGAGGTCGAGGAAGACCTCGTTCCCACGGAGGACGGCGAAGCGTTCTCCGAAGCGGCGGTCGTGAACAGCCTGATGGACAAACTCGCCGCCAAATGCAAGATCCGTCCGAAAACGGATGGCACACCCAAGATCAAAGCCGACTCCCTCATGGAGCGGCTTAATTTATTGAAAAACTGGAGGTAACTATCATGAGCAAGACCCTTGAAATGATCGAGAAGAGAAACCAGGCCTGGAACGCCGCGAAGGCGTTCGTGGAGAGCCGCCGCGACAAGGACGGTCTGCTTTCCGAAGCCGACGCGAAGACCTATGCAGAAATGGAACAGAAGGTACGCAACTACAGCGCCGAGATCGAGCGCCTGCAGACCATGGAGGCTATGGACGCTGAGATGGCCAAGCCCCTCGGCACTCCCATTACCGGCCGTCCCATGAACAGGGGTGCGGAGGACAAGCCCGTGAAGACCGGCCGTGCCTCCGACGAGTACAGGAAGGCGATGCTGAACGCTCTTCGCACCAACTTCCGCCAGATCAGCAACGTTCTGCAGGAAGGCATCGACGCCCAGGGCGGCTACCTCGTCCCTGAGGAGTACGACAGCCGTTTGATCGACGCTCTCAAGGAGGAGAACGTCATCAGAAGGATCGCCCACAGCCTGCCCACCAGCGGGGAGCATAAGATCAACATCGCCGCTACCAAGCCCGCGGCGGCATGGATCGAGGAAGGCGGCGCTCTCAGCTTCGGTGAGGCCACCTTCGACCAGATCATCCTCGACGCCCACAAGCTGCACGTCGCCATCAAGGTGACCGAGGAACTGCTCTACGACAGCGCGTTCCCCCTTGAGCAGTACATCCTCGACGCTTTCACCAAGGCTCTCGCCAACGCCGAGGAGGACGCCTTCATCAACGGCACCGGCACCGGCCAGCCTCTCGGCATCCTCGCCGCGACCGGCGGCGCGCAGGTCGGCAAGACCCTCGAAAGCACGGATGTGACTGCCGACGACGTCATCGACCTCATCTACTCCCTCAAGCGTCCCTACCGCAAGAACGCCGTCTTCCTCACCAACGACAAGTGTGTCGCCGCCCTTCGCAAGCTGAAGGACGAGAACGGTCAGTTCCTGTGGCAGCCCTCTCTGCAGGCGGGAGAACCCGACACCTGCCTGGGCTACAAGATCTACACCTCTCCGTTCTTCCCGGAGCCCGGCCCCAACAAGGCTGTCCTCGCATTCGGCGATTTCTCCTACTACAACATCGGCGACCGCGGCCCCCGTTCCTTCGCCGAACTCAAGGAACTCTTCGCCGGCAACGGCATGGTGGGGTTCGTCGCCAAAGAGCGCGTCGACGGCAAGCTGGTGCTGCCTGAGGCGATCAAGCTGCTCAAGACCGGCGGCACCAGGAGTGCCGGCAAGTAAGCGTGAAAGGAGGCCGCGATGATGGATGAACTGCTTCAGAAAGTCAAGGCAAACCTCATACTTGACCATACGGCTGACGATGATCTGATCCGGGGCTTCATCATCGCGGCCGTTTCCTACGCCGAAAGTTATCAGCATATCCCGGAAGGCTACTACACCGAAAACCCGATGCCCGCCACTACGGAGCAGGCCGTGATCATGCTCTCCTCACACTTCTACGAGTCGAGGGACGGCTCCACGGCCGGCTTCTTCGCGGATAACCCGCAGGCCGCCCAGCAGGTGTGGAACACGGTCAACCTTCTGCTCCGTCTGGACCGGAGGTGGCAGGTATGAGCTTCGGGAAGATGAACCGAACGGCGGATATTGTCGAGATCCGTCGAACGAAGAACAGCGAGGGCTTCGCTTCCAAAGAGGAACGGGTCCTCGCTTCCGTTCGCGTGTACCGGGAGGGCCGGCACGGATCGGTGAGATGGGCGAACCTCGCCGCTTTCTCCGACGCCACCGACCTCTTCCGTTTCCGCGCCATACCCGGTGTGAAGGTCACGACTGAACACACTCTCGTCTGCGACGGGGAACGCTTCAGCGTCATCTCCGTTGAGGACGTCAAGGGGCGCGGGATGTACACGGAAATACTGGCGAGAAAGGTGGTGCCGACAAGTGGCAAAGGCTGATATAAAAATGCCGGACGAGTTCCTGGAAAAGCTGTCACGCCTTACGAAGGATGAGGACGGCATGGCGGAGCGTGTGCTGAAGGCCGGTGCGGATGTCGTTGAGGCAAGAGTCCGCTCGAACCTCACGGGCGTCATCGGCAGAGGCACTAAGGAGGAGTCCCGCTCCACGGGTGAACTTCTTTCATCGCTCGGCACTACGACCGTCAAGCTCGACCGGGACGGCAACCACAACGTAAAGGTCGGCTTCGCTGAACCCCGCCGCGACGGCGGCAGCAACGCCAAGATCGCCAACATCCTCGAATACGGCATACACGGGCAGCCGCCGAAGCCGTTCCTCAAACCCGCCAAGTCCGCGTCACGCTCCGCCTGTATCGAGGCGATGAAGCGCGCTCTTGAGGAGGAGGTCGGAAAATGAGCATACTTGAGGACCTGACGTCTATTCTGGCGACAAAGGGCATCCCCGTCGAGACCGGGATATTCTCGGACGAGGCGCCGGACACCTATATCGTCATCACCCCGCTTTCGGATACCTTCGACCTCCATGCGGACAACGCGCCGGGCGTCGATATCCAGGAAGCGAGGCTCTCGCTGTATACGAAAGGAAGCTATACGGCGCTCAAGAACCGTATCGTCCGTCTGCTTCTCCGGGAGGATTTCACCATCACGGGCAGGACGTACAACGGATATGAGACTGACACGGGCTACCACCATTACACGGTGGACGCTGCCCGTCACTATGAATTTGAAACGGAGGAATGATCTATGGCAACCATCGGTCTTGACAAACTTTACTACGCCGGCATCACGGAGGACGAACAGGGCTACGAGACCTACGGCACTCCCAAGGTGCTGGCGAAGGCGATGACCGCCGATCTGGCGGTCGAACTGAACGAAGCCGTTCTCTACGCCGATGATGGCGCCGCGGAGGTTGTGAAGGAGTTCAAATCCGGCACGCTTTCCCTCGGCGTGGACGATATCGGCGCGGAGGTCGCGGGCGATCTCACGGGTACCACCATCGATGTGAACGGCGTGGTGATCTCCGCGTCCGAGGACGGAGGCGACCCCGTGGCGGTCGGTTTCCGGGCCAAGAAGTCGAACGGCAAGTACCGCTACTACTGGCTCTACAGAGTCAAGTTCGGTATCCCCGCCACCAACCTCGCCACGAAGGGCGATTCCATTACCTTCTCCACGCCCACTATCGAAGGCACGATCATGCGCCGCAACAGGCCCGATTTCCAGGACAAGCACCCCTGGAAGGCGGAGGTCACCGAAGGCACGGAGGGCGTCGACCAGTCCGTTATCGACGGCTGGTACGAAGAGGTATACGAGCCGACAGGCGATCTTAACCTTTCGCCCTTGCCCATCGACAGACCCGGCAGCGGAACGACGGTCTAAGGAGGACTCACAATGGATAACGAACGCAGTTCTATCATCAACATCGGCGGCGAGGCGTATGAACTCATCCTCACCACCAAAGCTACCAAGCAGATCGCCGGACGCTACGGCGGTCTGGAGAACCTGGGCGAGAAGCTCATGAAAAACGAGAACTTCGAGATGGCCATCGGCGAGATCGTATGGCTCATCACGGTCCTGGCCAACCAGGCAATCATGATCTTCAATCTGCGCCACAGGGATGAGCAGAAGCCTCTGCTTACGGAGGATGAGGTCGAACTTCTGACCGTGCCCTCCGACCTTGCCGGGTACAAAGCGGCGATCACCGAAGCCCTGTACCGCGGCACGAAGCGCAACGTGGAAAGTGAGCCAGACCCAAAAAACACGGAAGCCGAGTAAGCGACGATGAGTTGTTTACCCGGCTTCTGTATTACGGCCTTGCCCATCTGCACCTGACGCGGGACGAGGTCTGGCTCACACCCTTCGGTCTGCTCCTGGACCTGTGGGAATGCCACAGGCAGTACACGGGGACCGCGCAGCCGAAGCGTGAGCGTTTTATCGACGATATCATCCCGGACGGGATCTAAAGGAAGGAGGCGATAGCCGTGGCTGACAATTTCGGTCTGAAGATCGGTCTTGAAGGCGAAAAAGAATTCAAGAAGGCGCTTGCGGATATCAACTCCTCCTTTAAGGTCCTGGGGAGCGAAATGAAGCTGGTGTCCTCCCAGTTCGACAAGAACGATCATTCCGTGCAGGCGCTGTCCTCCCGCAACCAGGTCCTCAACAAGGAGATCGAGACGCAGAAGCAGAAGATCGAGGTGCTGCGTCAGGCTTTGCAGAACGCCGCCGAGTCCTTCGGCGAGAACGACAAGCGGACGCAGAACTGGCAGATCCAGCTGAACAACGCCGAAGCCGCTCTGAACGATATGGAGCGGGAACTGAAGGACAACAACTCCGCCCTCGAACAGGCCGAAAGCGGCTTTGACGAGGCCGGAAAGGAAGCTGACGAGTTCGGCAAAGAGGTCGACAAGGCCGGCGATCAGAGCGAGGACGCCGGCGGCAAGCTGAAAAAGGTCGGTCAGATCGCGAAGGACGTCGGCAAGGCCATGGCCGCCGCTATGGCGGCTATCGGCACGGCTGCCATAGCTGCCGGCAAGAAGCTGTGGGATATGTCCAACGACGTAGCCGCGGCGGGCGACGCCATCGACAAAACCTCCCAGAAGATCGGCATCAGCGCCGAGGCCTACCAGGAATGGGACTATGTGTTCCAGCGCTGCGGAGCGGACGTCAACGGCCTTCAGACGGGCATGAAAAAGCTGTCCGGGGTCATCTCGGATGCCGCTTCCGGCTCGTCCTCCGCCGCCGACAAGCTGGCGGCTGTCGGTCTATCCATCGAGGATCTGAACGGCAAGAGCCAGGAACAGCAGCTTTCCATCGTCATCGCCGCTCTGCAGGATATGGAAGCCGGCGCGGAACGCACCACGGCGGCGAACGACCTGCTCGGCAAGTCAGCCGTGGATATGGCCGCCGTTCTGAACATGAGCGCGGAGGAAACGCAGGCGCTCATCGACGAAGCCCACGACTACGGAATGGTCATGAGCAACGAAGCCGTGGCCGCCTCGGCCACCTTTGAGGACAGCCTCACCAAGCTCCAGGGTACGATGGGCGGTCTGAAGAACCGCATGGTCGGAGAGCTTCTTCCCGGCATCTCCATGATCATGGACGGTCTTTCCGACCTCGTCGCTGGAAACGAGGAGGCTGGCGAGGAACTGAAGAACGGCGTCATGTCCGTTGTGGAGACCGTGACGGAAATGATCCCGCAGGCAGTCCAGCTCATCTCCATGATAGCAGCCGCCATCCTTGAGAGCGCGCCGTCCATCATCCGGGCGCTTGCCGAGGGCATCATTACCGCCATCCCCGAACTGCTCCCGGTAGTCCTGCAGGTCATCACCGAACTGGTGGCGGCTCTGCTTGAACTCCTGCCGCAGCTTGTGGATGCCGGAATGCAGATCATCGCTTCTCTCATCGTCGGCATCGCCCAGGCGCTTCCCACACTGATCCCGCAGATGGTCGAAGTGGTCACACAGATGGTGCAGACCCTTATCGACAATCTGCCCCTTATTCTGGACGCGGCGCTTCAGCTGATCGAGGGTCTGGCGCAGGGCATCCTTGACGCCATCCCCGTGCTGATCGAAGCCCTCCCGGAAGTCATCATGGGCATCGTGAACTTCCTGCTCGACTCCATCCCGGAGATCATTGAAACGGGTATCACGCTGCTGACGTCGCTCATCGACGCCCTTCCGCAGATCATTGCCACCATCGTGGCGGCTATACCGAAGATCATCGACGGCATCATAAAGGCTGTGCTTGGAGCGATCCCCCAAATTATCCAGGCCGGCATTCAGTTGCTGATCTCGCTGATCCAGGCGCTTCCGCAGATCATCACGACCATCGTTTCCGCGATCCCGCAGATCATCTCCGGCATCGTGAACGCCGTAATAGGAAATATTCCGCAGATTATCAACGCGGGTGTTCAGCTGTTCGTGTCTCTGATCAAAAACCTGCCGACCATCATCGTGGAGATCGTGAAGGCGGTACCGCAGATCGTCACGGGCATCGTGAATGCGTTCGGTTCCCTCATGGGCAGGATCGTGGAGATCGGCGGCAACATCGTCAAGGGTCTGTGGCAGGGCATCCAGCAGCTCGCCTCCTGGCTGTGGGACAAGGTCTCCGGGTGGATCTCCTCCATCTGGAACGGCATCCTTGATTTCTTCGGCATCCACTCTCCCTCGAAGGAGATGGCATGGGTCGGTCAGATGCTCGTCAAGGGCCTGTCCGGCTCCATTGAGGATAACGGCGACGAGGCTGTGAAGGCGGCCGAAGCCATGAGCGAGGACATCGACGGCGTCATGCAGGATCTCGCCAAAGACATGGCCACCGCGCTTCCGACAGATTTCGACATCGGCGGGAGCATCGGCAGTTCCGTGTCCTCCGCCGCAAAGGGCGTGATCGGCGGTGGCTTCAGCCTGCAGCTGAACATTTCCACATTCAACAATTATTCGAGCGAGGATATCGAGCAGCTGACCAATGAGATCATGGTCACTGCCGGTCAGTTCGCCAGACGGAAAGGAGTGGTTTTCGCGTGAACAGTTTTACCTACAACGGCGTGAGTTCCCTGGATATGGGGCTCCGCATCGAGAGCAAGAATGTGTTTTCCGCTCCGCAGTACGAGGTCAGGTTCCAGTCCATCCCTGGGCGGGACGGCGACCTCATACTTCCGAACGGCAGATACCCGAACGCGCAGGTGACCTACTCGGTATTCCTTCCGGCGAAAACGCTGCCGGAGCTGCAGCGGAAGCTGACGGCGGTCAAGGCATGGCTCTTCACGGAGCCGGACCGCTACCACGAGCTGCGGGACACCTATGATACCGAAACCTTCCGCAGGGCGGTCGTAAACACACAGCTTGACGTTGAGGATCAGCTGAACAGGATCGGCATTTTTACGGTCAGCTTTTCCTGCCTGCCGCATAAATACCTCGACAGCGGCCAGGCGGCTGTTGACATCACCTCCGGCGGAGGCACGGAAGTCATGACGAACCCCACGGTTTTTACGAGCAAGCCGCTCATCCGGGTGAACGGCAGCGGCGACGGCGTTCTGAGCGTCATAAACGCAGACGGAATCGTGAGGATGGAATTTGCGGACATCAGTTCGTATATCGACGTTGACTCGGAGCAGATGAACTGCTTCAAGGGCGCGGCTTCCATGAACGATTCGGTCACAGCGGACAGGTTTCCCTCGCTTGCGCCGGGCGAGAACCACTTCGTTTTCTCCGGTGGCATTACCTCGCTTTCCGTGAAGCCAAGGTGGGTGACGCTATGATCCCGGTACTGTATAAAGCCGACGCGACCGTCTTTACCTCTTTCGGACTCGGAGCGCTCTCCGACTGTATCTCCTGCGAGGTCACCGAGGAGCGCAACGGCGCCTTTGAACTGGTTTTGAAGTACCCGGTGACGGGCCGGAACTACAGCCAGATCGCAAGGGAACGGCTCGTCAAGGCGAAGCCCAACGACACGGCGAACGACCAGGTGTTCCGTATCTACCGCATCACGACCCCGCTGAACGGCGTGGTGACCGTGTACGCGCAGCACCTTTCCTACGACCTGTCCAATATCGCGGCTCTGCTGTGGAGCGATGATCGCATATCGCCGACCCTCGCGATGGAGCGGCTGTTCAGCCGGACGGCGACCCCGCACAACTTCATCTGCCGGACGGACTATTCCGACGCGAAGGCGTTCTCCATCACGAAGCCGCAGAGCGTCCGCGCCTGTCTCGGAGGCGTCGCCGGGTCGTTTCTCGATCTGTGGGGCGGCGAGTATGAGTGGGACAACTGGCTGGTATGGCAGCGGTCGAGCCGTGGACGGAACACGGGCGTGGTCATTGAGTACGGCAAGAACCTCACGGAGATGACCCACGACGGCGACAACACCGACGTGTACACCGATATGCTCCCGTATGCCGTGCAGACGGACGAGAACGGAAGCGAGACGGTAGTCACCCTCCCGGAGGTGCTGATGCCCATCACGAACTCCGAGCTTGTCCGCAGGAAGACCCTCATCAAGGATTTCTCGGAGTTCTTTGATTTCGGCGCTGAGATCACTGCCGACGCGCTCCGGGCGAAGGCGTCCTCGTATCTCGCCTCCAACCCGATGGGCGTGACTGCTCCCACTCTGACCGTGAAGTTCGAGCCGTTGTGGAAGCAGCCCGACTACGCCGCCGTGCTGGAGCGCGTGTCTCTCTGCGACACGGTCACGATCCGGCACTCGGCGCTCGGCGTCACGGCGAAGGCGAAAGTCATCAAGACCGTTTACGACACGCTCTCCGAAAAGTATGTGTCCATCACCCTCGGCGCGGCGAAAGCGAACCTCATCAGCACGGTTGCGCAGGCGGAACAGGCTGCCCACGCGGCAGCCGCGAAGGTCGACCGCTTCCCGGCGATCATGTCGGCGGCCATCCAGAACGCCACGAGCCTTATCACGGGGCAGTCGGGCGGATATGTGGTCATCAACACGGACGAGGTCACGGGTCAGCCGTATGAACTGCTCGTTATGGACGCGCCGGATATCGGCTCGGCCGTCAACATCTGGCGCTGGAACGTGGGCGGTCTCGGCTTCTCCCATAACGGCTACAATGGTCCCTTTGAGACGGCAATCACCTCCGACGGGCAGATCGTCGCCGACTTCATCACCACGGGCACCCTCGCCGCCAACCTGATCAAGGCGGGCGTCCTGTCCTCCCAGGACGGCTCCTCCTGGTGGGATTTGGAAACGGGAGAAATACACCTCCGTGCATACGCCACCACTGAGTCCGTCATTGAGACGAACGAGCGCATCGATGAGATCGAGGAACAGAAGATGTACCGCCTGGTGATCACCTCATCCAACGGGAACATCTTCAAGAACAACAACATCCGCACCACGTTGTCGGCGGTCGTTTTCTCATGGGACACGAACGTGACGGACACACTCGACCCGAACCAGTTCATCTGGACGAGGGTCTCGGATGACGCCGCAGCGGACGCCGCCTGGAACGCCACTCACTTCGGCGGCACGAAAACGATAGAGATCACGCGGGACGACGTGAACGTGAGAGCCACGTTCTTCTGCGACCTCATCGACACCACTACAAGAAACAGCCTTCTCGGCTGATAAAGGAGGATACTTTCATGAGCAGAGCGCAGGGCCAGTTCACCATTATAGACTACAACGACGCGCTGACGCTGACCGGGTACATCGGCTCGAACCATCCGAAGACACAGATGTACAACCCGGACAACAACAGCTATACCCCGAACTGGGCTTCCACCAACCTGGTGCTGACGCCCAGCCTTTATATCATCGGCACGACCACCGATCAGATTACCTCGGAGAACGTGCAGGACGTCAAGTGGTATCAGGGTACTTCCACTACGGCGATTACCACAGGCGGCAATTATGCGCTGAGCGGCGCGAAGAACCACATCCTGACCGTCAAAGCGAACGTCATGGCTTCGCTCCCCGGCGTGGATTTCAAGTGTGTCATCTCGTACCGGGACCCCTCGACCGGGCTTGACATCATCCATCCGATCTCCATTTCGTTTTCCCGCGTGGTCAACGGCAGCGGCATCGTGGATCTGATCGTCATGACCCCGAGCGGGAACGTGTTCAAAAACAGCGAGGTGGCGACCCTCACCGCCAAGGCGGAACTGTGGCGCGGTTCGACCGTGGACACCACGAACGTCACCTACAAATGGGCGATCATGGACGCTTCCGTCACTTCGTCCTCCTCCACAGGCTACGATGCCGACTTCGGCACGGGCTGGAGGAAACTGTCGAACACAACCAATATGTACGCCGGAGCGACAACCGCCACGCTGACGATCTATGCCGCCGCTGTGGAAAGCTACGCCGTCTACCGCTGCTGCGCCAAGGACACCGACTCCGCGTCTCCGACCTACAACAGCAAATTCTACGACGTCTGCACCATCATCGACAACTCCGACCCTCTGCAGGTCATCGTGACCTCCACGGGCGGCGACGTGTTCAAGAACGGCGTCGGGACGACCGTGCTGACCGCCGTCTGCTATCAGGCAGGCGCGGAAGTGGACGCTTCCGGCACGGGCACCTACACCTGGACGAAGTACGACAAGGACGGCAACATCGACACCGATTGGGGTACGAACGGCGTCAAAACGGGCAAGACCCTGTCCGTGTCCACTTCGGACGTTGAGACGAAAGCGACCTTCATGGTTCTTGTCGTGATCTGAGGAGGTGATCCCATGCGGGCGATCGGACAGATAACCATCACCAACATCTGCGACGTCGTTGCTTCCGATACTCCGCCGGAGAACCCGTATGTTGGGCAGCTGTGGGTGGACACCTCTGTGTCGCCGCCGGAAACGAAAATATGGAACGGCGCGGAGTGGGTCGTGCAGAACGACATCGACACCCTCCGCGTCACCATTTCCGTTCTGACGACAAGAGCCGCGGAGCTGCAAAGCACCATCGACGGACTGAACAGCTACGTCGGAACCATGACGCAGACCATCGAAACCATCACCGACAGCCTCGGCAACGAGCAGCAGACGGTGCTTGAGATGCAGGCGCAGATGTCGCTCCTGCAGCAGACCATCGAAGGGCTGTCCGTCCAGGTCACGAACCAGTACGCGGGCGGTCTGAACTTCATTCAGAACTCGGCCGGTCTGAACGGCATCTCCGACGACTGGGTAAAGACGGGAACGGTCACGGTGGATACCTCCACGGACACGCAGAACAATACCACCTCGGATTCCTGCTTCGTTCTCGGCTCGTCCTCCACGCTGAAGCAGACGGTCACAGGGCTTGTCACCGGGCAGTCCTACGCCTTTTCGCTCCGGGCGAAGAAGACCTACGCCGGGTATTCCAGCTATATCCGGGTGCAGTACAACGGCAATAAGTACGCCTATTTTTTCAATCAGACGACCACTTTCGGCTGGCAGGATTTCAGCCTGGTCATCGATGACATCACTGACAGCACGGTGATCTTCTATATCTACAACCGGTACGCCTCGCTGTATGTCTCCGACATCATGATGGTCGAGGGTCCGACCGTCCACAACTGGACGCCCGCTCCGAACGAGATCTACACAAACGAGGTCAAGATCGACAAGCGCGGCATCGCGGTTTCCAACTCGGCGTCCTCGCAGCGGACGATCATCACCAACACGGAGTTCGCCGGCTACTACAACGACGAGGTCATTTTCACCCTGAACAAGGATGAAACACAGACAAAGAAGACCACAGTGGACGGCGAACTGACCGTGGGCAGAACGAAATTCGTGCCGATGTCCACAGCCTCCGAAGGGCTGAACATCGTCATTCTCGATTAAGGAGGGACAGCTTATGGCAATGACAGGCGGCACCGCCTATCTGGTGAAATCCGAATACACCAACGGAGGCTCCAACAACTGGACGGTGGATCTGTACGTTTACGTGAAGATCGTTTCTCAGAACGCCGCCGCCAACACCTCCACGATCGCTCTCGGAATGTACGTGTATTCCAAATACAACATCGACTGGGGCGACTGGAGCAACGGCGGCCAGTCCTACGTCGGCACGGCGACCTCCGGCTCCAACTGCTTCACCTTCACCGAGGGGCAGACGGGCAGCGGCACGAAGTGGCTCATCGAGAACAAGCAGCTCACGGTCACGCACAACGCCAACGGTACGCTGACCCTGCCGATCTACTGGCATTGGGGCGTTTACTCCACATGGGGCCAGTATCTCGCTCCGTCCGGGAGCAAGAACGTCACGCTGACCGCAATCGACCGCACCGCGCCGACCGTATCCTTCACCACGAGCAATATCACGGCGAACGGCGTCACGATCAGCGCCTCGTCCTCCGCAACGGCAGATATCTGGCAATACTCGACCGATAACGGCTCGACCTGGACGCAGTTTTCCACAACAGCGGGAACGTCGGCAAGCAAGGCGATCACGGGGCTTTCCCCGAACACGACCTACCAGGTCAAGGTCCGGGCGAGAAAGCAGACCAATCAGATCTACGGAACTTCAGCCGCCGTTTCCGTCAAGACCCTCGGCGGCGCCATCGTGAACAGCGCGACCCAGGTGACGGCGGACGCCGCGACCGTCAGCATCAAACTGAACGTCACGGTCCACGACGCCTCCTATACCTACACGCTGACGCTGAAGAACGGAAGCACGAGCATCCTGTCGGTGGGCGGCCTGTCCTGGTCGAAGGGCACGGCGGACAGAACGGTCACGCTGACGGCGGCCAACCGGACGACGCTGCTGACCGCGATGGCTTCTCTGAAATCCTTCACCGGCACCTTCGAGGTAAAGACCTACAGCGGCAGCACCCAGATCGGCTCGGCGTCCTCGAAAACCGCCACGGTCACCACCACTTCGGCAAACTCGGCTCCCACGCTGTCCGGCTTCACCTACGCCGACAGCTACGCCACAACGACCGCGATCACGGGCAACGACCAGGTGTTCATCCAGAGCCATTCCAAGCTGACGGTCACACCGGGAACAGCAACGGCGAAGAACCAGGCAACCATCGCCAACTATACGGCGACCTGCAACGGCGTCTCCGTTTCCAACACCACGGGCGCGGCGCTCACCATCGGCCCTGTCGCCAAAAGCGGAACGGTGGCGGTCGTTCTCACGGTCACCGACAGCCGGGGCTGGACGGCAAGCGTCACGCAGAACATCACGGTCATCGCGTACGCCTCGCCGAAGGTGAACTCGCTGACGCTCCGCCGCACGAACGACATCGAAGCGGAAATGCAGCTCGTTTTCAACGGCACGATCTCTGCTATCTCGGTCGGCGGAACACAGAAGAACTCTCTCAAATATGTGCGCTACCGCTACAAGGCGACGAGCGCGACCTCCTGGAGTTCCTACGTCAGCATCCTCTCGGCGGTCACGCAGAGCGGGACGAGCTTCTCGTACTCCAACCTGGTACTGAGGAACCTCGCCTCCGACCAGTCCTGGGACGTTCACATCCAGATCCAGGATCAGCTTGACGGCCTGTCCTCCCTGGATCTGTACTACGTCATCCCGCAGGGAACGCCGCTCGTGGCACTGCGCAAGCAGAAGGTCGGCATCAACACGCCGACCCCGGAAGCGGCTCTCGACGTGGTAGGCGACGCCAGGGTGTCCGGAACGCTGACAGCCGCGACCCTGTCCGGCGCTCTCGCCCCGGCGAAGCTGTCGGCCGCCGTTCCTATCTCCAAGGGCGGGACCGGCGCCACCACAGCGGCGGTCGCGAGGACGAACCTCGCTGTACTTCCGCTTGCCGGAGGGACGCTGACCGGGCAGGTCACGTCAAACGTCGCAAGCGCACAGGCATTCCTCGTTTCTCACGGAACAGCCAGTAAAGACGCCGGATTCAGAGCGACAAGGACCGACACGGATGTGTCCCTGTTTTTCGGTGTCGGCAGCGGCGGAGTCAATCACGGCATTTATTCCACAAAACTCGGTAAGTGGCTCGTGTACGGCGACGGCTCGAACGTCTACTGCACAGGCACGGCCACCAACGTCACAGGCACGGTCACGGTGGCGCACGGAGGCACGGGAGGAACTACGGCGGCTGCGGCGAGGACGAACCTCGGCATCACCTGTGCCTCCCTTTACAACGGCTCACTATCAAGCGGAAGCATCACCTTTAACTACGGGAACTATAACGCCTATCTGATCCTCGGTCGGCCCGGCTCGGCGACCGCGATCGCCGGCATAGTGGTTCCTAAAGGAATGATCACGACCTCTGATGTTAAGTATCAGATCACTGACGAATCCTATTATCGCTGCTTCAACCTGAAGTATTCCGGCTCAACTGTAACGCTGACCATAAGCACAGGCAGCGGAACTATCAGCCGGGTGTTCGGCCTGACCTAAGGAGGTGTAATATGCAGATAATGATTGAGAACGGTTATGTGTCATCCTATGCGTTTGAAGGCAACATCGTCGGCAGCATCGAAGTGCCGGACCCGCCGGACCAGGAGCATTTCAAGGCGCACTATTCAGCCTACCGGGTGAAGGACGGCGTCCTCGCCTACGATGAAAAACAGAACAAGGAAATCGAACGGAAAGCACTTTGTGAAGAGCTGCGGCAGCGGCGCGAAACGGAGTGCTTTTCCTATATCAACAGAGGCCAGCCCTGGTACGACAGGCTCACAGATGAGCAGAAGGCGGAACTATCCGCCTGGTACGCGGACTGGCTCAAGGTCACGGATACCCTGACGGCCCCGGAAAAGCCGTCCTGGTTATATTGAAAAACTCAAAGGAGGATAACAGCAATGAAGGAATTCTGGACGACCATTCAACTTGCCTTTGCCGCTGTGGGCGGCTGGCTCGGCTGGTTTCTCGGAGGCTGCGACGGTCTGCTGTACGCGCTTCTGGCGTTCGTGGTGCTGGACTACATCACGGGCGTCATGTGTGCCATCGTGGACAAGAAGCTCTCCTCGGAGATCGGCTTCAAGGGCATCTTCAAGAAGGTGCTGATCTTTGCCCTGGTGGGCATCGGTCACATCCTCGACACCCAGGTGATCGGCGCCGGATCTGTACTGCGGACCGCCGTCATCTTCTTCTACCTGTCCAACGAGGGTGTGTCTCTCATTGAAAACGCGGGCCATCTCGGCCTGCCCATCCCGAAGAAGCTGAAAGCCGTACTGGAACAGCTTCACGACCGAGCCGAAAAGGAGGACGAAAAACATGATGACGAATAAGGAACTGGCAGCAAAACTCATCGACATCGCGAAGAACTACAAGACGCTCTATGTGATGGGGTGCTTCGGCGCTCCCATGACCCCGGCCAACAAGAAGCGCTACACGCAGAACCACAGCTACAACCGCCAGGCTTCCCGCACGGCGATGATCAACGCCGCCTCCGCGGATACCTTCGGTTTCGACTGCGTGTGCCTCATCAAAGGCGTTCTGTGGGGCTGGGAAGGCGACAAGAACGCCGTCTACGGCGGCGCGACCTACGCCTCGAACGGCGTCCCGGACATCGGGGCTGACAGCATGATCAAAGTCTGCAAGAACGTCACCACCGATTTCTCTCACATCGAGGTCGGCGAAGCGGTCTGGACGGAGGGTCATATCGGCGTGTACGTCGGCAACGGTCTCGCCGTGGAATGCACGCCCAGGTGGGACAACAAGGTGCAGATCACGGCCTGCAACCGCAGCGTTTCCGGCTACAACCGCCGCAACTGGACGAAGCACGGAAAGCTGCCGTATGTGAAGTATGAGGCGGGTGCTGAAACGCCGTCCGTTCCCGCTTCCGGCGTGAAGGGCATCGACGTCTCCAAGTGGCAGGGCGAGATCGACTGGGCAAAGGTCAAAGCGGCCGGCGTGAAGTTCGCCATGATCCGTCTGGGCTACGGCTCTGCGGACGGCGCATCCTGCGGCCTTGACGGCTGGTTCGAGCGCAACGTGGCGAACGCTGTGAAGGCCGGCGTCGAGGTCGGCTGCTATTTCTACTCCTATGCGGCCTCCGTTGCCACCGCGAAGAAGGAAGCCGCCTTTGTGGTGAACGTCCTGCAGAAGTACAAGGGCGTGTTCACTTATCCCGTGGCATTCGACCTTGAGGACAAGACCCAGCAGGGCCTTGGGAAGACCGTCCTGACCGATATGGTCATCGCGTTCGGCGACGCCATCGAGAAGGCGGGATTCTACTGCTCCCTGTACAGCAACCTCGACTGGCTGAAGAACCGCCTGGACGATTCCAGGCTGAAGCGGTTCGATCACTGGCTGGCGCAGTGGGCTTCCGCTCCGACCTATGACGGCGCTTTCGGTATGTGGCAGAACTCCTCCAGGGGCTCCGTGAACGGCATCTCCGGCAACGTGGATACCGACATTGCGTACAAGGACTATCCGTCCATCATCCGGGGAGCGAAGCTGAACGGCTTTACCTCCGCCTCGCAGAAGCCGACGGTTCCTTCTCAGCCGGAGGAAACTTCAAAGCCTGCCGCTTCCTTTAAGAAGGGCGACCTGGTGAAGATCACCGGGACGAAGTATTACAGTGGCAAGACCATCCCCGCATGGGTGAAAGCGAAGAACTGGTACGTCCTGCAGGCTGACGGCACCAGGGTCGTTATCGATCGCAGCGAGGACGGCAGAAATGCCATCTGCAGCCCCGTGAATGCCTCCGACCTTCAGCTGGTTTCCTCAAAGCCCGGTAAGACCGTGGATGAGCTTGCCCGCGAGGTCATTCGCGGCCTGTGGGGCAACGGAGCCGACCGCCGCAACCGTCTTACCGCCGCTGGGTACGACTATGAAGCTGTGCAGAAGCGCGTCAATGAACTGCTGAAATAACGCCGTAAACACACCGACCCGCCGAGGATTTTTCGTCCCCGGCGGGTCTTTTTTATTTTTTGGTTCAAAAACCGTGATGTTTCGCTCTTCCCATGGACTGCTTATAGGAGGTGTAATCTCATGACCAAAGAACAGAAAGAGATCATCACCCGTCTGCGGGAAGAAGGACAGGGCTACACAACCATCGCCAGAGCGGCGGGGCTGACAAAGGACTGCGTAAAAATATGGTGCCAGAGGCACGGACTGGGCGGAGTCGCCGTGAAGAAAGCCGTGCCGGAGGAAGACCACGCCGTCTGCCGGAACTGCGGGAAACCGCTCGTACAGATCCCCGGACGGAAGCCGAGAAAGTTCTGCTGTGACGCCTGCCGTGTTTCCTGGTGGAACTCTCACCCGGAGGCGGTCACGAGGAAAGCGGTCTATTCATTTCTTTGCCCGATATGCGGAAACGAGTTCACGGCCTACGGCAACGCCGGACGGAAGTACTGCTCCCGCTCCTGCTACATCAAGGCCAGGTTTGAGGAGGAACGGGCATGAGCGAAAAACGGCTGCGTGACGATATGCTCTACCGGGCTGCGCTTTCTATGGCAAAAACGATGCTCGAAAAGGGCCTTATAACCGAGGAGGAATTTGCTCAAATTGATACAGATCTCCTCGCTGAATTTCACCCGTATCTGGGTACTTTATTATCGGAAAACGCTTGATATTACCGGCTTTTAGAGTGATATATAGACAGACGGAAAGGAGGGATAACCCTTGAAAACAGTCGAAAAGATTGAAGCGAAAAAGCCAGCACTGCCTGTTCACAAAAGGGTCGCCGCCTATGCCCGTGTGTCAGTGGAATCCGAGCGGATGCAGCATTCACTCTCTGCCCAGGTCAGCTACTACAGCGCCTTCATCCAGAAGAACCCCGAATGGGAATACGCCGGCGTCTATGCCGACTACGGCATCTCCGGCACGGGGACCCGCAAGCGCGAGGACTTCAACAGAATGATAGCGGACGCCGAAGCCGGCCGCATCGACATCATCCTCACGAAATCCATACAGCGCTTCGCCAGGAACACGGTCGACCTGCTGAACACGGTACGGCATCTGAAGGACATCGGCGTGGAAGTTCGGTTCGAGAAAGAGAACATCAATTCCATGAGCGGGGACGGCGAGCTGATGCTTTCCATCCTCGCTTCCTTCGCCCAGGAGGAAAGCCACAGCATTTCGGAGAACATCAAATGGGCCACGGTCAAGCGGTTCAAGCAGGGCATCCCCAACGGAAAGTTCTCCATCTTCGGTTACCGATGGGAAGGTGAGCAGCTGGTCATCGTGCCGGAAGAAGCTGAGATCGTCCGCTGGATGTACGCCGAGTACATGAAAGGCGCATCCCGTATCGAGATCGGCAAAGCGCTGATGGCGCGCGGCATCTACACCCGGCAGGGCAAGCCCTGGGTCGATTCCAATGTGAAGGTCATCCTCACCAACATCACCTACACAGGGAATATGCTCTTCCAGAAGGAATACTGCGCAGATCCCATCACAAAGCACAGACGTAAAAACTACGGCGAACTGCCGCAGTACTTCGTGGAGAACACCCACGAAGCCATCATCCCGATGGACGATTGGCAGGCAGTTCAGGCGGAGTTCAAGCGTCGGAAAGAAGCGGGTCCGTTCGGCAACAAGGCGCTGAACACCTGCTGCTTTACGGGAAAAATCAAATGTCCTCACTGCGGACTCAGTTATATGCACAACAGGCGGAGCGACCGCGGAACAGTCCAGGAGTTCTGGGGCTGCGGTTCCACCAAGAAGAAAGGCGGCAGATGCCCGGTCAAAGGCACGGTTCCGCAGAAGGTCCTCGAAAGCGAATGCGCGGCCGTCTTGGGGCTTGACGCTTTCGACGAGGACGCTTTCCTTGAGCGGGTGGATCACATTGAAGTGCCGGAACGCAAGGTGCTGACCTTTTTCCTTAAGGACGGCACGACAGTCACACGCGCCTGGGAATCCACCGCCAAGAAGGACTGGTGGACGGAAGAGCGCCGTGAAGCCTGGGGCGAACGCCACAAGAACAAGGCAACGAATCCCAACCGCCATGTATTCTCCGAGTTCACGGGCTTTATAAAGTGCGGGTGCTGCGGAGCGAACTACCGGTCCCAGAGCAAGGCGCTCTCAGACGGCACCCGGCAGCGGACCTGGTACTGTTCCAGCCCGAGAACCGAATGCCGGAACTCTTCTATCAAGGATGACACCATGAAGGCTCTCGTCTGCGATGTTCTGGGGCTTGCCGAATTTGACGAGGCAGTCATGGACGAGCGGCTGGAGAAAGCGACTGTGGAAAACAACACGGTCACTTTCCACTTCAAGGACGGTCACACCGAGTCCCGTGGCTACCAGGAGAAACGCAAGGGAAAGCCCTGGACGCCGGAGCAACGGGAAAAGGCTGTAGCCGCCATACGGGCGAGCTGGACTGATGAACGCCGCCAGAAAATGAGTGAGACTGTCAAGAAGATAAGGAGTGAGAAGAAATGGCGAAGTCGGTAACCACTATCCCCGCGACGCTGTCACGGTTTACGGCGGCGCCGCTAACAAGCACGAAGAAACGGCGTGTGGCCGCCTACGCCCGCGTCAGTACGGACAACGAGGAGCAGCTCACCAGTTACGAAGCCCAGATCGATTACTACACCACATACATCCAGGGCCGCGATGACTGGGAGTTTGTCGGCGTATACGCTGACGAAGGCATTACAGGCACCAACACCAAGAAGCGTGAGCAGTTCAACCTGATGATAGCCGATGCCCTTGCCGGGAAGATCGACCTCATCATTACAAAGTCGGTCAGCCGCTTCGCCCGCAACACGGTCGACAGCCTCACCACCATCCGCAAGCTGAAGGAGAACAGCGTCGAGGTCTATTTCGAGAAGGAAAACATCTGGACATTCGACAGCAAGGGCGAACTGCTGCTGACCATCATGTCCTCGCTTGCCCAGGAGGAGTCACGCTCCATTTCCGAAAACTGCACCTGGGGTCAGCGTAAGCGGTTCGCTGACGGCAAGGTATGCGTTCCATACAAACGGTTCCTGGGCTATGATATGGGTCCGGATCACAACCTTGTGGTGAATCCTGAACAGGCAAAACTGGTCAAGCGCATCTACGGGATGTTTCTGCTTGGAAAGTCACCCTTCCAGATAGCTTCCACGCTGACGGCAGAAGGCATCCCGTCTCCCGGCGGCAAGCCGAAGTGGAACGCCAGCAACATCCGAAGCATCCTCACGAACGAAAAGTACAAGGGCGACGCCCTCCTGCAGAAGACCTATACGGTCGACTTCCTCACCAAGAAGAAAAAGGTAAACGAGGGCGAGATCCCGCAGTACTATGTGCGCGATAACCACGAAGCCATCATCGACCGGGAGACCTTCGAGATGGTGCAGACCCTTATGATGGCACGGCGTCCAGGCGCCAACCGCCGAAGCTGCGTCAGCGTCTTCTCCAGCCGGATCAAGTGCGCCGACTGCGACGGATGGTACGGCCCGAAGGTGTGGCACAGCAACGATCCCTACCGCAAGGTCATCTGGCAGTGCAATCACAAGTTCGATGGTCAGAAATGCACCACGCCCACGCTGACCGAGGAACAGGTCAGGGAGCGGTTCCTCAAGGCGGCAAATGCGGTCATTGACGCAAGGGAGCGGTTCATAGCAATATACGAGCGGTCACTTGCCCCGAGCCTCGCCACAGACGATCTTGAGCAGGAACTTGCCGAACTGGAAGCTGAGATAAACATCGCCGCCGAACTGGTCGAGGAATGCATCCGCGAGAACGCCCACGTTGCCATCGACCAGGCGGAGTACCAGAAACGCTACGACAGCCTTGCCGCACGGTACGACAAAGCAAAAGCCCGCCACGACGAGGTGACGGAACTGATCGCCGACCGCACCGCCCGCCGGAAGCAGATAGACCTGTACTTCCGGGAATTGCGGAAGCGGCAGCCACTTGAGACCTTCCGGGAAGAGGACTGGCTTTCGATGGTAGATCACATGACGGTTTACAGCAAGGACGATATCCGCGTAACATTCAAGGACGGCACGGAAATCGAGACTTGACTTACAGAAAAAACGAACGCCTCTGAACCGCACGGCTCGGAGGCGTTTTTCTTATTCTTCATCAGGGTATGTGTATTTTTCTTTTGGACAGATTTTCGGAAGCACCTCCAGGAAGTGCCGACCGATCTTCTCCGGGTCCATGCCGTTCGCCTCGCAGATGAAGCGCACAGTATCCGGCATCAGAACACGGCCCTTTGCTTTTGCGGCCTTGTACTTCTGCCATTCCTCATATTCCTTGTTTGTGATCTGCTTCATGCTGCTACCTCCATAAAACAAAAACAGCCGGGATCGACCCGACCTGCGAAATGTACCCTCTTGCCGAAAATGTACCCCCTTGGCAGAACCGCCGAGGAATAATTTATTTGTATCAATTTCGGTGCTTTCATTTCGATATAGATACACTTGACGCGCCCCTCATACCGGGGCAGCAGGGCTTTCAGGGCTTCCAGATTATCGCCCCGGATAATCATGTTTTCGCTGCCGTTATCTTCTTCATGCTGGCCCTGCTCGTCATAGCTGTATTGGCGTTCCAACACCCGGAACGGCACTTCCTGATGGTGATTGATGACTTTACTTTTTCCAATCCATTCTAGTGTTGGCATGGTGTGTTCCTCCACAAATCTATTCTCGTAAAAGACCTGTCCTGTCACGGAAGGACTTATATTTGTTGAATTGCGTCCAATCTTGTCATAGTCTGTCGAATAGACCATTTAGGACGTGTTGTAAACCAAGGGTTTAGTGCGCCCATTCGCACCCTTGGGGTGGAATGCACCCCATTATTTCGAGTTAGAGTCGCTATTGTCTGCGGCTCATTTTTAATTTTTAGCGGGCTTCTACTTTCCGCTTTTGATTCTCGCGTCTGCGGGCTTTGGCTCATCATCGGGGATTGCCCATCTGTTGCCGATTTTCACCGCACCCGGTATGCGTTCCTCGTTGCACAATATCTGTATGCGCCGTGATGAGATACCCCACCTCTCGGCGGTCTGCGGGACAGAAAGATACTTCATGGTTGCAGCCCTCCCGGTCTGTCCTCTCAGCTTGTTAGCCTGATCGTAGTTACAATAAATCATTATATATTATAGTCCGATTAGCGAATAAAATCAATAGGTTTCCCGCGAAGTTCAGAAAGAATTTCCAATTCAGAAATCAAGGGTTTGGGACTTTCCCAAAAGAGAAAATGAGCGTATCGGCTGCAAGGCAGAAACGCTCATTTTTCCGGTGTGTACGGACACCGGATGTGCTTGCTATTCTCTATAATTTCATATCCGCAGATACAACGCGCTCCCGCTTTCACAAAAGCAGGGGCGCATATTTTTTAAGAGGGTGTCAAGTTTTTGAGAAAAAAGTCCGTTAAAAAGTAAAAAGAAATTTTTCGCGTTACCCCCCCCATTCGCAGAAAATCTGTCCGTTGTAAAGTGAAAGGAGTGTTTTATCATGCCAGACCGCACGCGGCCCATCCGCAAGGAAATCTGCCTGAATGAGCAGGAACTAAATCTCATCCAACATAAGATGCGCCAGTTGGGAACGCACAACTTCGGCGCTTACGCCCGCAAGATGCTCATCGACGGGTACATCATCAAGGTCAATTACACCGAGCAAAAAAAGCTGGCTGCTGCCGTCAGCCGCGTTGCCTCAAACATCAATCAGATTTGCCGCCGCATCAATCAGACCGGGCGATTCTATGCTGCCGATATTGCCGAGCTGAAAGCACGTCAGGAAGAAATATGGTCGCTTTTGAAAGAATCGCAAAAACAGGAATTATGAATGTAAGGGGGGTCACAATATGCCGCGCATGAGTAAATCAAGAAAGCTGGAATGGTCGTTCTTTCTCAACGACCGTGGCCGCATCACCTTTAACGCCCTCTGCCGGAAATGCGT
>SFIY01000076.1 GCA_004555205.1 Clostridiales bacterium
TACAGCAGGAGCCGGAGCGAAAGCTGCGATGCAGCCCCGATTCCGGCTTCTCCTTTCAAATTTTAGTTCGTGGATTCGTTCCGACCCTGCAAGCGAGGAGGCGTCTTTTCTCATCCGTATCTATATGAAAAGCCGCCGCATGAGGGCAGCGGGCTTATGCGCTCAGACGCGGCCCGCATCGAACACCTCGTAGACCTCATCCGCTTTCGGCACCAGCCTTGTGGAGAGGTATTTCTCGATATCGAAGGCATTCCTTGGGTTCGCGTCCGACAGATACTTATAATTGGGGTGCTTGGTGATGTCATACTTGTCCGAGAGGAAGGGACGCACGCCGCGAAGCTGCAAGATGCACTTGCCGCCGTCCATCACCGCCAGTTCGTCTATCGTGGCAAGGTCTTTGCCCAGCTTCTGATAGTTCAGGCTGTGGGACACCTCCCGTCCACGGCTCTCGCCGGTGTTGAAGGTGTCGATGGTCTCTTTCCCCAGCGCCTGATTCAGCTCCTTCAGCGTACCGGGCTCCTTGCCGCCCAGGAAGATGGAGCTGTCGCAGTTGCCGATGATGGTGTCGGCGTTGTCCTTGTACAAAGCCTTTAGCTGGCTTTGGGCTTGCAGCACCAGACAGGCGGAGATCTCGCGACTGCGGATGGTAGCCATGAGCTTTTCCAGATTCGGTATCTGCCCGATGTTGGCGCACTCGTCGATGAGGCAGCGCACATGGACGGGGAGCCTGCCGCCGTACACGTCGTCGGCCTTTTCGCACAGCAGGTTGAACAACTGGCTGTAAATCATGGAGATAAGGAAGTTGAAGGTGCTGTCGGTGTCGCTCATGATGAGAAACAGCGCCGTTTTCCGGTCGCCCAGGGTGTCCAGCTCCAGCTCGTCGTACATGGTGATCTCCCGCAGCTCCTGGATATCGAAGGGCGCAAGGCGCGCGCCGCAGGAAATATTGATCGACTTAGCAGTTTTGCCCGCCGCTAATTTGTATTTTTTATATTGCCGCACGGCGAAGTGATTCGGCTCCCGCTGCGCCAGCTCCTTGAAGGCCAGATCCACGTTGTTCTCAAAGGTCTCGTTGTCCTCGCGCACCTCCATGGCGTTGATGAACTCGATGAGCGTGGCGAAGTTCTGTTCCTCCTCGGGGGCTTCGTAGTGGATATAGCCGATGAGCGCCGTGTAGAGCAGCGTCTCGGCCTTCTGCCAGAAGTCGTCTCCGGATTTACCGTCCCCCTTGGTGTTGGCGATGAGGGTCGTGACCAGCTTCAAAATATCCTTCTCGCTGTGGATATACGCAAAGGGGTTGTAATGGTGGGACTTCTTGAAGTTGATGGAATTGAATATCTTCACCTTGTAGCCATTACGGAGCATGAGCTTTCCGCACTCCACGGCGATGCTGCCCTTCGGAACAGTTTTGTCAAGATAGAAAACGGAAGTATTACTGATAATTTTCACTTTAGAAATTGGCGGCTTTTACATCGTCACGCATCAGGCGTTTCACCTTATCTTCCAGCGTGTCCTTGCTCTCCTTGCTGAAATGAACGCAGACAACATAGGTGGTGCCGCCTATCCTCATGTTGAACGTTCCTGCCGGAATTTCCTTGTGTTCCTTTGCTGTGTTTGGCGTTTCTTTCATTCATTACCTCCCAAATTAGGTTCTGAAAATCAAGAGGTCATTTTGACCACTTGATTTTGTGTGTATGGCAACTGCTGCACGGCGTGACCAACAGCTCATTTTACGGAATTTGCCCTGCAAAGTGGGGTGGTTCGTTTTGAACCACCCTACATCAAGTGACAAAAGTTGTCATTTGATTCCGCCTGTGCTGCGGTTAAAATCAGTGGTTCATTTTGACCCACTGATTTCCGGCATTGCCCTGTGTGACGCAGAAAGCCGGACAGGGTGTGTGTCGGCAACGAAGTCCGGCAACGGGCTTCAAAAAACCTGCAACATCGTCCTGTCCGTCTCTTATACTATTTTTATTCTTTTCTTTGATTTCTCTGTTGCTTTCGTTGTCAGAGAAGAAAAAAGCCTTATAGATAAAGGGCTTTCAAGGGATTAGCCCGGCAACGGGATCGGCAACGGGACAGCAACCGGGTCGGCAACACGGTCTGCCTTTCAGAACGGAAGCTCCATCTGGCGGGCTTCTTCCTCGGTCAGCTCACGAAAACCGTCCGGCAAAATTGAGCCTGTTGCCGATGGCTCGTTGCCGGAAGCGGCTCGTTCCCAGCCCCGCTGT
>SFIY01000077.1 GCA_004555205.1 Clostridiales bacterium
GTTTGTACTTCCCGCAGTATTGGCATAGCTCGTTTTTCATGGCGTGCAGTTCGCTTTGCTCCTCCTTCACCGCCACAGCCTTTGCCAGCTGTGCCATGCCCTGATTCATGTCCTCTATCTGCTTATCCCGCCGTGTAATGGCGTCCTTCAGGCTGTCGTTGGCTTTCATCAGTGCCTCTATGTGCCTCTGCTGGTTCTCGATCAGGTCAGCCGCGTATCCCATCGCTTTTTCGATACATCCAACCTCGGCAATCAGAGGACACGCTCCTTCGCATTTCTGACGCTGCTCGCAGCACCGCAGCGCGGTCACGATCTCATCTCTTGTCATGTCGTTCCTCCCACATACTTCCAGTGATACCCGCCTGCCGTGCCATGTTTTGGTCTCCCTAAGCACGCAGAACCAATATTGGCTCTGTTTATGCCTGTTCGTCTTGCCGCTTCGTGCGTAGAGGCAAACACCTCGCCGGTTTCAACACACAAGACTTTTTTGCTAAACGCAGGGTGGTTAATTTGGCTTTCTCCAATTCTCCGCCCTCGTGTTCCGTACCTGTTGTTGTAGGCAACATCGCACCACTCCAGGTTTTCTGCTGCGTTGTTCAGTTTGTCCTCGTCTTTATGATTGACTGACGGCAAATTGTTCTCGTTCGGCAAGAACGCCGTTGCCACAAGCCTATGCGTCTTGATCGTTTTTCGTTTTCCATTTACGCAAAGAACGTAATATCCATACCCGTCTTTGTCTGTGTTGGGTCGCAGCACTTTGCGCGACCTTTCGCTCCAAAGCGTTCCGCAACTGCCTATCTTGTATTGTCCTTCGTACCCAACTACATCCCTGAAAACTTCCACCAATCTCCCTCCTTCCCCGCTTCTTCATCGCCGAAATGCTTTTTGGTCACGGCAATAGGGAATTGCCCAATTTCAGAACTCCACCGGCAGCACTCTGCTCCGTGTATTCTCGCCCAGCAGACGTTAAAGCCCGAAATGCCATCAAATAAGCTCCCCAGCGTTGCCCCCTCCGGCAGATACCTCGCCATGCGCCGCAGCATCCAGTCCCAGAAGGGCAGGGCGATAGAGTTGCCCAGCGCCTTGTACCGTGGGCTGTCCGCGCCCTTGTGCTTCTTGCCCTTCTCGTCCGTCCACTCGCCGATGTCGGTCCAGTGGTCCGGGAAACCTTGCAGCCGTTCGCATTCCATCGGCGTCAATCGGCGCACCACCATGTTCTGCACCGGGAATGTCTCCGCGTCCTCACGGTACGAACAGGAAGACTTTGCCCGCAGCGCGTGGCTCACGTCCTCACACATCACTGCTTGAGCATCGTGCATGGTGTTCAACGTTTGTCTGACTTCCTCCGCCATAATACTGGCTTCGTTGGCTTGGCCGTTGCCGATGCCGTATGTAAGAGGCACTTGGTTCCCGCCTGTTCCCATTCGCGCTTGCAATGCCGGTACCTTCTCTCCGCACTCTCTGATGACGTCACAGGCGTGTGTCATGTCCAGCGCCACCGCCGGGGCAACCACAGCTGGTTTATTCCCGCCGCACTCGGCGTTCAGTGTAGGGGACAGTTCCTCTCGATAGCCGATGCTCCTCGCCTGTTCACTGTTGCCCAGCTTAAAACCGGCACACAGCACGGCTTCGCGGTTCAGACCACTGTTTTCACGGGAACTGAGCGTAGGCGAAACGCCGTTACCATCGTATACGCGCTGGCTCTGTGCGTCCCAAGGCGTCAGGCAGGAAACCTCCGCGCACACCGCAGGACGATCTATGGTGTTCAACGTATAGCACGAATCTTCCCGACATCCTTTCCCGTTGCATCCGGCTGTATCGGCTCTGTCGATGCCGTTGCCTTGCAGACAATATGTGGTTACGTCTCTGACTGCCGGATTAAAACCGCTTTCAGCCGCTCCGGCAGGTCCTTCCCCCGCCGCTCCGCTCTCCGCAATATCCCCTGACACGCTTTTGCGGTCAAATTGTATTTCGGATGCGGTGTCTCCTCCAAAATCTGCGACAACCGAGATACGACGACGTCGTTGGGGCACTCCCCAGTATTGCGCGTCGTGAGTTCTCCACACCACGCTCCATCGTCCTCCCACTTCATCGTGGTACCCTCCCCAAGTAGGCCAGCCCTTTTCAGGCACTTCAATACCGGGGGCTTCCGGCTCGACGATTTTGATGATCTCTTCGAGCACGGCTGCGAAGTCTTTTCCTTTGTTG
>SFIY01000078.1 GCA_004555205.1 Clostridiales bacterium
CAGCCGGTCTTTGGGCTGGGCCTCATAGGGTGTGCGGTAGGTTTCCTTCTGGCGGCTGATAAACGAGCGGATTTCCTCAATGCTTTTGGCGCTGCTGGTCGCCAGCATCTCCGACATTTCAATGATCCAGTGGCCTTGCAACTTCAAAAACACCCGGTCATCATCCAGCTTTTTCAGGTCATCGGAAAACCACTCGTCCCGGATCGCAAGCAGACGGAAGAAGCTGGACTTGCCAGCCCCCTGTCCGCCCACCAGACAAAGCATTTCCTCATATTTGGAGCCGGGAGAAAACACCCGCCGGATAGCGCCCAGCAGAAAGTGCTTTAACATTTCCTCCACATAGTCGCTGACCTCTGCACCTAAGAAGTGATGGAGACAGGATCGGATACGAGGCGTCCCGTCCCATACAAGGCCGTTCAGTACGTCCTGTATGGGATGGTAGCAGTTTTCATTCGCCACAATGGACAGGGCCGCTGTCATTTTCTTCTCGCTGGTCAGGCCGTAGTTCTGCTCAAAATAGAGAAGCAGATACTTCACGTCCGTATCCGTCAGGGCGCTGGTGTTCCTGCGCCAGCCCAAATCCCGCACGATGTCCACCCGGTCAGTCAGGAGGTTCAGCCGTATGGCGTCCCGCAGCAGCGGGTCATGGCAGAACACCGTCCGGCAGTTGCCGATAGTGTTAGCGGGTTGGCCTTTTTCTGTGACAGAAAGGCTTTCCCGCACCTCGTCAACGCTCTGCTCCGGCGCTAAAGCTTCGGCTGCGCTCATGACGGCCTGCCGGGTGGCTGGCGGTAAACTCTGATATTCGCTGCTCAATCTTCCTCACCTCTTTTCCATACTCAGCGACCACGCAGGCCCGTTCCTCCATACTGCCGGACAGCAGAATATCCAGCAGATACTCCGTGTACGGCTTTTTTTGCAGGGCCTCCACAAACAGCGGGTTCCATGCTTCCTCCGGCGTCTGCGGGGCATATTCCTTCTCCCAGCGTTCCAGCAGATGCAGGTAATCGCACAACACCCGGAAACATTTCTGTTCCGCCTGCCGGTAGCGCAGTTCCTCGCTGATTTTTCGCTTGACCGGCTTCCTGCGGGGCGGGTCATGGCCTTTAGCGTCAAAGCCGACCGAGAAATCCTCCGCCAGCTTCAAGACCGCATCTTTCTTGTTCAGCCCGAACAGACGGGCGGTAAAATCAATCACATCCCCATCTGCCTGACAACCGAAGCAATGGAAACGCCGGTCAACTTTCATGCTGGGATGCTTATCATCATGGAAGGGACAGCAGGCCATCCCGTTCCTGCCGAGCTGTATCCCATAAGATTCCGCAGCCTGCCTTGTGGGGACAGCCTGCTTCACCGCTTCAAACACATTCGATTTTCTCACCTCCAGACAGAGAAAAAGGCATCCGGTTTCCGCAGAAAATCAGATGCCTCATAACTCCATATCGTTCTTTTTGTTTGGGGCGATCCGCCCCTCACGTTCCCAACGCTCCCGGTTATCCCGGTCAGCGTTGATCTTTGCCTTTGCCAGCTTATCCATAATGGATTCTTTGGCTTTCTTCTTGATCTGCTCCTTCCCGGCCTGCTTGACCTCCGGCTGCATCAGCGTCCGCTGGATTTTCGCCAGAGCGTGCTGCATGGCGTTTTTGATTTTGGTAATAACCCCATCCAGCCGGGCGGCGGCATACTCACGTTCCTTCTTTGAGGCCTTGCGCTCCGGCGAAAGCACCCACTTTTTTGATTCCTCCACCAGACGAATATCTTCCTTGTGCGTCTCCTGCCGGACGGTATCGGTCACGACCTCCACCGCCTTGTCGTAAGCCGCATCGGAAACATCATCTAACAGTGTCTCCACATCCTCGATTCTGAGGGTCAGTTCTTCCAGCTTCTGCTCCTGCGCCGCAAGCTGCTCCTTCTGTTTCATCAGGATATAATCCTGCTTTTCCAGATAGTCCCGCCCGCCGTAAGACGGCTCCTGATCCAGCTGCAGCCCATGCCGTCTGGCGATGTCAAACAGGAGCGTCCGGCAGACCGCATCAAAGGTCTGCTTGCGGTTGTTGTTCCGGCCTTTGGGCTTCTCCGGGTTGGGGAGAGGGATGCCCAGTTCTTCCAGCGCCTTTTCCTGCTGGGGGCACAGTTCCCCGTAGCGGTTCTCACAGTCAAAGACGTGCCGCTCATGGATGTGGGGCGTCCCCTCGTCCAGATGGAG
>SFIY01000079.1 GCA_004555205.1 Clostridiales bacterium
ATGGTGCTCCCCACGGTCATGGCGAACACGCGCGAGAGCCTGCTCGCCGTGCCGAGAGCCTACCGCGAGGGCGCTCTCGCGCTCGGCAGCGGCAAGTGGCACATGGTGCGCACCGTTGTGCTGCCGAACGCCGTGGACGGCATCGTGACCGGATGCATCCTCTCGATCGGGCGCATCACCGGCGAGAGCGCGGCGCTTCTCTTCACCGCGGGCTTCGGTCTGCGGCTTCTGGGACTCAAGGCGGCGCTCGAATCCTCCTCGGCGTCGCTTTCCGTGGCGCTGTATCTCTACGCAAGCGAGCAGGGAAAATTTGATATCGCCTTCGGCATCGCGGCGGTGCTGCTTGTGCTGACGCTCGCGCTCAATCTTCTCGCCTCGCTCACGGCGGGCAGGGCACGAAAGGAACGGTGAAGGAAATGGAACCCATTCTGGAAACAAAAAAGCTCGATCTGCACTACGGCGCGTTTCAGGCGCTCAGCGGCATCGACACGGAAATTTTCCCCAACGAGATCACGGCGCTCATCGGCCCCTCCGGCTGCGGCAAGTCCACGTATCTCAAAACGCTCAACCGCATGAACGACCTCGTGCCGGGCTGCAAAATTGACGGCGCGGTGCTCTTCCACGGGCACAACGTTTACGGCGACAAAATCGACGTTACGGAGCTTCGCAGCCGCATCGGCATGGTGTTCCAGAAACCGAACCCGTTTCCGATGAGCATTTACGACAATATCGCCTACGCCCCCCGGCTGCACGGCGTCCGGGGCCGCGCGGAGCTGGACGAGATCGTGGAAAAATCGCTCAAAAGCGCTGCCATCTGGGACGAAACAAAGGACAAGCTCAAAAAGAGCGCGCTCGGACTCTCCGGCGGACAGCAGCAGAGGCTGTGCATCGCCCGCGCGCTGGCCGCCGAGCCGGAGGTGCTGCTGATGGACGAGCCGACAAGCGCGCTCGACCCAATCTCCACCGGACGCATTGAAGAGCTGGCGCTCGAGCTGAAAAAGACGTACACCATCGTCATCGTCACGCACAATATGCAGCAGGCCGCGCGCATATCGGACAAGACGGCGTTTTTCCTGCTCGGCAAGCTCGTGGAGATGGGCGATACGGCAAAGATCTTCAAAGAAGCCGAGGATACCCGCACGAGAGACTACGTACAGGGCAAATTCGGCTGAAAAAAGAAAAAGCCTCCCCTGTCGGGCGGCGTTCGTAAAACAGTTAATCCTCCCTATGATGATTGGTCATAGGGAGGATTTTTCCATTTCGTACTGGCGCGGCAGCGCCCAAGGCTCCCTTGTGTAAAGGGAGCTGTCAGCCGTCAGGCTGACTGAGGGATTGCTTGCAAGCAGCATCGATATACTCACAAACGCCATAGAAGTTTCTGCTGACTTCGTTGTTCGGAATACGTAAAACTCTCAGACCATAGCCTTCCAGAAAAGCGGTACGCTCGGCATCCTTATCCGTACTCTCATCCTCATAGTGCTGCGAACCATCCAGTTCGATGACCAGTTTGGCTTCTGCGCTATAAAAGTCAGCTATATATTTTCCTAAAACTTTTTGACGAGAAAAACGAACTGGATACGAGCGCAAGAAATCATACCACAGGTGTCGTTCTTCCTTTGTCATTTCTTTTCGCAGGTGCTTTGCAAAAGGAACCAGTTGCTTATTGTGCTTATACCGCATCACAATCCCTCCGTCACGGCTTCGCCGTGCCACCTCCCTTTACACAAGGGAGGCTTTGGTGCGGCGCAAAATCGCACACCGCACGATACGCCGAAAGTGTAGAGAAGTGCGCCCTTAATCAAGTCGTTAAACTGGAATTTGCTGTACTCTATAGCATAATTACTCCACACCCATAACCAAGAAGTTCTTTATGTTCTTTTGCGATCCTTTGTAGAGCTGTTGGTTTGCAAGGTAAATTATGCTTGCCGTAATCAAATAAATTCTCTTTAGCCTGTTCCGAATCGTTGCACGCACCAATGATAGAAAAGTGTTTTGCAAACTGCTTGATATTCGAATCCTTTGGAAGCATGTTTAGCATCGGAGGATAGAGCAACCATGAATAACAAAGAAAAGCTTTATACTCTGTAGATGGAAAGCAATTCTTGAAAAACGCCTTTGCTTGGTCAAAAGATTTCTCGACTAAGCTATCGCTTATATTCGCACCTTTTTGAATATGGCAATTTATCACAGGTGAT
>SFIY01000080.1 GCA_004555205.1 Clostridiales bacterium
TCTATGCCGTGGGCGATGCGGTGCAGGTGAAGCACTTCGTCACCGGGCAGGATGCTCTGATTTCTCTGGCAGGCCCTGCCAATAAACAGGGACGAATTGCTGCGGACAACATCTGCGGAGGAGACAGCCATTATACCGGCTCCCAAGGAAGCTCTGTCATCAAGGTCTTTGACATGACTGCCGCCACTACCGGCGTGAATGAGACCAACGCCAGAAAAGCAGGGCTGGATGTGGATACGGTTATCCTGTCGCCCATGAGCCATGCGGGATACTACCCCGGTGGGAAGGTAATGACTATGAAAGTGGTTTTTGAAAAAGAAACTTATCGCCTGCTGGGCGCTCAAATCGTAGGTTACGAAGGTGTGGATAAGCGCATCGATGTACTGGCTACCGCTATTCGTGCAGGAATGAAAGCCACAGAGCTGAAGGATCTGGATCTGGCCTACGCACCGCCTTACTCCTCCGCCAAAGACCCTGTAAACATGGCGGGCTTTATGATTGAGAATATCGCAAACGGTGTTCTGAAACAGTGGCATCTGGAAGATGCAGATAAGCTTCCTCGTGATGGAAGCGTAACTCTGTTGGACACCCGCACTGTGGAAGAATTCGCACACGGACACATTGACGGCTTCTTTAATATCCCAGTGGACGAGCTGCGGGAGAGGTTGGATGAACTGGACAAGAACAAGCCTGTTTATGTCATCTGCCAGAGCGGCCTGCGGAGCTACATTGCCTGTCGTATCCTGGCTGGAAACGGCTTTGACTGCTATAACTTCTCCGGCGGCTTCCGGTTCTACGATGCGGTGACCAATGATCGCTGCCTCATTGAATCCGCCACCGCCTGCGGTATGGACAAATAACAATAACCCCTTCTCAGATTCCGCAAGAAATGAGAAGGGGTTATCCTTTAGTAAATGATAATTCCAAGCACAGCCGAGGCAATGATCAGCAGGATTGGCGATGGTTTTTCTTTTTTCAGATAGCGATAGATGGGTATGCAGGCAGTCAGTACCGCCGTCATCAGCAGCGCCCGGAAGTCCACATTGGCACCTTGTACCAAAGGAAAGCAATTGTGCAGCGTCATATAAAGACCGGTAGCCAGGATGATGCCAATCATACAAGGCTTCAGTCCTTGCAGAACAGCCTGCGCATACCTACTTTTCAGAATGCTCCCCAGCAGGTTCATGACCAGCAAAATCACAAAGAAGGATGGCAGTACCACCGCCAGTGTAGCGAGGACTGCACCCAAAAATCCGGCTTGACTGCTGCCCACATAGGTAGCCAGATTCACCATAATGGGACCAGGTGTGCTCTCGCTGACGGCAATCATATAGCTCAATTCTGCATCGCTTAGCCAGCCGTAGGACAGCACCACATCCCGGATGAGAGGGATGGCGCTATATGCACCGCCAAAGGTAAAGCTGCCTACTTTCAAAAAGCCCAAAAGCAGTTCCAGATAGATCATTGCCCCTCACCACCTCTCTGTGCCAATACACGCTTTACGGCAAAAACGAAAAGACTGATGATTCCCGCTGCCAGCATCAGAACCACAGAGGAAATCCGCAGGGAGAAAATGTTGCTCAGTAACATGATTATTAAAGCACAGCCTGCGATTATACGAGGCTGCGGCTTTTTCTTCATCTTTTTCAGCATCATCAACCCGGCATCTAAAATCAGCAGGCTTACTCCTATTTTAATGCCTCTGCACGCTGCAGCGATTACCGGATATTCCAGAAAATGCTCCAGGAACATGGAGATGATATAAAGGATCACAAAAGAAGGAAGCACGATACCCAGAGTTGCCAGAACGGCACCTGTCATGCCAGCTATCTTGTAGCCCACATAGGTGGCACAGTTGATGGCGATCGGACCGGGCGTGGATTCGGCCACCACGGTCAAATCCATCATCTCATCCTGCGTCAGCCACTGCTTTTTTTCCACGCAGGTATCGGTGATCACGGAGATCATAGCGTATCCGCCGCCAAAGGTAAACAGTCCGACTTTCATAAAACTGAAAAAGAGCTCCGAAAGGATTAGCTGTTGCTTAGGCATTTTGCAGTTCCTCCAATGCAGCTTCGTCTGTAACCTCCACTGTTCCACGAGTCAGCTTGACCATACCCTCGTTCTGCAGCCTTTTATCAAAGCTTTTCCACATGATCTGCTCCATGAGCCACATAACCTCAGAAAAACGGGTAGCCATAATTTCGTTGGTAAAATTAGCTA
>SFIY01000035.1 GCA_004555205.1 Clostridiales bacterium
ATACCGCGAGTCAAATTTGATAGCATGTGCTGACCGATAGACGCTGTCCGTTGGTACATTATTTTGAAAACTGTGTCCAATTTTTGTTGACTACTGCATTAAGTTAAGTTTTTTGACGAATACGAAAAAAGTACCCACCCCGTTTTGTCCGTGCGGCTTAGGGATAATGTAAATCTCTAAAAAGAAGACGGCATAGTTTACAGCAATGTAGGCTATGCCGTCTTTTCTTGCGCTTCAACGGGGATTTCAACGGCCCCGATGAAATTCCAGTAGATGACTATTGTTTGCTTTTTCGTGCGTGTGCCGGGGACCTTTTCTGGCTTGAGGACCTCAATCCTTTCCACGAAGGACCGGATGATTTCAGCGGTCAGTTCCGTGATGTCCGTGTACTTGCGCACCATTCCGAGGAAGGAGTCTACATTCAGCCGCTGTTCCTTTGAGGCGGCAATGAACTCAGTAAGCTCGGCTTTACGGCTTTCCAGCTGATTCTGCTCGGCCTCATAGGAGGCGGACAGCTTGGCAAAACGCTCATCGCTGATCTTGCCCTCCACATTGTCCTCGTAGAGACGCTGAATGATGCCGTCCAGTTTGCCAATGCGCTCCTCTGCCTGTGCAAGCTCACGGGTGCTGTCACGGAGCTGCCGGGTCAGTTCTTTTTCGCTGTGCCGTGTGACCATCTGTATGAAATCCTCCTCATGCTCACGAGCGTATGCGGTGATGAGCCGCAGTTCCCGGAGCAGAATTTCCTCCACCTGAACATTGTGAATCTGGTGCGGAGTACACATTCCTTTGTGCTTGCGATACTTGGCGCAGACGAAAATCTCCTGCTCGTGCGTCCAGCCCCGGTGGCGGACCTGATATAGCTTTGAGCCGCAATCGGCGCAGAACAGCATACCGGACAGGATCGGCATCTCGCCCATCGGTGTAACACGCCGTCTGCCTTCACGGATGCGCTGGACGATATCGAAGCTCTCCTGATCGATGATGGCCTCATGCGTATTCTCGAAGATTACCCACTCGGAGGGATCGTTCGTCAGTTTTTTCTTGTCCCGGAACGATTTTGTGCGAGTTTTGAAATTGACCGTATGGCCGAGGTATTCCTGCCTCGTGAAAATCCGGGTGATCGTCGTATCATCCCATCCGTAAGGGCTGTGACCGTCTGACCGGGCCGGGAGCGTGATGCCGAGCCGCTTTGCGTGGTAGATCGGTATCTCGATCTGCCGCTTCTCCAAAATGGAGGCAATCTGGGAGGGCCCGTAACCGGCGATGCACAAGCGGAATATCTCCCTGACCACCTGTGCGGCCTCCTCGTCCACGATCCAGTGGTTTTTATCCTCCGGGTCCTTCAGGTAGCCGTAAGGCGGATTGGTGCAGAGCGGCTTTCCGGCATTGCCCTTCGCCTTAAACACAGCCTTGATTTTCCGGCTGGTATCCTTGGCGTAGAACTCGTTGAAAATATTGATGAAGGGCGTCATGTCGTTTTCCGTGCCGTTGATACTGTCCACGCCGTTGTTGATGGCGATGAAGCGGATATCGTGGGCCGGGAAAAGCATCTCCGTATACATACCGACCTGAAGGTAGTCCCTTCCGAGGCGGCTCATATCCTTTACGATGATGATGCCGATTTTGTCCTCGTTGATCATGCCGATGAGCCGTTGCCAATCCGGTCTGTTGAAATTGGTCCCACTGTAACCATCATCCACGAAATACATCGTATTCGGGAAATTCTGGTCATCAGCGTACTTTTTGAGAATGGCCTTTTGATTCACAATGGAGTTGCTCTCCCCGTGAAGGTCATCCTCTTGGGACAGCCTGCAGTACAGGGCCGTAATCTTGTCTCCTGCGATAGAAGACGGTCTATATGAAGTTGTCATATTCATAAAAATCCTCCTTTCCGACCGTCTTCAAGCGGTAGTCTATTACACCGTACTATCGCAGGATTATCAAGTCATTCAGGCAATATTATTGTGTACAGGCTGATAACTTTTCTGCGCCGTTTCCACGCCGTCCAGTATCAGCTTTTTGACCTTATCGTAGGCCGTTTCTTTTGCCGCATCGCCCTGTACCGAGATGACCGTAAAGAGTGTGTTGCCGATGGTCATTTCGGTACTGCGGCATGGCTTGCCGTTGTAGGTGGTGATTGCGCTATCCATCAGGACGTCATCTTCATGACCTTTACGGCCTCCGGACGGAGCAGGAATCCATCCAGATGCTCGACACCGACATAGCCGATCTTCTGCCCAAGTGCGAACTTCTCGAAAAGAGTGCGTACGGTGAGCGGCATACGGTCTACGATGGTGTAGTAGGAGAAATCACCGAATGCGATGGGCTTGCCGTCCGAAGGCATATACTCGGAAATGTGGACGGGCTTACCGAGGATGGTATCGCTGTTCTGATTCCAGAGATACTGGCCGTTCTGGTCCTTGAGCGTTTTCAGCTTCAGAGCCGTCTCGTCATTCATGAGCCATGCGCCGTTTGCACGGTAGGGCTTGAAGACGGAGAAGTACAACGCCAGAACATCGTCAAAGCTGATGTCCCCGGCCGCCTCCACGCCGATCTCGGCACCTTCGGTATCGTGCAGAATGCCTCTCGGCATATTGACGCCGGTGCCGTTGATGAAGGCGGCCTCCTCAGCCTTGCCGAAACGCTTGGCGAACTGGACCACAAGGTATCTTTCCAGATCGAAACCGAGGTCACTGATGAAATCGGTTTCGATGGAGGTGATGATAGCCAGCTTGTGAGCGGCCACATCCTTCTTCGGGAAACTCTCTGCGGTGGTGGGAATGGTGCCGTGTTCGGATACCCACGCCGGGAAATCATCGTTGTCGGAGAGCCAGATCTTGCTGTCGCTCTTGGTGGCATTCATAACGGTGCCGATCCTGCGGAAGAGGTCATATTCCTTCAGGGCAGCATTATACTTGGTGGCAGTGCTCTCCGGGAGCAGATAGGTGTTGGTGAGGCTGTGCTTGCCGTCAATGAGGTCACCGTAGGCTTTGTCGCTGCCACGCATAGCCTTCCAAAAGCTGTCGTTGTAGCTGCTGATACCGGTAGCTACGTACTTGTTGTTGATGTGATTATTCATGATTTTGTCCTCCTTACAGACAGTAGCGGCAAAGATACATGGCCGCATTATCGGGTGTGTAGTAGTGTTCCATCTGTTTGCCACAGCACGGACAGGCAATTTCGTCCGATTTCGTGTGGCCGTGAAGATGGTAGATGTGAGGCATGACCTCTTCGAGATAGGGCTTGCCGGAGCTTTTGAACTGATCCGCCGACATCGCCGGGAACAGGGCCACTTTCTGATGGCAGGAATCGTCAATGGCGATGACCGGGAAATATCTTGTCTCCGGCAGACCGTTTTCGTCCGTGATCCTCATACCCGGCCTCCGTTCAGCGGTTTGCCGTTCAGGTCAAAGAAACACTCACGGCAGAACTGCATGGCTTCGGCATAGGATTTGAAGACCACTGTGGAAAAACCGTACTGGACACGCCAGTGCCAATTCTTCGTATCGTTGCTTTCGAGGATGGCCACAGGGCGTCCCCGTTTGGTGAGAAGCAGCTTTACGCAGGTGTAATCCTTGGTGGAGAAATCTCTCGCGTCGGCATCTGTGAAAACCGCCTTTTTCTGGTAAATCAGCTTGTGAAACATAGTCGTTTTCTCCTTGTTTTTTTGAAAAATTGGGGCCTTTAATTACCCCTTTGATTTCGCGTTTTTACGCACGAGACCCCACGCCGCTGTCCGGCTTGAAAGGCCACAGAGTTTTTGACCGCCCTACCGGTCACAGGGAGAACGGATATACCGCATTTGACCACCACCTTTCATTTGGGGCAGATGGGGCAAGCAATTATGGTTATTTCGTAAGAACGTTTTTCTATAGAAAAAAACAAAGTTAGCTGCCCCACGTGCCCCAGAGTCTTATTTCAAGAATTCCACGGCCTCACGGAGCGCATAGCCCATGAGCACTGTGGTTTTCTCTCCACCGGATCTGGGACGCTTGCGTATGACCTTCCCGGCATCGAACTTCCGCAGCTCGGCAATGAAGTTCTTGTTGTTTTCCACATAGCAGCCGTTCCCGGCGCACCATGTGCGGTAAGCGTCATACAGTTCGGAGGTCTTGGTCTCGGCCCTGGCATCGGCCACGAGGCAGTCCTCCGCAAACTGAGCGATCTTGTCGCTTTCGTGGTAGTAAGCGTTGGTGGCGTCAATGACCGATTGTGGAGGCGTAAAGCCCTCGGCCTGCAGGAGCCGATATCCCTCCAGCATCCAGTTCAGAATTGCGCTCTGCACCTCCGGCTTTCCGAACTCCGCTTTCAGGCCCTTGTCCTGCTCCCATTCCTCAAAATGCTTGTCGAAGGGGATGATCAGTACACGGCCACTGGTGAAAAGCGTGGTGTCGGTGACCACCGGCAGATAATTGGTGTTGACGTACAATTTGAACTGAGGCTGGAAATCGAAGCTGTTCTCATGCAGGAAACGGGCGTTGAGCGTATCGTTGCCGGTCATGCTCTTGACCTGAGCGGCATTCAGCAGAAGGCCACGGCTCGGCTCCGAGATATTGGCAAGGCGGATACCGGCAAGACGGGCGATGTCCTCGCTGGGATTCTGGCTGTTCACGCTGTGCTTGAGCGCAATCGTCTCCGGCCTGACGGCTCTGCCGTAATCGCCCATGACCCGAAGGATGCTTTCCATCAGCGTCCCTTTGCCGTTACGGGTAGTCTCGCCGTAGAGGAAGAACATACACTCGAAACGGGTATCGCCGCTGACGGAGTAGCCGAGGTCATATTCCGTAGGCGTGATTTTCGTAAGCCGGTCCTCGGCACTGTGGCCCCGGAACTCCATCGTGCGGAGGTCCAGCGTACCGTTGGCGCAGTTGAACAGGAAACGGTCGCTGTCGAACTCCTGCATGGAGATCGGATATACGCTCTGGGCATCGGAGAGGATCGTGATTCGCATATGGCGGCTCTGCCATTTCCGGCAGAAATCGATGTAGCTTTTGCGCTTATGCTCATCGTGGATATCCAGCGCATACCTCATGAGCGCATCGGCCAGAGCCTTACACAGCTCCATCGCCTTCAGAGAGCCGGTGTCGGAGACCCAGCGTGTGCCGTCATAGATGTGCCACTGCTTTCGCTCCGGGACGAAACGAGCGATGGCCTTGAACACGTCAGCGAACAATCTGCCGTTGCCGATGTCGTTCCACGGATAGCGGTCATTCTCCGCCGGATGGAGTGAGGCCACGATCTGCTGGAGATCGCTGAAATCATCCGCTGCCGAGGACCTGCCCACGGGTTTGTAGAATTCCGTACACATCGCCACAGCCTTGGTAAGTGTGGCTATGCGGTAATCGTCCCGGTTCCACTTATCCCGCATCAGAGCAGATTGCCGGTACAGACGGTCCATCTGCTCGGTATCTCCGCCGCACCAGAACGCCAACACCGCACACAGGGCCGCATCCGCCTCGCTGTGGCTCTTTTCGTCCGGGATGGTGCCGTTCCACAGGGCTTTGAACTTCTCGCCCTGTTTGGAGGCAAAGGCCTTCTGGAGAACGGATTCATCGGAGAGGTAGCTGCCCGGAGCGGTCACACGGGATACCGGCTTTTCGGCTTTCCGCATATATTTCTCAAGCACCTCGGTCAGAGCGTCCGTCCGTTCCTCAATGCCGGTGCCGCTGATGGCGTTGCCGGTGACAGTGACGAAACGGCTCGTGTACCCGGCCACATAGACCTCCAACTTGATCTGGCGGTTATTGATGTAATAGCGGCCCTTGTCATAGGCCGGGAGCGAGGCTTTGAACAGAATCCGCACGCCGGTCCCGGACGGGCTGTATTCCGTATAGGTATCCATCCGTGCGATGATGTCCTCGGCCATATCCGACAGCACGCCATCCTCGACACAGCTGTCGATGTCGATGGCGCAGATGTCCCCGAAGACGCCGATGCCGATGCCGTCATATCCGGCCCTGTGTCTGACGGCTATGGCGTAATCGGTGAAGGTGGCTTTATTTGCGGAATCCGCACGGAGGCCGTTCGTCTGATACGGCACCTTGGTCCTGCTCCCGTCACGCTCCTCATATTTCCAGAGGCAGAAGGCACCTCGTTCCTTTAATTCCTGTGGCAGCTTTTCGTACATATCTGTAATCATCCTTTCCGGAGGGCTTTATCCCGTCCTTGATACCCACTGGAGGAAAACCGTCCAAGTGGTCCGCTTTTTCGGAGAAAAAATCTCTTCTCACTTCCCACCGGTTATGAGAGGCCGTTTTGACCAAAGATTTTTGAAGAAAATTTCTGTCCCTCAACTGGTAGCCTCGGCAGAGGGCCAAAACTGACGGTTTCCGAAAATTTCTTCTCTCCACTACCCACTGGAGGGTTTTGCCGGTTTTGAACGAAAGATTTTGAAATTTTCTTCGCTCAGTACCCCCCATTGTCAAAAACCGGTAAGGTGGTCCGCTTTTTCGAGAACTTTTTCTCCCACTACCTACTGGAGGGAAATGGGCTGTTTGGCCAAAAAGATCTGAAACTTTTTCTCTCCAGTACCCCCCTTGATAGTTCAGGCCGTTTTGAACGAAAGATTTTCATATTTTCTTCCTTCAGTACCCACTGGACAAAAATCGCCGTTTGGTCTAAGAAATCGGAAACTTTTTTCTTTCACTACCCAACGGACATGAGATGCCGAAGTGGTCCGCTTTTCAGGAAACTTTTTTCTCTCAATACCCAACGGACATGAGGAGCCGTTTTGAACGAAAGAAAATAAAAAAGCCTCCGGAAATTATCCGAAGGCAGTAGATTTCTTCACATTTTCGTGATATAATAAAGGGCAGTGTTTGATTAACCCGTTAGGTGCAAGGAGGCACGAAATGGCTGTTACATATAAAAAGCTGTTCCATATGCTGATTGACAGGAATATGACACCGGCCCAGCTTCAGCAGGAGGCCGGATATAGCGCAAACATATCCACACGTCTGCGCCGGGACTACTACGTTTCTCTTGAGTCCGTGGAGAAGATTTGCCGGGTGCTGAACTGTAAGGTGGACGATATCGTGGATTTCATTCCCGACAATCCTGAAAAGGAAACATGACGTTCGGAGGGATTTTATGACGAAACAGGTAAAATCCAGAGAGCGTGTGGCCGAGCACGGCGAGGTATTCACAGCCGAGCGTGAGGTCAACGCCATGCTGGATTTGGTAAAACAGGAGACGGAGCGTGTTGACAGCCGGTTTTTGGAGCCAGCGTGCGGTGACGGCAATTTTGTGGCCGAGATTCTTCGCCGGAAGCTGGAGGCCGCAAAGAAACGGGCAATACCTCCGAGAAAGAAAAAACCGCTGCCTCTGGAATTTGAGAAACAGTCGGTCATTGCCGTGGCAAGTATTTATGGCGTTGACCTCCTGATCGATAACGTGATCGCCTGCCGCCAGCGGCTCTATGATATCTGGAATGCGGAATATGAGAATATCTGCAAGAAGGAAGTCAGCGAGGATTGCCGGGATGCCGTCCGCTTTATCCTCAGCCGCAACATTGTGTGCGGAAACGCGCTCAGCCTGAAGATGGTCGATGAGGACGGCAACGATACGGACGAGCCTATCGTTTTTTCGGAGTGGTCCTTCGTCATGGGCACGAAAATGCAGCGCAAGGACTACCGCTTCGATAAGCTGCTGGCCGGTGAATACGAGCCCAAGGCGGCAACGAAAAAGAAAAAGCGTGTGGATGACGAATACGGTCAGATGAATCTGTTGTCCATGCTGGAAGAAAAACCGAGTGACGAGGGTGAATTCCTAACCTCATATGTCACGGATTACAGGAGGGTCCAAGATCATGGCCAATAATCTCTATAACACGATGTACAATCCGGACGTGCTGTCCTGCATTGCCAATCTGTCAAACGATGAGGTGTTCACGCCGCCGGAGGTGGCAAACGCCATGCTGGACCTGTTGCCGCAGGAGTTATTCAGCGATCCCAACACTACTTTTCTTGACCCTGCGTGCAAGAGTGGAGTGTTTTTACGTGAAATTGCGAAAAGGCTCCTCAAGGGCCTCGAGCCGCTGTACCCGGATCTGCAGGAGCGCACGGATCATATTTTTAAGCATCAGCTTTATGGCATTGCCATTACGGAGCTGACCTCGCATCTTTCCCGGCGCAGCCTGTATTGCTCCAAATTTGCGAACGGTCGGTATTCGGTCACGCAGTTTGATTCTATTGACGGAAATGTTCGGTTTAAAACGATCCAGCATCGCTGGCGGGATGGAAAATGCGTTTTTTGCGGAGCTGTTGAAAGCGAATACGGCAAAGCAAAGCGTGGTGATGATCTGGAAACCCATGCCTATGAATTTATTCACACTACCCGCCCGGAGGAGATATTTAAAATGAAATTCGATGTGATAATCAGCAATCCGCCATATCAATTAAATGATGGTGGAAACGGAAAAAGCGCAAAGCCGATTTATCATTTGTTCGTGAACATGGCAAAAAAGATGAAGCCAAGATTTATGACAATGATTATTCCTTCCCGCTGGTTTACTGGAGGAAAAGGGTTAGATGAGTTTCGACGCAATATGCTTGGCGATAAACATATCCGGAAACTCGTCGATTATGAAAACTTTAGAGATGTCTTTCCCGGCGTTGACCTCGCGGGCGGGGCCTGTTATTTCCTTTGGGACCGTGACAATGAAGGGATCTGTGAAGTAACGAACTATAGCAAGGATGAGCCTCTCGTGGCCGAACGCTATATGGATGAATTTGATGTGTTTATCAGACAGAACCTTGCGCTGGAAATAGTCCATAAAGTGCAGAACTCAAACAAGAAATTCCTTGATGAACGTGTGTCTTCGAGAAAACCGTTTGGTATTCCGTCAAACTATATGCCACAGGATTACGGTGTTCCATGTCAATTTATTCAACGTATTGGGGTTCGCTATGCAAAAAAAGCAGATGTAGATGATTCAAAAGGATATTTAAACAAATGGAAGTTGCTTATTCCGGCAGCTCCAATTGCTGGACAAACTGATTTTTCTAAACCGGTGCGCTTCTTCTATGATGGCAATACCAGAATATCCAAACCGGGCGAATGCTGTACTGAATCGTGGTTGGTTGCTGGGGCCTTTGATACTGAGGAAGAGGCCGTATCCTATAAATCGTACATATTCACAAAAATAGTACGCTTTCTTCTTCTCCAGACCGTTGTTTCACAGCATATTTCTACGAAAAGCTTCTGCTTTATCCCTGAATTGGGTAAATACAACGGTACATATACCGATGAGATGCTGTGCGAAAAATGGGGAATCACGAACGAAGAGTATGAATATATCGATTCGAGGATAAGCGATGCTGGAGGTGACGAGTAATGGCAGAAATGGAATTCTTCCCTCAACGCCCGGAATCGCACCCTACGATATACGCTTATGAATTCGTAGGCGTGGCCTCCCATCAGGGCTATATCAAGGTCGGCTATACCGATCGTGACGTTGAGACTCGTGTAAAGGAACAGATTCATACCGCCGCCGTGCCGTATCGCATCCTCGGCCAGTGGTCCGCCATGAAAAATGACGGCAGCTGCTTCACTGACCATGACGTCCACGCCGTTCTGAAAGCAAAGGGCAAACAGCAGCTGAACGCCGGTGAGGACCGCAACGAGTGGTTCAAATGCACGCTGAACGATGTGAAGGCCGCTGTTGTGGCCGTTCAGACCGGTGCGGAAAATGTTGAGGAGCGTACACAGACCTTCGCCATGCGTCCGGAGCAGGAATACGCCGTGGATATGACCATGAAGTATTTCAAATCGGCCTATGAGGAAGGCAGCGGCAGAACGCCGAAATTCCTCTGGAACGCCAAGATGCGCTTCGGCAAGACCTTTGCGGCCTATCAGCTGGCAAAGAAAATGGGCATGAAGCGTGTGCTGATCCTCACCTTCAAACCGGCGGTGCAGACCGCATGGCGTGAGGACCTTCTGACGCATATGGATTTTGAGGGCTGGCAATTCATCACACGGCCTACCGTCCCCGGCGGTCTGACAAACGATCAGCAGTACAGACAAGCGGATAAATCCCGGCCCATCGTCTGCTTCGGCTCGTTTCAGGATTTTCTCGGTGTAAACAAGGAGACCGGCGGCATCAAGGCCAATAACGAATGGGTCCACACCACGAACTGGGATCTCGTCATTTTCGATGAATACCACTTCGGCGCATGGAAGGACAGCGCAAAAAAACTGTTCGAGCAGGATGAGGATACCTACGAAGAGGACCTTTCCAAATACGATGCCGGTAATGCCTACGATGAAACGTGGCTGCCGATCACTACGACCTATTACCTCTATCTCTCCGGCACGCCGTTCCGTGCGCTGAATTCCGGTGAGTTCATTGAGGAGCAGATTTATAACTGGACCTATTCCGATGAACAGAGGGCCAAGGCCGAATGGAAAGGCGAAGGCGTCAATCCCTACGCTGCTCTGCCGAGAATGGTCATGCTTACATACAAGATCCCGGAGAGCATCCAGCGCATTGCCAAACAGGGTGAGTTTGACGAATTCGATCTTAACGTATTCTTCGCCGCCGAAGGCACCGGCAAGGACGCACATTTCAAATATGAGGATTATGTGCAGAAATGGCTGGATCTAATTCGTGGCTCCTATCTGGAGACCAGCGTTGATGAATTGAAGCTGGGAGCGCAGAAGCCGCCTATGCCGTATTCCGACACCCGTCTTCTGAATGTGCTGTCGCATACGCTGTGGTTCATGCCGAACGTGGCCTCCTGTTATGCTATGGCCAATCTGTTGGCGCAGAAGCAGAACAGCTTCTATCACGATTACAAGGTCAACGTCTGCGCCGGAACACAGGCCGGTATCGGTGTGGCCGCTCTGGAGCCTGTTCGCCGTTCTATGGGCGATCCGCTGGAGACGAAGACCATCACGCTCTCCTGCGGCAAGCTGACCACAGGCGTCACCATCAGACCGTGGACCGGCATCTTCATGCTCCGTAACCTCTCCTCGCCGGAGACCTATTTCCAAGCGGCCTTCCGTGTGCAGAGCCCGTGGGAGATCACAAAGGATAACGGTGAGCGTGAAATCGTCAAGCAGGAGTGCTATGTCTTTGACTTTGCGCTGGACCGTGCGCTCCGCCAGATTTCCGATTATTCCTGCCGCCTGAACGTAGCCGAAAGCAATCCGGAAAAGAAGGTCGGTGAGTTCATCAATTTCCTGCCTGTGCTGGCGTATGACGGCAGTGCCATGCGTCAGGTCAATGCCGCTGAAATTCTCGATATCGCTATGGCTGGTACCTCCGCCACGCTCCTTGCAAAACGCTGGGAGAGCGCATTGCTCGTCAATGTTGACAACGATACGCTTGCCCGTCTGCTTGCAAGTGAAGAGGCGATGGATGCCCTCATGCGTATTGAGGGATTCCGTAGTCTGAATGCAGATATCGAAACCATTATAAACAAGTCCAATGCCGTCAAGAAGGCCAAGCGTGACGGCGAAAAGCTGACGCCGAAGGAAAAGAAAGAGCTGACGGATGCCGAAAAGGAATACAAGTCCAAGCGAAAGATGATTCAGGAAAAACTGATCAAATTCGCTACCCGTGTGCCGGTCTTCATGTATCTGACCGATTACCGGGAATACAGCTTGCAGGACGTCATCACGCAGCTGGAGCCGGAACTGTTCAAAAAGGTCACCGGTCTGGACGTAAAGGATTTCGAGCTGCTTGTATCGCTGAACGTATTCAACGAGGCTCTGATGAACGATGCCGTTTACAAATTCAAGCGGTATGAAGACGCCAGTCTGATCTACACCGGCATCGATAAGCACACCGGTGAAAATGTCGGTCTGTACAGCACCGTCATTAGCCGTGCGGATTATGACGCTATGGCCGGTCAGCTTGCGGCATCCATGACGGCGGACGCTCCCCGTGACGATGATATTCCGGAGCGGCCCGTCTTCACGAACATCAGCAGCTATGATCTGGACGATGACGAGGACGATCTGCCGATGGTGGCGGAGCCGAAGGCAAAATACGAGACGAAACGTAAGCCGCTCGTTGAGCCCTCTAAGCCGGTATCCACGCCGACATACCGTCCGTCCTATGTGCCGCCTACACCATCCGTAACGCCGGTGGTGAAAAAGCCTACCGTGCATATTGACACATCAAAGGTCCACGCCGGGACTATCGTTTCGCACAAAGCATTCGGCCCCGGTCAGGTCAAGGGTATCGATGGAGGTCTTATTGTCGTTACCTTTGCCGGTGTGGATAAGAAGTTCCAGTTCCCCGGAGCCTTTGAACAAGGATTCTTGAAGCTGGACGAATAACGCCTGATAGGGCAAAAGACAGCAGAATTATAACTATCGTGCAAATAGCCACATTGGGGAAACATACCAATCCTCAATGTGGCTATTTTTTTGCCCATTTCCCGGAAAGGGGGTGATAGATCATGAGGAACGCAAATAAACGGAAAGGAGGCTCATGTGTCATGGTCAGCGTGATTATCATGAAAACGGAGGCAACGTAATGGCAAAGAAACTGGATGCTGAGCAGATCGAGCGTGCCAGACACAAGAGCGAAAAAAGCAGCCGCCGGGAGGAAGAAAAGAGACACATACAGGAGACCATTGCGAAAAACCGCAGTGGTGAGCGTAAGGGCCGTGTAATCATGCCGGAGCGCAAGGAGTATGCGTTTCAGGAGGCCGCCAAGGTGCGTGTTGCCGCATACTGCCGTGTCAGCACAGCTGAAGAAGCACAGGTCGGCAGTTTTGAGATGCAGGTCCAGCACTTCACATCCGTTATAGAAAGCAATCCAAATTATGAGCTGGTGAAAATCTATACGGACGAAGGTGTGAGCGGTACCTCTGTGGCCGGTCGAAAGGGATTCCAAGAAATGATGGCTGATGCTGAAAAGGGCAAAATCGACCTGATTCTGACTAAGAGCATCAGCCGTTTCGGTCGGAACATCGTGGATATCCTCACGGCTCTGCGCAAGCTAAGCGATCTGACGCCTCCGGTGGCTGTCAATTTTGAGTCCGAAGGGATCAATACCAGTGACGGCAAAAACAAGCTGGTGATATCGATTCTTTCGGCTCTGGCAGAGCTTGAAAGCCAGCAAAAGAGCATCGCAATCAAAGAAGGCATACGCTACCGTATGCAGGAGGGGCTGTACAAATTCTCAGTCCGGAACACCATCGGATACTACCGGGATTATTCCGGCAGGATCAAGGTGGAGCCAGCTGAGGCCCGTATTGTGGAATACATCTTCGAGAGCTTTCTGGAAGGTGCGTCTCCGCAGGAAATTGCAGATTTCCTCACAGAACAAGGCATCCGCTCTCCCAAGGGTATGGAACGATGGAGGCAAGCCACAATCCGCAGTATCCTCTCCAACGAGAAGTATTGCGGTGACGTGCTGTACCAGAAGACCTATTCCAAAGACTATCTGACGCATAAATCCGTTAAGAACCGGGACGTCCTGCCGCAGTATTACTGGGAAAATAACCACACGGCCATCATTGACCGGGAAACGTGGCAAAAGGCCCAAGAGCTGCTTTCCTCCGGGAATTTCGGTAGACATGGCAAGCCGCTGGCCGCCATGAAAAAGAAATTCGTGGTGGCGAAGGTGAAATCCGGTGTACTGCGTGGTTTCATGCTGCTGGATATGGATTGGACCAAGGAAGAACGTGATACAGTCATCAAAATCATTGAAAACACGGAGCTTGACCTGAATCAAGCAGAAAGGAGCCAAGATTATGGCTATTGATTTTTCCAAGATTAACCTTGAGGTTATCGACATCAACACTAATGCCGATCCTGATATCTACATCAATCAGAACGGCATCACCTTCAGCAAGCGTGTGCTGGAGGATTTGAACTATCCACAGAACGTGCAGTACGGTTTTGATCCGGCCCAGCACGTTTTTGCCATCAAGGTCTGCAAGAGTAACGAGGCACGGGCCACCAGTTTCTCCAAGCCTCGTGCGGAGCAGACCACCACGCTCAGCTGCGGCAACAAGAATCTGAAGGAGGTGGTTGTGAAGATGATCCCTGACTACGATCCGAAGAAACGATACAAGATCACAGGCGAATTCGATGCCGAAAACCGTGTGATGTACTTCGACATGACCACAGCGGAGGTGTCGCTGTTCCGGGCCACCGATAAGTAAGCCCTGTTCCCGGATATAAAAAACGGGCCGTATCGATGGGTCACTCCACCGGTACGGCCTTGTTTGATGCAGAAACAGAAAAACGGCCACACCGGGCTTTTACCCAATGTGACCGTGATTCCTTTTTTCCCGCTTGAAGACGTATGGATAATGGTTTTTGAATTATCCCTTATCCGCTTCGCCTTTTGAATGGGGTGGGTACTTTTCATATCAAGCCTCGTTTCGGGAACACTTAATGCAATACTCCCTTTTTCGGTTAATATCTGACAGTTCCATAAGATGTGGCAATCCATCATTTGGGAGATAACCAGTTTTTACACAGCAGCAAAACTCGTCACAATCATATTGCGTAATCTTGCCATTATATAGAGGACAGTAGAAAGACTTTTCTGCAGCTGGCACCGGCATATATAGTGAACGTTTGCTAACACTGTACCACCTTCGGATATAAGCATCAGATAGAATATCTGGTTCAGCTTCTACCAGTTGAATGAATTTTCCTGTCAATCCATCCCATTCGGTCAAGTTTCCGGCAGCGCAGATATTCCATCTTAATTCTTTGAGAGTCCAATTTGATTTGATGGAATTGTTAAGCATGGATGTTGTGACCCAATTTTCAGGGGTATCCGCTCCACCTCGGGCAATCGGCACAATGTGGTCTATGGTCGGGAGCAAATCCCAGTATGCTTTATGACATTGGCTCATCTTCCAATGAGGATGATAGGGGAAATCCTCAGGGAAAAAGTAAGTAATACTCTTCAAAACTCCCGGATTGACTAACCGCTTCCCACTATAACGGTCAACAAAGCCATCCTTCAAAAATATTTGCATCTTTTCTTTTTCGGAGTAACTTCTGCTCTGGGCCTTGACAGGCTTAAAAGGATACTTTTCAGCTATCAACTGCCGCGCCTCGTTTTTACAGTTGGCTAATAGTAAATCAATGGCTTCCGATAATGCGACGGTCTCCATGCAATCTCTCCTCACATACAATATTGCCTTTACAGTGGATTATATCATATTCGATTCAAAAATGGAAAGTAAAACTGGATATATTCTTCTTCAAGTTGTTTTTACTGCTTTTCTTCGGCAAGTTGTGTTTTCTGCGATTATCGCTATTCCGGTGCATTTTCATCTCATTTTTAGGAACATGACAGTGTTTAGCTGATATTCTCGTAGGCGTACCAAAAACAATGCGGAATGTTGCACTTGCTGGAATGTTATAGCCAACTTTTTTTACTTCCGTTCGGCTGGTTGAGATTTTGAAAGAGTTTTTTCTGTTGCTCATTTGCGAAAAGTAGCTGAATTTCCGCCGTATTTGCGCTGCTTGTTGAGGTTTGCCGTTCATCATTACCTATCACGGCGTTTTTCATACCCTGTTAAGTTAGAGTGACATTTCTATTTCCGAAAAGCCTTGTTTTGAGCGCCGAAAACAGGTATTTTCAGAAATAAATATGTCGAGGGGGGCGGAAGTCAATACCCCCACCCCCCTCATTTTTTCAAGCGGCTGCCCGGTACACAAAGCCGGGGAAGCCCTTTACCCGCAGGTCGCGCTGGTCTTGTTGCTACATGTTTAGTTTAGGGCATACATCAAAATAGAAAATGTGGATATACAGAAAAAGTTGTAGCAAAATAATGAAAGCTGCCGATTAACTTAGGATGTCGATTCTGCAAGAAAATCGCTTTAGGTGGAAAGGGTTTGCCTCGAAATACGATAAAGATATGGCGTATATAGCAAAAACACCACCCATATGAGTGGTGTCTTGGTGTTGGCGCTACCTATTTTTCCGGGCCGTCTCCAGCCAAGTATCGTGGGCAGAAGCGAGCTTAACTTCCGTGTTCGGGATGGGAACGGGTGGACCCTC
>SFIY01000036.1 GCA_004555205.1 Clostridiales bacterium
CTTGAAGATACGGATCTTCTTGCCCTTGCCGTTCTTCACGACAGTGGCGTCCACCTTCGCGCCCTCCACCACGGGAGTGCCGAACTTGGTGTTCTCACCATCGACGATGGCCAGCACCTGATCGAAAACCACGGAATCACCAGCATTGACGTCCAGCTTCTCGATGAACAGAGTGTCACCCTCAGAAACGTTGTACTGCTTACCACCGGTCACGATAATAGCCTGCATTACTTGTTGCACCTACCTTTCCTTCATTACGGACTCGCTGTCGGGGGCGTCCGGCGGCACGGCCGGATCTTGTTACCCATTCAAAGCGGCTTATCAAGTATATCAACATTCCATGGAAATGTCAACTGATTTTGTGGGTTTTTGGCAAAATATTTTGCGTAAATTTGTCAGATATGTATCATTATCCGGCGGTGGGATAGATCAGCTTCTCCTCCGTCCAATCGGCGATGAGCGCCGCATAAAACCGGCAGCATTCACGGGCCAGCGCGGTGTCCAGATTGCGGTAATTGCCGCACTCGGCCGCGCTTTGGCCGGGCATAGGGCCCTCGTACACGCTACCGGCGGTAAACACCTTGCCCAGCAGGTCAATGGCCTGGGCAGGGGAGAGCCGTTTGCCGTCAAAGAGGAAATAAAAGCCGGTCTGGCAGCCCATGGGGCCAAAATAGATGACGGCATCCTTTTTCTCGCTGTTGCGCAGGAGGGTGGCGATAATATGCTCCACGGAGTGCATCTGCGCGTTGGTCAGCAGGTCTCCGGTATTGGGCTTTTTAAAGCGCAGGTCGAAGGTGATCACATCGCCGTCACGGCGGCTGAGGTACAGACCCGGTACAAGGACCTCGTGATCCACGGTAAAGCTGGCAATACGCTCCATATTACACCTCCAGATGGTCGATAAAGGACATGACGACGCGGTTAAGGTCCTTCATCGCCGTGGGGAAATTGAAATAGTAGTCATGCTTGACCACCAGACAGTCACTGACGGACTTAATGGCCATGCATTTCACACCGTTGCGCATACACACCTGTGCCACAGCGCAGCCCTCCATCTCGCACAGCAGGGGATGGAACGTGTCGGCGATCCATTGGGTGCGCTGGCAGGGGACGGCAAACCAGTCGCCGGTGGCCACAAGACCGGTGCGGTAGGGCAGACCCACCTTGTCCATGGCGGCCTTGGCGGCGGCAAAGTCCGAGGTGGGAAAGGTGATCTGCTTGACCGTGGACACAAGACCCACAGGATCCCCCACACCGGTGGTATCCACATCGTGCTGCACGAAGCCCTCGGCCAGTACCAGCGTGCCGATGGGCACTTCCTCAAAGCAGCCGGCCACACCGGCGTTGAGGATCACATCGGGCCGGTAGAGCGTGATGAGCAGTTGGGTCGCCATGGCGGCATTGACCTTGCCCACACCGCCGCAGCAGGCGATAACATCCTCACGAATATGGTAGAAAGAAACACCGGCCACCGTCTGCAGCAGGTGTGTGCCCTCCTGCGCCAGCAAGCTCTCTATTTCGCCGGGCATGGCATACATCAAACCGATTTTCATAGGGTAAGTTCTCCTTTGCGTTTCTCTGCCTTATTGTACGAACTTTTTGCCCCAAAAGTCAAGAGGGACAGGAAAGTTTGCCATATCTGCGAGAATCTGATATAATAAACTATCTTGCCGCGGGAGGGACGAAAATGAAGATCGTAGGTATCATATGTGAATACAATCCCTTTCATTTAGGCCATGAATGGATGCTGCGTACCTTGCGTGAACAGGGTGCCGATGCCATTGTGTGTGCCATGAGCGGCAATTTTGTGCAGCGCGGCGAGTTTGCCGTTGTCAACAAGCTGTCCCGCGCAGAGATGGCGCTGCGCGGCGGCGCCGACCTGGTGCTGGAATTGCCTACGCCCTGGGCGTTGGCCACGGCGGAAACCTTTGCCCGGGGCGGTGTGCAGCTATTGACCATGGCCGGATGCACCCATTTGGCTTTTGGCTGCGAATGCGGCGATATAACGCTCTTGCAGAAAGTCGCGGCGTTACTGACACAGGAGCTGTTCGCGGCGGATATAAAAAAGTACCTTTCCGGCGGTGTGTCCTACGCGGTGGCGCGGAAACAGGCGGCGGAAGAACATCTGGGCCCGGCGGCGGACATATTGGACACGCCCAATAACATTTTGGCGATCGAATATCTCAAGGCAATTTCTTTCTGCAAAAGCCCCCTGCAGCCCATTGCACTGCCGCGGAGGGGTGCGGCCCATGACGGCGAGGCAAAGGACGGCTTCGCCTCGGCCTCCCATATACGGCAATGGCTGCGGTGCGGCAGGATCGCAGAGGCGGAGCAGTACCTGCCTGCTCCTGCTGCGGACATTCTGCGGCGGGAAATCGAAGCCGGACGCATGGCGGATATGGCCCTTTGTGAGCGCGGCATATTGGCGCATCTGCGGCGGATGGAGGAAGAGGCGTTCCGCGCCTATGACGGCGGCAACGAGGGGTTGTATCACCGGTTTTATCAGGCAGTACAGACAGCCTCCACCTTGGCCGAAGTGCTGCAAAAGGCAAAAACAAAGCGCTATGCCCATGCCCGTTTACGGCGCATGGCATTGGCGGCCTATTTGAATCTCCCGCCTGTGCCGGACCGGCCGCCTTATCTGCGGCTGCTGGCCGCCGACGAAACGGGCCGCAAGCTATTGCGGCAGATGCAAAAGGCGGGACTGCCGGTGCTGACCAAGCCTGCGGATGTGGAAAAATTAGGCGCAGAGGCAGCGAAGCTGTTTGCCCGGGAATGTGAAATGACAGACCTGTACACCCTGGCCTATACCGACCTGTCGCAAAGCGTTTGCGGCAGCGACTGGCGCACGACGCCTGTTACGGAGTAACAAAAAGCACCGCCCACGGGTCCTCCGTGGGCGGTGTTTTTATTCTTCCGTAAAATGCACATGGGTAAAGATGTGATCCTCACAAAAGCAGTGGTAGCCGGCGCATTTGCTGCAATAGCGGAACTGCAGATCGGGATAATCGGTATCCGTCCTGCCGCAGACGGCGCACTTGTGATGAAAGCCGCGCTGCTGTTGCTGCTGTTTGACAGCCTGCTTGAAATGTACCGTCTGACGGGAGTGCTGGTACTTTTTGCGTTCGGCAAAGTAATGTACCTCGGGATAGATAAACGCAAAGAAGTTCAGCAGTGCCACAATCGGCAGTACCACGCCTGCCCAATAGCCCGCCGTAAGGGAGGAGATAATTTCAACGGCAAAGAGAACGCCGTCAATAATGGCCAGCCATTTCATCTTGATGGGAATGATGAAGAACAGCAGCACCTGTGTGTCGGGGAACAGCAGGGCAAAGGCCAGGAACATGGACAGATTCACATATTCCGTGCCGACAATGGTAAAATTGGTGCCGGAGATCAGGGAGGCGAGTACCGTGCCGATGACGGTCAGCAGTACGCCGCTGAAGTAGTACAGGTTAAACTTCGCCGTGCCCCACTGGCGCTCCAGCGTAGAGCCGATCCAGTAGTAAAAATACAGCGCGATCAGCAGCATAAAGGCGCCGGAAGTGTTCGGCACAAAGATGAAGGTGATGATGCGCCAAATTTCGCCGTGCAGCAATCCGTCAAGATGAAAGGCGAGAAAATCCAGTGCATTGGCATCGGCATTGCGGGTGAGCATCATGAGAAAATAGACAACCACATTACCGATGACAACATAGCGCATCAGATTGGGCACACCAAAGCGCGGATGGCGGGCACAGAAGCGATCCACCGCTTCGTAGATTTTTTTCAAGGGAGAATTCCTCCTATCGTTCAGCTACCACGGATTATACTCCCTGACAGAGGGAAATTCATGAATAAACGATAAACAATTTACTTATGCAGCAGCGGACTCAGCGGTTTGTAGATCAAAAAGCACAGCGCCACATCCAGAACGCCCTTGATGAGCGTAAACGGCGCGTTGAAGAGGACCAGACATTCCAGCAGACCGTTCACATCGGGCCGAATGGTTTGGTACAGGCCGATGATGGCGTCAATGGGAATGAGCTTGGAGTACACGGGATAGGAAATGAAGTAGTTCAGGGGAATGGACGCCAGCGCCATGACAACCGCGCCGACGATAGAGCCGATCAGTGCGCTCTTGCGGCTCTTTTTATGGCGGTAGATAAAGCCGGCAGGGAGCACGAAGCACAGACCGATCAGGAAATTGGCCAGCTCACCCACACAGCCGGTGTTGGTACGCAGGCAGCAGATAAGATTTTTGATAAGGCACACCACGCCGCCGTAAACAGGGCCGAGAGAGAACGAGGCCAGCAGGGCCGGCAGTTCGGAGAAGTCCATCTTCACAAAGGGCGGGATCAGGAAGGGGACAGGGAACTCCAGGAACATGAGGACGGTGGCCACGGCGGCCAGCATGGCGGTAACGGTAATCTTGTGGGTTTTCATTTTTTGCGTCATAGTCGACACTCCTTTTCGAAAAGTAAAACACCCCGGAAGAATTGTCTTCCAAGGTGCACGCATCAAAAAAGAGCATTGCAACGAATGCCGTACACGCCTTCTCTCATCCAGACTGTGACTGTCGGTACCGGAATTGCACCGGTTCCTGCCGCTCCTGAGAGCCGCTCGCGGACTATACCGCCGGTGGGGACTTTCACCCCGCCCCGAAGACAAATATCCTGTTGTTTTCTGCCTATACTATAAAGGAAAATGTCATCAATTGCAACCCCTATTTTTATATTGATTTTTTCGACCGCATCCGATATAATGCTGTTTAATGTTTATACTTGAGAAAGAGGAATGGTCATGTCTTCCCGACTTTTTGCTATGATTGAAAAAGAAGCGCAGCGTCAGCAGGAAAATATCGAGCTGATCGCCAGCGAAAACTTTGTCAGCGAGGAGGTACTGCGCGTACTTGGCTCCTGCCTGACCAATAAGTATGCCGAGGGCTATCCCACCCGGCGGACTTCCGGCAATAAGGGTCGTTACTACGGCGGCTGCGAATGTGTGGACGAGATCGAGGAGTATTGCTGTGATATGTGGCGCAAGGTGTTTCATACCGATTACCATGTCAATGTGCAGCCCCACAGCGGCTCCAACGCCAATTTAGCCGCCTATTTCAGCGTGCTCAAGCCGGGTGACACCATTTTGGCCATGGACCTGAATAACGGCGGTCACCTGACCCACGGCTCGTCTGTCAATTTCAGCGGTAAGCTGTACCATATGGAATTTTACAATGTTACCGCCGACGGATGCATTGACTATGACGATGTGCGCCGAAAAGCGGAGCGGTGCCGCCCGCAGTTGATTCTGGCCGGCGCATCGGCCTACAGCCGACGGCTGGACTTTGCCGCCTTTGCCCACATTGCAAAAAGCGTGGGCGCCTATTTCATGGTGGATATGGCCCACATTGCCGGTCTTGTGGCGGCCGGCGACCATCCCTCCCCCTTCGGACTGGCGGACATTATCACCACCACCACCCATAAAACCCTGCGCGGTCCCCGTGGCGGCCTGATCTTCTGTAAGCAGGAGCTTGCCAAAAAGGTGGACAGCGCCGTATTCCCCGGCTCGCAGGGCGGCCCCTTGATGCATGTGATCGCCGCCAAGGCGGTGGCGGCGGAGGAGGCCTGCTCCGAGGCGTTTGCCGCCTATATCCATCAGGTGGTGAAGAACAGCAGCGCCATGTGTCAGGAATTTATCCGCCTCGGTTACGATGTGGTGACCGGCGGAACGGATAACCATTTGTTCCTGATCGACCTGACCAAGACCGGCCTGACCGGCAAGCAGGTGCAGGAGGCGCTGGATCAGCGTCACATCACGCTGAATAAAAACTGCGTGCCCGGCGAAACCCGTTCTCCCCAACAGACTTCCGGCGTGCGAATCGGTACGGCTGCCATGACCACCAAGGGCTATGTGGAGGAGGACTTTATCCGCGTGGCGCGGGAAATCGATCGCTGCATCAAGGACCTGCAGGCAGCGGTGTAACAGCAACATGGCAAAGGACGACCTTTGCCATGTTTTTTTAAGGAAAGCCTTTACAAAATAGAAAATTTGTTCTATAATGCGATCAGTAAGAAGAAGGGGAGGCGACGTCATGCGCGCAAGACCGGTGAGCTGCTGTTTTTCCGGCCATCGACCGGGAAAGCTGCCCTGGGGGAGTAATGAGGCCGACCCACGGTGTCTGGCTTTGAAAAAGCGGCTGTATGACGCGGTGTTGACGGCGTATGACGAGGGATACCGCCACTTTATCTGCGGCATGGCGCAGGGCTGCGACCTGTATTTCTGCGAAGCGGTGCTGCAGCTTCGCAGGGAACATCCGGAGGTGTCGTTGGAGGCGGCGATTCCCTGCCGCACCCAGCCGGACGGCTGGCGGGCAGAACAGCGGGAGCGCTATGAGAGGATTTTGGCACTGTGTGACTATGAAACCATGGTGCAGGAGGAATACACGCCCGACTGCATGCAGCGGCGCAACCGCTATATGGTGGACCATGCGGCGCTTTTGATCGCCGTACACGACGGTGTGCCCGGCGGTACAAGGCGAACGATCGAATATGCCATGGGGCGGGGTTTGGATATTGTGGATATTCCGCCTATTTCGGAATAGAAAGAGAATGAGAAGATGAGGCGTTTTGGAATCGACATAGAGGTTCAGTGTGTGCCGCCGCTGGATACGGATTTTATTCCCATGGCGCAATTTGACCGCGCGTTTTTAAGGACGGCCCGCCATGGGCTCACCGTTGCCGTGGAGCGGGCGGACGGTCAGAGGGCGCTGAAGCGCACCAGAATCCACGGCACGGAGCAGATGCGCGAGGCGGATCATTATTACATAGACCGGCTTGTGAAAAATCTGCTGTGGACCAAGGGCGGCTTTCGCATTTACACGGATGACAAGGCGGTATATGACTATCTGAAAAATGCCTACTGTGTGGGGGGAAGCCGTGCCTTTGATGCGCAGTTTATGTCAGAAGTCTACGAGCGGCCCTTTGAGGTGATCTGGACCGACGTGATGCCGCAGGAGAAGCATACGTCGCAGGCGGTGGGCGGCCATTGGGAGGGCTGCCGCATCGGCTTTGACGCGGGCGGATCGGACCGAAAGGTAAGCGCCGTGAAGGACGGAGCGGTGGTTTTTTCCGAGGAGGCGGTATGGTTTCCCAAGGAACAAGCCGACCCGGCCTACCACTATGAGGGCATCGTTTCGGCCTTGCAATCGGCAGCGGCGCATTTGCCCCGTGTGGACGCGGTGGGGATTTCCTCAGCCGGTGTGTTTGTGAACGACCGTACCATGGTGTCGTCCCTTTTCAGGAAAGTACCCCGGGCAGAATATGACCGCCGCGTCAAGAATATCTATCTGCGCGCCGTACACGACACATTCGGCGATATTCCGTGCAGGGTCGTCAATGACGGCGATGTGTCGGCCCTTTGCGGCGCCATGAGCCTGCAGGAAAAAAATATATTGGGCATTGCCATGGGTACCAGTGAAGCGGCCGGTTTTGTGGACGGGGACGGCTGCATCACGGGCTGGCTCAACGAGTTGGCCTTTGCGCCGGTGGATGCGGCAGGCGGGACCGCAGTGGATGAGTGGTCAGGCGACCGCGGCTGCGGCGGTTCCTATTTTTCGCAGGAGGCGGTGATCCGTCTGGCGCAGCGCGCCGGCGTGGTATGGGCGGAGAACCTGCCGTCGGCGGAAAAACTGAAAACGGTACAATCGCTGATGGCGCAGGACGACCCGCGCGCCGTGCAGGTTTATGAGAGCATCGGTGTTTACTTGGGCCACACGCTGGCATATTATGCCGAGAGCTACGCCTGCCGGTATGTGCTGCTTTTGGGCCGCGTGATGAGCGGCAAAGGCGGCGATCTGATTGTAAAAACAGCAAAGAATGTGCTGCAAAGGGAATATCCGGCGCTGGCCGATACGATACAGCCTGTCCTGCCGGACGAAAATTTCCGCCGGGTGGGGCAAGCTGTGGCGGCGGCAAGCCTGCCAAAATGACGATCATTTGCGTAAATTTTTGGCATTTTGGGTACAATAGAGCAAGTTATTTCACGCACTGACAGGAGAAGATACCATGAAAAAGACGGTTTTACGAAAATATGCCAAGTTGATTGCGGCGCAGGGCGTCAATGTGCAGCCGGGCCAGGAGGTGTTTATTGCCGCGGACCTGGATCAGCCGGAATTTGTGAAAATGCTGGTGGAGGAGTGCTATAAGCGCAAGGCCAAGAAAGTGGTGGTGGACTGGAGCTATCAGCCGCTGGAAAAGCTGAACGTGCGCTATTGCAGCCTGGCCACCATGTCAGAGATGACCAATTATGAGGAAGCGCGCTGGCAGCACTATGTGGACACGATCCCCTGCCGCATATACCTGCTGTCGGAGGACCCTGACGGACTCAACGGCGTCAATCAGGAGAAGATGGCCAAGGCAAAGCAGAAAAAATACCCGATCATCAGGAAATACCGGGATCAGATCGAGAACAAGTATCAATGGTGCATTGCCGCCGTGCCCGGTGTGGCCTGGGCAAAGAAACTGTTTCCCCGCCTGCGTGCCAATCAGGCGGTGGAAAAGCTGTGGGAGGTCATTCTGGATTGCAGCCGCGTGTGGGACGACCCCATCGCGGCGTGGGAAGACCACAACCGCAGCCTGCACGAGCGCTGCGACTATTTGAACAGCTTGGGCATTGAAAAGCTGCACTATACCGCCGGCAACGGCACAGACCTTACGGTAGGCATGATTGACGAGGCGCAGTTCTGCGGCGGCGGAGAGACCAGTCTGCAGGGCATCTGCTTTAACCCCAACATTCCCACAGAGGAGTGTTTCATCTCGCCCAAACGCGGCGAGGCGGAGGGCATCGTATATGCCACCAAGCCTTTGAGCTATCAGGGACAGTTGATCGACGGTTTCTGGATTCGCTTTGAGGCGGGCAAGGCCGTGGAATGGCACGCCGATCAAAACGAGGAGCTGCTGACCAAGCTCATCAACATGGATGAGGGAAGCGCCTACTTGGGCGAGTGTGCGCTGGTGCCCTATGATTCGCCTATTCGCAAGAGCGGCCTGCTGTTTTACAACACGCTCTTTGACGAGAATGCCGCCTGCCATCTGGCATTGGGCATGGGCTTTGCGGACACCATCAAGGATTTCCGGAATAAAACGCTGGAAGAGTGCCGGAAGTTAGGCGTGAACGATTCCATGATCCACGAGGATTTCATGATCGGCTCAGAGGACATGAACATCGACGCACTGTGCCGTGACGGTAAAACCGTACCGATTTTCCGCGACGGCAACTGGGCCTTTTAACCGAGGGCCATAAAAAAGCAGCATCTGCCGATGGCAGATGCTGCTTTCCTTTTTACGGTCAGAACAGGCCAATCAAAACAGGCCGATGATCCGTCCGTTTTCGTCCACGTCAATGGATTCGGCGGCAGGGACCTTGGGAAGACCGGGCATGGTCATCACCGCGCCGGTCAGCACCACAATAAATCCGGCGCCGGCGGACACCTTCACCTGGCGGATTGTTACATCGAAGTCTTCCGGTGCGCCAAGACGCTTGGGATCATCGGAAAACGAGTACTGCGTTTTTGCCATACAGACGGGCAGCTTGCCAAACCCCAGAGCCTCCAACTGTGCGCACTGCTGCTGTGCCTCCTCCGTCAGAATGGCCTTCCGCCCGTGATAGACACGCTGCACGATCTGTTCCATTTTCTCGGCAATAGGCAGATCACAATCATAGGAGAAGCGGAAGTGAGAGGGCTGGTCACACAACCGAACGACTTCCTCGGCAAGCGCCGTGCCGCCTTCGCCGCCTTTTGCCCACACCTGACTCAACGCCGCATTGACGCCCAGCGCGCGGCACTTTTCGGCAATGAGGTCCAGCTCTGCCTGCGTATCCGTGGGGAAAGCGTTGATAGCCACCACAGCAGGCAGTCCGTAAACTTGGGTCATGTTTTCCACATGGCGCAGCAGATTGGGCAGGCCGCGTTCCAGCGCAATGAGATCCTCACAGCCCAGGTCCTCCTTGGCAGCGCCGCCGTGGTGCTTCAGGGCACGGACGGTGGCCACGATGACGCAGGCATCTGCCCTCAAGCCGGCCATGCGGCATTTGATGTCCAGAAATTTCTCAGCCCCCAGATCGGCGCCGAAACCGGCTTCCGTCACGGCGTAATCACCCAAGGCCATGGCCATGCGCGTCGCCATAACGGAGTTGCAGCCGTGGGCAATATTGGCAAAGGGGCCGCCGTGGATCAGGGCGGGCGTGCCCTCCAGCGTTTGGGCAAGATTCGGCTTGAGCGCGTCCTTCAACAGTGCCGTCATAGCACCGGCTGCCTTCAGATCATGGGCGGTGACAGGTGCGCCGTCATAGGTATAGCCCACAATAATGCGGCCCAGGCGCGCCTTCAAATCGGACAGGGAGGTGGCAAGGCACAAAATCGCCATGATCTCACTGGCCACCGTGATGTCATAGCCGTCATGGCGGGGAATGCCGTTTGCTTTGCCGCCCAGACCGATGGTAATGCAGCGCAGGGCGCGGTCATTCATATCCACGGCACGCCGCCAGGTAATGCGCTCAGGGTCGATGCCGAGGGCATTGCCCTGATGAATGTGGTTGTCGATCATGGCGGCCAGGAGATTGTTGGCTGCGCCGATGGCATGGAAATCGCCGGTAAAGTGGAGGTTAATGTCCTCCATGGGGACGACCTGTGCGTAGCCGCCGCCGGCCGCGCCGCCTTTTATGCCGAATACCGGGCCTAAGGACGGCTCGCGCAAGGCGATCACGGCGTTTTTGCCGATTTTCCGCAGACCGTCGGCAAGCCCCACCGTGGTGGTGGTCTTTCCCTCACCGGCCGGGGTGGGCGTCATGGCGGTAACAAGGATCAATTTCCCTTTGCGGTGGGTGTTTTGCAGCAGGGACAGGTCAATTTTCGCTTTATACCGGCCATACAGCTCCAGATACGACTGGTCAATGCCGCACTGGGCGGCAATATCGGTAATAGGACGCATGGTATGGGCCTGCGCGATCTCAATATCAGACAGATAAGACATAAAAGGACCTCCCGTCATGGTACAGGGTATTTTGCCCATTATAACATGACGAGAGGCCTTTGTATATCTATTATGGGAGAAAATTTTATTCAAATTCGTTGTTGGGCATCATATTTAACGGATTTTGCTTCATAAATTTGATACCTCATTTTTTTGATTATTTGATGTGTCCATATTATCCAGCCCTATACG
>SFIY01000015.1 GCA_004555205.1 Clostridiales bacterium
TGAAATACCTGCTGCGGCGGCTGGTGGTCCCGCCTTAGTATCAAGCGCCACCCCTGCAAAATCCGTGGAAAGGAGGCGATGACCTATGCAGGAGGAAGTGGAAAACAGGACTTTGACGCTGGTAGTCAGCGGAACAAAGTTTACCGGGCGGCTGTTTAGTCGTCCCGAAGCTCATACCATAGACCGTTGTTCTGATCGAAGATGTATTTTTCCATTATGTTATCCTCCGTATGTGGATTTGATTTTGAGGTGAATCAAATGTCAGCATACCGGTTTGCTTCTTTGCTGTTGTCTTGCAAAGCCCTGGGCAGCTGTACACAAGGAACACACAAGTAGCAAAACCTGTTTTTCGCAGTCCTTCTGCAAAGGTGGATTCTAAATCAAATACATCTGAAAACCGCTGAAATACGCTGTTTTTGGGGCATAAAACGAAGAAAATGCCGTCATTCAGCCTGGTTACGATCAGGTTCCGGAAGTTCTGCAAGCGCTGAGTTTCTGGCGAACAAAAAAGAGAGTACCCCTCGGGGCACTCTCTTTTTTTGCTGCTTCGTGCGGAAACTCAGCAATATCCCAGCTTTTTCAACAGCCCGATCACATCGGCAGGCTTCAGCACCTTGCCTGCGGATACAACCTTCTCGTTGACGACGATGCAGGGCATTTGCATGACACCGTAGGTCATGACCTTCTCCATGTCGGTGATATATTCCACCTCAAGGTCCATACCCAGCTCCGCCACGGCGGCTTTGCAGTTTTCGTACTGCTCGTGACAGCTTTTGCAGCCTGCGCCCAAGACCTTGATGCCGGTGATGCCGCAGGCTGCACCACCGCAGCAGCAAGCAGATCGCTGCGATTCTTTTTCCTTTCCCAACCCAAATAATGCCATCATCATACCTCCACTACATAAACAAATGGGGAAACGCATTGAATGCGTAACCTACAATGATAATTCCGGCGGCACAGATCCCAATAAACAAACCCAGCAATCGGGGCTTTACGGCTCTGCGCAGCATAATGAGCGACGGCAGGCTCAGTGTGGTGACGGCCATCATGAAGCTGAGGATCGTACCAAGCTGTGCGCCTTTGCCCAACAGTGCCTCCGCAACCGGTACGGTGCCGAAAATATCGGCATACATCGGAATGCCGATCAGAGCAGCCAGCACCACGCCGAAGGGATTATTACTGCCCAGTGCCGCCTCGATCCAGCTCTCGGGGATCCAGTTGTGAATGACAGCGCCAATACCCACACCGATCAGAATATACGGAAACACTTTTTTAAAAGTGGTAATGACCTGCGCCTTGGAATAGTCCCATCTGTCCCTTACTGTCAGTTTGGATTCGACGACGGCAACGCTCTTTGCATTTCGGATGAAGTCCTCCACGTCGTTCTCCATATGCAGCTTCTCAATCAGAGTGCCGCCGATCACGGCAATCACCAGACCCAACGCCACATAAGCAACGGCAACCTTTGCACCGAAAATGCTCATCAGCAGCACCAGACTGCCCAAATCAACCATGGGAGATGAGATCAGAAAAGAGAAGATGACGCCCAAGGGCAAGCCTGCACCGGCAAAGCCGATAAAAATGGGGATGGAGGAGCAGGAGCAAAACGGCGTGACCGTTCCCAAAAGCGCGCCGATAATATTCGCCCCCAGACCATGGAACCGACCCAAAATGCGTCTGCTCCGCTCCGGCGGAAAGAAGCTCTGGAGGTACGATATGCCGAAGATCAGCACACACAGCAGCACGGTGATCTTGATTACATCGTAGAGAAAGAAATTGACGCTGCCGCCGATTCGCGTACCAATGTCCAGCCCCAGCGAGGAAAGACCGCTGCCGATCAGCTTATTCAGCCACTTCATCCCTAAAATTTGCTCTTGCACAAATGACCACATAGCAAAACTCCGTTTCTCACATTGACAGTTATCAATGCGTTATCGTTAAAAGCGGCCGGCAGCAGAGCCGGCGCGCTTATGGAGAGGTTACTTTCCGCAGCAGCACGCATCAATGGCGGTGTCGCAGCAGGATATGCCGGAGATATACTCCTTAAATTCCTTGAATTTATCGCAGTTGATCGTATAGTAATTCCATTTCCCCTCTTTGCGGGAGGCAGTCAGCCCACAGTCGCCTAAAACCTTCATGTGATGCGACAGGGTCGGCTGTGTCACCTGCAATGCATCCAGCAGGCTGCAGCCGCACTTCTCCCCCTGTGTCAGCATTTCGATAATCTTCAGGCGGTTGGGATCAGACATGGCCTTGCAGATCACAGATACCTCTTCCCGCGTCACAGCAATTCACCTCGGTTACATAGACTGCTATCTATGTGTAATCTAACACATAGATCGATGTTTGTCAATGTGTTTTCAAAATAATATTGCTTTGTGCCGTCGGCAGCATTTTCACACCGACCCGGACGGGTTTAGGCACGCAGCGGACAGTCAGTCAACAAAGTAAGGCGCGATACGGAGCATCTCCGTATCGCGCCTTACTACCCCTATATCGTGTGTTTCTATACACTGATGTCAAGCCTTCATGCCCTTAACGGTCATGAAAACCATTCCAGCTAAATAAACCGCGCCGCAAGCACCGATGATGGCTAACATAATAAGCACCTCGTTTCAGAATTGGGAGGCGGTTTGCCTCTCTGATAACAATATAAGCGCGGCAAACAAAAAATGCAAGAGGAATTTCAAAACCGCTGTTTTTGAGGGGAAAACCTGCACAAAATGCAAGAAAAATGTGCATAAAATGCAAGGCCATCTTGCAAAAATAAGAATTTGCAGGATTGCGTGCGTCAAAGCTGCATTTCGCCCTGCCGAAAGGCAAAATTTGGTGCATATTTTGCAATTTTGCGGGGGAGGACATGAAAACGGAGAAAGAATGACAAGCTAAAAATGAATTACCGCCTTCCTTACATTCATTTTTTGAAAAGAATAAACAGGAAGAACGGCGAAAACTCACAGAAAAGCGCCTGATTTTCGTTAAAAATATACAAAAAATCGGACGGCCTGTTTATGGGTCATGCAACGGCAGCAAGAGATTATGCAGGAAAATGATGCGCAAAGCGGCAGCGCACGAAAAATGCTCCCTGCCGCCGTTCAATACGGCGGCAGGGAGCGCTTTTTATTGGTTTGGGGCGATGGTTCTGCGGTGGTCTTTGCCGGCCGTTTCACCGGATTTTTAACGGGACATTCCCGCGCAGAACGGCGATGGTCGGCAAACGGCAGGCTTCACCTCCCGGCGCAGGTTACATAGCCTTCCAGAGGCCGTGCAGGTTGCAATAGGCATAAACGGCCACAACAGAATCGTCCTCCGTCAGGGCAAATTCTGCCACGGGCGCCTCGCCGGGATGCAGGACCTTTCGCTGGGCGCCCTTCACGGTCTCCAGGGCGATCCACTCAATGTAGTGAACGTCTGCCATGGGATGCTCCACAGAACCGACCGCAACAGATACTTTGTTGCCCTCAACGGTATAGACCGGCACATGCTTTTCCGCCGCACCGTCGGAGGTTCCGGGGATAAGCTCCGTCATCTTCTGACCGCAGCACATCATCGGTACACCGGATTCCTTAATCATGCCGACAAAATTGCCGCATTTTTCACATACGAAAAATTTCATATCTTTATCTTCCTTTCGTCATTTTGTCATCAATAGTTTTCCTGGCGCACTTCAAAATAGCTCTGCGGATGATGGCATACGGGGCAGACCTCCGGCGCTTCCGTGCCGACAACCACATGACCGCAGTTTCTGCACTCCCACATGGTCACGCCGCTCTTTTTAAAGACCTCCATTGCCTCCACATTATGGAGCAGCGCGCGGTAACGCTCCTCGTGCAGCTTTTCGATGGCCGCAACACCTCTGAACTGCTCGGCCAGCTCATGAAAACCCTCTTCATCCGCTTCACGGGCCATGCGATCGTACATGTCCGTCCACTCTGCGTTTTCGCCCTCGGCGGCCGCCAGAAGATTGGCAGGCGTGTCACCCAGCTCGCCAAGCGCCTTGAACCACAACTTTGCGTGCTCTTTTTCGTTCTCCGCGGTCTTCAGAAACAGTGCGGCGATCTGCTCGTAGCCTGCCTTCTTGGCAACGGAGGCAAAATAGGTGTACTTGTTTCTTGCCTGCGATTCCCCTGCAAAAGCCTCCCAAAGATTGGCTTCTGTTTTCGTTCCTGCATACTTGTTTGCTGCCATTGTGTTATCCTCCTTTTTAATAATGATTATTCAAAATCCAAAGCCGGATCTTAGAACCTTGAGAACATACCGGATGTGCCGTCGATTTCGGGACCGGCACCCATTCCGTCCGGGATGGGATACAAAGAGAAAACCCCATTGAAAATCAGGCAATCCTCCCCCGTTCCCATAGACGCACAATGGGAAATGCGGCGTTCCTTTTGCCGTTATCACATCTCCAGCGTCTGCAGCTCGGCTTCCTCCACCTTGCGCAGCTCGCGCTTATTGACCATGTCGTACATACACGGCACCACAAACAGCGTCATCAGCGTGGCGTACAGCAGGCCGCCGATACACACCAGCGCCACCGGCTGCATCAGGGCCGTACCGGCGTCGCCGCCGAAGGCCATGACCACAAGGCCCAGAATCGTGGTAATGGAGGTCATCAAAATGGGACGCAGGCGGGTCACACCGGCATCGATAATGGCCTCGCGGCGCTCCATACCGGCAAGGCGCTGCTGGTTGATGTAGTCCACCAGCACAATGCCGTTGTTGACAATGATACCCACCAGCATGACAAAGCCGATCAGGGAAATGACACTGACCTCAATGCCGGAGATCAGCAGGGCCAAAAAGCCGCCGGTAAAGGCCAGAGGAATGGTAAACATGACGATAAACGGAGACTTGAGCGATTGGAACTGCGCCACCATGATGAAGTAGACCAGCACCACACCCAGCAGCAGCATCAGCATTAACTGCTTCATGGCTTCCATGATCGCTTCGTTTTCGCCGGCAAACTCCACGCTGACGCCCTCGGGCAGCGTCATGCCGTCCACGGCACGCTGCACTTCGCCGGTCAGCTTGGTCACATTATAGCCCTCCTCCACGGCGGCCGTCACCGTGACATAGCGGCGCTGCTCGGAGCGGGAAATGGTGTGCAGGCTGACGGTATCCTCAATGGTGGCCACCTCGGAGAGCTTGAAGGATACAGGCTCGGCGGCACTTGCCTCCGTACCCATGCCACTGCTCATACTGCTCATACTGCCGCTCATGCCACTCATACTGCCGCCCATGCCGCTCATGCTGCTGCCCATGCTGCTCATGCCGCTCATGGAGGAGGAATTGGTGATCTCCAGATCCAGCAGTTTTTCGCGGGTCATGCGGCTTTCTTCCGGGCTTTCCACCACCACATCCACATCCAGTTGATCCAGCGTCATATCCGCCATGGTGGCCGAATCCGTCAATGCGGCGGCGATCTGCATATAGATCTGGGCCACGGTGACGCCCTTACGCATGGCGGCGTTGCGGTCAATGCTGATATGCAGCGCTTCGGAGGCCTCCTCCAGCCCGTCGGATACCTCCGCTGTACCGGGTACGTTTTCAAGGGTCGTGGCCAGATCGCGGGCGGTCTGCTGCAGCGTTTCCATATCATTGCCGTAGACATTTACCGAAATGCCGTCGCCGGTAATATAACTCATCATGGCCATGGCACCGTCGGCAGATACCTGACAGTCCAGATCCTCGCACAGCCTGACAATTTCCTTGCCGGCTTTGGCGCCGGAGGCACCCTCGGGCAGGGTAATATAGGCCGTGACATCGTATGCGCCGCCCTGAGAGGACATCATGCTCATGCCGCTGCCGGAGGACATCATGGCGCCTACCGTTTCCACATTTTCCACCGTGGCCGCGCGCTTGAGCACCTCGTCCGCCAGCTCCACGGCGGTTTCACGGTCTGCATCCTCCGGCATGGTAATGGTGAGGTTGACGGTGTTCATATCGATCTCGGGCATGAAGGTAAAGCCGCGGGCCAATGCCGCCCATGCGCTGCCCACAAGCAGCAGCAGTGCCGCCGCCAGTACGATCAGCTTATGCTGCAGCGACCAGGAAATGGCCTTGCGATAGGCGGGATAGATACGGTCCAGCAAGCCGGCTTTCTGGGGTTTTTCCTTCTTCAGCATACCCGCGGCCATGGCCGGCACCAGCGTCAGCGCCACGATCAGACTGGCCAGAAGCGAATACGTCATGGTCAGCGCCAGATCGGTAAACAGTTGGCGGGTAATGCCCTCCACAAAGACGATGGGGGCAAACACGCAGACGGTCGTCAGCGTAGAGGAGGTGATGGCGCCCAGCACCTGCTTGGCGCCGGATACGGCGGCCTGTGTTACGCTGGCGCCCATGGCACGCAGACGGTAGATATTTTCAATGACCACCACCGAGTTATCCACCAGCATACCCACCGCCACCGCAAGGCCGCTGAGTGAGATCATGTTGATGGTCACGCCGGAGAAGTACATCAGCACCACGGCGAAAACCAGACTGATGGGAATGGCGCAGAGCGTAATGACGGTGGGACGAAGATCACGCAGGAACAGATACAAAATCAGCACGGAGAACAGGGCGCCCCAACCGAGGGAGGAAAGAATGGAATTGATGATGATGTAGATATACTCGCCCTGGTCCATTAGAGAAACGAAGGACAGGCCGGGATATTCCTCCTCCAGTTCGTCGAAACGGTCACGGATATTGCCGGACACATCCGCCGTGGCGTATGTAGACTGCTTGGTAAAGGTGGCGATCAGACCGTCCGAGCCGTTGAGCTTGGTGTAGACCTCGTCGGCGTTATCGGTAATGAACACCTCCGCCACATCGCTCAGGCGAATGGGTGCGATGCCGTCCAGACCCATATCGAACAGCACCATGCTCTCCAGATCCTCCCGACTGGTGATCTCGTCACCTACGGACACCATATAGTTCACGCCGTCCTCCTGCAGATAGCCGGCGGGCATGGAGAAATTCTGCGCCGTGAGCAGGGCGGTAATGGTGGAAATATTCAGCGTGCTGCCCAGATCGGCGGCATCCAGTGCCGCGGTGCGGGACTCGGCCAGCGTGGCAAAGCCCTCGTCGATCTGCGCCAGCGCCAGATCCATCTGCACGTTGGCAGAGATGAGCTGCATGGCGCCGTCAGCCAGCGTCATCACGCCGGTGGATACCTGACGGGCAATCCGGCCGGCATCGCTGTCCTCCAGCTCTTTCAGCCGGGCGCTGATGTCGTCCAGCGCGGCCTGCCACTTTTCGGCGGTGGCCTGCGCCTCCTCCCAGGAGGTGCCCAGGGCGGCGATCCGCACATCCAGCGCGGCAAGGTCGGCCTGCAGCTTGATATAGTCGCTGTCGTTCTCGATGGCGGCAATGGCCTCGGCCCGTTCCTCCTCGCTCAGGCTGCTGTCGTTGCGGATGGCCTCCAACTGCAGTTCATAGGCGGCATTTTGCGCCTCAAGCCGGATCTTTTCCGCCTGCACAGCCGCCAGTTCCTTCAAATTGTTCTGCAGCTTGGTCTGTTCGCTGCGCAGAGAGTCCATGCCCTGCTGCAGCGTCAGCAGCGCCTGCTCCGTGGCGGAGTAAACGGCGTCCTCTCCTGCCGAGTGGATGGCACTTTTGGCATTTTCGATCTGCGAGCGGGCATCGTTCAACTGCCCCTCTGCACTGTCAAGCTGAGCGCTGATGGCGTCTGACAGCTTTTGAGACAGGGCATCCAGCTTTTTCTGATCCAGAATCACATGGAGCTGGCGATCGATATTGCCGCTGACGGTGACTCTTGCCACACCGGTGATGCCGTCGAGCTTGCCGGTCAGCGTGTCGCTGACGAAGTCGGAAAGCACCGCAATGTCCTTGCCGTCATAGGACACGGCGGCCACCTTCACCGGCAGCATGGAGGGATTGATCTTGAGGACAAAAGGAGCGCTGACGGTATCTCCCCAACTGCCCTGCAGGGCGCTGAGCTTCTGCTGGATGTCAACGCTGATGGTATCCATATTGACGCCGTCTTCAAATTCCAGCACGACCATGGACACACTGTCCTGCGAGGTGGAGGTGACGGACTTGATCTGATTCAGCGTGGCCATGGACTGCTCCACCGGCCGGGTCACATCCGCCTCTATCGCCTCGGGACTGGCGCCGGGATCGGTGGTCACGATAATGACATAGGGGAAATTCATATTGGGCATCAGATCGGGCGTCATCTTCAAATACGCCACCACGCCCAACACCAGCACAGCCAACACGGCCACAAAGACGGTCAGCGGCTTTTTAACGCTGAATCTCGGCATACACTTCTTGCTCCTTTATTGAAAACGAGATGTTATCTCATAACAATATATTCTATATTAGCTTAGCATTTCTTTTTGCCGAAAACAAGATGCGGCAGCAAATGTTCACGATTCGGTCACAAAAAAATCGGTGCACCTGCCCGTGAGCAGATGCACCGTGAAGGGATTGTATTTTTATTTGCCGGGAACCTCGCCCATTTCGGACAGGTGATCCATGGTATACATATGCTCCAGCATACGCACGACCTGATTGCTGTAGCCGAACTCGTTATCGTACCAGGCAATCAGCTTGACAAAGTCCTGATCCAGCATGATGCCGGCGGTTTCGTCAAAAATGCAGGGGCAGGGATTGCCGATCATATCGGTGGAAACCACCTGGTCGGCGGTATAGGCGATGATGCCCTTCATGTAGGTTTCGCTGGCGTGACGGACGGCATAGCAGATGTCGGCGTAGGTAGTCGTGGTGCCCAGACGGGCGGTCAAATCCACCACGGACACATCGGCGGTGGGAACGCGGAAGGACATACCGGTCATCTTGCCCATCAGGCCGGGAATCACGCGGCCCACGGCCTTGGCAGCGCCGGTGGAGGAGGGAATGATGTTGTTCAGGATGGAACGGCCGGTGCGCCAGTCGCCGCCGCCGCGGGAGTCAACCGTCTTCTGCTTGGCGGTGGAGGCGTGGATGGTGGACATCAGGCTCTGCTCGATGCCAAACTCATCATAGATGACCTTGGCCAGAGGTGCCAGACAGTTGGTGGTGCAGCTTGCGTTGGAGATGACCTTCATATCGGGGCGGTATTCATCGCTGTTGACGCCGTAAACGAAGGTAGGTGTTGCCTCATCCTTGCCGGGGGCCGTCAGGATGACCTTCTTAGCGCCGCCCCGGAAGTGACGGGAGGCCTTTTCGGTGGTGTTATAGGCGCCGGTGGATTCAATGATGTACTCTGCGCCGCAGGTGCTCCAGGGAATCAGCGCCGCGTCAGACTCGCTGAAGATCTTGATCTTGTGGCCGTTGAGCACCAGATCGCCGCCGATATGCTCCACCGTTCCGTTAAAGTTACGAAATACGGAGTCATACTTGACCTGATAGACCATGTAGTCGATGTCCGCCTTGCGCAGATTGATGCCGCAAATATCAAACTTCTCCGGATTTTCCGACAAGATGCGCAGGACAACGCGGCCGATGCGTCCAAAACCATTGATACCGATTTTGATAGCCATAATTTTGCATTCCTTTCCCCGTCACATATTTTGTGTGGTCTGCGCCAATGACGCAGCTTGTTTGATTCTATGATTATTATAACAATACAAATGAAATGTGTCTTGTACAATTGCGCAAAATGGTATACGAAAAACCGGGTGCGATTTTGGATTTTTTAAACAATTCAGACAAAAAAATCAAAAATTTTCGCCGAATATTCCATACATTTCAAACCTATTTGACATATAAAGCAAATCAACAAAGAGCATTTATGCGCCACACACGGACACGCGTTTTGCACGAAAAACGGCGCCGCACAAGGCGGCGCCGCAGAGAAAAACAAATTCAGTTGATGGTACGCACAAAGCTCATGCCGCTCTTTTGCATATGCACATCCAGGCGCACACGGTCAGCGCGCATATAGCTGAGGGTGTATTCGTAGATGCGGCCATCCTCGGTCTTGGTGCGGCGCTGGTGATAAAACGCGCAGCTTCCCTCCGGCACACCTAAAAGATGAGCGCGGGTCTCGTCGAGAATGACCGATTCATAGGTGTCCTCCGCGGAAAAGGGTGTGATGCCCACATGATACAGCAGGCTGTAAAAGCTGTGGGTCTGCACCATGTCACGGGTCAGGTTGGGGTAGATGTACTGGGGATAATAGGAGGTTTCCAGAATCAGCGGCTCACCGTCGGCGTTGCGGATACGGGTAAAGCAGTAAACGGCGGTACCCTCCTGCAGCTCCATCTTTTCACAAATGGCGCGGGGCGGCATAATCACACCGAAATCCACCAATGTGGACGAGGGCGTTTTGCCCAGAGAGGAAATCTCCGTGGTAAAGGAATAGCGCACGCCGCGGCGGTTGTTGGCCGGGTCTGTCACAAAGGTGCCCTTGCCGCGCTTGCGCACGACCAGACCCTCGTCCTCCAGCTCGCCGATGGCCTGACGGACCGTATTGCGGCTGATACGCAGCGCGCGGCAGAGCTCCGTTTCGGAGGGAAGCAGATCCCCCACAGACAGTGCGCCGGAAGAAATATAATGCTTAATAATACCTACAAGCTGCGCGTAGAGGGGAATATCGCTGCTTAACGACAGCTTATAGTCTAAAATCGGGTTGCGATCCATGGTATAGGCGGTTCCTTTCGTTACGATCACTTTAGAATGTACTTGGTATATTTAATACATTCTGATTGTACCATAACTTTTTATGATTGAACAGTCCTTTTGCAAAAAAATTTTCGGAAAAACAAAAAAACGGGGCCGGCTCCACAGGAGTCAGCCCCGTTTTAAGCAAGATCACTGATGATCCACGCTGTACATATGCTCGATCAGGCACAGCAGCTTGTCGGCATAGCCGATCTCGTTATCATACCAGGCAACGACCTTGACAAAGGTGTCGGTCAGCGCGATACCGGCCTTGGCGTCAAAGACGGAAGTGTCACTGACGCCCAGAAAGTCGGAGGAGACCACGGGTTCCTCCGTGTAGCCCAACACGCCCTTCAGCTCCCCTTCGGAGGCGGCCTTCATGGCAGCGCAGATGTCCTCATACTTGGTGGGCTTTTCCAGATTTACGGTCAGGTCCACCACGGACACATCCAGCGTGGGGACGCGGAAGGACATACCGGTCAGCTTGCCGTTCAATGCGGGAATGACCTTGCCCACGGCCTTGGCGGCCCCGGTGGACGAGGGGATAATATTGCCGGCTGCGGAACGACCGCCGCGCCAATCCTTCAGAGAAACGCCGTCCACGGTCTTCTGCGTGGCCGTTGTGGCATGCACGGTGGTCATCAAACCGTCGGCAATGCCGAAATGATCGTGCAGCACCTTGGCAATGGGCGCCAGACAGTTGGTGGTGCAGCTTGCATTGGAGACGAAGGTCATCTCCGGGGTATACTTGTCCTGATTGACGCCCATGACAAACATCGGGGTGTCATCCTTGGAGGGTGCGGACATGACCACATGCTTCGCGCCGGCGTCAATATGTCCCTGCGCTTTTTCCTTCGTCAGAAACAGGCCGGTGCACTCCAGCACATATTCCGCCCTCAGCTCCTTCCAAGGCAGCCTGGCAGGATCGCGCTCGGCATAAACGGGGATGCTTTTGCCGTTGACGATAATGGCGTTTTCCGTGGCGTCCACCGTTCCGCTGAATTTGCCGTGCATCGTATCGTACTTCAGCATATAGGCCAGATAATCCGCGGGACACAGGTCGTTAATGCCGACGATCTCGATTTCGGGGTGATTTGTGACCAGGCGCATGACCATGCGGCCAATGCGGCCAAAACCGTTAATACCGACTTTAATACTCATAAAACAACATCCTCTCTCATGGAATATTTCAAACACATGGTATGTTTGGCGTTATATGATGTGCACGCAATACGGCAATCACCATTTGCCGTTTTTTAAATTTCATTTTCATCCGACAAAAAGCTTGTTTTTTTGCCGTCTCTTTGTTAAGATATGGCTAAATTACAGACGCTTAATCATAGCGCGGCAGGGATAATATATCCCGTCGGGCAAAGAATATAAGGAAGCAGAGGAGGGAACGAAATGAGCTGTAACGACCGGGATAACGATCGGGATATGATAGAATTGTTGGGCAATGTGCTGCCTGCCGTGGCAAATCAGATGCGCCTTCCGCTGAGTAATATTCACGGAGCCGCAGCGGCATTGATTCCTCCTGAGCTGCGTGAACAAGACGAAGCCTGCGACGTGAATGCCGCCATTTTGTATCAGGGCTACTATCGGATGCTGCGGGTAATGAATAATCTGGCTTCTGCTTCTATATTAAAGGAATCCACGCCTTTTGTCAAAAAAAATCTTGAATTGGTGCAGTGGCTGCGGGAAATTTGCCTGGTGGCGGAGCCGGTGCTGCGGGAAAAGAAGATCACCATGCACTATAGCTGTGACCTGACGGCCCATATAGTGGCGGTGGAGAAGTATTATTTGGAGCGTCTGGTGTGGAATTTGCTGTCCAACGCCGCCAAATATACGCCCAAAGGCGGCAAGATCACCGTTTCACTGCGTTTGCGCGAGCGGTATGTGTATCTGTCTGTGGCAGATACCGGCTGCGGCATGACGGATGAGGAAAAGAAGGCGGCTTTTTCACGCTATGCACATTGCGAGCCGTCGCTGAACCACGGGATCGGATTGGGTTTGCCCCTTTGCTGGCGCATTGCGGAGGGTCACGGCGGACGACTGGTGCTGGAGTCTGTTAAGGGACAGGGCACCTGCGTGACGGTTTGCCTGCCCGATGAGCGCAGCGACGCGGCGCAATTGCGCGATCACCAGGGATTTGACTATCACGGCGGTTTCCAGCCACATTTGGTGGAGTTGGCGGATGCACTGTCTTATCAATCCTTCCTGCAAAAAAATATGGATTGATCTTCCTTTGACAGTTTGACCCGACCTTACCAATATTATGCAGAGGTTTATCATGGAACAGAAAAAAGTATTGGTCGCCATGTCCGGCGGTGTGGACAGCAGCGCGGCGGCGCTGCTGCTGCAGCAGAAAGGCTATCAGTGTGACGGCGCCATGCTGCGGTTATACCGGGGCGAGACGGAGGGAAGCTGCTGCAGCGCCGACGATGCAGAGGATGCACGCAGTGTGGCGTATCGCCTGGGCATGAAGTTCTATGTGTTTAATGAAACGGAGCGATTTCAAAGTCAGGTGATGGACCGCTTTGTATCGGAATACTGCGCCGGACGCACGCCCAATCCGTGCATCGACTGCAACCGCTGCCTGAAGTTCGGCGCACTGCTGGACCGGGCCTTGACGCTGGGCTATGACTATCTTGCCACAGGGCACTATGCCCGTGTGGGATTTGACGAGGCAACGCAGCGCTATCTGCTGCTGCGGGGCCGCGACCGCCGCAAGGATCAGAGCTATGTGCTGTATCAACTGACGCAGCACCAATTGGCGCACCTGCTGCTGCCTGTGGGCGAATATGACAAGCCTGCCATCCGTGACAGCGCCCGTCGGGCGGGACTGCGCAACGCGGACAAGGCGGACAGTCAGGATATTTGCTTCGTGCCGGACGGGGATTATGTGCGCTTTTTGCGTGAGTACGGCAAGGTGTCGCTGGAGCCGGGCGACTTTGTGGATAAGGAGGGCCGCGTATTGGGCCGGCACAAAGGGCTGCCCTGCTATACCACCGGTCAGGGCAAGGGCCTTGGCATCAGCGTGGGCAGGCATGTGTATGTGGTAAAAAAGGATGCCGAGAGCAACACCATTTTGCTGGGCGACAATGAGGATCTGTTTACCCGCACGCTGACGGCGGCGCGTTTTAACTGGATCTCCGTGGAGCATCCCGCCGAGCCGTTTCGCTGTACGGCCAAAACGCGTTACAGCCAGGTGGAGGCGGCGGCCACCGTTACGCCGCTGCCCGACGGCACGGTGGAAGTGACCTTTGATGCGCCGCAGCGGGCCATTACGGCCGGCCAGGCGGTGGTGCTGTATGACGACGAGGTTGTGATCGGCGGCGGTACGATCCAATAGGCGCGGACCACCGGGGGAGAGACCATCACAAAAAAATGCTGCAGAAACTTCTGCAGCAATTTTTTTATAATTGTGTGAGAGGCCCCTGTCAAAAAGGCCGCAAATGCCGTCAGCCGCCGAGCAGGTAATCCTTCAGGAACAAAATCGCCTGTCGGTAGCCGTCAAAGCCAAGGCCCATATATGTCTTGACACAAGCCATGCCGACATAGGAGATTTGGCGAAAAGCCTCACGGCTTTTCACATCGGAAAGATGCACCTCCACCGCCGGAATCGACACGGCTTTGAGCGCATCGAGGATGGCGATGCTGGTGTGGGTATAGGCGGCGGGATTGATGATAATGCCGTCTGCCCTGCCGCAGGCCTGCTGAATCTTATCCACAATGGCGCCTTCGTGGTTGGACTGGAACAGCTCGCAGTCGATGCCGTTTTCCGCGCAGGTGCTGCGGATCAACTCCTGCAGGGCCGCATAGCTCTGCGCGCCGTAAACGGACGGCTCACGAAGGCCCAGCATATTGATGTTGGGGCCGTTGATAATCAGAAATTTCATGCCAGCACCTCCAGAATTTGCGTGACGGTGTCCTCCAACGGGCCGTTATTGTCCACGCGCACATCGGCAAAGCGCTCATAGCAGGGGCGGCGCTTTTCGTACATCTGCCGCAGATCGCCGCTCTGCGAAAGGGGCCTGCTGTCACGGGCCAGGAGGGCCACATCACGCTCCAGCCAAACGACAATGCCGTTTTGACGGAGCAGAGGGAAGTTTTCCGCCTGCGTCACGCAGCCGCCGCCCGTGGCAATGATCTTGCCGCTCTGCTTGCCGACCTCGCGCAGTACCTCCGTTTCCAGTGTGCGGAAATGGGCTTCACCGCATTTGGTGAAGATGTCGGAAACGGACATGCCGACGCGCGCCTCGATCTGCGCGTCCGTGTCTATGATTTCGCGGCCCAGCCGTTTGCCTAATAGCCGGGAAACGGTGGTCTTACCGCTGCCGGGCATACCCACGAGGATGATATTTAGCATCTGCCTGCGCAGGATTTGTGTCACGCGGGCGATTTCACTGTCATCCATGGGCGTACCGGTAAAGAGCTCGGCGCTGCGCTTGGCCTGCGCCGCCAGCATATAAAGACCGCCTGCGTGGGGAATGCCCAGCGCCTCCGCCTGCAGCAGCAATGCCGTGCGGGCGGGGTTGTAAATCACATCCACCACGCCGCAGCAGTGGGGGAACAGGCGCAGGTCTACGGTCTGCTCACCGTTGTGGGGATACATGCCCACCGGCGTGGTGTTGATAATAATGTGCGCATCGACGTGCCGGTCAAGGTTTTCGTAGCAATCCGCCCCGCGGCGGGAGATGACCGTGATTTCGGCCGCGCCCAGCTTTTTCAGCACGGCGCAGGCGGTGGCGGAGGTGCCGCCGCTGCCCAGCACCAGCGCCTTTTTGCCGCAAACGGCCATGCCGGCCTGCGCCATCAGACTTTCCAGACCGAACGCATCGGTGTTGTCGCCGTACAGGGAGCCGTCACCGCGCCGTATCAGCGTGTTGACGCTGCCGATGGCTTTGGCGGTATCGGACAGCTCTGCGCAGTAGGGAATGACCGCCTTTTTATAGGGAGCGGTCACATTCAGCCCGTCAAAGTCGCCGCTTTGCAGAAAACCGCCCAGCTCCTCCGGCTCTTTTTCGTATAAACGGTAGGCATAGCCGCCCCATTGGGCGTGAATTTGCGGAGAATAGCTGTGCCCCAGCGTGCGGCCCAGAAGTCCGCAGCGCTTGCCTGTTCGGCGGCTCTGATAATCGCGGCTGAGGGCAAACAGCTCCTCATACAGAGCGCGGCCGTAGGCCTGCAGCTCCTCCGGCAGCTTTGCCGTCACATCGCGCAGCTTGTCCTGCTCCCGGGCGGCATCCGTAATGGGCAGGCGGTGGCGCTGCTTATATTGGCCGATCTGCGCGGCTACGCGCATTCGCTGGGCAAAAAGGCGGAGCAGCTCCGCGTCGATTTCGTCCATGCGACGGCGCAATGCCTCTAAATTCATGGCTGCTCCTTTCTCCGCTCCAGCAGCGCATCGTACACGGCGATGGCAGCAGCCGCCTCCACGCAGGGCACGGCACGGGGTACGATGCAGGGATCGTGCCGCCCGCCGACGGTCAGCTTCGCACTTTCCATGGCGGAGAGGTCCACCGTGTCCTGCCCGACGGCAATGGAGGGAGTGGGCTTGACGGCGACCCGGAACACGATGGGCATACCGTCGGTAATACCGCCCAGAATACCGCCGCAATGGTTGGTTTTGGTGACCACGCGGCCCTCGCGCATGGCGAAGGGGTCGTTATTTTCGCTGCCCCGCCGCTTGGCGGCCTCGAAGCCTGCGCCGAAGGCAATGCCCTTAACGGCAGGAATACCGAATACCAACCGGGAAATGCGGCTTTCCATGCCGCCGAACAGGGGGCCGCCCAGTCCGGCAGGCGCGCCGATGACGGCACATTCGATCACGCCGCCCACCGAGTCGCCCTCCGCCTTGGCAGCGAGAATGGCTTTTTGCATGGCCTCTCCTGCCGCGCTGTCCACCACAGGGAAGGGACGCTCCGCCGTAGAGACCGTCAGTTCGCCCCGGTCGGCAATACCGGCGATCTCGGCAATGCGGCTGATGACTTCCACGCCCTCCCGGGCCAACAATTGCTTGCAAAGGCCGCCCACAATGCACAGCGGCGCCGTCAGACGGCCGGAAAAATGGCCGCCGCCCCGATGATCCTGCGCGCCGCCATACTTCACCTGCGCGGTGTAATCCGCGTGGCCCGGACGGGGCTTTATGCGCAGCTCGTCATAGTCCTCGGGGCGGGTATCGCTGTTGCGGAGGATGGCGCTCAAGGGTGCGCCGCAGAGCTTGCCATTGTGCAATCCGGACAGAAATTCCGGCACATCGTCCTCCCTGCGCGCTGTGGCACAGTCGCCGCGGCCCGGCGCTCTGCGCGCCAAAAAGCGTGACAATTCCTCAAAATCCGGCGCAAAGCCGGCGGGCAGGCCCTCCACAGTCACACCGATGGCGGGAGAGTGGGACTGGCCGAAGATGGTGAAGGAAATGTTGCCGTGGTAGCTGCTGTTCATCGTTCTCCCTCCAATTGTGAAAAGATGTCCCAGAAGCGGGGAAAGGATTTATCGGTGCAGGCGGGGTCAAGCACCGTGACCGGTCCGCGGCACACGCACGCCGCCACCGCCGCGGACATGGCCATGCGGTGGTCGTTATAAGACGGCACCGTGCCGCCCTGCAGGACGCCGCCGCGAATTACCAGACCGTCGGGCAGTTCGGTGACCGTGCCGCCCAAAGCGGTCAGCATTTCGGCGGTGGCGCGCAGTCTGTCGGATTCCTTCAAACGCAATCTGCCTGCGTTCATGATACGGCTCTCGCCCTGCGCGGCGGCGGCTACCACCGACAGCGCGGGAATCAGGTCGGGAATGGGCGCGGCGTCGATTTCACAGCCGTGGAGCGTGCCGCCACGGACAAAAATCTCATCATCCTTGACGCGGACCTGCGCACCGAATCGGCGCAGGATATCCACCACGGCCCTGTCGCCCTGCCGGGTTTCCGCAGGCAGATTTTTCACGCGGATGCCCCTTTCGCTCAGCGCACCCATGCACAAAAAGAACGCGCCGTTGGAGTAATCGCCCTCCACCGCTGTCTCCGCCGCCGTGTATTGCTGCGCGCCGAACACGGTGTACTCGCTGCCGCTGCGGACAAAGCGGATGCCCGACTGCTGCAGAGCCTGCTCCGTCATAGCAATGTAGGCGGCCGATTCCACCCTTCCGGTTATGCGCAGGGTGCTCTCGCCGTCCAGTAAGGGCAGAGCAAAAAGCAAGCCCGAAATAAATTGCGAGGATACATTGCCCGGAATTTCGTAAAGACCGCTCCGGAGCCGTCCGCGGCAGTGCAGCGCGGCACCCTGCGCCTCGAGGTGCATACCGTGTCCGCGCAGCACCGCATCCAACGGTGCAAGGGGACGGTGGGGCAATCGGCCCTCACGGTAAAATACCGCCTCCGCACCCAACGCGCCGCAAACGGGCAGCAGGAAGCGCAGCGTAGCGCCGCTCTCGCCGCAAAACAGGTCTTTTTTACCGCTTTTTATGGCAGGCACGACTTGCAGCACGCCGTCGCTGACGGTCACATCGGCGCACAGCGCATCCAGACAGCGGGCCGTGGCGGCAATGTCTTTTGAAATGTCGGGGCAGCGAATCGAAACCGCTGCTTTGCCCAATGCCCCACAGATCAGCAGGCGGTGGGCATGGGATTTGGAGGCAGGCGCCCTCACGCAGCCGTGGCGGGGGCCGCCGGGTAGTGTGATGTGTGTCATATTACTCCAACCAGGTTCGTAATTCTTCCGGTTCCATGGGGATCACGGTGCATTGACCGATGGAGCGGGGCACCACAAGGTGCAGCTTGCCGTCGGCCGTTTTCTTATCCGCCATGCACGCTTCCAGCAGCGCATCGGCGGGGATGCCGCAGGTGGTGGGCAGGCGGTATTTCTCCAGCACGGAGAGCAAGCGTGCGCAGTCCTCCTTGCAGCAGAGGCCGTGCCGGACGGCACCGCGCATGACTGTCGCCATGCCGATGGCCACGGCATCGCCGTGGGAAACGGCATAGCCGCTGCACTTTTCCACCGCGTGGCCGACGGTGTGGCCTACATTCAAAAGACGGCGCTTACCCGTGTCAAATTCGTCCTCCTGCACCAGATCACGCTTCATGGTCACGCAGTGGGCGATGACCTGCTCCTCCTGCGCACGGATCGGCGTTTGCGCCAGCGAGTCAAAAAATGCGCGGTCACCCAGCACGCCGTATTTGATGACCTCGGCACAGCCGCAGCGATACGCCTCGTCGCTGAGGGTCTGCAGCGTGTCCCTGTCGCAGAAAACCGCCCTGGGCTGGTAGAAGCAGCCCACCTGATTTTTGCCCTCCGGCAGATTGACGGCGGTTTTACCGCCCACCGAGGCATCCACCGCCGCCAAAAGTGTAGTGGGCACCTGCACAAAGGGGATGCCGCGCTGATAGGTGGCGGCGGCAAAGCCGGCCAGATCACCGGTCACGCCGCCGCCGAGGGCGAAAACCGCATCGGAGCGGCTGAAATGATGGGTGCACAGAAAGCTTTGCAGCGCGCCGAACACGGCAAGGCTTTTGGACGACTCGCCGCCCGGGTGGAAAAAGCGGAACACTTCAAAACCGGCCCGTTCAAGGGAGCGCTGCAATGCCGCGCCGTGGAGAGCAAAAATCTGTTCCTCCGACACGATCACGGCCCGGCAAGGCCGCATGAGCCCGGCGGATTCCTCCCCTGCCCGGTGCAAAAGGCCACAGTCAATGACCACATCATAGGGTGTGCTTGCGGCAATGTGTATCCGGCGCATCATCCGTTAACCTCCTTACGGTGCTTATTTGGCCGTCACCTGACGCACCCGTCTGACCTCCCCGGCCAGCTTATCGTATTCCTCCGGCCGCAAAGCCTGCGCGCCGTCACACAGGGCGTGCAGAGGATCGTTGTGCACTTCGATCATCAGGCCGTCTGCACCGCAGGCGGCCGCGGCCAATGCCATGGGCCGCACCAGCTTCGCCGCTCCGGTGGCGTGGCTGGGGTCAACGATCACGGGCAGGTGGGTCAGCTCATGCAGAACGGGCACCACCGCCAGATCGAGCGTGTTGCGGGTGCAGTCGTCAAAGGTGCGGATGCCGCGCTCACAGAGAATGACCTGCTCGTTGCCGCCGGCCATGATGTATTCGGCGCTCATGAGCAGCTCTTTGGCGGTGCTGGCCATACCGCGCTTCAAAAGCACGGGCTTGCGCAGCTTCCCCACCTCGCGCAGAAGGTCAAAATTCTGCATATTTCTGGCGCCGATCTGAATGACATCCACATCCTCAAACAGCGGCAGATCGCTCGCTGCCATGACCTCGGAAACGATGGGCAGGCCGGTTTCCCGCCCGGCCATTTTCAAAAGTGCCAGGCCGTCGGCCTTCAGGCCCTGGAAATCATAGGGAGAGGTCCTGGGCTTAAAGGCGCCGCCGCGCAGCAGCTGCGCGCCGGAAGCCTTGACAGAGCGGGCTACCGCCACAATCTGCTCCTCGCTTTCCACGGAGCAGGGGCCGGCGATCATGCAGAAATGCCCGCCGCCGATCTTCACGCCGCCCACCTCCACAACGGTGTCATCGGGGTGGGACCTGCGGCTGCAGCACTTGAAAGGCTCGGTAACGGTCTTGACCGAATCCACGATATCAAGGCCGGCCACCAGATCCCTGTCAATGTGGGAGGCGTCACCGATCAGACCCAGCACGGTCTGATAGGCGCCTTGGGAAATATGGACCTCCACGCCCTGCTCTTTCAGCCAGCCGATCAGCCGGCTGCGTTTTTCTTCGCTTGCGTCGGGTTTTAAAATAACAATCATACGGTACTCTGCCCTCCAAAACAAAAAATGCGGCACAGGTCAATCCTGTGCCGCATGGGAAATCATCAGCTATTCCTCCCGTTTGTGCGCATCAAAATGAAGACCTACCCCATGACACAGTCGCGTAATAATCGCATGCGCAATCAACATCCGTCTTCATCATCGTAGCCTCCGGGTGTTCTCTTACAGATGTCAGTATAGCAGGGACAACCGTAATTGTCAACCGTCGGCAGAGCCTGTTTTTTCGGTGGCAGGGGCAGGTGTTGCAATGATGTGTGGCAAAAAGGGAGAAAACAGCGGACGGTGATGACCCCTGTGAAGGCAGCGTTGCCCGCACAAAACCGAAAGGCAGGCAAGCTGTTTGCCGGATTCGTGCTATTTCTCCAGCTTTCTGCAAAGATCCTCCAGTGCGTCGCTGACAGCCTCCTCAAAGGTGGGGTGAGGACGCATGGCCAGCAGCAATTGCGAGGCCGTCATGTGGTTGGCGATGGCCTGGCTGATCTGAGAAATCATGTCGGTACTGTGTTCGCACATAAACTGTGCGCCGATGATTTCGTGGCTGTCGGCATGGGCCACGATTTTCAAAAAGGCACGGCCCGTGTCGGCGATCATCGTGCGGGCATTGCCGCCCAACACGCATTTGCCCACCTTGCACGGGATGCCGGCAGCTTTCGCCTCGGCATCCGTCATGCCTACCACAGCGATCTCCGGGTGACAATAAATGCAGCTTGGCACCACGCTCTGACTGGTGTGATTTTCCGCGCCGCACATCATCTCCACACAGGCGATACCCTGAGAGGCCGCCACATGGGCCAACTGGATCCTGGAAGATACGTCACCGATGGCATAGATGCCCGGTATGCTGGTTTGATACCGCTCATCCACTTTCAGGCTGTGCCCTGCCGTTTCCGGTTGGAGATCGGGAGCAAATGCATCGCGCCAGTAGGGTTTTCGGCCGATGGCGCACAGGACGGCTTCGCCGGTGACGGCATGGGGAGCCTCCTTGGTGGTGAAACGGACGCTCAGGCCGTCCTCCGCCTGCACCACTTGCTGCACCATGGAATTGGTGAAGATCTCAACGCCCTGTTTTTTCAAAATCAGCGCCAGATTCTGACCCAGCTCACGGTCCATGGTGGGCAGCAGCCGGTCCATGCCTTCGATGACGGTGACTTTCGTGCCCAGCTCCTGATAGAAAGTGGCAAACTCAATGCCGATGACACCGCCGCCGATAATGACGATGGAGTCATACAGGTGGTCGCAGCCCTCCAGCAGCTCGTCGGAGGTCATCACGCCGGGCAGCTCCAGGCCGGGGATGGGCGGCTTGGCAGGCACCGAGCCGGTGGCGGCCAAAATGTTGTCGCAGGTATAGGTGGTCTTGCCGCCCCGGGCGTCAGTGACCTGCACGGCACCGGACGACAAAATGAGGCCGGTACCCCGAATCAGATCCACCTTGGCACTTTTCAGCAGCCCCTCGATACCGGCGGAGAGCTTTTCGGAGATCTGACGCTTGTAGGCGAAGACCTCGCGCATATCCGCGCAGACGCCATCGGCATGAATACCGGCGTGGGTGCCGGTTTTGGCCTCATGAAAGATCCGGGAGGCGTGCAGCAGCGTTTTGGTGGGCACACAGCCGCGATTGAGGCAGGTACCGCCTGCCTCGCGGTTTTCCACCACGGCGGTATGCAGTCCCAGCTTGGCGGCGCGCAATGCGGCGCTGTAACCGCCGGGACCTGCGCCAATGACAATCAGTTGATAATCCTTCATGTTCGTTCTCCTGTTATTCCTGTCAAATGTTCTGCTGTGCCAGCAGACGGCACGCATCCCTGCCGATCACACCATGGCAGTCGCCAAGGCGATTTTGCAGCGCATCCATGGAAAAGCGGCATCCGACCAAGGCTTTTTCCAGCTCCGGCGCACTTTGCCAGTCCATGGCGTCGGAGTAGACCTGCGCCGCCCGGACAACACCGCTCTCCACCTGCAGCCGGAGCTGCAGGCTGCCCCAATCAAACTGTCCTTCACAGGAAAAGGTGAAGGGCAGCTGCCGCCCGTAATTCCATTCCCAACTGCGGTTGCGAAGAGAAAGGGCCTTGACGACAGCGTCGTCTATATCGCTTGCTGTGACGGGTTCTGCGCGCAGGCCGTAAACCTGCTCAAAGGCGGCTGTCATCTGCCGGATCAGCATGGGAACGGTCAGCCCCGGACACAGTTGGCACAGATTGCACACCCGGGAGCGGACAGAGTCTACGCCCTTGGCGGCCAACTTTGCCTTGGACGGATGGAGATAGCGGCTCATGCGGTCCATGTCCACATTTACCAACAGCGTGCCGTGATGATAAGAGCGCGTTCCGTTTCTGTAAAAGGCGTTGCCGGATATTTTCCGGCCCTCCGCCAGAATGTCATTGCGGCCGCTGCGAATGGCCTGCAGCCCCAAATTGCGGCAGGCCGTGATGATGACCTCCAACTGCCGGTCCAGATCATAGTCAGCAGTGGGCACCAGGAAGGTGAAGTTCAAATTGCCCAGATCGTGGAACACGGCACCGCCGCCGGAAAGACGGCGTGCCAGATGACCGCCCTCCTCCTCCAACAGCGTGGTGCGGCATTCCTTCCAGGCGTTCTGATTGCGGCCGATGACCACGGTATTTTGGTTCTGCCACAGGTACAGAATGCAGCAGCCGTCCTCTACCGTTTCCAGCAGATGCTCCTCCACTGCCAAATTATAATAGGGGTCAAAGGATTCGCTGTGATATAGTTTCAGCTTTTGTATCATATTGAATCACGCCTTTTGCCAGCGCACGACGGGACGGCGGGCTGCCTGCACCTCGTCGGGACGGCCGATCTGCGCGTTATGAGGCGCATGATGCATCCATTCCGGATCGGTATGACCCAGCTCGTACAGCTTGCCGAACACCTCGGCGGCCCAATCCAGCGTCTCGCGGCTTTCCGTTTCGGTAGGCTCCAACATCAGTGCTTCGTGAACGATCAGGGGGAAGTACATGGTGGGCGGGTGCATACCATAGTCGATGAGCGACTTGGCCACATCCAGTGCAGACACGCCGGTCTCCTTTTTAAATTCGCTCAGATCCAGCACAAATTCATGCATACAGAGGCGGTCAAAGGCAGGGGTAAAGGTGCCCTTGATTCGGTGCATGAGGTAGTTGGCGTTCAGCACGGCGTTTTGCGCCGCTTCGGGGATGCCCTCACGGCCCAGTGTCATGATATAGGTCAGCGCCTTCACTACCACCAGGAAGTTACCGGCGAAGGAACGCACCTGCAGACATTCAGACCCCGTCATCAGGGACGATTGCGGCAGATACGGCATCAAAAATTCCTTGCAGCCCACAGCACCTGCGCCGGGACCGCCGCCGCCGTGAGGCGTGGCAAATGTCTTGTGCAGGTTCATGTGGATGCAGTCAAAGCCCATGTCGCCGGGGCGTACCACGCCCATAACGGCGTTCAGGTTGGCCCCGTCATAGTAGCACAGCCCCCCTGCTTCGTGGACAAGACGGGTAATTTCCAGAATGTTCTCGTCAAAAATGCCCACGGTATTGGGGTTGGTCAGCATCAAACCGGCGGTATCCTCACCCAGTACGGCACGCAGCGCCTCCAGGTCCACACAGCCGTTGGGGGCGGAGGGAATGTTCACCACCTGATAGCCGCACATGGCGGCGGTGGCGGGATTGGTGCCATGGGCGGAGTCGGGCACAATGATCTTGGTGCGCTTGCTGTCACCGCGGGCATCGTGATATTGCTTAATCAGCAATACGCCGGTAAATTCGCCGTGGGCGCCGGCGGCAGGCTGGAAGGTCATACCGTCCATACCGGCAATCCGGCACAGATACTGCGCGGCGGTGTCCAGCACCTCCCGGCAGCCGCTCACCGTGTGGGCGGGAGCAAGAGGATGGATGTTGGTAAAGCCTGGCAGAGACGCCATCTCCTCGTCAATACGGGGATTGTATTTCATGGTGCACGAGCCAAGAGGGTAAAAGCCGCAGTTGACGCCGTGAACATGACGGCACAGCGCCGTATAGTGGCGGCTGAGATCGGTTTCGCTGATCTCCGGCAGGGCGGGAGCCGTATCGCGCACCAGCTCCCGGGGCAGCTCGGCCGGCGGCACATCGCACACAGGCAGCACCGTCATGCGGCGGCCGGGAACACTTTTTTCAAAAATCAGCTTCATTTTTCCAGCACCTCCCTGCAAATGGCAATGGCCCGATCCAGTGCGGCCCGATCAGCCTTCTCTGTGGCGCACCACAGAATACCGCCGTTCTCCACAGGCAGTCCGCCCAGAATATCAGCCTTTTCCAATGCGTCTAACACCTCGTCGGCCCGGGGCATATCGGTAACGAACTCATGGAAGAAAGGACCGGTATAGCGCAGCGTGACGCCTTCAATGGCCGTAAGGCCCTCGGCCAGATAATGGGCCTTGGCCATGGACTGCCGGGCGGCTTCGGCCATGCCGTCGGGGCCCATGGCGGCCATGTATACGCTGGCTGTCAAGGCGCACAGCGCCTGGTTGGAGCAGATGTTGCTGCCGGCTTTTTCGCGGCGGATATGCTGCTCACGAGCCTGCAGGGACAGCACATAGGCGCGCTCGCCCTTACTGTCCGTGGTTTCACCCACAATACGGCCGGGCAGCTTACGCATATGCTTGGCGGTGGTGGCCATATAGCCCAGATACGGGCCGCCGAAGCTGAGGGGCATACCCAAGGGCTGGCCCTCGCCCACGGCAACATCAGCGCCGCAGTCCCGGGGTGTTTTGACGATGGCAAGGGAAATGGGATGGCAGCCCATGATATACATGGCGCCGTGATCGTGGACGATCTCACCCAGCGTTTCGGCGGCCTCAAACTGGCCGTAGAAGTTCGGCTGCTGGACATAGAAGGAGGCCACATCGTCGCCAAGCATCTCACGCAGGGCGTCGGGGTCGGTTCTGCCGTCCTTCATGGGCACAATGCGCATTTCGTCACCTGTGCCGTAGCAGTAGGTGCGGATGGTATTGATCGTGTCGGGATGGGCGGCGGCGGACACCAGCGTTACACGGCGCTTACGGTCACGGCACATGGCGGCGGCCTCTGCGGCGGCGGTGGCGCCGTCATAGACGGAGGCGTTGGACACATCCATGCCCGTCAGCTCACAGATCATAGTCTGATACTCAAAGATGGACTGCAGCACACCCTGGCTCATTTCCGCCTGATAGGGCGTATAGGCGGTGAGGAACTCCTCCTTGTTGGGAATGAATTTCACAATACTGGGGATGTAGTGGTCATAAGCGCCGGCGCCTCTGAGCACGGTGGAGAACACGCGGTTCTTTGCCGCCATGGCGGATACGGCGCGGTTGACCTCGCACTCGCTCATGCCGGCGGGGATGTCCGGCCCGCCGTCCAGATACATCTCCTGCGGCACATCCCGGTACAGATCACGGAAATCCTGCAAGCCCAGAGCGCGGAGCATTTCCTCCCGCTCCTGGGGTGTGGAGGGAATATAGCTTCCCATATCACACCTCCCCGTTTTCGCAGAAGGTCTCGTAATCGGAAGCGGACAGCAGCTCTTCACTGCCGGAAACGTTTTCTACCTTGATAATCCATGCACCGTAGGGGTCGCTGTTGAGCATCTCAGGGGCGTCCAGCAGCTCCTCGTTCACGGCGCAGACAGTACCGCTCAGCGGGGAAATCAGATCGCTGACAGCCTTGACAGACTCCACATCGCCGAAGGGCTCGCCTGCGGTGACGGTATCGCCCTCCTGAGGCAGATTGACAAAAACCACATCACCCAAAGCATCTTGTGCGAAGTCGGAAATGCCCACGACGGCTACATCGCCGTCTGTCATCACCCATTCGTGGGACTTGGAATACTGCAGATTCGTAGGATAATTCATCATAGTACCTCCGTTTTATTGTATTTTTGTTGTTGGAATTGAGATGTTCGGTGTGGCGCCGCAGGGGAATACGGCACAGGACCGTATTCCCCGTGGCACGCGGAGAAAACGCAGGAAAAAGATCTTACAGACCGATCTGACCGGCAAATTCGCCCAGAGCCCGGTCGAACGCATCGCCGGAGAAGCAGTACTTCATTTCGGTGTAGCCGCTGCGCAGACGGGCCACATCCTCGGTAATATCACGATCACGCAGGATGCAGTCGGCCATCATGGCGGCCAACTGTTCAAACTCCTTCTTGCCGAAGCCGAAACGGGTCATTTCGCTCACGCCCATGCGCAGTGCACCGGAGGCGGTGAAGCCCTCCTCGTCCGGGGTGGCCTGATAGTTGACGATCACATTATTGCGCTCCAGACGCTCGGCGATCCGGGGGCCTGCGCCATAGCCTACGGACACGATGACCTGATGCGTCTCGGTGTAGTCATTGGCCGGGTCGCCCGCCACATTCAGCCCCTGGGCCTTCAGCGCCTTGGCGAAATGCTTGGCATTTTCGATAATGGCCTTCTGGTAGGCATCCTTAAAATAATTCATCTCATAGGCGGCCATCAGGAAGCCCAACTGGGTGCCCAGATGATGGTTGGATACGCTGCCGGGGAAGGCGCGGCTTTCAATGGTTTTCCACAGATCGTACTTGAGATCGTCCTCTTGATAGTTCACGCCGATGACGCCGCGCTGAGGACCGAAGAAGGTCTTGTGCGTGGAGCCGGTAACGATCTCGGCGCCCTCCTCGAAGGGCTTCTGGAAGTGGTCGCCCACCAGACCCAGCACATGGGCCATGTCGTACATAATGGTGGTGGGGATCTTCTGCTCATCCACAAATTGACGGATGGCGGCCACAGGCTCTTTGTGCAGCACCATGCTCTTGCCGAAGATGATGAGCTCGGGGCGGTACTGCTCGATGACCTTCTTGGTCTGCTCCACATCGATCTTGTAGATGTTGTCCTTGCACACGGGGAAATTCACCACGGCGCTGCGCTCGGTAACGGGATCCACGGCGATGTAGTCGTGGAGTGCGCCCATGGGCTGCGCGGACAGGTGACCGCCCTTGATGATGTGGTTGTTCAGCACATAACCCAGCCGCTGAGGCGTCCGCTTGCGGTCCAGCCGGTTCTTCCAGTCCATCAGTGCGGAAAATACCGCCATATTGGACATCTGGCCGCTGATCACACGGGTCTCCACTTCGGTGCAGCCGAAGTATTTGCGCATCTCGTCTACCAGCAGCTGCTCCACCCGGTCGATGAACTTGGTGCCCTGATAGTAGAAGGTGTCTTTGTCGTAGAACGCCAGAATCTTCTTATGCTCGGCATAGCGGAAGGCCGGATCGCTGGCACACAGCAGCTGCACGGCGCGGCTGGGGGTATTCTCGGAGGGAATCAGGTTGATGCAGCGCTTTTGACGCCACTGGTGATTCTCACCTGCCTTCTTCAGCAGCTCCAGTGCCTTGACGGGGCTCTCCTCGCGGCCGATCTCCGCCTTTTCAAGCTCGTGACCGTAGAGCAGGGGACGGGCAAAGGGAGGTGCGCCCACACTCATGTGACGGGCGGGGATCACGGCGCGGAGCCGCTTGCCGCGAATGTCCACTTCCACGATCTCATCTTCCAGAATGTCGCTGTCAATGTAGCACATGCCGATGGCGCGCTTGGCGGTCTCATCCTTAATGACCGTTTCCAGACCCTCGCCCTCGGAGCGGTAGTAAGGCACCATGGTGCCGCTGGTCACCCAGCCCACCTGTTTCTCATTCCGATACACGGCCATACCGCCGCGCATGACACCGCGATCCAGCAGTGCGATAGGACGAATACGGCGGGGCAGCGCCGTCATGTCGGAGAAGTCGCGGTTCATGATGCGTTTGAAAGCGGCACTCTGCTCCTCCAACGGCTTGCGGCCGATGTAATCGCCCTTCTGCTCGGAGAAGGATACGGCAAATTTGGCCAGCGGCACGGCAAAGATGGGCATGTTTTTGCCGTCAGCATCAACGCCCATTTCATGACCGTACAGGGGCATGCAGGCCTCCATACGCAGCGTATCGCGGGCGCCCAGACCTGCGGGCTTGGCGCCCAGCTCCACCAGACGATTCCACAGCCACACAATGTCACCGCTCTTGGTATAGACCTCATAGCCCAAAGGCTCACCGGTATAGCCGGTCTTGGCGACACGAACGGTGTGACCCTCCAGTTCCAGCGTGTTCAGGGCGTTTTTCATAGGCTCGGTGACGGCTTCGCCGCCGGAGAGAATCTGCATCAGCTCCTTGCTCTTGGGGCCCTGCACCGCAATGGCTGCCCAATCGCCGGAGATGTCGGTGACGGTGCAGTTGAAATCCTTGCAGACGGCGCTCAGATGAGCCAGATCCTTCTCCTTGTTGGCCGCGTTGACCACCAGCAGATACCGTTCGTCCTCGTAGCGGTACAGATACGCGTCATCCACGGCGCTGCCGTCCGTATCGGGAATGATGCAGTACTGGGCCATGTTCAGGTCAAGTCCTGCCACATTGCTGGTCAGAACGTGCTGCAAAAAGGCCAGACGGTCAGGCCCTTCAATCAGCAGACGGCCCATGTGAGACACATCGAACAGGGAACAGGCGTGACGGGTATACAGGTGCTCGGCTACAATGCCGGAGGGATACTGGATGGGCATTTCCCATCCTCCGAAGTCCACCATGGTGGCGCCGGCTTGAACGTGTACATCATACAACTGTGTGCGCTTAAGCTGACTCATGCAATACCTCCTGATTTTCATCAAATTATGTGTATAAACGGGGCGATTTGATGCAAAAAGGCACAAAATTTCCCTAAAGAAATTTTGTGCCTCCGTTTATACACCTGAGAGATTCCCTGCGCGTCTCACAGCGCAGGTTGCACCTTCGGTATGCGGCTGTAAACCGCACTTTTCGGAGCATCGTCCGGAACCGGCCCTTTTGCCTGAGAGCTTTTGTCCCCTTCGGCGCCACAATGCATGTGAACTCTCCCGGTTCCTTCATCCGATACCTATTCAGTTTCTCAAAAACGGCCCAACCGTTTCTACATTTTTTAGTTTAGCATGGATAAACGACAGATGTCAACTCTCGTTTTTGGAATATTTTATATTTTTTTTCGCCGCGTACCGTCTGCGCTCTGTCAAATCCGGCCGAAACGGCAGACGGCGGCAGGCCTGCCGACGGGAAAGAGATAACCACGACCCTGTCATAAACAGAGCCGCGGTTATGTATGAACCGTAGTAATAATAAATGAACGCGAGAGAACCGTGTTCTGGGGCAATGGTATTCAGCGCCCTAATTTTGCCAGCAGTTGGCTGCGCAGCTCCTCATAGCCGGGCTTGCCCAGCAGGGCAAACATATTTTTCTTATAGGCCTCCACGCCGGGCTGGTCAAAGGGGTTCACATCCAGCAGATAGCCGCTCAGGCCGCAGGCGTATTCAAAGAAATAGATCATCTCGCCGAGGGTAAAGGCGTTTTTCCGTCCCGCGCGCAGGATGATGTTGGGCACGCCGCCCTCCACATGGGCCAGCAAGGTGCCGTCCATGGCCTGTGCGGCGATATAGTCCATGGACTTACCGGCCAGGAAGTTCAGGCCGTCGCCGTCGGACGGATCAAACGGCACGGGATTCTCGTCGGCAGAGGCGCCGAAACGCACCACCGTTTCAAAGATGTGGCGCTCGCCCTGCTGGATGTACTGGCCCATGGAATGGAGGTCTGCCGTAAACTCCACGCTGGCAGGGAACAGGCCCTTGTTCTCCTTGCCCTCGGACTCGCCGTAGAGCTGCTTCCACCACTCCGCCATGAAGCGGAAGGAGGGCTCATAGGCCGCCAGAATTTCAATGCGCTTGCCGGAGCGATACAATTCATAGCGCGCGGCGGCATACTGCCATGCCGGATTGGCGGCCATATCGTCTGCGCGGCAGGCTTCCTGCATGGCGGCAGCACCACTCATCAGCTCGTCAATGTCGATACCGGCCACGGCGATGGGCAGCAAACCCACGGCGGTCAGCACGCTGTAGCGTCCGCCGATATCGTCGGGTACCACAAAGGTCTCATAGCCGTTTTCATCGGCAAGGGCCTTCAGCGCGCCCCGCTCGCGGTCGGTGGTGGCATAGATGCGCTTGGCAGCTTCATCCTTGCCGTATTTTTCCTCCAACAATCGGCGGAAGAAGCGAAATGCCACCGCCGGCTCGGTGGTGGTGCCGGATTTGGAGATCACATTCACGGAAAAGTCCACGCCGTCCAGCAGCGCCATGGTTTCGCTGAGCTGCTCGGAGGACAGGCCGTTGCCGACGAAGTAGATGTTGGGCGTATCCTTCTTTTTCAGGTTATAATTGGGGGAGCACAGGCACTCGATCACACCGCGCGCACCCAGATAGGAGCCGCCGATGCCGATGACTACCAGGGCCTGAGAGTCGCTTTGAATCTTCCCGGCGGCTTTCTTGATGCGCGAAAACTCCTCCCGGTCATAGTCGGTGGGCAGATGCACCCAGCCGGTGAACTCGCCGCCGATTCCGTCGCCTTTTTGCAGGCGGCCATGGCCGATGCGCAGGCGGGGGGATAATGCCGCTTCATAGGGCAGCGGCAGAAAACACTGTATATGGGACAGGTCAATTTGGATCATGATAATGCCTCCTGTGTAAATGTCTTTTTATTGTATATCGGAGCTGCCGGAAATACAAGCAAATTTTGTCGAATCCCATCGCCGCGACGGAAAGCGGTTTTCCGGTGCAGCGATGCCGAGAAAACGGACAGCAAAATAAGCGGTTATCTTCCGTAAAGCCGCGCCATATGGGCCATCCTGCGCGAAAGCGCCGCGGTCAGCTGGCCCGGCAGCAAGCGCCATTGCCAGTTGCCGGCAGGCTCGCCGGGTGTGTTGATGCGACTCTCGGCGCCCAGGCCCAGATAATCCTGCATCTGCGCCACAAACAGCTCCGCTACGCTGGACATGCCGCCGCGCAGAACACCCCAATGAAAGCCCTCTTCTTCGTTGAGCCCCAAATACTGCACGGCAAGCGCCAGATCGTCAGGATCGGCTTCCTCTTTCCATGCCGGTAAGGGCGCGTTGTCGTGGGTGCCGGTGTAGCACACGCAATGGGGCGTATACAGATGGGGCAGATAATTGCTGGGCTCGCGGGAATCGAAGGCAAATTCCAGCACCTTCATACCGGGCAGGCCGGAATCCGCCAACAGCTCCCGCACCTCCGGCGTGAGAAAGCCCAGATCCTCAGCAATGAATTGCATTTGGGGGAACCAGTTGAGCAATACCTGCACCAGATCCATGCCCGGGCCCTTGACCCAATGACCGTTTTTGGCGGTCGTATCGCCGTAAGGAACGGCCCAATAACTCTCAAAACCCCGGAAATGATCGATGCGCAGCATATCATACAGCTTGGCGGCCCCGTCTACCCGACGAATCCACCAGCCGTAGCCGTCCGCCCTCATGGCCTCCCAGCGATAGAGGGGATTGCCCCATAACTGACCGTCCCTGCTGAAACAGTCCGGCGGCACACCGGCCGTTTCCGTGGGATAGCCGTCGCTGTCCAACTGAAAGAACGCAGGCTCTGCCCACACATCGGCAGAGTCCATGGACACATAGATGGGCAGATCGCCGATGATGCCGACGCCCTGTTCGTGGGCATACTCGCGCAGGGCGTTCCACTGGCGGAAAAAGAGAAACTGGCTGTAGGTAAACATACGAATATCGCTTGCCAGCATTTGACGGTACTGCGCCATAGCCTCCGGCTTGCGCAGACGAATGGCCTCGTCGGGCCACTGCGTCCACGGCTTTTCGTCAAAATGGCGCTTGACGGCCATATACAGCGCGTAGTCCGGCAGCCACTGTGCGTTTTGCCGGGCAAAGAGCTGCACTTCCTCCCTGTCACGCGCCCAGCCTCTTTCGGCCGCCTTTTGCAGCAGGACAAAGCGGTTTTCGTACAGGGCGGCATAGTCCACCCGCGCCGGATCGCTGCCCCATGCCAAAGAGGCGATCTCCTGCGCCGTCAGCAGCCCGTCGCGCCGCAGCAAATCCGGATCAATGAAATAAGGGTTTCCGGCATAGGAGGAAAAGCTCTGATAGGGCGAGTCGCCGTAGCCGGTGGGGCCAAGCGGCAGCATCTGCCACCAGGACTGTCCGGCCTGACGGAGGAAATCCACAAAATCATAGGCGGCTTGGCCCAGGGTGCCGATGCCATAGGGCGAAGGCAGCGCAAAAACAGGCAATAAAATGCCGCAGCTTCTTTTCATCGTGTCACCTTCTTACGAATGGGTTATCCGTTCAGCGGACGGCAGTATGCGGTCAAATGAAATGTGTCCATACGTGTGTTTCCGTTTTCGGAAGACCGAAGGCTTTCTTGCCGAGGGAGATGCTCTTAATCAAAAAGGACATGTTCCGCGCCAAAACACGCATGGTCTGCTTGCCCTCTTCGTCCATTTCGGCCTCGCCTTTATCGCGTCCGTGAATGGAGTTCCAATATTGGCTGGAGGCAATGGGCATATTGGAAATGGTGAAGTACTTATTGAGCTCATCAAAGGTCGCCGAGCAGCCGCCACGCCTGGCGCACACCACGGACGCGCCCACCTTCATGGTCTTGTCAAAGTGTGAGCTGTAGAAAAGTCTGTCAAGCAGCGCGATCAGGGTGGCGTTTGCCGAGGCATAGTAAACCGGACTTGCCACCACAAGGCCGTCTGCCTTTTCAAATTTTTCGGCGATTTCATTGACCGCGTCATCAAAGACGCATTTACCCGCAGCGTCGCAGTGATGACACGCGATACAGCCGCGGATATCCTTATGGCCGATTTGCACCGTTTCCGTCTCTATGCCCTCTTCGATAAATATTTTCTCCATCTCGCCTATGGCAATGGAAGTGTTGCCTTCCGCCCGGGGACTGCCGTTGATGATCAAAACCTTCATAATACCCTCCTTACGATGTCGCTGACTTCCACGACAGGAATCTTTTAAGTCCATGATACCATATTCCGATGGCTGCTGCAATCCGGCAATTGACCGAAACGGGCTGTAAGCCGTAAAACACGGCATTTTCCGGCACATCCCGCGGATTTTTCTGTATCTGCGTGAACACATATTAAAAACAGTGCCCGGTTTTTTAATTTTCTTCAAAGTATCCGGCTTTTGCGCTAAAACTTCGTAAAAAGAAACTACAGCGATATGGCTTTGTTTTATTGACGCTGCTTTGCCGGACATGATATAATGACTTTTACGTGAGCAAAGATGCACTTTACAATAAATATTTCTCAAAAAAGGAATTATTTGAAGGAGGAGCAAAAGAATGATCATGTGTATCTTCCTTTTCCTGCTGTGGATTATTTTCAACGGCAGGATCACAGTGGAGGTCTGCCTTTTCGGCGCGGTAATCGCGGCGGCGGTGTATGCCTTCTGTGTGTATGCGCTGGGATATCATCCCGCCCATGAAAAGAAGATCCTCCGCCGTCTGGGGCTTTACGCAGTGTACGCCGTAACGCTGGTAGGGGAGATCGTCAAGGCCAACCTGGCGGTGATGAAGGTGATTCTGACGAAGGCGGAGTACCACCCCGCCATTGTGCGCATCAAAGTGCCGCTGGAGGAGAACTTTTCCCGGGTGCTGCTGAGCAATTCCATCACCCTGACGCCCGGCACCGTCACCGTTGAGCAAAGCGGTGAGGAGTATTTGGTGCTGTGCCTGGACAAGGAGAGCGCCTACGACATTCCGGGCTGGAACCTGGTTCGGCTGCTGAAGAAAATGGAGGAAAAGTGATGGAGCTGATCGCACAATGCTATGAATACCTGTTCTGGGGCACGTTGGTGGCGCTGGCTTTGGGCGTAGTGGCCACGCTGGTGTATATCATTCGCTCCCGCCTGGTCGTTGACCGCATCATCGGCATCAATCTGATCGGCAGCATCGTGGTAGGGATCATCTGTATTCTCACCTACCTGCTGGGTGAGGACTATCTGGCCGATATCGCCGTGATCTATGTGGTGATGTCCTTTATCGCCGTGATGATGCTGTGCCGCATCTATATCAATCTGTACGACAGAAAGAAAAAGGAGGCGGAGAAGAAATGATTCTTGCATGGATCCGTTTTGGCCTGTCCGCTCTGTGTATGCTGGGCGGCGTGTTCGTCATGACCGTGTCTATCATCGGTCTGTTCCACTTCGATTTTGCCCTGAACCGCATCCACGCCTCCGCCATGTCCGATACACTGGGGCTGGTGCTTATTTTGGCGGGCGTTATGATCGCCATTGGGTTTCACGCCGTGGTGTGGAAGCTGCTGCTGGTGCTGATCCTGCAATGGTGCACCTCTCCGCTGTGCGGCCATATGCTCAGCAAGCTGGAATACTGCACCGATAAGGATTTGGCGCAGCATGAGGATCTGACCGACGCCGAGTACAGGGAGGTGGATGCGCCATGATGACCGCTTTTCGTCTGATTCTGCTGTCGGGGCTGGTGATCTGCGCCGTTGCCACCGCCCTGACCAAAAATTTAAAGCAGGCCGTGATCATCTACATGGCCTATTCCGTCATTATGTCGGTGATCTGGATTCTGTTGGAGTCCCCCGACCTTGCCATCACCGAGGCGGCTGTGGGCGCCGGCATTACCGGCATTTTGTTCTTCCTGACGCTGCACCGTCTGCATCTCATTGACGCAGACGATGCAGGAGGGAAAGAAAAAGAGGGGGAGGAGGACGCCCATGAAGAAGATCGATAAGGACAGCCTGCTGGGCCTGTGGCTGACAGGTGACCTTAACCTGACCGACCGGCTTTACACCGATCCCCTGCCCCACCCGGAGGAAACGGAAAAATATCAGCCCGGTCATGACCGGAAGACCGCCGTCAGAGTGACCCGATGCTTTCAGCGCGTCTATACTGTCTGTGCGGCGCTTCTGTGCATGGTTTTCGCCGCCGTCATGCTTTTGACGGTGGCCAATCTCCCGCCCTACGGCGCCGATGATGCGCCCACCGTCAACGAAGTGGCGGAGCGTTATGTGGAAAAGGGCACCGAGGAGACCGGCGCAGTGAACACCGTGGCCGGTATGATCCTGGACTACCGTGCCTTCGATACGCTGGGCGAGAGCTTCGTGCTGTTCACCGCCATGTGCGCCGTGACCGTGCTGATGAACCTGCGCGGCAAGCACCGCCGGCTCCGGGTGGAGACGGAGACGGTGGACTACCACGCCGACCCCATTGTGCGGACCATGTGCAAGTTCGTGATCCCCGTTATTCTGGTGTTTGGCATCTATATCCTGCTCAACGGACATCTCAGTCCCGGCGGCGGCTTCTCCGGCGGCGCCATTCTGGCCTCGGCGTTCATCATTTTCGCCATGGTCTGGGGCGAGGAACGGGCCAGCCGCACCATCCGCGTGCCCGTGATCAAGGGTGTCACCCTTTGTGCGCTGGGCTTTTACGCGCTGAGTAAGACCTATTCCTTCTTCACCGGCGCCAATCACCTGCACTCGATCATCTCTCCCGGCGTACCGGGGCGTATCCTGTCCGCCGGACTGATTCTGCCGCTGAATGTGGCGGTGGGCTTCGTGGTGTGCTGCACCATGTACAGCTTCTATATGTATTTCAGAAGGGGGGAACTGTAAATGCCGGCTATGTTCGCCAATATTGCCAGCAACTACGAAGAGGCCGTGGCCGTCATTCTGTTCTGCATCGGCTTTTGTATGCTGCTGTTCTCCCGCAACCTGCTGAAAAAGGTCATCGGCCTGGACATTATGGATACCGGCGTATTCCTGCTGCTGGCTGACCGGGGCTATATCACCGGACGCGCCGTGCCTATCATTACGGATGGCGTGACCGATATGGCCCACTACATCAACCCCATCCCTGCCGGTCTGGTGCTGACGGGCATCGTGGTGTCGGTCAGCGTTTCGGCGCTGATGCTGAGCCTGACCGTGCGCATCTACAAAACCTACCGCACGCTGGATATGGACAAGCTCTATCTCATGATCTCCAACCGGCGGAAAGGGGGCCGGGCATGAGCTTCGTGCAGAATTATCCGTTCTTCTCCATTGTGCTGAGCCTGCTGTGCGCCGTGGTCTCCTTCGTGGTGCCTGCCCGCTGGGGCAAACGGCTCACCTATTTCCTGCTGTGCGCCAGCCTGTATATGCAGGCCCACCTGCTGGTATTCTGTACCGCGGGCCATGTCAGCTTCTCCTACATGATGGGCCACTATCCTGCCCCGTGGGGCAACGAGATTGCCGCCGGCATCATCGAGCCGTTGATGGCGCTGGTGTTTGTCATCGTGATCCTGCTCTCCGTCAGCGGCGGCGGCAAATACATCGAAAGCGACATCGCCGGCGGCAAGCAAAACCTCTACTGGGTCATGGTGGATCTGGCGCATGTGGCACTGATGGCGCTGTGCTATACCAACGATATTTTCACCGGCTATGTGTTCATTGAAATCTGCACCATCGCCTCCTGTGCCCTGCTGTGCATCCGTGAGAGCGGCCGGACGCTCATTGCCTCCGTGCGCTATATGGTGTTCGCGCTTATCGGCTCGGGACTGTTCCTCATCGGCGTGATCTACACCTACGCCATCACGGGACATCTGCTGTTTCCCCAGCTATACGAGACCATTCAGGCGCTGTGGGCGGAGGGTACCTACCGCTTTGCCATGACGGCGGCTATCGGTCTGATGACCGCAGGGCTGGCCATCAAGAGCGGTCTGTTCCCCTTCCATTTCTGGATGCCCGATACCTATGGGCGGGCAACACCGGCCTCCTCCGGTATTCTCTCCGGCGTGGTGTCCAAGGGCTATATCTTTTTGCTTATCAAGATCATCTACCGTGTCATCGGCGCGGAGATTTTTGCCGCAAGCGGTGTGCAGACCGTGCTGCTGCTGTTCGGTATCGCCGGCATGGTGGCAGGCTCCGTCAGCGCCATCCTCTCCCGCCGGATCACCACCATGGTGGCCTTCTCCTCCGCCGCCCAGATCGGCTATGTGTTTATGGGTCTGGGTATGGGCGGTCAGGCAGCCCTGCTGGCGGTGTTCTTCCAGATCTTTGCCCATGCGCTGACCAAGCCCATGCTGTTCCTTGCCAGCCGTGACCTCAGCGAAGCCAGCGGCGGACATCAGGAGTTCCGCCACCTGCGCGGCGCGGCGCATCGTGATCCGGCCGCCGGCATTGCCTTTACGGCAGGCGCTCTGTCCATGGTGGGCGTGCCCATTTTTGCGGGCTTTATCCCTAAACTGTACTTTGCCGCCGCCTCCTTCAACATGGGCTGGCGTACCTGGGCGGTGCTGCTGGCGCTGGCCGTATCCACGGTGCTCAATGTGCTGTATTTTCTCTACACCGCCATGGTGATCTGGATGCCGAATGCACCGGAGCAGAGGGAATACCGGGTACACCGGGATGATCGCGGCATTTGGGCGATCGTTGTCTTTATCGTTTTCAATCTGGCGGTGGGGCTTGGCTCCGCCGGTATCACTACGCTGCTGACACAGGGCTTTGACCTGTTCTGCAAGTAAAAGAAAGGAGTGGGTATTTACCAATGTTAATTGCGATCATTCTGCTGCCCATTCTGATCGGCTTTCTGTCCGCAGTGTGGAAAGGCGGTGCGCGCAAAACCAGATGGATCGTACTGGTTGCCCTGCAGGCGGCAGAGACGGCGCTGGTGATTGCGGCCGCAGTAAACGGCGGCGACTACGCCACCGACATCTGGCGCATTACCGAGTCGCTGACCGTTGCCCTGCGACTGGACGGCGTGGCCAGACTGTTCACGGTGCTGACCGCCTGTGCGTGGCTTGTGACCCTGATTTTTGCCGCCGAGTATATGAAGCACGGCGCGCATGAGCCGCGGTTCCTGACCTTCCTGTTTATCACCGAAGGCGTACTGCTGGGCACGGCGCTGAGCGCGGACTTCGTGTCCATGTATGTATTCTACGAGCTGACCAGCCTGTGCTCCATGCCGCTGGTGCTCCATGAGCTGACCCGCGAGTCCGTTACCGGCGCGGTGAAGTATCTCTATTACTCCATCGGCGGCGCGTTCTTCGTGCTGTTCGGCATCGCGGTGCTGTACGCCAACACCGATACGCTGAACTTTGCCGTGGGCGGTACGCTTACCGGCGCGCATACGCCGCTGGTCCTGCTGGCCATATTCTTCGTGATCATCGGCTTTGGCACCAAGGCCGGTCTTTTCCCCATGCACAACTGGCTGCCTTCGGCCCATCCGGTGGCGCCGGCGCCGGCCAGTGCCCTGCTGTCGGGTATCATCACCAAGGCCGGCGTCATCGGCATTATCCGCGTGATCTACTTTATCGCCGGTGCCGATACGCTGCGCGGCACTTGGGTGCAGACGGCCGGACTGATCCTGGCGCTGTTCACCGTGTTCATGGGCTCCATGATGGCCTACGGCGAAAAGGACTTCAAAAAGCGTCTGGCCTATTCCAGCATCTCCCAGATCTCCTATGTGCTGACGGGCCTGTTTATCCTGTCGCCGGAGGGCTTGGAGGGCGGACTTTTGCAGGTGTTCTTCCACGCCGGTGCCAAGATCGGCCTGTTCCTTGCAGCCGGCGCCATTATCTACCTGACGGGGTACCGCAGCGTAGAAGATTTTCGCGGTCTGGGCCGGAGGATGCCCGTCACCTTCCTGGCGCTGGTGTTCCTGGCGCTGTCCTTGGTGGGTATCCCGCCCTTCGGCGGCTTTTTCAGCAAGTGGCACATCGCCCTTGCCGCGCTGGAGGCGCTGCCCGGCGCGCTGGCGTACATTGCACCCGCCGTACTGCTGGTCTCCGCGCTGCTGACCGCCGGATACCTGTTTACCCCCATCATCCGCGGCTTTTTCCCCGGTGAGGGCTATGCACTCGGTGAGCCGATCCGTGAACCGCGGGCCATGATCGTTCCCCTGCTGTTTTTGGCCGCCGTCTGCGGCCTGCTGGGCTTTGTGTCCGGCCCTGTGACCTCGGTGATGGAAGCCATTGCCGGCGGTATGATGTAAGGAGGTGCGGATATGAACGGAATATATCTGTGCCTGCCCGTATTTCTGCCTATTGTGGCGGGAATGGCCGGCTATCTCATTAAATTCGGGCGCGAATCCACCCACCGCCTGTACTACGGCGTGGTGATCTGCCTGACCACCGCCCTGGCGTGGATTGCCATTCTGCGCTGTGACGGCAGCAGCTTTACTCTGCTGCAGTTCACCGACAAGCTGTCGCTTGCCCTCCGCATGGACGGCGCAGCGCGTATTTTTGCGGGTCTTTCGGCCACGCTGTGGCCCTTTACCATGGTCTATGCCTACGATTACATGAAGCATGAGGGACACCTCTCTATGTTCTGGGCCTTCTTTACCGCTTCGTTCGGTGTAACGCTGGGCATCGCCTTTGCCGCCAATATGATGACCATGTACCTGTTTTACGAACTGCTGACACTGGCCACACTGCCGCTGGTGATGCAGCCCATGACGAAAAAGGCCGTTCGGGCAGGCGTGAAGTACGCGGTGTACTCCATGGCCGGTGCGGCGCTGGCCTTTATCGGCCTGGTGTTCCTGATTGTACAGGACGCACAGGACTTCACCATGGGCGGACATCTGGCGGGCTATGACGGCAATATCAGCCTGCTGCTGAGCGTATTCGTGCTGTCCTTCGTGGGCTTCGGCGTGAAGGCCGCTATCTGGCCGCTTCACGCGTGGCTGCCTGCCGCCGCTGTAGCGCCCACACCTGTTACCGCGCTGCTCCACGCCGTGGCCGTGGTCAAGGCCGGCGCCTTTGCCTGCATCCGCCTGACCTACTATGCCTTCGGCACCGATATTCTGCGCGGTACCCCGGCGCAGTACACGGTGATGGTGCTGACGCTGATTACCATTCTGTACGGCTCGTGTATGTCCGTCAAGCAGCGGCACTTCAAGCGCCGTCTGGCCTATTCCACCGTGTCCAACCTCAGCTACATCCTCTTTGCCGCCTGCATTATGACGGCGGAGGGGCTGGTGGCGGCGTTCCTCCACCTGATCTTCCACTCCGTGGTGAAGATCATGGCCTTCTTCACCGCCGGCAGCGTTCTGCACTATGCCCACCGCGAGTATGTGGACGAACTGGAGGGACTGGGCAAGCATATGCCGGTGACCTTCATCTGCTTCACCGTGGCCGCCTGCGCGCTGACGGGTATTCCGCCCTTCAACGGCTTTGTCAGCAAGTGGTATATCGCCCTTGCCGCCGTGCACAGCTACGATACGCTGTCCATTATCGGCTTCGGCGTACTGCTCGTTTCCGCACTTTTGACCGCCATCTATATGTTCCAGGTGGCCGTTAAGGCGTGGTTCCCCCACCGGGAGGCACGGCTTATTCCGGAGGGAACGGCAAAGGAGGCCGGTCTTCTGATGACCGTACCTATGGTGCTCCTTGCCGTGGCGTGCCTGCTGCTGGGCCTGTTCCCCCAAGGGCTTTTGAATCTGATCCGAGAGGCGGTGATGCTGTGATGCTGTACTTCGTGGTATTCTTCCCCGTCGTCGCGGCACTGCTCGTACCGCTGATGAAATCCGAAAGGGCCAAGGGCCTCTGGGCCGTCATCGCCACCGGCGCCACCCTGTGCGCCATGCTCTGCACCGCCTTCGGCAGCTTCGGCAGCAGTTGGACGATCCCCCTGCTGCACCTGCACTTCGCCGTGGACGGCTTCCGCGCCATCTACGGCACGGTGGTGTGCTTCATGTGGTTCGTCTCCGCGCTGCTCAGTCCCCAGTATTTCCACGGGCATCACAATCTGGGACGCTACTATTTCTTCTTCCTGCTGGGGCTCAGCTCCACCGCAGGCGTATTCCTGTCCGCCGAGCTTTACACCACCTTCCTGTTCTTTGAGATGATGAGCCTGGGCTCCTATGTCTGGGTGGTGCAGGAGGAAACGCCCGGCGCCATGGATGCCGGCAAGACCTACCTGACCATTGCGGTGCTGGGCGGTCTGGTGACGCTGATGGGCCTGTTTATCCTGCAGCATCTCACCGGCACGCTGGTGATCGCCGAGCTGCGACAGGCCTGTGCCGCCGTGGAGAACCGCAGCGCTCTGTGGGCTGCCGCCATATGCGTCTTCTTCGGATTTGCCGCCAAGGCCGGCGCCTTCCCCCTGCATATCTGGCTGCCCAAAGCCCATCCGGTGGCGCCGGCCCCTGCCAGCGCACTGCTCTCCGGTGTGCTGACCAAGGCCGGTATCTTCGGCGTGCTGCTGATTACCGCCTCCCTCCTGCCCGGTGAGCGCAGTTGGGGTGTGCTGGTGCTGATTCTGGGCGCCGTTACCATGGTGCTGGGCGCGGTGATCGCCGTGTTCAGCAATAACCTCAAGTATATCTTGGCCTGCTCCTCCCTGAGCCAGATCGGCTTTATCATGACCGGTATCGCCATGATCTGCCTGCTGGGCGAGGAGAACGCACTGGCCGCCAATGGCACGGTGCTGTATATGATGAACCACTCCCTGGTCAAGCTGACGCTGTTCCTCTTTGCCGGTGTGGTATACTGCAACACCCACGCCCTCGATCTCAACGACATCCGCGGGTTTGGACGGGGCAAGCCGCTGCTGCACGGGCTGTTCCTGTGCGGCGCCTGCTCACTGGCAGGTATCCCGGGCTTCTGCGGCTATCTGAGCAAGACGCTGGTGCACGAGTCCATCGTGGAGTATATCCATCTCACCGGCAGTGCTGCCATAACCGCCGTGGAGTGGCTGTTCCTCTTCTCCGGCGGCCTGACGGCGGCGTATCTGACCAAAATCTATGTGGCGGTCTTTTGGCAAAAGGGCTGCTGCAGCGGCAAAAAATGGGGCACGCCTCTGTCCGTGCTGGCGCTGACGCTGGCAGGCGTGACGCTGCCCGTCATCGGACTGCTGCCCCACCGTCTGGCGGAAAAGCTGACCGGTCTGACGCTGGATTTTACCGGCGGACATCCCTTCCACCACACCGTACACTATTTCGCCTGGGTGAATCTCAAGGGCGTGGTGATCTCCCTGGCCATCGGCATGGCGGTGTACTTCCTGTTCATCCGCAAGGTGCTGATGAAAGACGGGCGCTACCTTGACCGCTGGCCTGCGTGGCTGAATCTGGAGCAGAGCGTCTATAAGCCGTTTTTCTCCGTACTGATTAAGTTGCTGGGCGTGGTGAGCCGCTTCTTCTGTGACCTGACCGACCTGCTGGTACTGTTGGTGCGGCATTTGATCCTGCAGGAATCCGCCGAAAAGGTGAACCGCCATCGCTTCGGCGCCCTGACGCGTCGCTTGGCCCGCAGCACGCCCGAGGCACCGGAGGTCATTGCCGACCGGGTGAACACCGTGGGCGATACGCTGAGCCGTATGAGCAACAGTCTGTCCTTTGCGCTGCTGATGACCTGCCTGGGCCTGTGTATTGTCCTGATCGTGGTGATCTGTACTGTCTTTTAATGAAAACCGCCGTATTTCCGTGGAATACGGCGGTTTGTTTTGCAAAAAAAGACTGCCGTAGGGCAGCCTTTTTTGGGATAAAAGTTCAAGACCCGGGATGCTGCCATCCCGGGCCTTGAACAGGAGAAAGTGAAATCGGAGCTGTTTACAGCTCGATATCAATCAGGCGATGCTCCAGCACATCCACAAGGCCCATGTCCGTCAGACCCAGTTCGGGCACAGTGGGCAGAGAGATAAAGCTGAGCGTCATAAAGGGGGCGGGCATGTCGCAGCCCAGTGCGCGGGTGGCTTCGTTCATCTCGTCCAGCAGGCGCATGACTTCCCCGGCGCTGCACTCGCTCATCAAGCCGCCGATGGGCAGGCACATGCATGGAGGACACCACCTTGCCGTCACAGGCCACCGCCAGACCGCCGTGCAGGCGGGCCACTTCGTTGACAGCCACGGCCATATCGGCATCGTTCACACCCACCGCCACGATGTTGTGGTGATCGTGGCTCATGGAATATGCCAGTGCGCCCTTCTTTAAGGAGAAGCCCTTGACAAAGCCCACACCGACGCCGCCGGTCTTGCCGTAGCGCTCCACCACAGCCAGCTTCAGGATATCGTTGTCCAGATCGCGCTGAATCTCGCCGTTTTGCACAGGCAATGTACAGACAAGGTCGTTGTTGATGATCTGCACATCAATCAGGCCGATCACATGGGCCTGTGTTTCGACAGCATCGGGATTCTTGGCCGGGCAGCGGAAGGAATCGGCGGTAATGGGGTGTTTCAGATGCACGGTATCCTTGATCCAGCCGGGATAGGCGGACACGGCACACTCCTGCAGCAGTGCCTTGCTCCGGGCCACAAGCCGGCCCTCGAAGTACACGGCCTTCGGCTCCATCTTCGTCAGGTCATCGATCAGCAGAATGTCCGCCAGACGGCCGGGTGTAATGGAACCGATCTCGTCGTCCATGCGGAAATGGCGGGCAGCGTTGATCGTGGCCATCTGAATCGCCTGCATGGGCGCCATGCCCAGTTCTATGGCGCGGCGCACATTGTAGTTGATGTGCCCCTCCTCCATGATCTCGCCGGCGTGCTTGTCGTCGGTGCAGAAGCAGAGATTGTCGGTGCTGCAGCCCAGCTCCAGCGCACCGCTGATCAGGGCATCCACATTGCGCTCGGTGCTGCCCTCGCGCACCAGAACGCGCATACCCACCCGCAGGCGACTGAGCAGTTCTTCCTTGGTGACGCACTCGTGGTCATCGGAAATACCGCTGGAGGCATATACATTCAGCTCCTGGCCCAGACGGCCGATGGCGTGGCCGTTGACGATCTTGCGGCGGGCCAGCGTGTCGGCTACCTTGTGGATGTATTCGTCCTTGACAAACAGGATCTTGGACGGGTCCAGCTCGCCCAGACTGACGGATTCCTCCCAATCCATGATCTGCGCCACCTGCTCAGCGCCCAAGGTAGCGCCGTTGGTTTCCAGACCCGGCGCCGTAGGCACGCGG
>SFIY01000081.1 GCA_004555205.1 Clostridiales bacterium
GAGTCCCGCAGGGACATCCGGTGATCGTAGATTATTTCTATCATGAGGAAATCCGTGGGACAGAGAATACCGGAAAAAGAAATCGCTAACTTCCAGTTTGTCGGGCATAGCACAGCCATATGCTTTTCCCCAATAGTGGTGCAATCGGTAAAAGTTCCCACCTTAATTGGTTTCTATCAAAATTACGATGGCTTTTTTATGCCCGAAATCCGCTTGAAACAAGCTTTTCAGCTGTTTCGACACATGAGCAAACCCCGCTGCAGAGCGATTCTGCGGCGGGGTTTCGTGCTTTAACCGGGGTATTCGTTAAACAGCCGAATTTTGATAATACTCTTTATGAGAAAATCGGCGATGAAGTGCGGTCGCCAGCGGTTTCAGCCCCTTTTAAGGTGCCTTCATCTTGGGAGTGGCGCCGTGTGGGTGATCTATTCTCAAATATATCAGAGCCGGCATACAAAAAGGACGCTCACATCTCATATCATCAAGGCGGACAAAATGGCAACGGTGCTGTGTGGCGGAGATATCGGTGAGGAGCCGTTCTTTTTTGAGGGCAACGGTGCTTTCATTTCAGGTGATCTCGTAAAGCCAGAGCTGTATTTGAGAAAGAACTATATGATCGCGCCTGCGTTCAGCAGCCCGGACCGCATCGGCAAAAATGCTCTCATAGACAGGGATTATTCCGATGTATTCACGGCTTGCTCCAGTTCAAGATTTGCCGAATCCAGAAATCCGTTCACGTCACGGTTTTTCCGCTTTCCGTGCTCACGGCTGCTGTCTTCTTTCACCGTTCCGTTTCAGCGAATGGAATACTTGGCGGGATGCTCGTCCCACTCCTTCAGAATCTTCATCGCCTCGCAGGCGGCGCGGCATGCGCAGTCTTCACCGGTTTTGTCCGTTGCCCACTCCCCGGTAATACGGTTGGTTATAACGGCCAGAATGGAGGCGCTGCGCATCTCATGCAGATAGCCTACGACGAAGTGCCCGGCGGAATCCGTGTCGATATTGGTCACTCTGGCCTGCCGCAAATCTTCAATCAGGTGCTCGGAACGAGAAGGCCAGAAACCATTTTCACTGATTTTGCGCCCTTGCCCGATGTAGAGTGAAGACGGGCTGTACATGATTCCTGTCCCATAACGGTAGCCAAGGCGCTCACAGGCTTCGCAAAGGGCATTCACGACCATACGATCGGCAACAGCGGGAAATGCCTTGTCTACATAGCAATCGCTGGTACCATCTGCTCGGATGGCAGCCACAGGGATGATAAGGTCACCCGGCTGAAACCGTTCCGAGATTGCGCCTGTGGTACCGATGCGAACGGTGGTGTGCGCTCCGATGTTCTTCAGCTCGTGCAGGCAGATCTCGGCGCTCGTCGTGCCGATGCCGGTGGAGACGCAGGCAATATCCATGCCGTCATAGGTACCCTTTGCGGAACGAAACTCCCGGTTGAATTCCAGATCTACCGCATTTTTCCACTGCTTTTTGACAAGCTCGACCCGTTCCGGCTCGCCCGGCAGCAGAACGTAGGGGGAAATCTGGCCTTCCGTCAAGCGGATGTGAAATTGTGCGTCCCCGATGCCGGGAAATTCAGTGTTCAGTGTGTTTTTCATGTGCCCTCTCAAACCATGCCGTATGGCATAGTTTGAGAGGGCTTCCAGTTTATTTTTCCGCGATAAATTGACTTGGTGCCTTTCATCAAAGAATATTTTTCCGTGTTCTTCGCCTGGATCGCCGCAATTCGTTTTGGATTGCGGCGGCTTTTCACATTTTCTCTTGTTTTTTCTGTTGGATATGCTATAAATATAAATAATTAAATGTAAATCAGAAACGGAGCATGGCCATGAACGATTTTATCATAGAAAACGCCCGTCCGGAGGACGCCGCGGCAATACTGGACTACCTGAAAATCGTCGGCAGGGAGACGGACAATCTCAACATGGGTGCGGAAGGCATCCCCATTACCGTGGAAGTTGAAGAAGCGTTTCTTCGTTCCATGCTCGATTCGTCCGACGACGTGATGTACGCAGCAAAAGCGGATGGCGAGATCATCGGCATCGCCAACGTCAGCCGGCTGAAACGGCGCATGAAGCGGCGTCGGCACGGCGCTGATGGAGGCGCTCCTTGCTTTCGCCCGGAAAAACGGCATAGAACAGCTGGAGCTTGAGGTGCGCTCCGATAACAGCCGCGCCATTCGCCTATATGAAAGGTTTGGATTTACAAAGATCGGAACGATCCCCGCATTTTTCAAGGTCAACGGGGAAGATTTTGCCTCTGATTACATGGTGCTCCCCCTGAAAAGCAACGCCTGAGACAGATGCATTACGTTCAGGCCAAAGGGATACTCTCCGATGGAAACGGAATGAATCTCTACCGCGGCTGCACGCACGGCTGCATTTACTGTGATTCAAGAAGCCGCTGCTATCATATGGATCACGCTTTCGAGGATATTGAAGTCAAAGAAAATGCTCTCACGCTTCTGGAAGACGCGCTCCGACGCAAGCGCAGTGCCTGCATGCTCGGCACCGGCGCAATGACTGACCCCTACATCCCGCTTGAATCGGAGCTCGGCTATGTCCGTGGCGCGCTCTCGCTCGCGCTCCGGTACGGCTTTGGCTTCACGCTGCAAACAAAATCCGACCGCGTGCTGCGCGATATTGATCTCCTGCAGGCCATCAACGAGCGGACAAAATGCGTGGTGCAGATGACGCTCACCACATACGACGAGGCGCTTTGCCGGAAGCTGGAACCAAATGTCTGCACCACCTCCGCCCGCTTCGCCGCGCTGCAAAAGCTCCGCGAGGCCGGGATCCCCACGATTGTGTGGCTCTCCCCCATTTTGCCGTTTATCAACGACACGGAGGAAAACATTCTCGGCATTCTGCGCTATTGCGCCGAAGCAAAGGTCAAGGGCGTCATCTGCTTCGGCATGGGAGTAACGCTCCGCGAGGGGAACCGCGAATACTTCTTTGCGCAGCTCGACCGGGTGTTTCCCGGCATGAAGGAGCAGTATATCCGCACCTTTGGTCTTTCCTATGAAAACACCAGCCCGCGCAATGCCGAGCTCATGCGTCTCTATCACGCCTTCTGCGAGGAGCACGGCATGATGCATGATAATGCGGAAATATTCACCTACCTACGCACATTCACAGAAAAATCCGATGAAACGCAGTTGTGTCTGTTCTAACGAGGAATTACCGAATTACAAAAACTTAATTTCGGAAACGGAGGCACTTATGGATATTCTTTTAAAAAACGGCAAAATCTATGATGGGACGGGTGCGGACGCTTTTCTCGGCGACATTCTCGTCCGCGGCGACCGCATCGAAAAGATCGGCGAGGGACTTATTTCAGGGTCAATCCGTGTCCTCCGGGTTTATGGACGCTCACTCACACAACGACTGGTTCGCTATCCGCAAGGATCCCCGGCCGTTTTTTGAGCCGTTCATCCGACAGGGCATCACCTCTTTCATTACCGGCAACTGCGGTCTTTCCGCTACAGGTTTTACGCCGGATACGCCGCATCTTGACAAGATCGGCGGCGGTCTTTTCGGCTACGGCGGCGAAGAAACCGGCGTTTATCCATCCGCGGGTGCGCTGCTCGATGCTGTGGACAGGCACTCGCCGTGCAACATTGCGGTTCTTGCCGGTCACTGTTCCGCGCGCGCCGGTATCACCGGCTTTGACGGCCGCGATCTGACGCCCGCCGAAGAGGAGCAGATGCTCGGCGCCATGGAACAGAGCCTGAAGGAAGGCGCCTGCGGCATATCGCTTGGGCTGATGTATGAGCCGGGGCTTTATGTTTCGATCGAAGAGCTGAAAAAGGTCGCGCGTCTCGCCGAGCGATATGACCGGCCGATGACCGTGCATCCGAGAGCGTGCAGCGCTGTTTCCATGACCTATCCCCTGCTTGGACGGCCGCACCTTCTCCGTGCGCTGGACGAGCTGGAAGAAATCACCCGCGGCACGCACATGAAGCTCCAATACTCTCACGCGATCTTTGTAGGCCGCCGTTCGTTCCGCTGCAAGGATGAGCTCAAGGAGATCATATACCGAATGCGAGAAAACGGTGTGGACGCACAGTTCGACATATACAGCGAGCTGCTCGGCGTATCCGTCATCACCGTCGTCATGCCGACATGGTATCAGGCGCTCAGCGCCGAGGAAAAGCGCCGTCCCGTGAACAAGCTCCGCTTCTCCCTGCTTGCCAAAGCGAGCATCATGCTGCTCGGCTTCGGCTGGGACGATATCACCATCGCCTACGTCGGTGAGGGGAACGAACAATACGAGGGCAAAACGGTTGCGCAGATTGCAAAAGAAATGGGAAAATCCGACATTGACGCCTATCTTGATCTCTGCGAGATGAGCAATTTCAAAGGGCGCGTCAATATGGGCCCGTACAGCACGCCGGAAATTGTCAGCGACCTTTCCCGCGATGCTCTGTGTCTCTATATGACCGACGCCTGGGTCGAGCCGCACGGCGTGCAGAACCCCGCCATTTACGACTGCTTCCCCAAATTTCTCAAATACTCTCTGAACGGCACCGGCGACACCATGCCGGGAACGATCCGAAAAATGACCGGCGGCGTAGCCGACCGGTTCTCCATTCCGGAGCGGGGATACGTCCGCGAAGGCTATTTCGCCGACCTTACCGTATTCAACGAGGAGAAGCTCCGATCCGGAGAAGAGGATCACGGCCACTCCTTCGGGATAGAAAAGGTGTTCATTAACGGCGAGCTGATCCTCGACGGCGACACTCTCAATACCGACGCCATGCGCACAAGCGGCCGCGCCATGCGCGCCGCGAAGCGATAACCGGCATATTATGAGAAAAGGCTCCGGACGATCGGATCGTCCGGAGCCTTTGTCTAGCTATATTTTATTCGCTGACAGCGTCGGTTTTCGCGCCATGCAGCTTTTTCTGCAGCCAGTCTTTGCCGTCCACAAACCGGGAGACGATGAAGCTCACCACATAGTCGCCGGCGGCGTTTACCATCGTCGCAGGCGGGTCGATCAGCTCGCCGATGGCAAGAGCAATCGGGAACGCAACGGAGAGGTGCTCCGGAAAGAACATCGAGCAGAGGACCAGCTCGCCCGTGCCGCCGCCGCCGGGGATGCCGGACATGGCGACCGAGGAAAACACCGCCACAACGATCGCAAGGATGGCCTCGCCCGTACCGAAATCCTTGCCGAACATGCCGAACAGGAACGCGACCTTGATAATGGCGCTCATCGCCGAGCCGTCCATGTGCATCGTA
>SFIY01000082.1 GCA_004555205.1 Clostridiales bacterium
GCTGTCGTCAAGCCCGGCAGAGTGATGTTTGAGATCGCCGGCGTCTCCGAAGAGGTCGCCCGCGAGGCTCTCCGCCTTGCCAGCCACAAACTGCCCATCAAGACCAAGATCGTCATGAAGGGCACCGAGACTGAGAATGGTGGTGAATAAGATGAAGGCAAGTGAAATCCGCTCCCTGTCCGTCGATGAGCTCCAGAGCAAGCTGGTCGACCTGAAGAAGGACCTTTTCATGCTCCGTATGCAGCACGCCACCAATCATCTTGACAACCCCACCAAGATCTCTGCCGTGCGCCGTGACATCGCTCGTGTCAAGACCGTGCTGAGCGAGAAGCAGAATTGAGGAGGTAAGGAACAATGAACGAAGAAAGAACTACTTCCCGCAAGACCCGCGTAGGCAAGGTCGTATCTGACAAGATGGACAAGACCGTGGTCGTCATCGTTGAGGACCGGGTCGCTCACAAGACCTACAAGAAGATCATCGGACGTACCTACCGTCTCAAGGCCCACGACGAGAATAACGAGTGCGGCGTTGGCGATATCGTCCGCGTGATGGAGACCCGCCCCCTGTCCAAGGACAAGAGATGGCGCGTGGTTGAAATCGTAGAGAAGGCTAAGTAAGGAGGCGCCAGAATGATACAGCAGGAATCCTATCTGAAGGTCGCCGACAATACCGGCGCCAAGGAACTCAAATGCATCCGCGTGCTTGGCGGCTCCAAGCGCAAGTACGCCAGCATCGGTGACGTTATCGTGTGCTCCGTCCGCAAGGCAGCACCCGGCGGTCAGGTGAAGAAGGGCGACGTTGTGAAGGCAGTTGTCGTCCGCACCGTGAAGCCCGTGCGCCGCGCTGACGGCACCTACGTCCGTTTCGACGAGAACGCAGCTGTTCTGATCAACACAGGTGATAAGAACCCCCGCGGCACTCGTATCTTTGGACCCGTCGCCCGCGAGCTGCGTGACAAGGAGTACATGAAGATCCTGTCCCTGGCTCCCGAAGTGATTTAATGGAGGGCACAGAGAAATGAACATTAAGAAAGACGATAAAGTCATCGTTCTGTCCGGCAAGGACAAGGGCAAGCAGGGCAAGGTCCTGATTGCCGACCCCAAGGCAATGAAGGTCGTTGTCGAGGGCGTCAATGTTGCCACCAAGCACCAGAAGCCCCAGAGACAGGGCCAGGACGGCGGCATCATCAAAGTCGAGACTCCCATCTACGCCTGCAAGGTGCAGGTCGTCTGCCCCAAGTGCGGCAAGGGCACTCGCGTCGCTCACAAGATCGTGGACGGCAAGAAGGTCCGCGTCTGCAAGAAGTGCGGCGCAGAACTCTGAGAAAGGAGATAACAACCTATGACAAGAATGAAGAAAAAGTATCTTGAGGAAGTTGCTCCTGCTCTGATGGAGAAGTTCCAGTACAAGTCCCCCATGCAGATCCCCAAGATCGACAAGATCGTTGTGTCTGTCGGCTGCGGCGACTGCAAGGATAACGCCAAGGCTCTGGAAGCCGTCATTAAGGACATCTCCGCCATCACCGGCCAGCATGCTGTCGCCACCGTGGCCAAGAAGTCCGTCGCTAACTTCAAGCTCCGTGAGGGCATGAAGGTCGGCGTGAAGGTCACCCTCCGTCAGGACCGCATGTGGGAGTTCCTGGACCGTCTGTTCAACGTGGCTCTGCCCCGTGTCCGTGACTTCCGCGGCATCTCTGCCGACGCTTTTGACGGCCGCGGCAACTACAGCCTGGGTCTGAAGGAGCAGATCATCTTCCCTGAGATCGAGTATGACAAGATCGAGAAGCTGCGTGGTATGAACATCGCCATCACCACCACCGCAAAGACCGATGAAGAGGCTCGCGAGCTGCTCAAGCTCATGGGCGCTCCCTTCGTGAGCTAAGGAGGACTTGAAATATGGCTAAGAAATCTATGATTCTGAAACAGCAGGCTCCTGCTAAGTTCTCCACCCGCAAGTACAACCGCTGCAAGATCTGCGGCCGCCCCCAATAAGGGCCAGATCCCCGGCGTCCGCAAGGCCAGTTTCTAACGTCAGAATAACACCATAAGGTCATGCCGCACCGCAAGCGGCACGGCATCGACCGATGGTATTATTCTTCCTTCCAAATTTGAACCCGCTTCGCTGGGCTTCAAATTTGTTTAGGGGAGGAAAGACGTTGTCGAAATAACCACCAAAAAGGTCGATGCTGCGCCTGTGGCGCGGCATCGACCAAGGCCGTTATTTGTACTTTTCTGTCATGAGCCATAAAGTTGGCAGGGCAGGAAGAAATTACTCCCGTTTTCAGCAAAAAAGTGCGTGTTTTGCGTCATAAAAAGCTAGACAAATCAATGCCTTTGTGCTAAAATAAGGAGAATCGCCCGGTCTGCCGTGTTGTGCATGTAAACCGGTTTCGATTGGGCAAACAGTCTGTGGTCGCTGCCGCTTTTGAAAGAAGGCGGAACGGCCTTACAGTGCTGTCTGGCAATGTTTTGTCAGTCGGGCCGATCCCCCGGCTTACAAATAAATGGATGGCGAAAGGCCATGGTCAATCATGTATTGACATGGAACCTCGCCGCCGAAACTGCGCAAGCAGTAACTCTAAACTAGGAGGATAAAAACCAATGCAGATCACCGACCCCATCGCAGATATGCTGACCCGCATCCGCAACGCCGGTAGCGCGAAGCATGAATCCGTTGATGTCCCTGCTTCCAAGATGAAGAAGGCCATCGCCGAGATCCTTCTGAACGAAGGCTACATCAAGAACTATCAGGTAATTGATGACGGCACCCAGGGCATCATCCGCATCACCCTCAAGTACCTTCCCGGCAAGGAGAAGGCCATCCAGGGCCTCCGCCGCGTCAGCAAGCCCGGCCTGCGCGTTTACGCCGGCGCCGACGAGCTGCCCCGCGTCCTCAGAGGCCTGGGCATCGCTATCATCTCCACTTCCAAGGGCGTTATGACCGACAAGCAGGCTCGCAAAGAGCATGTTGGCGGCGAAGTCCTTGCGTTCGTATGGTAAGGAGGTAGCAGAATGTCTAGAATTGGTAGAGCACCCATCACCGTCCCCGCTGGCGTAGAAGTCAAGGTGGACGAGCACAACCACATCACCGTCAAGGGCCCCAAGGGCACGCTGGAGCGTGAC